>WSYE01000014.1:52284-109249 GCA_009773665.1 Desulfovibrionaceae bacterium | reverse complement strand
GGGGCCTGGGCGATGCCGGAATGCGGCGCGGCGTCTGCGTCCCCTGCCGGGAGGGCCTGCGCGGCGCGCAGCTCCGCGCGGGTGCAGGTGCAGGGATAGACCATCCGGCGCGCTCCCAGGGTGTCCAGGCAACGCTGGTACAGGCCGCGCCGTTCGTCCTGCGTGTAGGGGCCGTGCGGACCGCCCACGTCCGGACCTTCGTCCCAGTCTAGGCCCAGCCAGGAGAGGTCCTCCAGAATGTGGCGGGCGAAGTGGGGTTTGCAGCGCTCCGGGTCCAGGTCCTCCATGCGAAGGACCATTGCCCCGCCCTTGGAACGCGCCGACAACCAGGCCAGAAGCGCGGTCCAGGCGTTGCCCAGGTGCATGCGGCCCGAGGGGCTTGGGGCGAAGCGCCCCCGTATTTGACAGGACGGGTTCATGGAGTCTAGGGAGTATAGAATCTGAAATACTGAGAGGTCGTCACTATGATCACCCTTCTCGTTCTGCTGGGTGCCGCGTTGCTTCTGGGCCTGTTGGTGATGGCCCTGTACAACAGTTTGGTGCGAAGCGCCAACATGGTGCAGGAGGGCTTAAGTGGCGTGGACGTGCAGCTCACCCGGCGCGCCGAGCTCATACCGAACCTCGTGCAGACCGTGAAAGGCTACATGACCCACGAGCGCGAGCTGGTGGAACAGATCGCCACGCTGCACGCCAGGAGCATGGCCGCGCAGGGCACAGGCGAACGCCTCCAGGCCGAAGGGCTTCTGGGGCAGGCGCTCGGCAAGATACTGGCCCTGGCCGAGGCCTACCCGGACCTGAAGGCCAGCGCCAACTTCACGCAACTGCAAAACTCCCTGGCGGAGATAGAATCCGAGCTCCAGATGGCCCGGCGCTACTACAACGGCGCGGTACGCAACCTGAACATCGCCGTGGACTCCTTCCCTTCCAACATCGTGGCCCGCATGTTCGGCTTCGGCAAGGCCGAATTCTTCGAGGCCGAAAACTCCAAGCGTCAGGTCCCCGTGGTGGACTTCGCCTCCAAGTGACCCAGGCTGTTCAGGAGGGAATGTCCATGCATCACGTCCTCACGCGCGCGCTCCTGCTCTGGGCTTTCTGTCTGGCTGGGCTGGCGCACCCGGCGCAGGCCCTCGCGGAGCACATCATCTCCTTCGATGCGGTGATCGCAGTCCGCCCGGACGGCCTGACCGAGGTCACGGAGACTATCACAGCCCTGGCCCAGGGGCGCGTCATCAAGCGCGGCATCTACCGCGACCTGGTGAAGCCGCCTTTCGACTGGATCGGGGTCATGTCCGGCCAGCCCTATCAGGTACTGGAGGTGCGGCGCGGCGTAAGCCCAGAGATATGGCGCATGGAGGACAAGGGCGAGAGCGTGCGCATCTACCTGGGCCACAAGGACTCGTTCCTGACGCCGGGCGTCTACACCTGGACGTTGCGCTATCTGGCCAAGTCGCAGGTCCGCTTCTTCGACACATACGACGAGATCTACTGGAACGTCACCGGCAACAGCTGGAGCTTTCCCATCGAGCGCGTGCGGGCCGTGTTCATCGTGCCGCCCGGTGCAAATTTCCTCCAGTTCGCCGGGTACACCGGCCCCAGGGGGGCGCAGGGGCTTGACTTCACCGTCAAACCGGAAGGTCAGGGGCGTTTGGTCTTCCAGACCACCCGCGCGCTGCAACCGGGCGAGGGGTTCACGGCGGCTGTGGCCTGGCCCAAGGGGTTCGTGGCCAGCCCGTCCACCTGGGAGCGACTGCTGCACGCGCTCTCCGTGAACAGGATGCTGGCCGCGTCGCTTGGGCTGTTCGTGCTGCTCATGGCTTACTTCCTCGCGGCCTGGTTCAAGGTGGGGCGCGACCCGGACAGAGGGACCATTATCCCGCTCTACGCGCCGCCGCCAGACATCTCCCCCGCCGCCGCGCGCTACATTTCGCGTATGGGCTACGACAACAAGGACCTGCCCTGCACCATCGTCAGTCTGGCCGTGCAGGGTCTGGTGACCATCACGGAAAGAGACAAGGGAGAATTCACGCTGAAGCTGCGCAATGAGCAAAAGGCGGCCTCCAGGCTCGACGAAGACAGCGCCATGCGGGTCCTCTTCAAGGGCGGCTCTCCCCTGGAAGTGGAACGCTCCAACCGCACCGCGCTGAGCGACGCCCAAGGCGCGCTGCGCAAGGCTCTGCGCGATTCGTACACTGGCTACCTGTTCAATCCCAACCTCGGCTGGTTCTGGCCTGGGGTGGCCATCGCGCTGGCTGCGACTCTGACCGCCGTGTTTTCCGGACCGAGCACCGACCAGTCGCTGTTCATGGCGGCATGGCTGAGCGTATGGACGGCGGGCACGGTCATGCTGCTGTCGCGGGTGGCGGCCTCCTGGCACGAGGCGGTGAAAGGCCGGGGCAGCTTCATGGCCTGGGCCGGAGCCATCTTCATCACGGCCTTCGCCACCCCCTTCGTGCTGGGCGAATTCGCGGGCCTGTTCTTCCTGGGCGCGGCCACCACGCCCCTTGCCGCCGCGATACTGCTGGCTTCCGGCAGCGCCTGCGCGGCGTTCTACCATCTGCTGAAAGCCCCTACTGCGGAAGGACGCAGGATAATGGACCAGATCGAGGGATTCGCCCTCTACTTGGGTGTGGCCGAAGAGGAGCGCCTGAACCTCGTCAATCCGCCGGAAGAAACGCCGGAGCTGTTCGAGAAGTTCCTGCCCTATGCCATGGCCCTGGGGCTCGCGCACCAGTGGGGCGAGCGCTTCGCGCAGGTGCTGGCCCAGGCCGCCCAGTCGCCGGACGGCTACACGCCGGGCTGGTATCACGGCTCAAGCTGGGACGTCTCCTCGCCCGGCGACTTCTCGCAGAGCCTGTCCAGCGGATTTTCGTCGGCCATGGCGTCGAGTTCCGATTCGTCGGGGAGCGGCGGTGGGGGCGGTTCCGGCGGCGGAGGCGGTGGGGGCGGTTCCGGCGGCGGAGGCGGAGGCGGCGGGGGCGGCGGCTGGTAGGCGAGCCCGTTCCGGGCAACCCGGCGTTAGCGAGTATGGCGTTCCCCAAATACGTGAGGGACTCGCAAAATCAGAAGTAGGTGAAAGCCTCCGGCGGCCAAAGGGCTGCGCCCTTTGGAATCCCTCATAATCCCATCCTGTTGCCGACTTACCCCTCTGTCCGGTTAGCGGCGGGCGATGACTTCAACAGGAGCTAACCGTCTACAATCATGAGTATTGCCCGTGCCACACATGCCCATGTGTTTCACGGGTCCGACGCTAGCGCCCCTGAGCCTTGGCGATCAGCTCCGGTCGGTACTCGAAGTGCATAATATCGAACTCCGCCCATTTGCCGCCCCAGATGAATCCGTGTCGCTCAAACACCTCGGCAACTTCCGCCGGGAAATCCGTACGCAGTTTCAGCGGGTTGTTGCCCGTATACCAACGCCAGTAGCCGTTTTTCTTGGCGTTCAGGTCGATGGCCGCGCCGAAGCTGTGCATGGACAGCCGCTCGGTCCCTGCGATGGGCCTCCAGGCGAAGGTGCCGCTCAAGGGCTGCACGTGGGCCTTATATTCAGGATGCGCGGCCAGCACGGCGGCCAGATCGCGCCCCACGGCTTCCAGGGACTGGGCTGCGCCGTTTCGCTGGTTGAACAGCACGGTCTTTCCCAGAAAGGATACCGGCACGAGGTTGGCCTTCACCTCGGCGGCGTCGTAGCCGTAGGCGGCCTTGAACAGGGCGACCACCCGGCGGCGTCCGGGATGAAAACCGGGCGCTGGCTCGGCGGTGACGCGCTCCAGCGGATAGGGCTGGGCCAGCATGTCCTCGATGTCCGTGTCGTCCAGGGCGGCCTCGGCGTCTTTGGCACGACCGTCGTCGTAGACGAGGCGCGCCCCGTCCGAGAGAACGAGCCCGTCCGGCGTCACGGAGGCCACGGCCTGCGGGAAATACCGGCGGATGAGGTCGAGGTCGGAGGCCTTGTCCGCCAGGGCGGGCGCGGCCAGACAGAGTAGGAATACGAGGGAGAAGAGGAGCTTTTTCACGGGCCGCATAGTGTCATGCGGCCAGGGCGGCGTCAATTTCAGCGCGTGCCGGAAGATGCGGCAGGGCTTACTTGCGGGTCATGATCCGGGTGAATATGTCCTGCGAGTTCTTCTCGGCCTGCCGATGCTCCTCGGAGGTCAGGCCAGCGCCCAGCGCCACCATGCGCCGCATGTCCTGAGAGACCAGATCGCCCGGCGCGTGGGCGTCGTTGTTTATCACAAGCTTTGCCCCGCAGGTGCGCGCCATCACAGCCACGTGGCCGTTGGTCAGGCTGTGCCCCTTGCGGGTGGTGATCTCCAGGTGCACGCCTCGCTCGGCGGCCAGCCCGGCTTCCTCGATGGTGATGAGCCCCGGATGGGCCAGCACGTCCGCGCCGCCCTCGATGGCGGCCAGGTTCGTTCCGCGAAGCACCGGCTCCACGATGGTCTCGCCGTGCACTACCACCAGTTGCGCTCCCGCGCGCCGCGCCTCGGTGATGAGGCCGGGGATCAGCGCCGGGGGAATATGCGTCAGCTCCACGCCCACGGCCAGATTCACGTCCAGGTGCGGACCGGTGTCCTTGGCGAAGCGCAGCAGGTTCTCGATGATGAGATACATGTTGGAGGGGTCGGCGTGGTCGGTGATGGCCAGCCCCTTGTATCCGGCCTTGGCGGCGCGGCGGGCGAGCTCAGCGGGGATCAGCTCGCCGTCGGAGAACGTGGTGTGGGTGTGCAGGTCGATCATGTCTCTACATCTTGTATTTGTTGTCGCCGGGGTTGTAGCTCTCCAGGATGTCCGTCCACTTGTCGTCGCCGTCTGAGGCGATGACCGGCTTGGGCTTGCCCTCGGCCAGGGACGCGATCACGGCGGGGTCCACCAGGATGGACGCCCCGGCGCGCAGGGCCAAGGCCACGGCGTCGGAGGGGCGGGCGTCGATCTGGAGGGTCTTGTCGCCCTGCTCCACGGACACTGCCGCGTAAAAGGTCCCCTCGCTCAGGTGCGTGACCGACACGGTCTTCACGGTTCCGCCCATCAGCCCGATTGCGGAGAGCAGCAGGTCGTGGGTCATGGGCCGGGGCAGCTTCACGTCGTTTAACGTGAGCGAGATGGCCATGGCCTCCATGGCGCCGATCCATATAGGAAGGGTGAGCTTGTCCTCAAGGTCCTTGAGGATGAGCACCGGGGCCTGGGTGTCTTCGTCCAGCGCAAGGCCGAACACTTTCATCTCGATCATGACAACTGCTCCCCCCACAAGGAATGCTTCTTGGCTTGGACGATGCGTACCGGGACGATCCGCCCCGTCAGGTCAGTCGCGGAAGGCGCGGCAGCGAAGTTCACCACGCGCCCGGCCTCGTCGCGCCCCTTCCAGGCCGGTTCCTCGGAGTCCCGCCGGGCTCCGGGGCCTTCCACCAGCACCTGGGCCACGCTCCCGGCCAGATCGTTCAGCATGGCCTGCTGCTGGTCATTTTGCAAGGCCTGAAGCTCGGCCAGACGCCAGGATTTGATGTCGTCTGGCACCTTGGGCTCCATTTTGGCCGACGCCACGCCTGGGCGGTCGCTGTACAGGAACGAGAAGGATGTCTCGAACCGGGCCGTACGGATAAGCTCCAGGCTGGCCCGGAAATCCTCCTCGGTCTCGCCGGGGAACCCCACAATAAAGTCCGTGCTGAGCGACAGTTCCGGCCTCGCCCGGTAAAGCGCCTCCACTTTGGAGAGATACTGGGCCAGCGTGTATTTTCTCCCCATTCGCTTGAGCACCGCGTCCGAGCCGGACTGCACCGGCAGGTGCAGGCTGGGGCTCAGGTTGGGCAGCTCTCCGAAGGCGGCGATCACGTCGTCGGCCAGATCCTTGGGGTGCGATGTGGTGAAGCGCAGGCGCGACACCCCCTCCATGGCGGCCACGGCGCGCAAAAGCTGCGGGAAACTCACCCCGTCGCCACCCGCATCCAGGCCGAAGCTGTTCACGTTCTGCCCGAGAAGCGTGATGTCCTTCACGCCGCTTTCGGCCAGGGCGCGGCACTCGGCCAGCACCGAGACGCTGGAGCGCGACTTCTGGCGGCCCCGCACGTGGGGCACGATGCAGTAGGTACAGAAGTTGTCGCAGCCCTGCATGATGTTCACGAAGGCGCGCGGGGACACGGCGGTTGCTGGCAGGGCCGGGTCGCGCTCCACGTAGGACTGGGTGAAATCCAGAAGCGACAGGCGAAGCTGCGGCTCTTCGGCCAGGCGCACCAGCGCCTGCGGGGCCTGGGAGATGCCGTCGGTTCCGAACACCAGACGCACGAAGGGGAAGCGGTCCCACAGGCCAGTGCCGACCTGCTGAGCCACGCAGCCACCCACGGCGCAGAAGATGGCAGGGTCGCGCTCCAGATGGGCGACGAGGCGACCGAGCAGGCTGTAGACCTTCTGTTCCGGCTTGTCGCGCACGGAGCAGGTGTTGACGATAAAGACCTGGGCCTCGTCGGCAGGAACCTCCTGCCAGCCTAATTGGGCCATGCTGCGGCCCAGCCAGCCGGAATCGGCGGCGTTCATCTGGCACCCGAAGGTGAGGACGTGGAACTTCATCTCCACATCATAAGGCATGGATGGGGCGCGGTCAAAGGGCGAGGGTGCGAGCACGTCAGGCTGCGCCCTACCCCAGCCAGGCGGCGAACCGCTCAAGCACCGCGTCCCGCATGGCTTCCACGCTTAAGCTCGCGGCGTCCAGCACCAGCTCGGCCGGAAGCCTTCCTCTATTTGTGCAATAGTGCATCGTTTTTGCGATTGCATCACGAATCAATTCATAACAGTAGTGTGAATCATTTCAAGCATTCTGAGCAACTCGATCAAGTGCGTGCTGATACCTCATCTTAACAGCCCAACTGCGCACAGGATTATTTCCTAATTTATGTTTCTTTGCAGATGACTTGATTGAAACAAATGTCAAACCAAAACTAATCCTCAAACTTCCCCGCTGAAACATAATCAACTCACTACTACACTTCTTTCGCTCACGATAATCATCTACAAAAATATATTTATCTGCCCCACCAGACTCCTCATATTTCTGAGCACAGCGGACAACTGACTTCACTGAACTGCGTAACTTATTCAATTCCGAAATACTACTGACTATTTCACGACAACAATCTACATTTGAGAACATAATATTTTCGCCAGCGTTAACACATTGCAGCTTGTTAATTGAACGAACATCGTTAACATTGCGCACACAGCGATCAAACGAGCCTCCCCCAACCCTATATACTTCAGGATCATAGGCCATCGCCACATAACGAGGAGAAATTGGGACAATAATCTGAACACCTTTCAAGGAAAGACCTCCCAATCCTCCCTTAAACCCCCTTCTTTCAAGATACATATTATATATTGCCACTGGATTGTCAGATGTCACAAAATCGACACTGGTACAATTCTTCAAGACAACAACATCCAAGTCATATATGACATCTAAAATACTCTTGACGTTATTAAGCATGATCGTTCCTGGATGATTCAGCTTAAGCATGGCCGAATCAAGGAACCTCTGCATATCTTCTGAAACCCTTTCGCGGGAAACAATCCTTACTATCTTGTCAAGAGCTCTTTCGACATCGGCAGCCATCTTCTCAGTTCGCACATACAAATTAATCATAAACATCTTCATCATACTCTGGAAACTGTCGCTGCTATAATCACACACTCCATCAATGATTGACCGAATAACATCTGAAAACAGTCCTTCAATTTTCGACAAATACTCCTCTACAGTTCCATCATTATCATAAAAATTATCTTTAGAAGCCTGCCCTCTAATGCTAGCCTGACAGATCAACAGTCGCCTTGAGATATTATAGCAGGATATACCTCTCGAATTACCAGAAATAGAAAAATTTCGGAGATAGAATTGAGGAACAAAATGTTGATTCTTTCCCATTTTTCCCTGATTTAACTTAGTTGCACAAACTTAATCGTCAGGACACAGACAACTCAAGGCCACATTATCAGCCCAGCCAGGGCGCGAACCGCTCAAGCACCGCGTCCCGCATGGCTTCCACGCTTAAGCCTGCGGAGTCCAGCACCAGCTCCGCGCGCGGGTCTTCCTCGAAGGGGACGTCCACGCCGATGACCTGCCCCAGGCCCTCGAACTTCTGGCCTGTGGCTTTTCGCTTCATGGCCTTGGCGTAGAGTCCGGCCATGACCGCGCCCTCGGGGCGCGCGCTCTCGCGCTTCATGGCGGTGGTCACGCCGCAGCGCAGGTGCACCTCGGCGAAGCGCTCGATCATGCTCCGGGCATAGCGCCGCATATCCAGTTGCGACCCGGAGCCGTCCATGAGCACCACCCTGCCTTCCCGCACAAGCTCAGCGGCCTCGTCAACGAACATCCTGTAAGCTTCGACGCGTTCTTTGGCCGTATATATGGGGCGCGGGGTGTAGTGCTTGCGGCGGTCGTCCATGCGCAGATGCACCACGTCCAGCCCGCGCGTCTTCAACACGTCCAGCACCGCGCCCGCCACGGTGGATTTGCCCGCGCCGGGCAAGCCGGTGAACCACAAAGCGGCTCCCGCCTGCCTTGCTTCAGGCTCATCGTCGTCTTCCAGTACAGTATTTCCATCTATCTGCATGACACTACCATACTCCCAATTCATCCCGCGAAGCCCACTGAGGGTCCAGGGGGATCATCCCCCTGGCGGGAGAGTCCAGAGAGGGCGGAGCCCTCTTTGGCCGCCGGAGGCATTCTTCCGTCTTCAGAACTAATCAAGATACTTGTTAATCCCGCGCCAATCGAACTTGTCTTCCTCCAACACCCGCTCCAGGAAGCGCAGCAAGCCCTCCCGCACCGGTTCGGGGTGGTGCGGATACCACTGGGGCGAGGCGATCACCAAACCGCGAAACACGTAGAAGGGCGCGATGACCTCCAGGATTTCCTCGTCACCGGTGCGCTCCAGATACTCTTCCCAGAACGACACGTAGAGTTTCTCGAACGCGCCTTTGAGCCGGGGCTTTCCCGACTGCCCGTAGAGGCCAAACAGCACGAAGTTGAGGCTCATGGTGGCCACGTCGTCGGCGGGCTCGCCGTATTCGCCCCGGCTGCGGTCCAGCACGGAGAACTCATAGCGCCCATTCTCCTCGCGCACCAGGGTGTTCCAGGGGTGGAAGTCGCCATGCACCACGCTCAGGCGGTGGGTGTAGCGGCGCAGCTTCCAGCGCCAGTCGATGATGCGCTTCTCCAGGGCCAGGAAGCGCTCGGGGGAAAATTTGTCGTAGGGGTAGGGATAGGCGTCCACCAGCCCGAAGATGCACTCAGAGGCTCCGATCAGGTCGCGCACGCGGCGCAGGTAGAGGTCGGGGTCTTCGTATTTGGCCGAGTGGATTTCGGCGAGCCAGCTGGCGAAGCCGCGCGACATGTCGATGTCGGCCTGGGTGGCCGCCGAAGCGCCATCGGGAGCCCCGGAAGCTACTCCCGCTCCAGCACCCTCAACCGTGCCATCTGACGCGGGCGCGGAGCCTGCGGCCTGGGCGTTCAGGGCGGCCTCGTCCCTGCCGATGCGCTCCAGGTGCAGATAGTAGTCCTCGCCGTCCAGCAGCTCGGTCAGGCTGAAGAACTCCTTGGGCTCCACCACGGCCACCATCCGGTCGCGCGCGTCAAAATAGCCGAGCCCAAGGGGCTTGGCGTGCCGGGGCAGGCGGCCCGAGGTCTCGTGCTGGAACATGAGGATTGCGGCGCGGTCCCAGTAGAACTGGTGGCCGTACTTGTCGCCGCGCATGATGGACAGCACGGCGGACTGGAGCTTTCCGCCCACGGAGAACTCCACGCGAAGGGGCTTTCCGTATCCGAACTCCTTCATGCCCTGGACGCCGTGGGAGCCGATCTCCCCAAGCCAGGAGATTTTGGCGGTGTCGCCGTAGAGTTGCGTGAGATACGCCTGGATTTTCTCGGAACTTACGCGAAGCGGGGTCTTCTCTTCGGTGCCGGTGCGCATGGCGTGTCTCCCCTGGCGAATCGGGTCAGAGTTTCCGGCGGCGTTTTCAACGTGCGGGAGGGGACGAAGCCGCCCCCCCCCGCACGGCCTGATTATTACTCCGGCTTGCCGAAGTTCTCTTCGTAGCGCGCCCAGAACTCGGCCTGGGTGAAGACGTGCTCCTGGGTGCCGTGCTGCTCCACGCAGTAGGCGGCGGTCACCGCGCCCATGCGCGCGGCCACGGACAGGGACTTGCCCAGGGCCAGTCCGCGCAGAAGGCCCGAGCGGAAGGAGTCGCCCGCGCCGGTGGGGTCCTTCACGCCGGAAATCCTGGCGGCGGGGACCTTCGTCTCCACGCCCTTCTCGTTAATCACCGAGCCTTCCTCGCCAAGCGTCGTGATGAGCGTGCCGACGCGGTGCAGGATGGACTCCTTGGATAGGCCGGTGGCGTTCATGATGAGCTGGAGCTCGTAGTCGTTGGTGATCAGGTAGCTTGCGCCGGTGAGCATCTCGGCCAGCTCCTCGCCGGAGAAGGCGGTGATGTTCTGGCCGGGATCGTAGAAGAAGGGGATGCCCAGCTCCTTGAATTTGGCACTGTAGTGCTTCATGTCGGCCAGGCAGCCGGGGGCCACGATGCCCAGAGTGTCCGCCGGATCGAAGGAGTCCACGGCGAATCCGGCCTGGACCTTCATCGCGCCGGGGTTGAAGGCGGTGATCTGGTTGTCCGACTGGTCCGTGGTGATGTAGGCTCCTGCGGTGAACTCCTCGGGGACTAGCTTGATGCCCTGCATGCTCAGGCCCTGCTTGGTGAGCCAGGCGGCGTAGGGCTCGAAGTCCTTGCCAGCCGAGGCGACGATCAGGGGGCTGTCGCCCAGAAGGCCCAGGGAGTAGGCAATGTTGCCCGCCGTGCCGCCGAACTTCTCCTGCAAGCCCTCCAGGACGAAACAGACCGAGAGGATGTGCAGCTTGTCGGGCAGGATGTGGTCGGCGAACTTGCCGGGGAAAGTCATGATCCGGTCATAGGCCATGGACCCGAAGACGAGGATGCGCATCAAGGCTCCTTACCGTTGGGGACCGGTCTCGGCGGCGATCCAGTCCAGGAAATCGGGGTTGCCGTCCGCCACCGGCAGGGCCACTACACAGGGAACATCGTAGGAGTGCAGCTCCTTGACCCGCTCCACGACCTTGCCCACCAGCTCACGGCGGGTCTTGGCCACGAAGCAGGCCTCGTCTTCCTCCTGGACCGCGCCGTCCCACCAGTAGACGGAACGAAGGCCGTCCAGCACGTTGACACAGGCCACCAGCCGCTCGGATACCAGGGTGCGCCCGATGGACAGAGCCTCGGCCCTGTCTTTGGCGGTCACGTAGACGAACATCGCGTCCATTGGGGTGCCTTGTTTTCTGGAGGTCATGCTCGTGCGGCGTGCTCAAAACACGTTCATACAATCTATGACCTAAACCAAGAGAACCATGAGGAACTTGCAAAATTCGCAGTTGGGGAACGCCTCCGGCTGCCAAAAGGCTGCGCCCTTTGGAATCCGCATTTATCCCAACCTGTTACCGACCCGCACTTATGCTCGGGTTGCAGCTGGCGATGGATTTTGCAAGAGCCTCACATGTTCATGTTTTCTAAACACGCGACACGAGCCCAGGGTCCGGCAAAGGGGTCCGCAAACAGGCGCGCTATTCGCAGACGGGCTTGGCCCCGGCCTGCTGGGCGGCCAGCCATTCCACCATCACGGGCTTCTCGGCGGCGGAAACAACAGCGCCCTTGCCGATCATGCGGGTCACGGTGGCGTCCCAGGCGGCCTTGTCCTTCGCGCCGAAGCCCGCGCAGACGCGCTTGGTGTTGTGGCACTTGGAGCAGGCGGCGGTCACGGTCTGGGATGCGTCCTGGGCGAAGGACAATCCGGCCAGGGACGCTGTGACGGCCAGGGCAGCCAACACAGCGGTCAAGTGGGTACGTGTCATAGGATGGTCTCCTTGAAAAGGGATTTGCTAGCCTGTTCCATACACGACGCCCCGTTTTTTGCAACGCATCAAGGCTTGCCCGCAGGGCCGTGCCCCGGCTAGTACTGCGCCATGCAGCGACGCGACGTGCTTCTCGGCTATTATCAGGCCATGCTCTCGGCCAACGGCCCACGAAACTGGTGGCCCGCCAAAACGCCCTTCGAGGTCTGCGTGGGAGCGGTGCTCACCCAGAACACCGCCTGGAAAGGCGTGGAAAAGGCCCTCTCCAACCTGGAGCAGGCCGGTGCGCTCGATCCGCACACCATCCACGCCCTGAGCCTGCCCGAACTGGAGCGGCTCATCCATCCGGCGGGCTTCTTCCGCCTGAAGGCCAGACGGCTGAGAAACCTCCTGGACTATCTGTCGGCAAGCTGCGATTTCGATCTTGGGCTGCTTGCGGATCGCGACATGACTGACGTGCGCGGGGAGCTGCTGGAAGTAAGCGGCATCGGCCCGGAGACGGCGGACTCCATCCTGTGTTATGCGCTCCAGATGCCGAGCTTCGTGGTGGATGCCTACACCCGGCGTATACTCTCGCGCCACGGCCTTCTGCCCGAGGACGCCGACTACGAAGAGACGCGCGACTTCTTCATGGACGTGCTGGACCCAGACCCCGCCTTCCTGGGCGACTTCCACGCCCAACTGGTGGGCGTTGGCAATCAATACTGCAAAACCCGGAATCAGCTGTGCCACACATGCCCCTTGGGATCTTTTCTCTCCTGATCGCGGCCCTTCTGGGCCTCGCAACGCCTGCTCTGGCACAGGCTCAGGCCCCGCCCCCGTCGGAGCCCACCCAGGCCGAGCGCGCCGCGCGCCCCGAACTTGACAAGATCCTAAGCGACATCACGTTTCTTGAGGCGCGGCTGAAGACCCAGAAGACCCGCCAGGCCGCCCTCTCGGGCGAACTGGGCAGGCTCGCGCGGGAGCGCCAGGCCACCGAGGATGAGCTGGCGGGCCTGACCACACGCTTGCGCGCCCTGCTCCCCAAGCTCTGGGAGATGGACGTGCGCCTGAAAGGCATGCTGAGCGCCCCAGCCGCACCCTGGGACGAGACGGACCGCACCCTGACCTGGCTCGGCGCGCAATACGTCGAGGTGCGCGGGGAACTCTCAGGCATGAGCCTGAAAAACAGCGAGCTGACCGCCAATCTGGCCAAGGAGGCCGAGCTCAGGCCAGAGGCCGACGCCCAGAACGCCCTGGTGGAGAAGACCCGTGACGCCATTTTGGAGGCACGCCTCAAGCTTCGGCGGGAACTCGCCTCCTTGCGCCATGAACGCCTTGCGCCCCGTGAGCTGCTGGAGCGCGTCCTGGAGATCGTGGCCCAGGCGGAACTTTCGCCAGCCATGGTTCAGGACAAACCCCTCGACGCGGCCCAGGGACAGCTTGCGCGCCCTGTTGCCGGAGAACAGGTCCAGGCCTTCGATCCCGAGGCCTCCCCACCGCGAAACGGCCTGGGTTTCAAAACCGCCAGAGCTGAGGCCGTGCGCGCCGCCTATTGGGGCCGGGTGGCCTTCGCGGGCGAGCTCAAGGGCCTGGGGCATGTGGTAGTGCTGGCCCACGGGGGCGCGGCGGCCACGGTGTATGCCCACATGGCCCGCCTGAGCGTGAAGCCGGGCCAGGATGTTACGCGGGGCGAAGCGCTCGGAGTTGCGGGCGAGTTCCCGGTTCCCGGCGCTTCCGGCATGTCTTTTGAATTGCGTTTCGGCTTGAAACCAAGTAACCCCAGCCGATGGTTTGTGGTCGGTCACGTGGCCGTCCCGACCCCGGCATCCTGATTCATCCGCACTATTGCGGTCGGATTTTCGCTGGAGGCGATATTATGTCCCGCTTTTCCAAGGCTGGGTTGGCCGTCATGGTCGTCGCCCTGCTTCTTACTGCCGGGCTTGCCCTGGCCCAGGAGGACCGCTTCGGCCCTCTGAAACGTTTCAGCCAAGTGCTCGAGCTGGTTGAAGGCAACTACGTCAAAAGCGTGACGCGCCAGGAACTGATCGACGGCGCCATCGTGGGCATGCTGCAACAGCTTGACCCCCATTCCAGCTTCCTGACCAAGGAGGACTTCAAGGAGATGCAGGTCAGCACCTCCGGCGAGTTCTCCGGCATCGGCATCGAAATCACCGTGGAAAACGGCCGCATCACGGTCATCTCCCCCATCGACGACACCCCCGCCGACAAGGCCGGGCTGCGCGCCGGGGACGTGATCGTGGAAATCGAAGGCCAGTCCACCCAGGACATGTCCCTGATGGACGCGGTGCAGCGCATCCGTGGCCCCAAGGGCAAGCCCGTATCCATGACCATCGTGCACAAGGGCAGCAACAAGCCCGAGAAGCTGCGCATCGTGCGCGAGGCCATCCCCATCGTGTCCGTGAAGGCCTCCGAGGTCGAACCCGGATACCTGCTGGTGCGCATCACCCGCTTCAACGAAAACACCACCAACGAGCTGAAGGACGCCGTGAAGAGCGCCTCCAAGGCCGGGGAGCCCATCAAGGGCATCATCCTGGACCTGCGCAACAACCCCGGCGGACTGCTCGATCAGGCCGTGAGCGTCTCCGACTTCTTCCTGTCCAAGGGCCGCATCGTCACCATCAAGGGACGGCGCGACGAGCAGCGCAAGGACTTCGAGTCCAAGAAGGACGGCTCCGAGGTGAGCATGCCGGTCACCGTGGTGATCAACGCCGGTTCCGCCTCCGCCTCCGAGATCGTGGCCGGTGCGCTCCAGGACAACAAGCGCGCCCTGCTGGTGGGTGACAAGACCTTCGGCAAGGGCTCTGTGCAGACCGTCATTCCCCTGAACGACGGCTCCGGCGTCAAGCTGACCACCGCCCTGTACTACACGCCCAGCGGTCGCTCCATCCAGGCCGAGGGTATCGAACCCGACTTCAAGGTGCCGCTTCAGGACCTGGACAAGGAAAAGGACCTCTTCGCCCAGGGCCATCAGGTGCGTGAACGCGATCTGTCGCGCCACCTGGACAACCTGAGCCGCAAGAAGAAAACCACCGAAAGTGGTGATCCCAAGGTCAGGATCAAGGAGCTCATGGAGCGCGACAACCAGCTCAAGCTGGCCCTGGAGCTGAAAAACATGAAATGTTTTTCAAAAACAAAATGAATGGTTCTTTTAGGTTACGTTCATAATGTTTGTGAACGTCTCTTGAGAACGCACGACTAGCCAGAACACCATGCCCCAAAAAAGCCCCGGCAAGCCCCGGCGGCGTCCCGCGAAATCCCAGCGCGGCCGGAAAGACTCTCCGGCCGCGCTCGTTTTCTTCGCTGGCGTGGCCGTAGCAGCCATCCTTCTGTTCTTCGGCTATGCCTTCTTCTATCTGCCGGACCAGAAGGCCCCCAAGACCCCAGCGCCTCAGGCACATACTCCGGCCCAGACCAAAGCTCCGGCCCCGGCGCCTGAGAAGACCGCCGCGTCCCCGGAAACTCCTCCAGCGGTTTCCGCCCAGGCTCCGGCGACACCGGCGGCTCCCGCTGTCACGGCACCGGCGACACCGGCCCAGCCCGAGCTGCCGCTTAAGCCCGGCAGCCCGCGCCTGACCATCGTCATCGACGACCTGGGTGGCTCCCTGGATCAGGCCAGGGACCTTTTGGACCTGGGCCTGCCCGTCACGTTTTCCATCATGCCCAACCTCCCCCACACCAGGGAAGTGGACGCCATGGCAGCCAAGGCCGGGATGGAAGTCATCCTGCACCAGCCCATGGACGCGCACGGCTCCGCGCCGCAGGCAGCCGGAACCCTGCGCGCGGGAATGACTGTGCCGGAGACTGCCGCAATCCTGGCTGCGCATCTGGCCCAGGTGCCCCACGCCGTGGGCGTCAGCAACCACACCGGCTCCAAGGCCACCGAAGACGCCGTGCTCATGGCTGCGGTCATGACCGATCTCAAGGGGCGCGGGGTCTTCTTCCTGGATTCGCTCACCTCGGCAAAGAGCGTCGCGGGCAAGGAAGCCGCGAAATCCCAAGTTCCCAACCTCGCGCGCACCGTGTTCCTGGACAACGAGCGCGGCCAGCAACCGGCGCTTCTCATGCTGGCCCAGGCCGAGAAGGAAGCCCGCGCCAAGGGCCGCGCCGTGGCCATCGGCCACCCCTACCCCGAGACTATCGCCGCCCTGGCCGCATGGGATATACGGCGTGACAAGTCCATCGCCCTGGTGACCCTCTCCAGGCAGCTCAAGGGGAACTGAGGCTCAGCCGCTTTTCCGGATTTCGCTCCTCTTCAGGCCGACCAATCAGGTCGGCCTGTCCCCCCTCCGCCGCTCGTGTTCAGCGCAAACAAAATGCCGCCCCTGGCGTAAGCGGCGTCTGCCCGTCCGACTGCATGGTCGAACGTGCGCATTGCGCTGATATGCTCCGGCATGGTATGAATTCCCCCGCATTTGCCAGAATATGGCGACAACAGCAGACAAGGAGCAGGCATGAAACGTTTTCTCACACTGATGGCCGCAGCCGTTCTGGCGCTCGCGGCCACCACGGCGCTGGCCCAGCAGAAGGTCGTCTCCATCACACAGATCGTGGAGCACCCCGCCCTGGACAACGCCCGCAAAGGCTTCATGGACGGCCTGAAGGAGATGGGCGTGGACGCCAAGTTCAACGTTCACATCGCCCAGGGCAACGCCGCCACCAACGTGCAGATCGCCGGGCAGATGCTCGACGAGAAGCCCACTCTGGTGCTGGCCATCGCCACCCCGGGCGCGCAGGTCTGCGCCCAGAAGATAAAGGACATCCCCGTGGTGTTCACCGCCGTGTCCGACCCAGTGGGCGCGGGCCTCGTGAAGACCATGGAAGCCCCCGGCGGCAACCTCACCGGCATGACCGACATGCCCCCCGTGGACAAGCAGCTCGAACTCATCAAGACCATCGTGCCCAAGGCTACACGCATCGGCATCGTCTATAACGCGGGCGAGGCTAACTCCGTGAGCCAGGTCAACGCCGTGAAGGCCGCAGCCGCCAAGATGGGCCTCACCGTTGCCGAGGCCACCGTGACCAACTCCGGCGGCGTGTTCCAGGCCGCCAAGAGCCTCGTCGGCAAGGCCGACGCCGTGTACATCGGCCTGGACAACACCGTGGTCTCGGCCTTCGAGTCCGTGGTGAAGGTCTGCGAGGATAACAAGCTGCCCCTGTTCAGCTCCGACAACGAATCCGTGTCCAAGGGCGCTATCGCCGCGCTGGCCATAGATTACTACGCCATGGGCAAGCAGACCGCCGCCATGGCCAAGAAGATCATGGACGGTGCGAAACCCGCCACCATGCCCGTTGAAAGCCTGAAGAACCTGGACGTGCACCTGAACCTGAAGGCCGCCAAGGCCCAGGGCGTCACCGTGCCGGAAGAGGTGGTGAAGAAGGCTGTGAAGAAGTTCGAGTAGATCGCCCGATACGTGCTTGTTGTGGGGGAAACGGGGTCCGCTCCGTTCCCCCTTTCTTCTGAGGGGGCTCAAGATAGACGTGGCGCGCTACATATATGCCGTCATTGCCTTTATGTCCTTTTCCGGGGTGACGGCAATGGCGCCCGTGGGGCAATATATGATGCACATGCCGCAAACTTGGCACTCCGATCTGTAGGCGATAATCGTCTTCTTGTTCTGTTTGTCCAACCGGAAAACATCGCACGGACAAGTTAGAACGCATGTCCCGCATCCATTGCACAGGCCGTGATCGTAATATTCCACCGGCATTCCATCCCCCTCAAATTTTACTAGTGGCCAGGAACTCGAGCTCGCCCGGGAACCGCCTCGGGTAACGCGTGAAGTACGATTCGCCCCTGTCTCCAGCCCATGCCTCGGGAACCGGTTCCTTCCTCAGCCGCATCGTTCCGTTCTCGCCGGAACTGATCAAAACCCAGGCAAGCCATTCCGAGTCGTTTCTCGCCGGATGATCCTCCCGGTAGTGGTTCCCGCGGCTTTCCTTGCGCATCAGGCATGCACGAAGCTTCATCTCGGCGTTCAGTATCATGCTTCGGGTCTCGTGGACCAGGCGAAGCTCGTGAGTGTCCGCAGCTTTAAATCTGGCGGCCACATGTTCATGCAGGAAGGATACCTGGTTGAGCGCGCTTGCAAGGCGGTCCTCGTTCATCACGAGCAGGATGTAGTACGGCGCCATGGTGTTCAAAAGAACCTGGCTGGCCCATCTGGGACAAAATCCGCGGGCACGGTTCAACGGGGCGTACATCGTTTCAAGAAGTGCGCTGGCCTGCTCCGCAGGATATGCCGGGACATCGGCCTGGGCGGCAAAGTCCGAGGCGGCGTCGCCCGCCCGCCAGCCCTGCACGGCCGAGCCGGAAAGCCCCAATCCGGTGGAGGGATAGCACGCCCCGCAAATCATGGATGCCAGCTCGTCGCCCGCCGCGTACAGGCCGGGGACACCGGAGGAGCACCGGTCATCCACCGGCCAGACGCCTTCGGATTTGTGCACCCCCAGCCCGGTGGCCGCGCCCATGACGATGTTGCCCTTCGGCATCTTGGGCATGAGGCTCTTTCCCTTGTTGCGGTATTCCCGCGGGTCCATGGGCGGAGGGTCTTCGGGCAGGAAGTCGGCAAGGGGCGGCGCGTCTTGATGGACCTTGAAAATCGGGTCGATGCTGACGCCGCAACCGGCGACCGTGGGGCCTTTCGTGGGATAGATGCGGTTGATGAAGACCTCTTTCTCCATCTCGAACACATCCCAGGGATGGATGTCGCCGGTGAAGTGGAAGTCCATAAAGTCTTTCCCGGCAATGGATGCCCCGGCCCGGTAGGCCATCGCGTCCCCGTCGAAGGTGCACGAATGTATGGGATACCCGGGGGCCTTGTAGCCCCCCGCTCCGGCGCAGAGGATGGTCGCCTTGGCGCAAAACACCAGGGCTTCGCTGTCCTCCATGTGGAAGCCCACGGCCCCAATGACGCGGTCGCCGTCCTTGAGCAGATCGGTCACCATCACCCGCTGCGTCAAAGTGACTCCGGCCTTTTTCAGGATTTTCGGCATGATGATGCGGCGGTCGTGCCCCAGAAGGTATTTCTGGGGTGAAATGCCGCTGGCGGCGTCCCATTCGGGGCGGGTGTCGTCGACAATGCCCCATTGCAGCAGTTGGGCGTAGCGGGCGGGCGAGTCTTCAATCTGCATGTTGAAATAGTCCAGATTGACGAGATATTCTCCCTTCGACTGAACTCCGGCGATCCAATCCGCCCGCGTGTCCCCGAGGGATTCATCAAAGACGCTGAACGTGTTCGCCCATGGCGTGAACCCGGAGCGCCCCACGGTCCCCTTGTCCACGACCACTACCTCGAAGCCCCTTTCCACGGCGCGATGCGCGGCGAAGAAGCCGGCCATGCCGCCGCCGACCACAAGTATGTCGGCATGGATTGTCCTGACAGATCCTTGTCCTTGCGTGGGCATGCGCTACGTCCTTTGTCAAAAGTTCGGGTGAGGCGCTCAAACCATGTTCAGACCCCCGCAAGCGCGCAGGGTTCATGCCCGCGAGGCGCATGAGGGGTCATTCCCTCTGCAGAGAGCGAAACCATTCCACCTGATCGGACAGCCCGAAAACGAACGTTCCCCGATGATTCGCCCTGTCACCAGCATACACGGCCCTGGACTCGGCCCCGCCTATGGCCCGCTGATACTCCACGGGAAGCGTTGCCACGTACGGGGGAACGACTTCATCGATCTTTCCGTAATAGAAGCGCGTCGTGGTCTTGAAGCGCCAGCAATAGGCTATGTTCTCCTGGAGCTTTGCGAAAAATCCGCCCCCGGCGATCGCTCCGAGTTCCGCAAATTTTTCCTGCACGAAATCTTTGCTGTACAATGGCAACTCCTTCTCTGCAGCTTCCCAGGAAATCGAATTGCCGTACAATTTGCGCGCGGTCGCCAGATACTCGGGTCTGATTGCATCTGAGCGAAGCGACTGCGGTCCGTAATAATTCTCATACGACCCCAGGATGAGAAGAGTCACGCCAACCAGCCAGTTGACGTCCTGGGGCGATTTTGCGTTCAACCACCTCTCAAGGGAGAGGTAGAGATCGTTGGGCGTACTCGCCACCCCCAAGGCGGTCACCGGGACGCCGCTGGCCTCGAGCTTCTTCAAAAACACCAAGGTGCTGTATGAACCCTGGGACCAGCCGCTCAGGAACAGTTTGCCGAGGCCAACGCCAAGCTCGGCGCACACGGCTTTGGCCGCGTAAAGCATGTCGAAGCAGGCCTGGGCGGTGCTGTCCTTCACGAGATAGCTGTCTGGCTCGGTGGAGACGCCCTTGCCGATGTAGTCGGCGGCGACAACAACATAGCCCTGAGCGGCGAAGCTGGCCAGCACCAGTCGGGTTTCCGCCGACTGCTCTGGAGAAGACGGTACCTCGGTCTTCGAAAACACGGTCCCATGCTGGTACGACACGACATCAAAGCGATCGCCGCCCGTCTGCGGCACCGCCACAAGACCGGATGCGACAGTTCGCCGGTTCCCCTTCTCCGGAATCACAGTGGCATAGGTGACTTTGTACAGCTTGACTGCGTACCGTGCAGGGGAAAAGTTGGTTTGTTCTTTTGTGAATTGTTTCAAATCATTCGCCAGAATGCTGTTGAGTTTTTCAATATCATATTCATCGATGTATTCGTACTTCACAAAATCATTCTTGCTTGGAGATTTGCCGCTTCCAGCCGAACAAGGAACTGATGAAAACAACACGACAAGCAAACTCGACAGCACAAACACTGCACGCATAACGGCTCTTCCTTGTTCTTCATTCGATTGGATGAATCAGCGCGGCATCATTCACTTTGCGTCGCGATACAGAACACTCGTGCTCCAACCGCCTGGACGCAATCCGGCTTTCTTGCCACAATCAGTATATGGCTGACCCGTCAACCGCAACCGATTCCGGGAGGAATGCAGCCTCGCGCGCCAGGGAGAGCTGGAAGGCCCGACTCTCGCTGTGCATGACTTTTCAGGGGCGAGAAGGCCTCCCGGACTTTACAAACCCGGCTTTTCGAGGCAAAACTCCGGGGTTTCGCGGCCAATAGCGCCACAATCTGGAGCCATCACCGACATGTCTTTCTACGCTTTCATCGGCGCGCTCGAACAGGGCTTCGTCTTCGGTCTCATGGTGCTGGGGGTGTATCTCACCTTCCGCATCCTGGACTTCCCCGACCTCACCGTGGACGGTTCGCTCCCTCTGGGCGCTGCCGTGTCCTCCGTGTGCATTGGTGCGGGGATGGACCCCTATCTGTCGCTCATTCCGGCCACTCTCGCCGGATTCTGCGCCGGGGCCGTCACTGGCCTTCTCAACACGCGCCTGAAAATTCTTCACCTGCTCTCCTCCATTTTGACCATGATCGCGCTCTACTCCATCAACATCCGCATCATGGGCAGGCCGAACTTCACGCTTCTGGGCAAGGCCACAGTGCTGGACCCGCTGGCGGCGCTGGGCATGCCCTCATGGATGGCCGCGCCAGCGCTGTTCGCGGCCATAACCATCCTGGCGGCCGTGACGCTTATCTGGTTCACCCGCACGGAACTGGGGCAGGCCATGCTGGCCACTGGCGACAATCCGCGCATGATAACGGCGCTCGGTGTGAACACCGGCAACATGATCGTTTTGGGCGTGGGCCTGTCCAACGCCATGGTGGCCCTGTGCGGCGCGCTGGTGGCCCAGAACCAGGGCTCGGCGGACGTGAACATGGGCGTAGGCACCATCGTGGCGGGGCTTGCCTCGGTGATCATCGGGGAGACGTTGTTCGGGCAGCGGAGCATCTCGCGCATGATCATGGCGGCGGTGTTCGGCTCGGTGGCCTACCGCCTGGCCATCGCCTTCGCGCTGTCGCTCAAGGTGGGCAGCTTTTCCTTTTCGCCAAGCGACCTGAACCTCATCACCGCGCTCATCGTGGTGGCCGCACTCATCGCCCCCAGGCTCAAAAGCAAGGTTGCAGCCTGATGCTGACGCTCGAAGGAATCACCAAGCGTTTCCACAAGGGGAGCATCAACGAGGTGCTGGCGCTGGACGGCGTGGACCTGAACATCCGCCAGGGCGACTTCATCACCGTTATCGGCTCCAACGGCGCGGGCAAGTCCACTACGCTGAACTGCGTGGCCGGATGCTTCTTCCCCGACAAGGGGACCATTTCGCTGCACGGAGAGAACATCACCGCCTGGCCGGAACACAAGCGCGCCCGCTTCATAGGCCGCGTCTTCCAGGACCCGCTCATGGGTTCGGCGGCCTCGCTTTCCATCGAGGAGAACATGGCCCTGGCGGACCGGCGCGGCAAATCGCGCGGGCTGTCTCGCGGCGTGAAGGCCCGCGACCGCGACCGCTTCCGGGAGCTGCTCTCGCAGATCGGCCTCGGGCTGGAAGACCGCCTGAAGGACAAGGTGGGCCTGCTCTCAGGCGGGCAGCGCCAGTCGCTCACCATGATCATGGCCACCATGGTGCGCCCGGACATTCTTTTGCTGGACGAGCACACGGCAGCGCTTGACCCCAAGACCGCCGGGCACGTGCTGGAACTTACGGACAAGATAGTGGAATCGCAGAAGCTCACCACCCTGATGGTGACGCACAACATGAACCACGCATTGACGCTCGGCAACCGCCTGATCATGATGCACCAGGGTCGCGTCATCCTGAACATCGAGGGCGAGGAAAAGAGCCGCTTCAGCGTGGAGGATCTGCTCGAACGCTTCTTCAGTCTCAAGGGAGAAGCGTTTTCGTCGGATAAGATGCTCCTGGTGTAATAGCCAACCTGCGCGCGGGGACAGGGGTGTTTCCTGAGTGCGGGCATGATCTGGTTCCGGCGGGGCGCCGGAAAAAGCACTCTCGTGGTGGGCACGGGATGCTTTCCATCCAGGAGCGTTTGGACTGCCAACCTCTACCGAAGGAAGGTCCCCCGATGGAACTCACCCTCTGCCTCATCAAGCCCGACGCCGTGCGCCGGGACCTCGCCGGCAGCATCCTGTTCATGATTCAGAAGGCTGGTCTGAAGGTCGTGGCCATGAAGATGGTCCGCCTGGACCTCAATCAGGCGCAGGGCTTCTACCATGTGCACCGTGAGCGCCCGTTCTTCGGCGAACTCACCGAGTACATGGCTTCCGGCCCCATCGTGGCCGTGGTGCTGGCGGGCGACAACGCCATCAAGCGCTACCGTGAACTGATGGGCGCCACCGACCCCACCCAGGCTGATGAGGGAACCATCCGCAAGGTGTTCGCGCTTTCCAAGCAGGAAAACTCCGTGCACGGCTCCGACGCCCCCGAAACCGCCGCTTTTGAGATCTCGTACTTCTTCAACGCTATGGAAATGGTAGGATAACACCATGAGCGCCACCGTCTCCTTCATCGGCACCGGCAATATGGGAACAGCCCTGATCAAGGGGCTCTCCGGCGTGGACGCCATCCGCCTGACGGGCTTCGACCTGGATAGGGAGAAGCTCAACGCCCTGTGCGTGGAATGCGCCCTCATCGCCGCCCCTTCCGTCCGTGATGCCGTGCAGGAGGGCGACTACGTGATCATGTGCGTGAAACCGCAGCAGATGCAGGCCGTGCTGGCGCAAGTGACGCCTGCCCTTACTGCGGACAAATGCCTGATCTCCATCGCCGCTGGCGTAAGCCAGGAGCAGCTCTCCAGCTGGTCCGGCAGCGTCTGCCCGGTGGTGCGCGTGATGCCAAACACCCCCGCCCTGGTGGGCGGCGGCGTGTCGGCTGTGTGCCTGGACGACCAAAAGCTGACCCCGCCCCAGCGCGAGATGGTGCAGACCATCTTCGCAAGCGTGGGCAGCGTGCACGTGCTGGAGGAGAAATCCTTCGACGCGTTCACCGCCGTGGCCGGAAGCGGCCCGGCCTACGTGTTCTACTTCATCGAGGCCATGGTCGAAGCCGCCGTGGCCGCCGGGCTGCCCAGGGCGCAGGCTGCGGGCATCGTTGCCGAGCTGTTCTCGGGCTCTCTCAAGCTCGCGAACCAGAGCATGACCCACCCGAGCTTGCTTCGCGAAATGGTGACCTCCCCCGCCGGGACCACCATCGCGGCGCTCATGCACCTGGACCGTCAGGCAGTGCGCGCCTCCATCATCGATGCGGTGCTGGCCGCCAAGGCCCGCAGCGAGGAACTCGGCAAGTAGACGCAGGAACAAAGAAGAAATACAGGGCCGATCCATGGGGATCGGCCCTTTTTCGTGGCGGCAAAAAAGCGAACCCCGCCGGATCGCTCCAGCGGGGGGAAATCAGGTTCTGACGCCGCTTCGGCCAGATCCCCCCGAATATGGTCGTTACGTACGCCCTGCCACTCCTTCCGCGCGGGGCCATGAGGCCTTGCGCTTCAGGACACGCACGGAATCCCTAAGCTTCCTTGAATACGTTGGTCGCTTTCATCCCGCGCTCACCCGTGACGACCTCGAAGACCACTTTCTCGCCCTCGCGCAGAGTGCGGAAACCCTCTCCCTGGATCGAGGAATAATGGACGAAGATATCGTCCTCCCCGTCGCGAGTGATGAAACCGTAGCCCTTCTTGTCGCTAAACCATTTCACGGTACCTTCCAGTGGCATGATACTCCCCTCCTTAAGTAAGACGTCTCACCTTCTATGTGATGCTTTGAAGGCAAAACGTCAACAAAGACTCCGGTAGGGTTTCACGAAAAGACGCATATTCCTCAGATCAGCATCACGCAAGCAAGTAATACCATTCCAATTCCAGAGGAAAGAACCAGCCTGTAAAGAATTCCGACGCTGTCAGCCGTCCAGGGTTTGCTGCGCGGACCCATTTGCGGTTTTTGTAAAGCAGCTCCGAAGTATACAGTCTCGCCTCCCATTGACGCGTCGCACAGCCACGCGGCGGCGGCCATGGGCCACCCCGCGTTGGGGCTGGACATGGTCCTGGCGTCGGCCTGGAAATTCCGGAAAGCCTTCCGTGAATCCAGGCCCATGGCCGCACCGACGGCCAGCAGCATAAGTGCGGAGATCCTGGCGGGAACGAAGGCCAACACATCGTCCAGGCGCGCCCCGGCCCAACCCAGATCGCGGAAACGCTCTGTCTTGTAGCCCCACATGGAGTCCATGGTGCTTGCAGTTTTATAGGCCCACAACAGTGGCGGTCCACCAAGCACCAGATAGATAAAGGGTGCAACGAAGCCGTCGCAGAAGTTCTCGCTGAGAGTTTCGGCCAAAGTGCGCCACAGTCCGGCCTCGTCCAGCACGGAGGTGTCACGGCTGACCAGATAGGAGAGCTCCCGGCGGGCGTCGTCCAGGCGGCCAGACGACAACAAGGATGACACCGAACGCGCCTCCCGCAGGAGCTGCCCCAGGGCCAGCCCGGCAAACGCCAGATAGAGGGAGAAGAGCCAGCCCAGGCCGGGCAGACTCACCAGCGCCCGGACCAGGACGTAGACGCAGGCGCAGAGCCCGAGCGCCACCGCCAGCCCGTAAAGACGCTTCAGCAGAGGGGAGAGCTTCGCGCCCAGCGGCTCCAGACGTGTGAGCGCGGCCCCGATCAGACGCACAGGATGCGGCCAGCGCTGGGGGTCGCCCAGGGCCAGGTCCAGGCCGAAGGCCACGGCGGGAAGAAGGGAAGTGGAGTCCATACAGCGCGGAAGATGCCCCGCGCGCAGAGGGCGCGTCAAGGCGGCAGAGGGACGTCCGGCTTATTCCCGCAGACGTCCCCGCCCAAAATCCGCTACGGGTTAAGCTCCCGGATGGCGACCTGAAGCTCACCTGCCAGGCGCTCCAGGGCCTCCACGCCGCCGGACGCCCCGCTCATATCCTGGGCGGTTTCCATGGAGACGCGGCGCACGTCCTCCACGGCGCGGGCGATCTCGTCGCTGGCTGCGGACTGCTCCTCGGCGGCGGCGGCGATGGAGCGCACCTGATCCGAAGTGGCAACCACCAGCTCCACGATCTTCTCCAGGGACCGGCCGGACTGACCGGCCAGATCCGTGGCTCGGGCCACGGCCTGGGCTGCCTGATCGGCCTCCCCGATGCTGCTGCGCACGCCATCCTGGATGGCGTGGGTCACGTCGCCCACTTCCTTGGTGGCGTGCATGGTCTTTTCGGCGAGTTTTCTCACCTCATCGGCCACCACCGCGAAGCCGCGCCCGGCGTCACCGGCGCGGGCTGCCTCGATGGCCGCGTTCAAGGCCAGCAGGTTGGTCTGGTCGGCGATGTCGGAGATGACGCCCATGATGCGGCCAATGGCCTCGGCGCGCTCGGAAAGACCGTCCATGCTGCGCTTGAGGGTGGCGGTAAGCGTCTCCACCTGCCGGATGGCGTCCACGGCGCGCTCCACCACCGCTTCGCCCTCCTTGGCCGTGGTCTGGGCCTGCCCGGCGCGCTCCGCCGCGCTTCCGGCGTTGCGGGCCACCTCCAGCACCGTGGCGTTCATCTCCTCCATGGCGGTGGCTGTCTCTTCCGTGCGGCGGCTCTGCATCTGCGCTCCCCGGCTGGCTCCATCAACCTGGGAGGCCAACACCTGGCTGGCCTGGGACAAGCCCCCGGCGATCTGCTCCACCATGTGCACGGCATTCATCATGGTCTCGTGCTGGCGCCCAATCTGTTCGTCCTTCAGGCGGATCTGGGTGTAGTCCAGATACATGCACATGCCCCCGCTCACGTTGCCGTCCAGGTCGTGCAGGGGGGAAAGCGCCGCCTGGATGAAGCGGGTGTTGCCCTTCAGGTTCTTGAACTCCACGTCGCGCACCACGCCCTTGTTCGACTCCATGATGTCCACGATGAGCGCCTTGCGGGTGCGGTCGCCGTAGAAAAATTCCGAGAAGAACATGCCGATGTGATCCTCGGGCCTGCCGGAGCGCTCCAGCATGTCCAGAGCCATCTGGTTGCAGAAGGTCAAATGGCCTTTGAGGTCCACGATGGCGTAGGGGATGAGCACGGCCTCGGTGAGCCCCTTCCAGTTGCCCAGGGTGAGCTTCAGCTGGTCCACCGCAGTCTGGATGGGTTCCACGAGCTTCACCAGCTCAGAGGAGTTGCCTTCCGGCAAACGCCCCTTGAAATCACCTTTGGACACCCTGCCCAGAAAGTCGCCGATATCCAATAGGTTGCGCGTTGCGCCTCCCACCAGGACGAATGTGGCTCCGAACCCGCAGGCCAACGCCGCCAAAGCGCTTGCTGCGTATGCAGCCAGACCATGCAGCCCGAAGACTCCCTCGGCCAAGCCGTGGAAGGCCAGGGCCAGCAGGATGGAGACGAAGCAGGCAATGAAGGCTCTCGAAAAGATCGTAATGGCTGACGTCATGGAAGTCCTCGCGATATCGTGATGGTACTTTCAGGCCGGATGAACCGGATGTGGAGGAAACTATACAAAGCTCTTTGGGCGACTGGAAAGAAAAATATTACGAATCAGCAAAGAATGGCCCCGAACGGACATAAGCCAGGATTGGCTGGCTCTGCCTGCGGTCAGGACTTTACAATGCGGCGTAGCGTCCGCACCTGCGCTGTCCAGAGAACCCGCGCTGCCCGGACGGGGACGCGCGCCAGATGCAACTGCCCTTCCTGACAGATGGCCCGGAAGGCCGATGCACTCAGCCCCGAAGAGGAGCTCAGACGGAAGTGCCGGGCAGGCCGCCGGTGACTTTCAGGGCCTCGTAGAGCAGCACGGAGGCCGCGTTGGCGATGTTCAGCGAGCGCACGCAGCCCCATATGGGGATGCGCACCAGATGCGGCTGGCCTTCCAGCAGCTCGTCCGGCAGGCCGGTGCTTTCGGACCCGAAAACCAGGGCGTCGCCCTTTTCGTAGGTGAAGCGGTGATAGTCCGTGCCCACAATGCCCCGGTTGCCAGAGGAGGTGAACACCAGCCGCGAAGGCGCGGCGCCCTCCAGGTAAGCCTGCCAGTCGGGCCAGACCGAGAGCTTCACGTGGGGCCAGTAGTCGAGCCCCGCACGTTTCAGGTAGCGGTCGGTAAGCTTGAAGCCCAGGGGTTCCACCAGGTGCAGGGGGGTGTCCGTGGCCGCGCAGAGCCGGGCTATGGAGCCGGTGTTCTGGGGAATTTCAGGAGCATGGAGAATTATGTGTATCATAAAGAAAAAGCCCCGCTCTCGCGGGGCTTCCGACGTTCCGGTGGTGGGCGATCGGGGATTTGAACCCCGGACTTCCACCGTGTGAAGATGGCACTCTAACCGCTGAGTTAACCGCCCGAGGGGAGGTATCTAGTGAAATCGACGAATCTTGGCAAGCACTTTTTTCTCAATTCCGCTGTTTTGCTTTTCCTCAGCGCGGCGGAGCGTTTTCGGGATTGATTCCGGGGCGGCTTTGAGGCAAGCAGCAGCAGGGCGAACGCCCTCCACATCTCTTCCCGGAAAGGACACCCATGCGACTGCTCGTAACTGGCGGGTGCGGATTCATCGGCACCAACTTCGTGTATATGATGCTCAGGAAGCATACGGACATGGTCATCGTCAACCTGGACAAGCTGACCTACGCCGGAAACCGCTTCAACCTGCTGCCCATCGAGAACGAATTCGGCGGCACGCGCTACCACTTCGTCCACGGCGACATCGCCAACGCCGAGCTGGTGGCCCACATAATTACCGAGCACAAGATCGACGCAGTGGTCAACTTCGCTGCCGAATCCCACGTGGACCGCTCCATCGCGGACTGCAACCCCTTCATCCTGACCAACGTGCTTGGCACCCAGGTGCTGCTGGACACCGCCCGCCGCATGGGCCTGCCCAAATTCGTGCACGTGTCCACGGACGAGGTGTACGGAACGCTCGGCCCCGAAGGCAAGTTCACCGAGGATACGCCGCTCGCGCCCAACAGCCCGTATTCGGCGTCCAAGGCATCGGCGGACATGCTCTGCCGCGCATTCTTCGAGACGTACGACTTCCCCGTGACCATCACCCGCTGTTCCAACAACTACGGGCCGTTCCAGTTCCCGGAGAAGCTCATCCCGCTCATGATCATGAAGGCCTCGCGCGGCGAGTCGCTGCCCGTGTACGGCGACGGCATGAACGTGCGCGACTGGATCTACGTCACGGACCACTGCCGGGGCGTTGAGCTGACGCTTCTCAAGGGCAAGTCCGGCCAGGCCTACAACTTCGGCGGCAACGCGGAAAAGCCCAACATCGAGGTGGTCAAGACCATCCTCTCCGCACTGGGCCAGCCCGAGACGCTCATCAACTACGTGAAGGACCGCCCCGGCCACGACCGCCGCTACGCCATGGACTACTCCATGGCCGCCCGCGAACTCGGCTTCGAGCCCGAGTACACCTTCGAGCGCGGCATCGCCGAAACTCTCGAATGGTACAAGTCCAACGAGGCCTGGATGGAACAGGTGCAGAGCGGCAGCTACCGCACCTTCATGGACAAATGGTACGGAGAGCGCCAGTGAAGAACCGCGTAGCGGTGCTTGGGGGCAGGACCGGCCTTCTGGGCGTCCCCCTGGCCCAAGCTTTCGAGGCGGCGGGATTCGAGGTAGCCCCCATCGGGCGCGCCGACTTCGACATCTTCGACGCGGCGGCCATGGGGTCCTTCTTGGACGAATACCAGCCGGACTGGCTGGTGAACGCCGTGGCCTACACCGCCGTGGACAAGGCCGAGGACGAGCCCGTGGAGGCCGCGCGCCTGAACAAGTGCCTGCCCGCGATGCTCGGCAGGCTTTGCGCCGACCGCAATATCGGCCTGTTGCACTTCAGCACGGACTTCGTGTTCGACGGCAAAAAGAACACGCCCTACACTGAAGACGACGCCCCCAACCCGACCAGCGTGTATGGACAGACCAAGCTGGACGGCGAAAAGGCGCTCACTTCGTTGAACCTGCCCCGCCTCATCATCGCCCGCGTGGCCTGGCTGTTCGGCCCGGGCAAGAAAAACTTCGTGCGTACCATCCTCAATCTGGCCAAGGACCGCGCCGAACTGAAGGTGGTGCACGACCAGATCGGCTCACCCTCCTGCACGCTGGACCTGGCGGGCTACGCCGTGGCCCTGGTGCAGGCAGAGGCGACGGGCCTCTTCCACCTGGGCAACGCGGGGCGCGCCAGCTGGTGCGAGCTGGCCAGCGAGGCCGTGGCGGCAGCCGGGTACGAGTGCCAGGTGCTGCCCATCACCAGCGCCGAGTACCCGCTGAAGGCCCCGCGCCCGGCCTACTCCGTGCTGGACACCTCGAAATTCACCCAGGCCACGGGCGTCGCGCCCAGGTCCTGGCTGCAGGCGCTGCGCGAATACGTGTACGCCGAAACAGCCGACGAGACTGGACAGTAGCGGCAAACGCAAATCATACGCCACGCAAGAAGGCCGTGGGAGCGACGCTCCCACGGCCTTTGTTTTTCATGTGGTCCAGCAGAACGCCGTTACTTCGGCATGTACTCCGTCACGGGTTTGGGCAGCGTGAGCAGCCACATGGCGGTCTTCTCTCCGCTGGGCTTCAGGCTGATGGTCGTGTCCACCGGCTTGCCGTCCAGCATGAGCTTCCCGCTTTGCCCATCGCGGCCCACGGTGTAGTCGTCGGGCTTGGTGACGGTCTTGCCGTTCTTGTCCTGGGCGGGCTTGTCCAGCACCGCTGCCAGCCCGAAGTCGTTGTCCGAGGCCAGGGCGATGGTGCGCGCGTCCACCAGAGCCATGCCTTCGGCCTTCTCTGCCGTCCAGCCCAGGGCCACCAGATCGGCCACCAGCCACTTGCGGGCCGGGACCATGCCGCCAAGGCCCGTGGTCTCCAGGGGCAGGTCGGGCAGGGCCGAGGCCCTGGAGATGTCCACCAGGTACACCAGGTTGCGCATTTTGCCGTCGCGGCCTTCGCCCTGCTCCACGATCAGGAACTGGGTGTCGGACACGGCGGTCACGTCGCCAATCTTGGCGTCGGCGGTGCGCTTGTAGGCGGTTTCGTCGATGGGGTAAGCCAGCATGCGGGTCTTGTCGGTGTCCGGGTCGTATTCAACAAGGCGGGTGAACGCGGCCTTGGAGTCCTTCACCTTGCCGTCGGTATCCAGGATGGACTGCACGGCGGCCACCACCTTGCCCGACGGGGTCACGGCGACGCCCTCCGCGCCCCGGTTGGGCTGGCGCTTGGCCAGGATGGAGGGCAGGCCTGCGCCGGGAGCCAGCTTGCGCACGATCTGGCCGGTCTTGCGGTCCAGTTCCATGAGGAAGGGGCCGTACTCGTCGCTCAGCCACAGGGTTCCCCGCCTGGAATCGATGGCGATGCCTTCGGGGTCGATGCCCTGCTGATCGTGTCCCAGCACCTTGAGGTTCACGTCCAGAGGAGTCTCGCCGGTGGAGCCGTGCTCACCCTTGGCGGGGGGCAGTCCGGTGACCGGTTTGCCGTCCAGGCCGCGAATGGGGGTCATCTTGACCACGCTGGCGGCGTTGCCCTTGACCTTGATGGTGGCCACAGCGGGATGGAATCCAGGCGCGGGGAACATCTTGGTGGGCAGACCCTTTTCGCCAGGAGAACCGACGAACTTGGGCGAATCCGCGTTGGGTCCCCGGTCGGTGACGGACAAGAACAGCAGTGAACCGTCCTTCTCCTTGCCCGCGAAGGCCAGCCCCGAGCCGACCCCGGTGGGGAACCCCTTGGGGAAGAGCTTTTTCAGGCTGGCGGGAGCAGCCACGTAGTCACGGGGAGAGACGGTGACGTCGAACTTGCGGACCTGGGCCTGCGTGGCGTCCTGGGCGGACGCGGCGGTGCAGGTCAGCAACAGGGCCAGCAGGAGAGAGGCAAGGCGCATGGGAGGCTCCTTCTGATTTGTTCGATGGATCGTCGCACCGCATGATGACACATGTGTGACCTTCTCGCATCGGAATCTGGTCGAATTGCCCGCACCGAAGCCAAAATCCTTCACGATACCGTACAAATGCCGAATACGGTCGCAAGGGTGGCGTGCCACAACCTTCCCGGACTATATATCGGCCAGCAGGCTACTTCACCTCGAATTCCGGGCCGTCATACTGCACGGACACCTCGATCTCGCCCGTGCGGATGCGCTCCGCGAGCCCGGCCAGACGCTCCCTCACCGTGGCGGGGACATCCGGAGCCAGGGCCAGACGGACGGCCTCGGGATCGGACAGGCCGATCTTCTTCTCCACCGCAGGCTTCCAGGCTCCGTCCGCCAGATCCTTGCCCGCGCCGAACACCGCCCAACTGACGTCGGCCACGGCGGAAGCCGCGAACACCTGCGGGTCCTGCGCGGTCCAGTCCTTCACGTTGCCGATCTGGCGCACGTTCTTCTCGCGGCAGGCGTCGATGGCCCCCTGGCGTCCGGAGTTCAGCATGGTGAATATGATATCGGCCTTACCCTTGATCTGGGCCAGGGCGACCTTCTTGGACAGCTCGTTGTCGTCCTGGTTGCCGCAGAAGGTGGTCAGCAGTCTGGCTTTGGGGTTCACGTACTTGAGCCCGGCAGCGTAGGCGGCGCGACCCTTCAGGCCGGGAACGACCCGGATTCCGGAGATATGCCCCACCACGCCGGTCTTGGTGAGCATACCGGCGGCAGCCCCGGCCAGCCACGCGGACTGTTCCTGGAGCACCTCGTAGCTTGAAAGGTTGGGACCGGTGACCTTTCCCTGCACCACCACGAAACGGACATCGGGATACTGCGCGGCCACTGCCTTGGCTGCCTCGTTGCACTGGCCGCCATGGGCGATGACCAGATCGGGCTTGCGCTGGGCCAGGATGCGCAGCGCCTGTTCCAGCTTGTCCTTATCGGGCTTGACCCCGTCGATGAAATCCACCTTCGCGCCAAGCTCTGACTGAATCTTCATGAGCCCCTTGTGGCCCGATTCCATGAATCCGCCGTCCGCGATGTTTCCGGGGATGAGCATAGCCACGCTCAGTGGCCTTGCTTCAGGGGAGGCTGCGGGTTTGCGGGCGGAGCAGCCCGCAACGGCGGCGGCGAGGACGAACAGGCACAGCAGACGAAGAGCGAGACGCATGAAGACCTCCTGAGGACGGATCAATATTCGGTGACTTTCTTAGGCAGCACGGCAACCCACAGCCGGGGAACATCCTGTGTGGGCCGGATTCCGATCACCGCGTTGGAAGGCTTGCCCGCGAGGCTCAGCTTGCCGCCCTCGCCCAGTTCGTACCGGGACGCGTCCAGGACGGGCTTGCCGTCCGGTCCGGCGGAGGCCCCGGCGATCTGCCCTTCCAGGCCAAAGCCGTGCCCGCTCATGAACACCAGGGTGCGCCCGTCGGAGAGGAGCGTCATGCTCTCGGCCATCCGGCCGCTGAATCCGGCCTGATGCAGGTCCAGCACCAGGGTTTTGCGGGCCATCTTCTGCCCCATCTTGCGCAGCTGGGCCTTGTCGGTGATGGCTTCCAGGGTGTTGCCCGCGTCGTCGCGCACGCGGTGGATGTTGTGGGCCTGGGTCAGGTCCGCCGAGTAGACCAGGCTGCGCGAACGCCCTTCCTTGTCGATGCCTTGTTCCAGCACCAGCATGCGCTTGTCGGCAAAGGCCACAATCTCGCCCGTGGCAACGCTGGCGGGGTCCGCGAAGATCTCGTCGTCGATGGGATAGGGGATCTGGCGCACCCTCTCGGTGTCCGGGTCCAACTCCACGATGCGGCTGAAGTTGCCGGGCTTGCCCTGCGAGAACAACGTCCCGCGCATGATGGTGTATACCTTGCCCGTGATGCTCACGCTGACGCCGGAAAAGCCCCAGCCCGCGCGCCGCGTCTCCAGGAACTCCTCCAAGCCTTCGGCAGCGGAGTACATGCCCATCACCCGCCCGTCGCGCGGGGAGACGCGCACCAGCGCGGGGCGGTAGCCGTCCGCAATCCAGTAGACGCTGCGTTTGAAATCATAGGCCACGCCCTGGGGGTCGATGCCGGAGGGGTCGTGCTCCAGGCGCTTGAACTCCAGGTCCAGCGGGACCTCCGCCGGATTTGCGGGTCCGCGCGATGCGGGCGGCAGGCCGCGCAGCAGCTTGCCCTCCTCGTCCTTGAGCGGCAGCATGCCCACCACCTCGGCCTTGTCGCCGAGAATCTTCATGGTCACCAGGGTTGGGTTGAACGCGGGCAGGATGAAGATGGTGGAGGCGGCGCGTCCGTCCTTTTGCGCAACCGACGGCCCCTCCAGCGTGGGTCCACGCCCGGTGAGCGTGTGCAGCACCACGGTGCCGTCGGCCTGCACCTGGGCGCTGTTCAGGCCGAACCCCAGGCCCGGCATGAACCCCTTGGGGAACTGGGCGGCGAGTCTGGCTGGCGGCGCGATCATCATGGAGGGCGGGAAGACCACCTCCGGAGAGCGGACAACCGGGGCAGGAAGAGGCTGGGCCTCCTGGGATGGCTTGGAAGCCGGGGGGGCCTGGGCCAAGACCGGGAGGCACAAGGCCATAAGGCAACAGGCAGCCAGAAACAGGGACACAAAGAGTCGCACGGGCATTATGATCTCCTGAAAAGCGCACCCGACGGACTCATGCCGACGGGACATGGGAGAAGCTGTAGGCGGCCAAGGGGACAAATCCCTTTGGAAACCCCTTCGGGCTTCGCCACACGGCAGACTTTCTCGCCGGGATTCGATGCGCTGACGGGAAATGCGCAAACCTGTCAGGCCTTGAAACCCTGAGCCTCTATACCTAGCCGCTTGAGAATTTTCTGTAAACTGGCGCGCTCCAGGCCGCTTACCCGTGCAGCTTCGGAAATATTGCCCTTTGTCCGCCCCAGGAGCTGGTCCACGTAGGCCCTGGTGAAGGCCTCCAGCGCGTGGTTCTTGGCGTCCTGGTAGCTCCCCAGGGGGCAGGCCGAGGCCTCCACCAGCCTGCCGCCGCCGTCCACCATGCGCGCCGCCTGGGCGTCGATCACCTCGCCGGGCGAGAACACCACCAGCCGCCTGACGAAGTTCAGAAGCTCGCGCACGTTGCCCGGCCAGTCCCGCCCGGCCAGATAGCCCAGCGCGTCCGGGGTCAGGCCCTTTTCCGGCAGCTTCATCTCGTTGCAGGTGCGCCGCAGGAAGTGCATTGCCAGAAGCGGCACATCCTCGCGCCGTTCACGCAGGGGCGGGGTCTGGATGGTCAGCACGTTCAGGCGATAGAACAAGTCCTCCCGGAAAGTACGGTCTTTGATCTTCTCTTCCAGGTGCTGGTTGGTGGAGGCGATGATGCGCACGTCCACGGCCACGGTGTCGCTGCCGCCCACGGCGCGCACCTCGCGCTCCTGCAGGACGCGCAGCAGCTTGGTCTGCACGTTCATAGGGATGTCGCCGATCTCGTCCAGCAGGATGGTGCCCCCCTGGGCGGCGAGAAATAGGCCCTGGTTGGCGCGCTCGGCCCCGGTGAAGGCACCCTTCACGTGGCCGAAGAGTTCCGACTCCAGCAGCTGCTCCGGGATGGCCGGGCAGTTCACGGAAATCATCGGCCCGTCGCTGCGCCCGCTGAGCTTGTGGATGGCACGGGCCACCACCTCCTTGCCGGTGCCGGATTCGCCCTGGATGAGCACCGTATAGTCCGATCCGGCCACGGCCCCCACGGTCTGCTTCAAGCGTACGATGCCGGGTGATTCGCCGATCAGCTCGCGCCAGGTCTCGGCCTCGGCCACGGACTCGCGCAGGCGGCGGTTTTCGGAGAGTAAACGCGCACGCTCCAGAGCCTTTTCCAGGGCCAGGAACAAATCTTCCGGCTCAACAGGCTTGGTCAGAAAATCATAGGCTCCGGCCTTGAGCGCGGCCACGGCCGAGCCCACGTCGCCGTGCGCCGTGAGCATCACCACCGTGAGCATGGGGTCCAGCGCCAAGGCCCGCTCCAGAAGCTCCTGCCCGGAGATGCCGGGCATGCGAAGGTCCGTGAACATGAGCCCAGGTCCGCGCTGCTCCAGTATCGCCAGGGCCTGCGCCCCGTCGTGGGCCAGCACCACCTCAAGCGAGGGATGGCGCGACCCGATCAGCCGGGCCAGCCCCTTGGCGAAGTCGGGCTGGTCGTCCACCACAAGAATCGTCTCAGGCCGCTGCACGTCCGTCCTCCTCCTGCGCCAGCGGCAACCACACCGTGAAACGCGCTCCGTTCTCGCTCACCGCTTCCACACCGCCGCCCATGTCGTTGGCCAGCCCGAAGACCACGGCCAGCCCAAGGCCCGTGCCTTTTCCCACTTCCTTGGTAGTGAAGAAGGGATCGAAGATGCGCCCCAGGTTGTCGGGGGCGATGCCCGGCCCGTTATCCTCCACGCGCAGGAAAGCCCGCGCGTCCTGCGCGCCGGTACTCACACGGATGCGCCCGCCGCCGGGGCTGACCGCGTCCAATGCATTCAGCAGCAGGTTGGAGAGTATCTGCTCCAGGGCCGTGGGGTCGGCATTGACCGGCGGCAACCCTTCCGGGGCGTCCACTTCCAGGGCCACGCCTTCGGCTGCGGCCTGGGCCTGAAACACCCCGGTGGTGCGCCGGACCTCGGCAGCCAGGTCGCAGGGGCCGGTGGAGCCCTTCTTGGGGCGCACGAAGTCCAGAAGGTCGCGCAGCACCTTCTGGGCCTGACGGGTGTGGCGCAGGATGACCTCGACGTCCTCGCGGCTCTCCTCCACACCGGCGCTGGCCTTCAGGAGTTCCCCGTAAAAGAGGATCACCCCCAACGGATTGTTGATCTCGTGCGCCAGTCCGGCGGCGAGGCGGCCAACGGCCAGGAGCTTCTCGTTCTGCTGGGCCAGGTCGCGCATGCGCCGCTCGCCGGTCACCTCGCGGGCGTATGCCACCAGCCGACCGCTCTGCCCGCTGTACTCCGGCAGAGGATAAAGAGACGCCAGGAAGGTGCGCTCACCCGGCAGCACCACCTCGCGCACGGACGGCCCTGCCAGCACGCCCGCATCCAAAGGCCGCCCGGACTCGATGCCCAGGGACTCGGCCAGCCGCTGCGCGCCCGCATCTGCCCTGGCCTCAATGTTCGAAGGTCCGGCCAGCCCGCGCGACGATTCATTGGCCAGAACCACCCGCCCCTGTCCGTCCAGCAGGGCCACCGGGTCGCCGATGCCCTCGAACACGGCGTGCAAAAGGTCCTTCTGGCGCAAAAGATTGTCCAGAGCGTCCATGTTCTCCACCACCACGCCCAACTGCTGGCCCACGGCCATGAGCACATCCACGGGCAGTGGGTCGGGCAGGCTCTCGGGCGGCCAGCACAGGGTCAGCATGCCCTGGGATGCGCCGGAGGTCGTCACGGGGATGGAGGCGCAGCTGCCTGAAAATACGGGCTCGCCGCGTACGGACAGGGCTTCCCAGCCTTTGGGCACGGGTGCGCACACGGACGGGTCCGGCCAGCAGTGCGCCGCGCCCAGGGACATGGAGCTGCGGTAGGTGACGCGCTCGGCCCCGAAACGCCTTCCCACCAGCCCCAGACAGCGGTCCAGGATCTCGCGGCGGTCGCGGGTATGGCTCAGGCCGTCCAGCAGACTCACGAACAGGCCCACGTCGGCGCGGCGTGCGTCAGCCTCGCGGCTCAAATCCGCCGTGCGCGAGGCCACCATGCCCTCCAGGTTGGAGGCGTAGGACTGGAGCTGCACTCTGGCCTGGCGCAGGCTCTCGGCGAACTGCTCCATGGAGGAGAGCATAAGCTCGATCTCGTCTCGCGAGTGGTCCATGGGATGCGGCTTGGGGACGCTGGCCGCTTCGCTTGCGGCCTCGGGGAAGTGCCGCCCCATGAGCGACAGCGCCCGGCGCAGGTTGTGCACCACCAGCCGGTTGAAGAAGGCATAGATGGCACCGAAGAGAAACAGCGCGCCCACGCTGAACATCAGCACGAACCACAGGGTCGCGCCCTGCACGCGCATCACCGTGGCCTCCATGGGCAGGCGCACCACGTGCGCCCCGGCCAGCTCGCCCTCCTTGCGCCCGAAGCCGCGCTCCGGGCCGAATGTCTCCACGAGTTCCTTGGGGGCAAGGGCCGGATCGCTGTGGCAGCGCAGGCAGAACCCCTGGTAGCGCACGGGCTGGGCCATCACCAGATACTCTTTGCCGTTCTCCTTGATGATCGCCTCGCCCCACTCGCGCTCGGGCTCACGCTGGAAGCGCTCGATGAAGGCCCGCTCCAGGCCCACGGCCTCCAGGTCCGGGCTGCGGGCGTCGATGGCCACGCGCCGGAAGCGGAACTCCTCGTTGCCCTCCTGCCCGGAGGGGGCCATGGCGGCGCGCGCCAGGGCCGTGCAGGACATGGCTTCCAGCAGGCCCTTGTCTTCCAGGAGGTTCCCGGTGATGGCCGGGCGCAGGCTGTCCTGAACGTAGGCGTGGAGCGACTCCACCCCGCGCAGGATGACCTGGGCCTTGCCGCGCGCCTCCTGTTCGAGAGTTTCGCGCAGATAGCGCTGCAACAGGGATACGAAAAACACCCCGACAAAGGCCATCATACAGGCCAGCCCCAGGATGAACTTGGTCTGAAGGTTTCTCGGCTTGAAGATGCTCATGGCGCGGCCACACTACTGCCCCTTGCCCCGGAGGGCAACACGCGGGGGGATAAGGGGGGTGAAGGGGCAGGACGCACGAGCATCAGGTTTCGCGCAAGCTGGCGAACCGGAGCCGATGCCGACCATCATGCCCTATGACGAGGTGTACCGGGCGCTGTGCTCGGACCCGCAGGCCTGTCAGGCTCTCCAGGAACACTGGACCGACAGCTTCCAGCCCAACAACCTCGGCCCTATGCCCGGCGATGCTGCCGCTCAGCTGCGCTGGTACCATCTGCGCGACCTCAACGAGCACCACCACAAGCGGCACAACAAGCGAACGCGCATGAGCAAGCGTTCAACGGAGGCCTGGAGGAGTCCTTGATTGCATCTGAAAAGGTTGCCAACAACCAACAGGCTGCTCAAGCAGCAGGCATTGAGGAGTCACTGGCCGCATCCGGCGACACGGCTGTCGGCCAGCCGTCTCGACCGAAATTCCGGCTTCCTACCGAAGAGGAAGCGAAACAGAAGGTTGCCGACATAAAGGCATTTGGGGGTCTTGGCGCTGGAGCGGTCGGTTTGAGTTTGGGGCCGATAGGTTCTGCCTCAACAACAGGAGCGGCAGAATTTGCTCTTACAAAGTTCGAACCATCTCTTGAAAAGTATGTTCGCGAAAGTCCCACTATCCCCGTGTATGAGAACTGGGAAGAGAGCGACTACTGGCAGGCATATCAAGGAAGCTAGGTAAAGGTGGCCGAGTGGCTGGTCAAATCCCAGCCGCTCGGTCTAATAGTTTGAAGAGCGAGGAGAAGGACAACCACTCGCCCTTTCCAAAAAGGCTCAATATCATGAGGGCCAACAGGTAGGCCAAGGAACAGACGTATAACGCTGTTTTTAATTTGCCATCTTTCATGAAACTCCTCAACCTAGTTGGCAAAAGCATGGAAATCAGGTGTAATTGTCGGCAATCACAAGTCACGATTGAATTCAACCATTAAAGAGAAACAACATACCGTTTTCTCTTTAGAAACGAAAAACAAGTTGTAAAAAACCATAGACAATCATCCCGACAGGGATGACCCACCAGTAACGCCCGTAAAACCTGTACTCGCCTGACTTTTTCATTTTTTCAGGCCACAACAATATATCACCCTCCCTTCCGGCCCAAACCAACACACCAGGGAATATAGCCTAGCGCACGGCAATTAGATTCGTCAACAGATGGATGTGACATCTTCCTTCCGACCCAGATGTCCACCATTTCCGATATGACGGGGACACTTTCACCCGCCGCACATGGGATCAGTCACCAGGGACATCCTCCAAAAACAATTCGAGCACGCCAAAGGACACGACTAGCAGCGAGGCTCCTGTTGACGCAGAAGCCTAATCAGACTACATATCACAAATACATGCCAAACGAAACACAAAACGACCCACGCAACTCAAATTCACCTCAAGTAAGAAAAATTCCGCGAATTAAACCCTGGGTAATAATCCTAGTTGGGGCACTTGCAGGCTTACTCCAAGCAGTCCTACGAAACTATTTCTTCAACAAGTAACCTCCCAACAGCACAAGCCCCCGCCGCCCCACCCGCAACCCACTTGACGCGCCCCCTGCGCGTGTTCATGCTCCCTCTCATGTCCCGCTCCACTCCGCCCGCGTCCACACCCGCATCCTCCTGCTGTCTGCACGACGGCTACGAGATCTTCTGGGCCACGCCGGACGTGGCCGTGGGGGCCATGCCCTGCAAGCCCGAGCATCTGGCGCTCCTCAAGGAGCAGGGCCTGGGCGCGGTGCTGAACCTGTGCGCCGAGTTCTGCGACCTGCCGGGAATCGAGAGTGAGCACGGCCTGGCCGTGCACTATCTGCCCATCGACGACATGGACGTGCCCGACCCCGTCCAACTGGACGCCGCGCTGGACTGGATGGACGCCCGCCTGGCCGAGGGCCGCAAGGTATTCATCCACTGCCGCTTCGGCATGGGGCGCACCGGAACGGTGCTGGCCTGCTGGCTGGCCCGGCGCGGCCTGTGCCTGACGCGGCCTCCAGTCTGCGCGCAAGACGGCGCGCCCGGCGAAGCGTCTCCCGGCGCCCTCCCCGCCGCCGCAACCGGCGACCACGCGCCCTCAGCCCCGACCGCCCCTGGCGCTCTCACGGACGACCCCACGGAGCGCGCGGGATGGCGGGCCAAACCCGTCTCCGCCGAGCAGCACCGCTTCGTGGAGGAATACCTGCTTCGCATGGGCATCGCCCCGCCGGACCGCAACCTCTGGCGGCGGCTCAAGGCTTTTCTGTCCGGGCGCTGACCCGCAGAACTGCATCCCCAAGAACGCACCCTGTAAACTCAGGTTGGCGATTGTCCTCTCCCGCAAATCATACCAATCAAGTCATACCGGGCAGTCCCGCCCCCCCATCAACATCCCTACCCTGTGGCATGACGCTTGCTTATAAGAGTGCGGGTTGGTTGTGGTGGGGGATGCCGCGAGAAGTAGAGCGCTCGCGCGCGTACCCACTCGAGTTGAGAGCATCCGGCCTTACGGCTGGTCCTCTTCCTCAAAGGGCAGGACCGCGAAGGTGACGACCTTCGCGGTTCTCTCTTTTCCTCTTGCCTTTCTGAATCCCTGCTTTATCCTCCGGGACACATGTCGCCACTTGCCCAAGATATCAATTCGGCCTGCCGATTCGAGAAACGCCTGGACATGCGTTGTGTCATCACGCGCATTCTCGACGACGCACCCGATGCCGTCCGCGTAGCCATCATGCATTTGATGGTATCCATCAAAACCAGCCTGGACGTCCTGGTGAAGCGCCCGGAGTTTCTCAACGTGGACCGCCCGGTGCGCGACTGGCAGGAGCTCCTCACCGGGCTCACCGAGCTGCGTCTGGACCTGGACCGCATCAAGTCCTCGCGCATCGAGCGCCTGCGCCACTGCCACCCGCACTTCATCCAGCTGGAGCACCGCTTCGAGCTGTTGCAGCGCGCCTATGAGCAGTCCACGCTGATGATCGAGATCATCTACGCGCTGGTCGCCGCCGGGCAGGAGTTCACCACCGCCGAGGAAGTGCTGGAGCAGTCTGGCGAGATCCTGCTGCGTGAGCTGGACGCCGACCTCTACGTGTGCCGCCTGTGCGACGACGAGGGCAGCTGGATCAACGTGGCCTCCAGCGACGCGGAAGGCACGCAGACCCCCATTTTCGTCTGGGCCATGGAAGACTCCCTGCCCAACCACCCGGTGATGCGCGCCGTGCATGAGCGCGGCGTGTTCCACGTGCTCTCCAACGACCTGCGCGGCATGGAGCGCGGCGGCGAATCCGTGGACTGCATGGCCTACCAGGAAGGCTACCGATCCCGGCTGGCCTTCCTGCTGCGCTCGGATTGCGAGGCCTTCGGGGTCATCATGCTCTACTCGCACAACCCCGGCTTCTTCGACCGCTTCGATTCGCAGTTCCTGGCCGACACCTCCAAGATCGTCTCGCTCACCGTGGGACGCCAGCTCGAAGTCGGCAAGGACGCCCTGGCCAAGGCCGCTGGCGGCATGGCCCACGTGGGCAACAACGTGCTTGGCATCATGATGAACTACAACGCGCTGGTCATGGAGGAACTTCAGTTCCTCTCCGGCGAGGTGAAGACCGCCCTTGGCCGCACCCTGCCCGACCGCGACGTGGAGGGCCTGGCCCGCGAGATTGAACTCCTGCGAAAGCTCCTGATCGACCTGGACCTGGACCGCAAGATTAACTCGCTCCAGGGCGTGGCCGACGCCATCCTTCGCCTCAAGGCCGCCATCGAGAACCTGCTCTCCCAGGTGAAAAAGCCTGTGCTCATGCCCTACGTGCGCGGCCAGGAGGTCCTGGATCTGGAGCCCTCCCACGCCCTGCCGCCGGGCCACTGACCTTGACACCGGCGCGCGCCGTTGTTAGCTGTCTGGCACTCTCATAAGGCGAGTGCCAAAAGCATGCGGGAATCCCCACTCATCCAGCGCGAACTCGAAGTCCTCACGGCAATCGTGGAGGATTACATCGCCAAGGCCCAGCCCGTGGGCTCCCGCACCGTATCCAAGGCCGGGAGCATGCGCCTCTCCCCGGCGTCCATCCGCAACACCATGGCCGACCTGACCGACAAGGGCTATCTGGAACAGCCGCACACGTCGTCGGGCCGCGTGCCAACGGCCAAGGCCTTCCGCCTGTATCTGGATCAGGTGATGCAGCTTCGGCCCCTGCCCATCTCCATGAAGGAGATGATGGCTTCCTCGCTTGGGCAGGCAGGGCTTGAAATCGACGACATCCTGCGCCACGCGTCCCGCGTGCTCTCCACGGCGTCGCGCCAGGTGTGCATGGTGCTGGCCCCCAGGCATTCCCTGGCCCGCTGGCGTCAGATCGATTTCGTGCTGCTGCGTCCGGGGTTGGTTATGGCCATCCTGGTGCTCCAGGGCGGCCTGGTGCAGAAGCGCGTGGTCACCGTGGCCGACGACATCGGCGCGGACGACCTGGTGCACTTCGGCAACTACCTGAACCACCATTTCCAGAACCTCACCGTCTCCGAGGTGCGCGGGCGTATTATCGCGGAGATGGCCGCCGCCAAGCGGGAGCTCTCCAATCTTACCGGGCGGGCCATGCAGCTGGTCATGGACGCCTTCTCCACCACGGACGCCCCTGAGGTGTTCGTGGAGGGCACCCTGAACATGCTCTCCCAGCCGGAATTCACCGACCTGGGCGTCATGCGCGAGGTGCTGGGCGCGCTGGAAGAGCGCACCCGCCTGCTGGAAGTGCTGGACAAGACCATGGCCGAATACCGCACCGTGGTGGTGCTTGGCGCGGAAGCCCAGGTGAGCGATCTGGCCGGATGCGGCCTGGTGTCCTCGCCCTACGGCGGCGCGGGCTCGCCGCTTGGCGCGGTGAGCGTCATCGGCCCCCTGCGCATGGACTACGCCGAGGTGGTCCCTCTGGTGAACTACACGGCGCAGCTCATCACGGCCATGCTGGGGCGCCACTTCTGAGCACGCCCCGGCCCTTCCCGCACCGGCCCAGGACATTCCCACATTACGACGAGACTCCAAGGAGCGAACGATGACGCTTGAAAGCGATACCAACAAGGCCCCGGACGCACCCGCCGAAGAGGCCAAGCCCCTTACTCCCGAAGAAGAGATCGCGCAGCTCAAGCGCGAGGTGGCCGCCGAGGCCGACAAGCGCCTGCGCACCCTGGCCGAGACCGACAACCTCAAGAAGCGCCTGATCCGCGAGAAAGAGGAGTTCGTGAAGTTCGCCGCCGAGGGCGTTCTGTCCGACCTGCTGCCGGTGCTGGACAACCTGGACCTGGCCCTGGCCCATGGCCGCACCGTGGCTGCCTGCAAGGACGTGGTGATGGGCGTGGACATGACCCGCAAGGTGTTCCTGGACACCCTGGCCCGCCACGGCCTGGAAGTCTGCGGCACCGTGGGCGAGGAGTTCAACCCCGAAGTGCACGAGGCCGTGGGCATGCAGCCCGCCGGACCCGGCTGCGAGGTGGCCCCCAACCACGTGATGCAGGTGATGCAGGCAGGTTACCGCCTGCGCGGACGCCTGCTGCGCCCGGCGAAAGTTCTGGTCTGCCAGGGCTAAAGGCCCGGCATTGTCGATAAAAAATCGCCAGTACCCCTTTACAACCCGGAAAACCGTTTTATAGTCGGGTTCTGATGCGCCCGTCCTGACGGGCGCTTCGCACGTAGACACTCACCGGCAGCATATGCCTCGCCGGAAGACATCACCCCCCCCAGGAGGAACGCATTCAATGGGTAAAATAATCGGTATCGACCTCGGCACTACCAACTCGTGCGTGTACGTCATGGAGGGCAAGGACCCGAAGTGCATCACCAACCCCGAAGGGGGCCGCACCACTCCGTCCATCGTTGCCTTCACCAAGGAACGGCTGGTGGGCGAAATCGCCAAGCGCCAGGCCGTAACCAACTCCGAGCGCACCATTTTCGCAGTGAAGCGCCTCATGGGCCGCTCCTTCGACACCCCCGAAGTGGGCGAATGGCTCAAGCACTGCTCCTATAAGATCGTGTCCGGCGCGGGCGGCGACGCCGCCGTGGAAGTCGACGGCAAGCGTTACTCCGCCGCCGAGATTTCGGCCATGATCCTGGGCAAGTTGAAAAGCGACGCCGAAGCCTATCTTGGCGAAACCGTCACCGAAGCGGTCATCACCGTGCCCGCCTACTTCAACGACTCCCAGCGTCAGGCCACCAAGGACGCGGGCCGCATCGCGGGCCTGGACGTCAAGCGCATCATCAACGAACCCACCGCCGCCTCCCTGGCCTACGGGTTCGACAAGAAGGCCAACGAGAAGATCGCCGTGTTCGACCTGGGCGGTGGCACCTTCGACATCTCCATCCTGGAAGTCGGCGACAACGTCGTGGAAGTGCGCGCCACCAACGGCGACACTTTCCTGGGCGGCGAAGACTTCGACCACCGCGTCATCCAGTACCTTGTGGACGAGTTCAAGCGCGAAAGCGGCATCGACCTGGCCCAGGACCGCATGGCCCTGCAGCGCCTGAAGGAAGCCGCCGAGAAGGCCAAGAAAGAGCTCTCCACCGCCATGGAGACTGAGATCAACCTGCCCTTCATCACCGCCGACGCCTCCGGGCCTAAGCACATGATGGTCAAGCTCTCGCGCGGCAAGCTCGAGAAGCTGGTGGAAGATCTGGTCGAGCGCACCGCCGGGCCGTGCAAGAAGGCCATGCAGGACGCCGGGCTCTCCGCTGGCGAGATCGACGAGGTCATCCTGGTGGGCGGCATGACCCGCATGCCCCTGGTGGCCCAGAAGGTGAAGGAAATCTTCGGCAAGGAGCCCAACCGCTCCGTGAACCCCGACGAAGTGGTGGCCATGGGCGCAGCCATCCAGGGCGGCATCCTGGCGGGCGACGTCAAGGACGTGCTGCTGCTGGACGTGACCCCGCTGTCTCTGGGCATTGAGACCCTGGGCGGAGTGTTCACCAAGCTCATCGACCGCAACACCACCATCCCCACCCGCAAGTCGCAGGTGTTCACCACAGCGGGCGACAACCAGCCCTCGGTGTCCATCCACGTCATGCAGGGCGAGCGCCCCATGTCCTCGGACAACATGACTCTGGGCCGCTTTGAGCTGACCGGCCTGCCCGCCGCCCCGCGCGGCGTGCCGCAGATCGAGGTCAGCTTCGACATCGACGCCAACGGCATCGTGAACGTGTCCGCCAAGGACACCGCCACCGGCAAGCAGCAGTCCATCCAGATCACCGCTTCCTCGGGCCTGTCCGAAGCCGAGATTCAGCGCCTGATCAAGGACGCCGAGTCCCACGCCGCTGACGACAAGAAGAAGCAGGAGACCATCGAGGCCAGAAACCACGCGGACACTCTGGTGTACACCACCGAGAAGAGCCTGCGTGACCTGGGCGACAAGGTGGACGCCGTGACCAAGGGCGAGATCGAGGCCAAGACCGAGGCCCTGAAGGAGCTCATGAAGGGAGAAGACGCCGAGGCCATCAAGAAGGCCACCGAGGAGCTCTCCCAGGTGGCGCACAAGCTGGCTGAGAAGCTCTACCAGCAGCAGGGCGCGCAGCCCGGCGGCCCCGAAGGCGGCCCTGAGGCCGGACAGGGCGCTCCTGGCGGCGCCAACAAGGACGAAGACGTGGTGGACGCCGACTACACCGAAGTGAAGAAATAAGCTTCACGCCACACTGATTGCGACAAAGCCCGGCCAGGGAAATCTGGCCGGGCTTTTTGCGTGCTGAGAAAGACGCAGAGATGCCTCCGGCGGCCAAAGGGACAGTGTCCCTTTGGAATTCCCAGTAGCTTCGCGGGATGTGCCGGGACGCTGTCAGGGAGCGTGAGCCGTGCGACCCGGCACAGGACATCCCCCAACAACCCTTGACACAAGTAACCCTTGCGTTACCATATTTCATGCACGTCGGTGTTCAGGAATATCTTGATGGGACAGGAGTCTCTCCGTTCGCCAAGTGGTTCCAGGACCTCGACTCCATCGCCGCAGCCAAGGTGGCGACCGCGTTGTACCGCCTGGAACAGGGCAACTTCTCACGGGTGGAAGGCGTTGGCGGCGGCGTTTACGAATGCAAGATCGATTTCGGTCCAGGCTACCGTGTCTATTTCGGCAAGGACGGTGAATGCCTGGTCATCCTGGTGGGCGGCGGCACGAAGAAGCGCCAAAGCGCTGACATCGCTGCTGCCCTGGCACACTGGCGGGACTACAAAGCCCGTAAACGATAGGAGGGCGTCATGGCGCTCACAAGACAGTTCCGGACCACGCTCCGGGAACGCGCCCAAAAGGACGGCGAGTTCCGTCAAGCCATGCTCAAGGAAGGCATCGACTCCATGCTCGCGGGGGACGTGGCCACGGGCAAGGCGATCTTGAGGGATTACATCAACGCAGCCGAGGGCTTCGCAAGCCTCTCGGAGGCCACCAGTATACCCGCGAAAAGCCTCATGCGCATGCTCGGTCCTAAAGGAAACCCGCGCGCGGAGAACCTTTTCCAGGTCATCCGCCACCTCCAGGCGAGCGAAGGCGTGCAGTTCGGAGTCGCCCCGCGCTGACCGTCGCCAGACCGCGCCCCAATAAGGGATTCCACAAGGGCGAAGCCCTTTGGCCGTCGGCTTTCTTCGTCCGCCTGATGAGCGCTTTTCGCGGCAGCGCTCAGTTTCCGCTTCTACCCCCGACGGTGGTCGTTCTCAAAATACCTTCATTCATCTACAAGCCTAAACCAAGAGAACCATTTATTCTGTTTGCGAAAAACATGTTCATGTTTTTCGCAAACTTGACGTTTACCTCTCCAGCAGCGTGCCGAAGTGCGCGTACTGAACGCCGTTGCGGCGTCCCAGCTCGTCCAGCAGCACTTTCAGGAACCCGAGCGAAACGCTCTCCATGCGCTGATGGTGCAGCATGATGCCGCACAGGCCGCTGGCCAGCCCGTCGCTCAGTTCCTTCAGCATGATGTCCAGCGAGGCGGACGGGTCCGGCTCTTTGCGGGTGTGCAGGTCCATGCGCACCGGGAAATCCGGCAGCCCCTCGGGCGCGTCCGGCCCTGCCCCTACGGTGCGGGAGATGCCCTTGAAGCCGATGGAAGGCATCGCGGCCAGGGAGTCGCCGTCGCAGCGGTTCCAGGGCGGGGTGAACACGGGGGTGAAGTCCGCGCCCAGGATGTCCGCCATGCGCTTGAAGCCCTTGGAGAGGTCCTGGCGCTTGTCGCGCGCCGGGCGGGCCTGGCCGAATTCGCGCTTTTTCGTTCCCGGAGCCTCGAAGTTCATGTGCCGCCAGCCGTGCTGGCACCAGCAGAAAAGCCCCGGTGCACCTGCGGTCTTGCGCAGCGCCGCCCAGCGGCTGAGCGTCAGCCACGCGGGGACCACGGCCATGCACAGAGGAGCGTCTGCGTCCCTGAAGGCGTCGGCCATGGCGGTGAAGGCGTTGCTGGGCACGGCCACGTCGTCGGCCCGGAAAAACACGGTGGCGCGCCCGTCCGGGGCCAGGGCCAGGCCCTTGTCCACGGCCAGGGCCAGACGTTCGCGGTGGTCGGGGGGCAGGTTCTGCCAGAGAGGGGAGACGTTGTTGGAGACGATCATGATTGCTCGGAGTGAAAAGTTAGCTGTTGCGCCATATGTTCGAAACGATGAGCCGGGCAGATTCCTGCACGCCGTCCAGGCTCACGCCCCCCAGGGGGATGGGGCTTGCGTTCTGAAGAAGCCTTCCCACCAGCCCGGCCAGCCGGGCGGAATCGAGGTCTTCCGGCGAAAGCACGCCCAATGCGCCGCGCTCGCTTAAGCGAACCGCGCGCATGGATTGCTCCCGGTTCTGGGCAAAAGGCCAGACCAGGGCTTTGACGCCCGAAGCGAGGACGTTCATCGTTGTGTTGTATCCAGCCAGGGACAGCGACACATCCGCTGCGGCCAGCATATCCAGGAAATTCCCGGCGAAGCGCGACACGAAGACGTTCTCGTGCGCGCAGGAATCGGCCCGTAACCGTGAAAAGGCATGCTCGTCAAGGAAGGGACCGGAGAAAATCTCCAGACGGGGCGGCTTTCCGGTCCATTGGAACGGATAGGCCTGCTGCGCGGCGAACAAAAGTTCGCTGCCGACCTTGCCTCCACCTGCACTGGCAACCACCAGTTTGTCGTCTGGGCCGAGCCCCAGATCGCGACGCAGGCGCTCCCGCGCGCCAGGGGAAGGCCGCTCGGTAACGAATCCGGTGTAAGCCACAGGCACGGTTATCTCGTTAATCCTGGGGAAGGTCTCGTCCAGCGGAAAGAGCGCCGGGTCGGAGTGCACCAGCAGGCCGTCAAACAGCGTGTTCAGGCGGCCAATGACGCGGCTCTGAAACTTTTCAGGATCGGCCTTCTCCACCAGGATGTCACGCAGGCTGGAGAGCACCACGGGGCGACCGTAAGCTCCGCCCCGAATGGCCGTGAGCACGGGAACAAGCTCGAACTCGAAGGCGCGGCGCCCGAAGGGATAAAGCTCCACCACAAACACGTCCGGGCGCTCACGCTCCAGGATTTCGGCAAGGCGCGCGGCCCTGGCGTTCTTCACGGCCTCCAGGTCGTCCTCGGCCAGCATGGCGGAGAACTCCTCGTCCATGGCCAGCACGGGCAAACGCTCGTGCACGACGTGCGCGGGGAGGTCTGCGGGCACGTCCGGCCCGCCCGTGACGAACACCACCCGGTGGGGGGCCAAGGCCCGCACTATGGCCAGGGAGCGCATGTAATGGCCCAAGCCCAGCACGTGCTGGCAGTAGAAGACGATGGTCATCGGGGGATACTCCGGTGGGCGCGCGTTGCGCAACCTACCACGGCATTGAGAAACATGAACATGTTTCTCAACACGAAAACAAAATGGTTCTCATCAATCGGCTTCATGAGGCGTATGGACGGATCATGAGGGCGCAAGGCTGAAGCGCTGGCAAAACATACTGTCACAGGGTCTGGTTCCAGGCTTCGATCCGCAGGCAGCCGTCCTGCGCGCGCAGAATATGCAGGGCGCGAGGAGCCAGGATTTTTGGTTCGCTGGGCAGGTAGTCGCGCCCCTTGAGGGCGTAGAGCAGCGCCCGCAGCACGCCCTCGTGGGTCACGGCCAGCACGGACTGGCCAACGTGTCGCGCGGCTATGTCCATCAGGCAGTTCCAGGCGCGCTCCAGCACGGCCCTGCGGTCCTCGCCGCCGGGAGGAGTGAAGGCCCAGCCCAGGGCCTCCTGCGGGGCCAGAAGCCCTTGCGCGCGCAGTTCGGCCACAGTGCGACCGGTCCACTCGCCGAAGGCCTGCTCGCGCAGGTCCGGCACGGGCACGGGATCAAGCCCGAGGGGGCCACCCACCACTGTGGCCGTGTGCATGGCCCGGCCCAGGGGGCTGGAATACAGGGCGGAAAAATTGAACGGAGCAAGTGTCCCGGCCCAGGAGCGCGCCGCTTCCAACCCGTCTGGCGTCAGCGGCGAATCCTCATGCCCCTGGATACGCCCTGCGGCGTTCCACTCGGTGCGGGCGTGCCGGATGAGCGCCAGGAGCGTCACGCGTTGGCTCCGGCCAGACGCCTCAGGTGCAGGTCCACCTGCATGAAGTTGACCGCGGCGTCGTGGCGGGCGCGCACGTTCTCCATGGCCGCGCGTCCCATGGCCCTGCGCCGGTCCGCATCGTCCAGCAGGGAGACCACGGCGGCGCGGTAGGCGCTCACATCCAGAAAAGGGGTCAGGATGCCGGTCTCGCCCTGGCGCATCACTTCGGGGATGCCACCGTTGTCGAAGGCGATGACGGGCAAACCGGCTGCCTGGGCCTCCAGGTAGACCATGCCCAGGCTTTCGCGGATGCCGGGGAAGGCGAACATGTCGGCGGCGGAGTACACCTCGAAGAGCTTCTCGCGCGGCACCTGCCCCAGGAAGCGGCAGCGGCCCGGCAGGTCCTCCCGTGCCAGTTTTTCCAATTCCTTGCGGGTTTCACCGTCGCCAGCCAGCACCAGCTCGAAATCGCGCCGCAACCCGGACAGACTAGCCAGCAGGAAGCGCAGCCCCTGGGTCTTCACGTCGTCGCGGAACATGGCCACGCACAGCACCACGGGGCGATCCCCCACGCCCCACTCGGCCCGCAGGCGCGCGCGGGCCTGCGCGTCGAAGGCGAACGCGTCTGGATCGATCCCCGGAGGCACGTAGCACAGGCGATCCTCGGGCACCAGGCGGCGCAGGTTCTCCATGTCTTCCAACCTGTTGGAGAAGACCATGTCGGCTGCCAGCAGGCTCCGCCGGTTCAACTCGAACCCAAGGCGGGTGTCCAGGCTCTTGCGCCTTTTGGTGGAATAGATGCCCTGGAAGATGGCGTAGGGCACGCCCAGGGTCCTTGCGGCGTAAGGGCCGATGACGTCCGGGGACTTGTAGTAGGCGTGATGGGTGAGCCACACGTCCGGTCGCACCCGCCAGCCGTGGGCGGCACGGAAGGCCTCGAACGCGGCCACCGGCCACATATGCGGTCGCGAGGCCAGATTGCGGGCACGAAACCGGCTGGGGATGGTTATCTCATGCCCCTGGCCGCGCAGAAAGCGTGTCAGGCCAAGCGCGGTGGTCAGGTCGCCGCTGGGGCGCGGATGATCCAGGGGCTTGAACGGGGCGTAAAACGCAATTTTCATGACGCTCCCGGCAGATGCTTTTTGAAAATTCCGGCCAGTTCCCGTACCAGGACGCGGTTGTCGAAGCCGTCCAGAACGCGCTGGCGGGCTGCGGGAAGCACGCGTGCCCGAAGCTCACCATCCGTGAGCAGCCGACGGGCCGCGTCGGCCAGGGCGGCGTGGTCGCCGGACTCCACCAGCAGCCCGTGCTCCCCGCTCACGATGAGCTCCGGGATGGCCGACACCGCCGTGGACGCCACAGGAACGCCCATGGCCATAGCCTCCACCAGCACGTTGGGGATGCCGTCGCGGTCGCCGTTGGGGCTCACCTCGCAGCCAAGCAGAAAGAGGTCCGCCCGGTGCAAACGCTCAAGCACCACCTCATGGGGCCGGGTTCCCAGCCACTCGATGCGCTCCGCGATGCCAAGATCGCGGGCCAGCGCTTCAAGGCTTGCGCGCTCCTCGCCAGAGCCTATGAGTACGTGCCGGAACTCCACGCCCTGCGCAGCCAGGGCGGCTAATGCGCGAAACACCGTGGGCAGACCCTTCTTGGGGGTCAGGCGGGCCACGGTGAGGATCTCGTATGGGGGCTGCGCCTTCAGCCGAAGCTCCCCCGGCTTGAACAGGGTCAGGTCGATGCCGTGGTACACCCGGCTGATGGGAGTGCCACTGTGGTTCAGGGCGTCCAGGTAGGTTTTGTTGTACCCGGTGCAGGTGGCCACGAAGCTGGCCTTGCGGATCTTCTCGGCGAGGCTCGCCTTCTCCTGGGTGTAGATGTCCTTGGCGTGGGCCGTGAAGCTGAAAGGCAGCCCGGTGAGCACCGACGTGAACACCGCCACGGAGGTGGGCGAGTGCGCGAAATGGGCGTGCAGGTGCGTGACTGCGGAGCCGGGCAGCACCCTGGCCGCCAGGTATCCGGCCTGAAGCAGGTGCTTGGCCGTAGCGGCCTTTCGGGTGCGGGCCAGACGCGTAAGCATGAGCCCCAGGCCTTTGAGATAGCGTCCAGGCTGCGCGGCCAGGCAGGCCAAGTTCGCCGAGACAAAGCGCCACACGTTGCCCGCGATGGTTTCGGGCATGTAGTCCACGCGGGCTTGTATGCGCTTGACCGACTCGTGGCTGAAAGTCTCGCGGGGGTGGCGCATGGAGAGGATGTGCACCGTGAGGCCGTTCTGCTCCAGGAGGGCTATCTCGTTGGAGATGAAGGTTTCGGAGATGCGGGGGTAGCCCTTGAGGATCATGCCCAGGACTGGGCCCAGAACCGGACCTGAAACAGGCCCCGGCGCGCCCCTGGTCACTGCGGCGGAGGAGGCTTTGCTCACGAATCCTGCCCCCTGAACTCCTCAAGGCGCGCGGAGATGACCTCCAGGCCGGTGAAGCGGAAATCCGAGATGCCATGGCAGCACCCGTTGGGATTATCGATGAGCGCGGTCACCTTTTCGCCAAGAGAATCCGGAGAGAGCTCCGACCAGGGCAAAAACTCGATCAGCCCGTGGCTCTTGAACACCTCGGCCCGGATGCGCTGCTCCAGGCGCGGCTCCTCGCGCGGGACCACCAGCGAGGGCTTGCACAGGGAGAGTATCTCACAGGTGGTGTTGTAGCCGCCCATGGACACCACCACGTCGGCGAGGCCCATCAGGGCCTCCATGCGCCGATGGAAGTGGTGGAAACGGGCCTTCACCTTGTGGGCGCGGCGGTGCACCTCCTCGCGCATGGGCTTGGGCATGAACGGGCCAGACACCAGGATGGAACGGAACGGCGGCTCTTCCATGTTTTCGAGCATGGTCAGGTAGGCGTCCATCAGGGGGTAGCCGTCGCCGCCGCCGCCCGTGGTCACCAGCACCAGGCGTTCCTTCTTGGTGATGCGTTCCTCCTCGCGCATCTCGGCCATCTTGGCGCGCCGGGGCTGCGCACGGGGGATGTAGCCGGTGAAGACCATCTTCTCGCTCACGGACTGTGGGATGTCGTATTCAACGATGGGGTCGTAGTAGTCGCGGTTGCCGTAGACCCAGATTTCCGAATAGTACTTGTCCAGCACGTCGTAGATGCCCTTCTCGCGCCATTCGCGCCGGGTGGACTCGCTGTCGTCCATGATGTCGCGAAGGCCCAGGATGGTGCGGCAGTGGGGCATGCGGCGCTTGAGCCACTTGAGCGTGGGCAGCACCTCGCGCTTGAGGCCAAGCGGTGCCTTGTCCACGATGAACAGGTGCGGCTGGAAGGCCTTGGCCGTGGCCACAATGATGTTTCGCCGGATGTTCAGGGCGTGGCGCGCCGAGAGCCTGATGGACAGGGGAAGATATTCCTCGTTGGTCTTTTTTATCATGCCCGGGATGCGCACGAAGTCCACGCCTTCGGGGAAATCGAAACGCCCCACCAGGGGCGATCCCGTCAGGAGCAGCACGTTCACGCCGTGGCCCCGAAGGTGGCTGGCAATGGCCATGGTTCTTCGGATATGGCCCAGACCGTAGGTATCATGCGAATACATCAGAATATTGTAGGTGGACGCTGTGACCATGCCCTGGAGCCTACCTCATTTTCGGACAGGTGGAAATCCCCTGCTTGCCATGGGGCTTAGGCTCGGGTAGGTGTCAGGGAGTACGGACAAAGAGGCGTTGTCAGACCAGGAGGGGTATGGGCACGGTCTACATCGAAGACCTGCGGCCCGGCATGGTGTTGTCCGCCGATGTACGCAGCCGACAGGGCAGGCTTCTCTTCTCGGAGGGCTTGGCCCTCGATGAACTCTCCATCCAGACTTTGAAATTCTGGGGGGTGACGGAAACCCTTGTGCTCGGGCACGACCAGGAGACCCTGGACCGCGAGCGCATCAAGGCCCTGGACCCGGCCGTTGCCCGCCAGGCATGGGAAGAAGCCAGCCACCGCCTGAAGCTCTGCGACCCCACCCACCCCACAGTCCGCGAACTCAAGCGGGTCAGCTTCATCAACCTGATCCAGAACGGCCTGCCCGCGCCGCGCCGCCACACCCCGGAAGAGCCCCCACACGAACCGCGCAAGCGCCCGGATTTGTCGCGTCTGGCCAGTTCCACCATCAAGCTCGCCGCCCTGCCGGGCATCGTGACCCAGGCCCTTGAGGCCCTGTCCAATCCCAACGTCTCCTACAGCTACGTGGCCGAAATAATCGGCAAGGACACGGCCCTCTCGGCCAAGCTCCTCAAACTGGTGAACTCCGCCCTCTACGCCTTCCCCGAGTCCGTGGACACCATCTCCAGGGCCGTCACCGTGGTGGGAGCCAACCGGCTGACCAGCCTGGCTCTGGGCGTGTCGCTCATCAATATTTTCGATTCCATCCCCCGCGACGTGCTGGACATGCGCTCCTTCTGGAAGCACAGCCTGGCCTGCGGCGTGCTGGCGCGGCTCCTGGCCGTCACCGCCGGACATCCCAACGTGGAGCGCTGCTTCGTGGCGGGCCTGCTGCACGACCTGGGACGGCTGGTGATGCTGAAAAACCACACCGCGCACGTGGCCCAGGCCGTGGCCCTGGCCCGGCGTGAGGAAATCTCCCTGCATCAGGCCGAGCGCGAACTCTGGGGCTTCGACCACGCCGAACTTGGCGGGAAGCTCCTCACCGTGTGGAAATTCCCTGCCTCCCTGGAGCGGGCCGTGGCCGAGCACCACGCCCCCGGCGACGGCACCATCCACCAGGACGCCGCCCTGGTACACGTGGCCGACATCATGGCCCATGCCATGGCCCTGGGCCAAAGCGGCTCCCCTTTGGCGCCCCCCCTGTCCGGCACGGCCTGGGACAGCCTGAACATCCCCCGAAGCGCTCTGGGTGCGGCAGCAGCCCAGGGAGAACGCCAGCTCGACGACATCGGACACATCCTGCTTTCGGGCAACGGCAACGGCAATGACAAAGAAAACGACAAAGCCGTCTAAGCCGTCCCTTCCCATGGGACGCCTCGCCATCCTGGAGGAGGCCCACCGCCAGACTCTGGACGCGCTGGAGTTGGCCGCCACCATGGGCATTACCCAGGGTGTGAAGCCGCTCGGCACCGTGGTCCAGATTCTGGAGGAGACCGCCGGACGGCTGCGCAAGCTCCTCAAGTTCAAGGCCCTGGCCTTCTTCCTGGTGCGCGAACCCGGCGGCGAGCTGTACCTGGCCCGCTGCCATCCGCCCGGCAAAGCCCGCGACATGCAAGAGGAAATGCGCATCCTGACCGAGAGCGGTTCGGCCGCCTGGGCCTTGGAACGCAAGCGCCCGGTCTTCACCTCCTCGGGCGTGTCCGACGGCCAGCTCCTGCTGCACTCCCTGACCACGGCCTCGCGCATCCGGGGCATGTTCCTTGGCCGCCTGGGCCAGGACATAAAGACTATTTCCGACGCCTCCTTAAGCCTTCTGACCATCGTGCTGCGCGGCGGGGCCTCCCTGCTGGAAGGTCTGGAACTCTACGGGCTCCTGCGCCAGGCCAACTCCGAGCTCAAGGCCAAAGTGCGAGACCTCGAGGACTCTCAGCGTTCGCTCAAGCGCGAGATCGAGCACCGCCGCAAGGTTGAGGAGCAGCTCAAGCACATGGCCCTGCACGATCCGCTCACGGGGCTGCCCAACCGCACCCTCATGCGCGACCGCATCCAGCAGGCCATCCGCCGCTCCCAGCGCCACAACTCCGCCGCCTACGCCGTGGCCTACATGGACCTGGACAAGTTCAAGCTGGTCAACGACACCATGGGCCACGCCGTGGGCGACAAGCTGCTGGTCCAGGTGGGTGAGCGCATCGTGGCCTCGGTCAGGCAGCTGGACACCGTGGCCCGTTTCGGCGGCGACGAATTCGTGATCTTCCTGGAGGAGCTGGCCTTCCCCGGCGAGGCGGTGCGCGTCATGAAGCGTGTGCGCCAGGCCCTGGCGGAACCCTTCGAGATCGACGGCAACACCCTGCGCATCACCGGCAGTTTCGGCCTGGTGTTCGGCCCGGTGCGCCTCTTAAACCCCGACAGCCTGATAAAGAACGCCGACACGGCCATGCACATGGCCAAGGAGGCAGGACGAAACCGCATCAAGGTCTTCACCATGAAGATGCGCGGGCTGGCCAAGATGACCGCCGGACTGGCCACGGAGCTTCGCCGCGCCGTGAATTCCGGCCGCACGGACGTGCTGTTCTCGCCCACGCTCTCCACCACAGACCTGCGGCTCTGCGGATTCGAGGCCGTGCCCTGCTGGCAGACCAAAGACAAGCGGGTGCTGCGCGGCGAGGAACTCATGGATGTGGCCGAAAAGGCCTCACTCGCCTGGGAACTCTGGCGGCGCACCCTGGAGAAGGCCCTGGTGCTTCTGCACGGCTGGCGTGTGGAGAACGACGCGTTCACACGCCTTCTGGTCACGCTCCGGCTGGGGCGCACCCAACTGCCGGCGGCAGGGCTGGCTGACGCCGTGTGCGCCGCATTGAAAGCGGCCGACCTACCCGGCTCGGCCCTGCACCTGGACATCCCCGAAGACACCCTGGCCATGGGCGGTGAAACGCTCATCGAACAGATCGCGGACCTTAAGGACTGCGGCGTCCGGCTGTGCGTGGGGGATTTCGGGGAGCGGTTCTTCAGCTTCCAGGGCGGGCGGGGTTCGATTCTGGACAGCCTGTCCATGCAATCGCCCAAGTCGGCGCGCCGGGGCGGGGACGCGCTGCAACCTGCGCTGGATTCTCTCAAATTCCTGGCCAAGGCCCTGGATCTGCCCGCCATCGGTGACGAGGTGCGCACGGACAACACCGAGCTGCTGACGACGCTGACCTGCCTGGGGCTTCAGCGCGACAGCCTGTCGCGCCCAGTGTCCGCCGAAGAGGTCGTGCAGCTGGTCAGGCAGACGCAGCAGTGCTCCGCCGGGGCGCTCGGCGAAGAGAAGCCTTCCGGCTCCGATCCGGCCACAGACTAATCCACGCCCCCTCAGGCCGGGGGAACTTCCCTCGTGTCGCTTTTTTGAAAAACATGGCCATGTTTTTCAAAAACAAAACAAATGGTCTCTTGGTTTAAGTTCATAGCTTGTATGAACGCATCTTGAGAACGCCACGCTAGGCCGGGGGAACTTCCATTCCCAACTGACGATATTCATTCAACTTGTTGCGCAGAGTGCGCACCGAAATTCCCAACAGTTGCGCGGCCTGGGTGCGGTTGCCCGAGGTCTGGTCCAGGCTGAGAAGTATCATCTGGCGCTCCAGCACCTCCAGGGGCACAACGCCCTGG
>WSYE01000014.1:18190-52278 GCA_009773665.1 Desulfovibrionaceae bacterium | reverse complement strand
CAGGGGCACAACGCCCTGGGGCATCACGGCCAGGCCGTCGACCGCTTCGGCTTCGGACGGAGCTTCGCTCACCGAAGTAATCAGCTCCATGGACACGCTGTGTTCTTCCTCGATGGGAAACTCATCCCCCTCCAGCAGGAAGTGCGACCTCATGATGGGGCCGGGTCCGGCCAGCAGCACGGCGCGCTCCATCAGGTTCTGCAACTCGCGTACGTTGCCGGGCCATTCGTAGGACAAAAGCCAGTCGCGGGCCTCCACCGAGAAGGCCAGGTTGCCAAGCCCGTAGGCCTTGCGGAATTTCTCCACGAAAAAGGACGCCAGGGACAGGATGTCGCTGCCGCGCTCACGAAGCGCCGGGAGCTTCAGCGGGATCACGTTCAGGCGGTAGTAGAGGTCCTGGCGGAACTTGGCCTCCTCCACATATTGCTCCAGGCGGCGGTTGGTGGTGGCCAGCACGCGCACATCCACCTTCACGGTTTCGATGCCGCCCACGCGGTCGAACTCGCCCTCCTGCAACACGCGTAGGAGCTTGGCCTGGAGCCCCAGGTCCATCTCGGAAATTTCGTCCAGCAGGATGGTGCCGCCGGTGGCCAGCTCGAACTTACCGAGCTTTCGGGCTATGGCACCGGTGAAGGCTCCGCGTTCGTGGCCGAAGAGTTCGCTCTCCAGCAGGTGCTCGGGCAGGGCGGCGCAGTTGAGCGCCACGAAGGGCTTGGCCGCCCGGTCGGAGTGGGCGTGCAGGAAGCGGGCGAACATCTCTTTGCCGGTGCCGGACTCGCCGGAGATGAGCACTGTGGCCTTGGACTTGGCCACCTGCCGGGCCAGGGTCAACACGCGAAGCACCGCAGGGTGGCCGCCGATGATGGCGAAGCGCTCCCCGGTTACGCCCGGAGACGCGCCGCCGTGCACGACAGTTCCGGCGCGCACGGGCGTTGCGGCGGGCTTGGACGCCGGAGCGGCCTGGCCCTGCTGCCCCTGCTGCACTTGGGCGGCCAGGGCCTGGGAGGCCAGGAGTGCGTCTGCGGGAGTGGCGTCGCGCCCGCTTACGCCAGACGAACCTGACGGGCCCGGCTGGGCCTGGGGGCTTGGCGTGTCACTCTCGTCGCCCGTGTCACCCTGGTCGCCCGAAGGCAGCACAGCCTGGACCTTTTCCCACACCAGCGGCTCCAGCCAGTAGTCGCGCGCTCCCTGCTCCAGGAAGGCCTGGGCCTCCTGGGCGGAGCCGCGCTCGGTGAACACCACGATGGGGGGGAAATCGCCGGACTCGCGGGCTGCGGCCAGCAGGCTTCCGGCCTGGTAAGTGCCGCCGATCTTAGCCTGGGTGAAGATCATGCACGGCCTGGACTTCTTGAGATAGGCGAGCGCCCCGGCCAGGCTGTCCGCAATGCCGGCTTCCACGCCCGCTTCCCTAAACCTGGGAAACAGGGCGGTAATGGTGTGGGCTTGGGCCACGAAGAGGATCGACTTTTGCGGCATGAAATGCCTCTTATCCGCAAGTCAAAAGCATTTCAACGGTAGCAGGCCCTTTTTGCATGGCTTTTTCGCAGGTTAGCAAAATGCGTCCGCAGCTCGTCCCGGTGGCCTCCCAGGCGATATCTTTCTTTCCCTATTTTTACAATTTTCGTAGAATGGACTCAGAACGAAACAAGAGGCAACCCGTGACAAGCATCGAAACGAAATACGGCACGTTAGGCCCCGTGGATCATGTGAAATACGAGGCCAACGGCCAGGCGTCATTCTGCATACCCGTCGGCCCCATCCATGTGGACACCCCGCTGGGCAGGTTCACCACCCAGCACACCACCGACGACATGCGCCGCCCCAAGGTGGAGCCCCTGCTGTTTCACCCCAACGGCGCACTGAAATCCATCGCCCTGGAGACGCGCACCACTGTGGACACCCCGCTCGGCCCCATGGCGGCGGAGCTTTTGAGCTTCTATCCCTGCGGCAGCCTGCGCCGGGTCTTTCCGCTCAACGGCAAGCTCTCCGGCTACTGGGGCGAGAAAGAGGAAGCGACCCTGACCGCCCCCATGACCATCACCACCCCGGCGGGACCCATCACGGCGCTCTTGGTGGGCGTGCAGTTCTACCCCGGCGGGCAGCTGCGCAGCGTGACCCTCTGGCCGGACGAGTCCGTGGAGATCGACACCCCCATCGGACGCCAGACCGCGCGCATCGGCGTGGCTTTCCACAAGAGCGGGGCGCTCCGCTCCTTTGAGCCGCAGCGCATGCTCACCGTACCCACCGCCCTGGGCGAAATGATGGCCTACGACCCCGACGCCCTGGGCATCCACGGCGACCTGGGCTCGCTCTCCTTCCACGAGGACGGCTCCACCGCCGGGCTGTCCACCCCTATGAATACCCTGGAAGTGACCCTGCCGGACGGCTCCGTCAGGAAATTCACCCCGGAAAAGGTGCCCAACCTGTGCGACGAGCGGGTGATGAACACCAAACCCTTGTGGATCGGCTTTTATCCGGGCAAGATATCCGTGGGCGACGAATTCCCAGAGTTCTTCCCGCTGGCCGGACACCAGTTCAAGGTGGGCAGGATGCTCCAGGACATCCTCGGACCCATCGGCTACGCCTGCGGCTCGAGTTTTTAACGCCGCACGGCCGTTAAGACTGAAATTATAAAAATTTCAAGGATGGTACGCATGAGCTCTCCCGAATTCTTCGAAAACGTCAAAGCCAAGGCCGTGGCCAACGTCTTTTTCCAGGGCAACGTGGTGAGCCACTCCATCTGGGACGCATCCGGCGTGCGCCGCTCCCTGGGCGTGTGCCAGCCCGGAACCTACACCTTCACTACCGGCGACCCCGAGATCATGGAAATCACCGCCGGGAGCGTGCGGGCCAAGGTGGACGGCGAGGACGAATGGGGCGTGTACGGTCCCGGCCAGGCCTTCCACGTTCCGGCCAACACCTCCTTCGAGATGGTGGTGGAAGGCGACGTGGCCCAGTACATCTGCACCTTCGGCTAAGGTGGCTGCTAACCAGCCCCGTTTCCCCACGCAGATCACAGGCGGAGGCTGCCCTCCGCCTTTCTCCGCTCGAATCCTTGGTTTTTTCTGGCGACGGGCCGGATTCTCCGCTATAAGGGTCTGAATTGCTTCCCCTCGGGGAAGCTCGGCTCTTGTCCTCGCCGCGCAGTGTGAGGTATGCATCCGCCATGATTCCGGCTCCTGGGCATTCGCCTGGCAGCCGACACCTCCAGGAGTTGCCGCCATGCCCATGACCAGACCATCCCCGACAGCAGCCCCCTCCCCCAGCCTGGAATACGGACGCGTGCTTGAGGCCGCGCCGGGCAACTTCCACGTGGAGACCTCCTTCGGCACGGTCCAGGCCGTGCGCGCCGTAAGCTGTCTGGTGGAGCCCGGCCCAGGCGACAAGGTGCTCCTGTCCGTGGACATGACGGGCGGCGCATACGTGCTCTCAGTGCTGGAGAGCGCCTCGGCCCTGACCCTGGCCGTGGACGGAGACGCCCGCTTCTGCGTGCGCGGCGGCAGCCTGACCCTGGCTGCCGACAAGGACCTCGCCCTGGCCTGCCCCGGCGAGATGGCCGCGTCCGCCGGACAAATGCGCCTGCACGCGGGACGCGGCGAAGCCGTGATCGAGCGCGTGAGCCTTGTGGGCCGCGCCCTGAAGACGCAGTTCAGGCGCGTGTCCAGCGTGGCCAAAAGCGTGGACCAGGTGTTTCGGAGCTTCACCATGCGCGCCCAGGAATCCACCCGCTTCGTGAAGGAGCACGACGAGGTGCAGGCCGGATCGCAGCGGGTGCTGGTGGAGGATCTCTGCGCCCTGCACGCCAAAAACCACTCCATGATCGCCGAGGAGCACGTGGTAATAAACGCCGACCAGATCCACATGGGGTAGTGATTCTGGCCGCGCGGGAACGAACCGGTCCAAACGAGCCGAGGTGTCCATGCCTGCTGAACAACCGCATTTCACGTTCACCATATCAAGCCTGGACCCCGGCACGTTCCATGTGGTGCGCTTCACGGGAACCGAGGGGTTGTCGCGCCTGTACCAGTTCGAGCTGACGCTTCTGGCCGGGAAGGCCCCGCTGGACTTCCACACCGCCCTTTCCGGCACGGCCACGTTCACGGTCAAGCGCCCCGAGGGCGGTGACCTCACCTGGCACGGCATCCTGCGAGACATCCGTCTGACCCGGACAGCCGGGGACCACACCTTCTACCGGGCCGTGCTTGTGCCCAAGGCCTGGCTGCTCACCCAGACCCAGCACAACCGCATATTTCTGAACCAGGACCTCATCCAGAACCTGCGCGACTGCCTGACCGACGGCGGCCTGATGCAGGGCCTGGACTTTGAAATCCACGCCACCCAGAGCTACCCCAAGCGCGAATACGTGTGCCAGTACAACGAGACGCACATGAACTTCGTGTCCCGCTGGACCGAGCGCAACGGGCTCTATTTCTTCTTCGACCAGTCCGGGCCGCAGGAGAAGCTCATCCTGACCGACAGCCTCTCCATCCACACGCCCCACCCCGGCGGCGCGGGCGTCAGCTTCGCCGAGGTCTCCGGCCTGGACGCGGACATCGCGGGCACGGCGGTCAAGAATTTCCAGTGCGAACAGCGCCGCCTGCCCCACGACGTACTGGTGCGCGATTACAACTACCGAACCCCCAACCTGGACATCCAGGGCCGCGCCGTGGTCAGCGAACACGGCACCGGCACCGTGTACGCTCACGGCGGGCACATGCGCTCCATGCGCCAGGCCGGGTTCCTGGCGGGCATCCGGGCGCAGTCCCTGGGGTGCAGGGAGCAGGTCTTCTTCGGGGAATCAAACGCCCCCTACCTCCAGCCCGGCTATCTGGCCCGCCTGGACAGCCACCCCAGAGAGGACTTCAACCGCTCGTACCTGATGATCGAGGTCAAACACGAGGGCGCGCAGGAGAGCTTCATCACCTCGGGACTGGGCGTTGTCGGCGCGGGCGACAGGCTCTTCTACCGCAACGCCTTCGCGGCCATCCCGGAGAGCGTGCAGTTCCGGGCGGAGATCAAGACCCCCCGCCCAGTGGTGGAGGGAGTGCTCATGGCCCTGGTGGACGCCGAAGGCTCCGGCAAATACGCGGAGCTGGACGACCAGGGCCGCTACAAGGTCATCATGCCCTTCGACCTCTCCGGTCGAAAGGACGGCCACGCCTCCACCTGGCTGCGCATGGTCCAGCCTTACGCGGGCGACAACCACGGTATGCATTTCCCCCTGCACAAGGGCACGGAGGTTATCGTCAGCTTCTACGAGGGCGACCCGGACCGGCCCATGATCGCAGGAGCCCTGCCCAACCTCCAGACCCCCTCGGTGGTCACGGCGGACAACCAGACCATGGCCAATATCACCACCAGCGGCGGCAACCGCATCCATATGGAGGACCGGGAGGGCAGCGAGCGCATCCTGCTGCACTCCTCGGCCAAGGGGGAGTTCATCCGCATCGGCGCGCCCAACGATCCGGGCGAAGGCGGCTCCACCTCCCCCCCCAGCATGGGGAGCGCCCCGGCTTCCAATGCGGCGCCGACGAAGGCTTCCGGCGCGGAGCCCAGCCCAACCAGTATGGCCGCCTTCAAAGCCGCAGGCGGCGGGATATCTCTCTATACCCCGCAGGCGCTCACGGTGAAGGCGGGCTTTTACAACTCCTTGATCCTCGGCGACAACACCTCCACCACCATCGGCGTTGGCATGTCCAACTATATCGGCGGCTTGCAGAAAACAACCGTAGGTTTTTCCACGGAGTTCAAGTGCGCCGCGCACACGGAGTTCGCCCCCCTCTGGGAGGAGATGCGCGGCAGCGTGCGTGAAACCAACGCAATGAAAACCAAGATTGCCGGAGAACTCGCAGAAACTGTGGCCAACCATACTGTGGTCATCGCCCGGCGCACCAAGGCCATCGCCAACCTGACCGAGACCGTTGCCGATCAGTCGCGCATGGTGGGAACTCTCACCAAGGTCGTCGTCGAGCACAGCAAGACCATCGGCGAAGTCCAGGAAACCGTGGGGAAGAACACTAGGACCATCGGGGAAATCGAGGACATCATTGGCGAGATTGACACCTTTGCCGCGCATCTGATCCAGACCCTCGGACAGCACGACATCAACGTGGGGCAGATGAACCAGATCAGCGGCGACACCACCGTGACCTCGGGGGACCTGAACGTGACTTCGGCTGATGCCACCCATACCAACGCGTCAACCCAGACGATCACCGGAGAGTTCACTGTGATTTGAAGGGGCATTTGCGCGCTGAAAACCGGATCAATTCCCGATCCGGCGAGGCGGGAGCCCTTGAGCATTAAATATCCGACCCTGCCTGACGCATGAGGCCCAGGCCAGAAGCTGAGCGCGATCCAACGGGGAACGAGGACGAAATGAGCATCGACCAGCCAAGCTTCACCTTCTCGGTCTCCACCCTGGAGCCCGATACCTTCCATGTGGTGCGCTTCACGGGAACCGAGGGGCTGTCACGCCTGTACCAGTTCGACCTGACGCTTTTGTCCGAGAACGCCTCCGTGGATTTCGGCAAGGCGCTCTCCGGCACGGCCAAATTCACCATCAGGCGCCAGGGAAGCAGCGATCTGGTCTGGCACGGCATCCTGCGGGACTTCCAGCAGCTCCAGATGGCCGACAAGCACGTGATCTACCGGGCCTTGCTGGTTCCCAAGGCCTGGCAGCTCACCCTGACCCGGCACAACCAGATCTTCCTGAACCAGGACGTCACCCAGAACATCAGCCAATGCCTGAGCGACGGGGGGCTGTCCCAGGGGCTGGACTTCGAACTCTCCGCGTCGCACAGCTACGACAAGCGCGAGTACGTCTGCCAGTACAACGAGACCCACTTCAACTTCGTGTCCCGCTGGATGGAGCGCAACGGCTTCTACTTCTTCTTCGACCAGTCCGGCCAGCAGGAGAAGGTCGAAATCACCGACAGCTTGAACATCCACAACCCGCACCCCGGCGGCGACACCCTGACCTACGCCGAGCAGAGCGGCCTGGACGCGGACATCACCGGCAAGGCCGTCAAGAACTTCCGCTGCGAACAGCGCCGCCTGCCCAAAGAGGTGCTGCTGAAAGACTACAACTACCAGACCCCAAGCCTGGACATCCAGGGCAAGGCCCTGGTCAGCCAGGACGGCTCCGGTACCGTGTACACCCACGGCGGGCACCTGCGCACCGTCTCGGAGGCCACGTCCCTGGCCGGTCTGCGCGCCCAGGGTTTCAAGTGCCGCGAGCAGGTGTTCTTCGGCGAATCAAACGCCCCCTTCCTGCAACCCGGCTACGTGGCCACCCTGGAGAAGCACTACCGCGACAGCTTCAACCAGAAGTACCTGCTGATCGAGGTCAAGCACGAGGGCGCGCAGGAGAGCTGGCTCGTGTCTGGCATGGGGGCGGCGGGGCTCGGCGACAGACTCTTCTACCGCAACGCCTTCGCGGCCATCCCGGTGGACGTGCAGTTCCGCGCGGAGCTCACGACCCACAAGCCTCTGATCGACGGCGCGCTGAAAGCCGTGATCGACGCCGAGGGCTCCGGCCAGTACGCGGAGCTTGACGACCAGGGCCGCTACAAGGTCATCATGCCCTTCGACCTCTCGGGGCGCAAAGAAGGGCACGCCTCCACCTGGCTGCGCATGATCCAACCTTACGCGGGCCAGAACCACGGCATGCACTTCCCCCTGCACAAGGGCACCGAGGTGGCCGTGATCCACTACGAGGGCGACCCGGACCAGCCCGTTATCGCCGGGGCCGTGCCCAACCCGGAGACCCCCTCCATGGTGACCAGCGGCAACCAGACCATGGCCAACATCACCTCCGCCGGGGGCAACCTGATCCACATCCAGGACCAGCAGGGCTCGGAGCGCATCCTGCTGCACTCCACGGCCAAGGGGGACTACATCCGCATCGGCGCGCACAACGACCCGGCCAGCTTCAGCGACGTGATGAGCGAAATGGCCAACGACGGCATCAACCTGACCACTCCCCAGTGGTTCAACGTGAAGGCCGAGTTCGCCAACCAGATCGTGCTGGCGGACAACACCCAGACCACCCTGGGCGTTTACTCCTGCAACGCCATCGGCGCGAACATCACCTTCATCGTGGGTATGTCCATCACCACCAACTGCGCAGTGCACACCGAATTCTCCCCCGTCTGGAAGGAGATGCGCGCCAGCGTCCAGGAGGCCGCCACCCTGAAGGACCAAGTGTACGCCGACCTCCAGCAGACCGTGGGGCAGCACACCAACACCATCGGACAGCATACGCTGACCATAGGGCAGCACGACCAGACCATCGGCCAACACACCCTGACCATTGGCCAGCACGACAACACGATTGGCCAGCACACCCAGACCATTGGCCAGCACGACAACACGATTGGCCAGCACACCCAGACCATCGGACAGCACACCCTGACCATCGGGCAGCACGACCAGACCATCGGGCAACATACGCTCACAATTGGACAGCACGACCAGACCATCGGGCAGCACACCCAGACCATCGGCGAACTGGAACAGAACGCCGGGGAGATCACCAGCATGGCAGCGGACGTCTCCAACCTGTGGGGAGTGGTCAGCGTCGTGGCGGGAGAGGTCGGCTTCGTCTGATGCCGTCTAAGAACATATGAGAATACTTACCAAAATCAATCGCACGGTTCTCCTGGCCGAGAGCAGGGAACCGCATGAACCGTCCGCAAGGAAGCCGCGCCGTCAGGAACGCGCGGCAGCGCTGCGCGACGGTGCCAAGGACGTACCGTAATGACCGACGACTCCCGCCAGAAATTCAGCTTCGACATACAGGGGTTCGACAAGAACACCTTCCACGTGGTGCGCTTCACCGGGGAAGAGGGACTTTCGGAGTTGTACCGCTTCGAGATCGTGCTCTACGCGGGCGACAAGGACGTGGACTTCGAAAAGGCCCTGACCAACACGGCCACCTTCACCATCCTGCGCCAGCAGGGGAACATCCCCTTCCACGGCATCCTGGAGCGCTTCGAGCAGCTCTCGCATTCCGGGCCGTACTCGTTCTACCGGGCCGTGCTGGTGCCCAAGGCCTGGTGGCTCACCCAGACCACCCACAACCAGATCTTCCTGAACCAGAACAACCAGCAGTTTCTTACGGCGGTGCTCAAAGACGGCGGTCTGAACCCAGGCATCGACTTCAAGATCACCCTCCAGCAGAACTACCCCACCTGGGACTACATCTGCCAGTACGGCGAGACGCACTTCGAGTTCGCGTCGCGCTGGATGGAGCGAGACGGCCTGTATTACTTTTTCGAGCAGGGCCACTCCAGCGAGAAGCTGGTCATAACAGACACGCTTACCGCCCACACGCCCATGCCCCAGGGCGCGAGCTTCCGCTACTCGCCGCCCTCCACCATGCAGGCCGGGCACGGCGAGGAGGTGGTCACGGACTTCATCCTCACCCGCAAGCGCCTGCCCCAGAAGGTTCAGCTGAAGGACTACAACTACGAGACCCCCTCCCTGGAGGTGCAGGGCGAAGCCCTGGTCAGCCGAAACGGCCAGGGTGTGCGCTACCTCTACGGGCTGCACTTCAAGACGGCCAGCCAGGGCAACGCCCTGGCCAAGATCCGCGCCCAGGAATACCAGTGCCGCGAGCAGATATTTACCGGCACCTCGGCCATCCCCTTCGTGCGCCCCGGCTACACCTTCGCCATCACCGACCACTACCGCGACAGCTACAACCAGAAATACCAGACCATCGCCTGTCGCCACGAGGGTTCGCAGGAGGGCTGGCTGGTGTCGGGGCTCGGGCTTACCACCGACTCCGCCGACGCCGACGCCCACAAGGAAACGCTGTATTACCGCAACACCTTCACGGCCATCCCGGCCACGGCGCAGTTTCGGGCGGAGCTTGCCACCCAGCGCCCCAGAATAGCCGGGACGCTGAACGCCAAGGTGGACGCGGCAGGCTCCGGCCAATACGCGGAGGTGGACTCCCAGGGGCGCTACAAAGTCATCCTGCCTTTTGATCTTTCCGGCAGAAAGGACGGCCACGCCTCGGCCTGGGTGCGCATGGCCCAGCCCTACGCCGGGGCGGGCTTCGGCATGCACATGCCCCTGCACAAGGGCTGCGAGGTGATTTTAAGCTTCATCGAAGGCGACCCGGACCGGCCCCTCATCGCGGCGGCCATCCCAAACCCCGAGACCCAGAGCCCGGTCACGGACCAGACCCAGACCCAGTCGCGCATCACCACCTCGGGGGGCAACCTCATCCACTTCGAGGACCAGGAGGGCAGCCAGCGCATCCTGCTCTCCAGCCCCACCCAGCAGGCCTTCGTGCGCATCGGCTCCCACAACGACCCCGACGACGAGGAGCCGCCCACATGGAAGTTCGACTCCCAGACCACCAGTGACTCGCTGGCCAACTGGGAATGGGCCGAGAGCCCGGACGGCCTGAAGCTCTTCAGCGCGGGACCGCTCACGGTGAAGGCTCAGGAGAGCATTGAGATCATCATCGGCAACAAGAACGAGATCGTGGGCGGGATCGACACATCCACGGTGCTGGGGGCGCAGATCGACACGGTTATCGGCGGGCTGGTGGAGTACCAGTTCCCCACCAAGCTGGCCTACTCCAGCGCGGAGGAGCACCTGAAGGGGGAACTCACCCACATCTACGCCACAAAGCAGGAGCTAGCCGCCGAAAAGACCGCCATCACAGACGAATATACCGTCATTACGGACAATCATGCGAGAGTATTGACGAGCTTGACGAGCTTGGCCGTCACAAAGGATGAGCTCAACGCAGCCAAGCAGGACGTGACCGCAGAATGCCAGCGGACCTACGCCACCAAGAACGAACTGACCGCCCAGGAGGAAAAAATCGCCGCCGACATCGACTTCCTCTGCGTGAACATTGATGCGACCATCGCCACCAAAGCGGAAGTTCTGGCCTCCAAGAACGAGGTGGCCGCCTCGGTGGAACAGGTGCGGGGCGAAGTGAATACCCAGGCGGGGCAGATCACCAGCATGGCGGGAGACGTCTCCAACCTGTGGGGTGTGGTCAACGTGGTGGCCGGAGAGGTGGGCTTCGTATGACCCCCGGCATGTCCAAAAGAGAGCACCGGTACGAATCACCAGGAATCACAGCATGAAGATACTCAAAGAGCAGCACCACAGCCCCATGTTCCTGCCCACGGCCATCATGGGCAGAATGCGCCTGGTATGCACCGTCATGGTCTATTTCGACCTGGACGACCCCGAATCGCCCCTGCCGGACAAGGACATGTGGCCCCAGGTCATGAAGCTCCTGCCGCAGCCGCCGGTGCTTGATCCGGGCCTGCCCAAGCCGCGCGCCGAGGTGCTGCTGGCCGGGAAATGCTTCGCCCCGGACGGGAAAGCCCGGCAGGCCGCCCAGGTGAGCCTCACGGTGGGCGGCAGACAGAAGACCCTGAACGTCTTCGGCGACCGGCGCTGGACCATGGCCGGAGGGACCATCGTGGGCATAAGCGACCCCGCGCCCTTCACGCAGATGCCGCTGACCTGGGAGCGGGCCTTCGGCGGAGCGGCGGACGCGCGAAATCCTAAGGGCAGGGGCCTGCCCGCCAAGCCCGGAAATACGCCGGAGCAACTGCCCAACGTGGAATATCCCGGCCAGTTGATCGGTTCCCCGCAGGACGCACCCGAACCGGCGTCGTTCCTGCCCCGCGACGTCATGCATCCCGAGCGCCAGAAAAAGGCCGGAACCTACGACGAGACCTGGAAAACCGAGCGCTGGCCCTACTACCCGGACGACCTGGACCCGGAGTTCTTCCTGAACGGGCCGCAGGACCAGTGGGCGCAGGACTTCTTCAAGGGCGGCGAAGCCCTTGAGATCGTCAACATGCATCCCAAGCGCCAGCTGATAGCTTCGCGCCTGCCGCAGTTCGCGGTGCGCCTGTTTTTGACCCGCAAGAAAGCCCCCAAAGCGCCGCCCGAAGAGGACACCTTCGAGGAAGTGACGCTTCGCCGCGACACCCTGTGGCTGTTCCCCGAGGTCGGCAAAGGCGTCGTCATCTTTCGCGGGGCCTTCGCCACCGAGCGAGACGACATGGCCGACCTGCGCTACGCCTACATGGCCACCGAGGCCATGGGAGAAGCGCCCAAGGACATATCCTGGCACCTGGAAGCCCAGAACAAACGCGTGGCGGCCATGAAGCCGGTGAAGCCGGTGATCCCGGACGTGAACCAGAAGGTGAACCGGGAGCTTCTCAAATTTAACCGCGTCTTCAAGGACATCGCCCAGACCAAGGCCCGCGCCATGGGGCTGACGCCGGTCATGCCGCGCGAACCGGTTGAGATCGGGGCCATGGGGCAGCAGGCCATCGCCTCCGGGTTCGCCACCCTGGATAAGATGGAGGCCATGGCACGCCAGTTCCAGGACAAGTTCGGCTGGCGCGCGGCCCTGGACCCGGCCTCGTTCGCGTCCAAGCGGGAGAAGCTCGCCCAGACCGCCCAGAAGATCGACCAGGCCACGGCCAAGGCCACCCAGACCAAGACCCAGCTCACGGCCATGAAAGCGGACATGATACAGGACGCAAGCGCGCGCCTGAAGGCGTCCGCCACGCCGGAGCAGCTGGCCAAGGCAGGCATAGACCCGGACAACCCGCTGCCGGAGCCGGGCTCGGGATTTGGCCCCTGGCACGACCGGGGCTTTGATTTCGTCGTGCAGAGCCGCCGCACTTTCGAGAACGACCCGGCGCTCATGGGTCGCGTGCACTCCATGGGCCTCAAGAACCGAACGCTGAACGCGGCCTGGATCGGCTACAACCCAGAACCGAAGGTCGAAAACGGTGCGGACTGGGGGTTGCCCGCAGGCGAGTTCACCCTGCCGCGCGGGCTGGTGCTGCCCCGCTTCGAAGGCAAAAAGCTCACGCGCATCCTGATGGCGCCGGACTGGCCGCAATCGGAGCAGATAACAGAAATTGGCGACGCAGCCTTCCTGGTTCCCGGTTCCGCCACGGCCCTGCTGTGGCTGGCCGCGCCGGACGAGAATGCCCCGGTGGCTCTTGTCGGACTGGAGATGGAAGCCTGGCTTGTGGAGCAGGAGGTAGGCGACGTGTGCCACGTCCTGGCCCTGCCCAGCGCGGACACTCCCCCGCCGCCGGAGGCGGCCAAGGCCCTCAAGACCGCGCCCGCAGTGCTGGTGCTCGCGCCAGCCGGGCAGCAGAAGAGCCTAACCCAGGCAGCGCCGTACCTGAAGCTCTCGGACAAGGCCCAGTGGCTCACGCTGCCCAAAGGGGCCAACTGCCTGTTGGCCAGACAAGAGCAGGTGGACCTGCGCGAAATCATATTCGACGCCCTGCCCCCGGCATCCATAGGCATGCCGGAAGACGAGCCGGAACCCGCCTTCGGCCCTGCTCCGCCCAAGAAGCGCCCGGCCATGCCGGACATCGCCGGGCTGGTGCAGACTGCCATCGGCGAGGTGCGGGCCTTCCACGAAGCAAAGTTCGAGCCTCTGAAAGCCACCATGAAGGACCTGGAAACCCAGGCGCGAGAGGCCATGGCCAAGCACGGCCAGGACTACGACCAGATAATGGCCGACGCCAAGGCCGCACCGCGCACCCCCTTCAACCAGCTGGGCGACAAGATCTCCTCCGACATCCTGGCCAAGCGCGACCAGCTCAAGGCCATGGGCGCGCTGCCGCCGGACAAGGAGGCGGACATGGTCAAGGCCGCAGCCCAGGCCAAGTCCCTGGGGGCCGACTCCGAGGCCCGCTGGCAGGACGGCCAGAAGCAACTGGCCGAGGCCGCCAAGAAGATCGAGGCGGTCAAGGCCGCTCCGGGAGGCATCCCGGAAGACATGAAGGCCCAGTTCAAGGCCGCAGGCATGGACATCGAAGCCATGGTGCCGCGCACCCGCCAGGAGGTCATCGACATGCACGCCGCAGGCAGGAGCCTGTCCCAGGCCGTGCTTGCCGACGTGGACCTCTCCGGGCTCGATCTCTCCGGCGCGGACTTCACGGGCTGCCGTCTAGCCGGGACCAAGTTCGCAGGCGCGCGCCTGGACGGGTGCCTGTTCGCCAAATCCATGGCTCAGGGCGCGGATTTTGGCGGCGCGAGCCTCCAGGGCGCGCGCTTCGACCAGGCCATGCTCATGAAGACCAACTTCAAGAAGGCCGGACTGCAAAACGCGGACATGCGCCAAGCCAGCATGAAGCAGGCGGACATGGAGGGCGCGGACCTCTCGGGCGCGAACCTGCTTATGGCCTCCTTCAACAAGGCCAATCTGTCCAAGGCCGTGTTCTCCGGTGCCACGCTCAAGCTCACCGCCGTGCAGGAGTGCCTGCTTGCCGGAGCGGTGCTGCGCGAGACCGCCATGGAGCGGGTGCTCATCCGCAAGTGCGACCTGTCCGGCGCGGACTTTTCCGACGCGCTGCTTGCCAGCACCCAGCTTCAGGAGTGTACCGGATCAGGCGTCAGCTTCTCCAAGGCCACGTTCAAGAAAGGAGCCCTGGCGGACTGCGCCCTGCCCGGCTGCGACTTCACCGGAGTTCGCGCCCAGACCCTGTGCGTACGCGGCTGCGACCTGTCCGGCGCGGATTTCCGCAAGAGCGCATTCTCGGGCTGCCGCATCGAGGGCTCGAACCTCACGCGGGCCAACCTGCGCGGGATCAGCGCGCGCGGGACATCGTTCCCGAGTTCCGATCTGGAAGGCGCTGACCTAAACGGCGCGGACCTGCTGCTGGGGTCGCTCTCCAAGACGCGCATCGTGTCTGCGGACCTTCGCGGCGCGAACTGCTTCGGCGTGGACTTCCACAAGGCCGTGGTGGGCCAGACCCGCTTCGACGGCGCGAACCTCAAACTGACCGCCCTGCACCAGCGGGCCGATCTCCTGGAGTAGCCATGACCCGCCAGGACATACTGGACGCCGCCCGCGACCGCCGCCCCGTCATCGGAGCGGACCTCTCGGGGCTTGACCTCTCGCACGCGGACCTCACCGGCATCCGCTTCGAACGCGTCAGCTTCAAGGGGGCTACTCTGGCCGGGGCCACCATCAAGGACGCGGGGTTCAAGGGATGCGACTTCTCCGGAGCGACCCTCGACGGCTGCGACCTGACCAAGATGAACCTCTCCAAGACCGTGTTCGCCGGGGCCAGCCTCAAAGGCGTCACCACCATGATGACGCTTCTGTCCGGGTCCGATTTCACCGGGGCCGACCTCAGCGGCGCGAAGCTCTACTGGTCCGTGGTGGAGAAAGCCAAGTTCGACGGCGCGAAGCTCACCGGGGCCACGCTCGAGAAGCTCACCCTGCGCAACTCCAGCTTCGCCAAGGTCGATCTGGCCGGAGCCGTGTTCATCAAGGCCCTGCTCACCGGCTGCGACCTGAAAGGCGTGGCCTTCAAGGACGTGCGCTTCGACAAGGCACTGCTCACCGGCTGCGACCTGTCCGGGCAGGATTTTTCGGGGCTCTCGCTCAATCAGGTGAATTTCTCGAACTCCAACATGGCCGGGGCGACGTTCGTCAAGGCGCGGCTTGGCTACTGCCACTTCGGCAAGGCCAACCTGGAGGGCGCGGACTTCACCGGGGCGGACGGCTCCAAGTCGCTCTATCTGGGGGCCAACCTGAAGACCGCCAAGCTCGCAGGCGGCACGTTCGTCAACTCGTCCTTCAGCGAGGCCAACCTCGCGGCGGCGGACCTCACGGGCGCGAAGCTCTTCAAGTGCGGTTTTGCCAAGGCCGTGTGCCGGGGCGCGAAGTTCATCGGGTGCGACCTGCGGCATGCGGATTTCTCGCGCGCGGACTGCACGGCGGCGGACTTCACCCGCGCCGTGATGACCATGGCCAACCTGCACATGATGCTCGATGAGCACGCCGTGTACGACATGACCGAGCGCGCTCTGGTGCGCCCCACCAACAAGGACATGGCCGAGGCGGAAGCCTTCAGCCCGGTCCAGGCATAGGAGTTATAGCATGTTTGCACTGACGCTCGGAGCCGGAGTGGATTTCGCTTTCCCCGACGTGTGCCTGACGCCCATCGTGGTGCCGGTGCCCATCCCGTATCCCAACATTGCGGAGTCCATCACCACGCAGCCTGCGGCGGACAACATCACCATCGACTGCATGCCGGTGATCAACCTGATGTCCATGGGGCTGGTGAGCGAGGGCGACGAACCGGGCGTGGAGATGGGGGTGGTGTCGCACATGGAGTCGGGGATGACCGACTATACGCTGGGGTGCATTACGATTTTCATGGACGCCGCGCCCTGCCAGCGGCTGACCAGCCTGACGCGCCAGAATTGCCTTGTCGAACTGCCGAACGCCGTAGGTATGACCATCGCGCCGAGTCAGGTGACGGTGCTGACGCTGGGATGATCGCCCCGTCGGCGACCTGACGATCAACGACGCGAAGCGGAAAGCCGGGTCCAGGGGGAGGCTTCTCCCCCTGGCCGCCGGAGGCATCTTCTGCCTTTACGATTTATCTCCCTGTCTTCGTCGGCGTGGGCGGCGTCTCGGACGCCTGTTTGGCCGTGGCGGCAGCCGATTTGGGCGCTGGCTGCACGGATTGCGGCGTGTGGTCGGGCGAGACGCGCGGCGTCCCTTCCGGCGTCTGCTTCTCGGGCGCGGGCGCGCCGGGGTCGTGCACGGGCGCTTCCTGTATGGCCAGCTGGTCAAGCGGCGAGAGCTGATCCAGGCTCATGTTGCACAGCGGCGTGGGGCTCGGCAACTCGTCGGTCACCAGAGCTTTGGCCCACAAGAGGTCCGTGTCGTCCAGGCGGGCGTCGTCGTAGAGCCCCCACAGGCCGGAATAGAACAGCTCAGCGCGCTGCTTCAGGAAATCCGGTCTGTACTGAAGAATCAAAAACGGCTGGCCGTCGTTCAGCCCCACGTAATTTCCGGCGCGGGTGACGCAGGTGGCGGTGTCGGTGCGCGTCTTAATCTTGTTCATGTCGAAGTAGCCGCGCGCCTCCACGATCTTCTTGTTGTTGATGTCGTAGTAGACCGCCCAGGTGACGCGGCTGAAGTAGGAGTAGCGGTCCATGGCCTCCTGCACGGTCATGGTGGCGTCAAAGGGGAAGCGGGCCTTCTGCACCATCTGGATGTCGTTTAGCGGCATGGCATGCGCGGCGGCGGCAAGCCCCAGAAGCAGCATGGCGAGAATAAGCGCCCTCATGGCCGCTGCTCCCCTGCGGCCAGCACCCGGCGCGCGCCCGCGTAGTTTTTGCTCCAGTACGCGCCGGAGAGGTCGTCCACGGCCACCTGCCCGGAGTGGCGTGAGCTGTGGATGAAGCGCCCCTGCGACAGGTAGATGCCCACGTGCCCAACCCTCTCTCCTGCGCCGCCTGAATTGCCAGAACCGAAAAACACCAGATCGCCAGGACGAAGCGCCGAGGCGGCCACGGGCGTCCCGGCCCGGAACTGCTGTCCTGACGTGCGCGGCAAGGAGGCTCCGGCCTTGGCGTAGGCCCAACTGGTGAAGCCGGAACAGTCGAACCCGGCGGGGGTGGCGCCGCCATACACGTAGCCGCGCCCAAGCTGGGAGCTGGCCGCGCCCACAAGCCTGCCGGAAAGCGCGGCAGGAGCGGCTGCCCAGGGGCGCTCGCCTCGCAAGAGACTCAGATAATTGGCGATGTCCTGTGAATTTGTGGCGGGGGACTCGTGGATTCTGGCGGCACGCTCACGGTGCCCGGCCCCGAGCGCGGCAAAACCAGCCGCCACGATCAGGAAAAGTGCCAGCACCCATTTTGCGGCTGTGGTCATCGATTGCGCTCCCGCACCTGGAAAGAGTGTTGTCCTAGCCGTGCTGCTTGGTCTATAGCATGCTTTGAAACAAAGCAAAATCCTCTTCGCGAAACCATAAGCAAAGGCTGGGCCATGACCAAGAGCATCTGGGTGACCATCCTGGAAAAGGACGAGGAAAAGGGACGCGCCCTGTTCGAGGCGATCCACCGCTACGGCCTGGGAGTGAACGGCCACTTCTGGGTGGACGATCTGGATAAGATGCAGTGGGCGGGCGCGTTCTCTGAGATATCCAAGCCGGAAACCGCCGTGTGGGTGGTGAAGGGCACACCTGCCAGCTTCGCGGACGAAACCAAGCGCTACGGCCTCGCCATGCTGGCGGCCATGGTGCAGGCCATGAAGGGCCACGGCTTCCCCATCGTGCTGCTGCCCGATGGAGGCGCGCTGGACCCGGCCACGCTGCCAACGCCCTTGAAGGGCGCGATCATCGCCGCCGACGACGCGACCCTCATGCCCAAGCTGGTGGCCAAGGCTAACACCCCCGTGCCCAAGCTCGCCGTGGACTACCGCCTGGACATCCACCCGCTGCCGGGTTTGGGCCAGTGGTTCGAGATCGGCCCCGCCGAGGGGCACCAGTGGGCGGGCGCGATCTTCGGGGTGGCCGGGGAGGGCGCGGAAGTGGACGCTCACGGCGCAGGCCCGCGCGGTACCGTCCCGGAAAAGGCCACCCTGGAATACCCCATGAAGGGCGTGAAGTTCGCCATGGGCGAGAGCGAGTTCACGGCCTGGGCGGTGAAGAACGCCCTGGACGACAAGAGTTCGTATTACGTGCGGGTGAAGGGCTACCCCAAGAGCGCCGCGTTCGGGTCGTTCCCCGAAGGCGACGAGGCCGAGATGTATGTGGTGAGCCTCAAGTAAGGCCAGCTACCCAGGAAATGACGGCCCGGCAGGTCCAGCGCGGTCCGCCGGGCCTTTTGCGTCACCAGCCGAAGCCGAAGGTCAGCCGCTCCCCGCCCATCACGGTGCGCGGCGGAGTGAAGGCGATGGTCACGGGGATGCGCCCGCCCTCCTCCTGACCAGACTCCTGACCAGCGTCCACGGTCAGGTCGGGGGGGGGAGTCTGGTCCGTCTGGTTGAAGAGGTCCATGAGCGCCTGGCGCACCGCCCCGGCGGGGTCGTCATGCGCGGATTCCGGGGCGTTTTCCCGGACCTGGAGCAAATGGCTCACCACGCGCCCGAAGAACAGCTGAAACACGAACGAACCGCCGTCCAGCGCGGTCTGCCTGGGCAGCATGGCCATGTCGCGCCCGCGCGCGCCCACCACCGGGGAGAACCCGGCCTCCATCAATTCCGCGATGCGGTTCTCGTCGAAGAGCCCCTGCGTGGCCGCAGGGCCTTCCCCGCTGTCGAACACGGCCAGCTCCTCCAGATATATCGTCCTGTAGTCCGACAGACGGGACGGCCAGCCGTACTGGATCACGCTCTTGGCGGCCAGCGCGCCCACGGCCCAGGCCGAAGAGAGCCACAGGGGCGCGGCCTCGGTGAAGGCCACCGGGCGGGCCGCATTACCCGGACCATACGGCGCGCGCGACAGGAAGGAGTTCAGCGTGAGCATGAGGCGCGACGCGCCGGGATGCTCCGCCAGCTTGCGGAACTTGGCGTACTGGGCGTCGGCAAAGGCGGCCTTCAGGTAGCCAAGCTTTGAGAGTTCGCGCCAGGACCCGACGCGGAAGAAATCAAGCGCCACCGAGGTCGCCACCGGGACCAGCAGGGTGTCCGCGAAGGCCAGCACCTGCCCCAGAAGCTCTATGCTGGCGGGCGAGTTGTCGAAGCCCTGGTCCACCAGGGCCAGATGCGGGGTGTCCTGGATGAGCTGCACGGCCAGCGCGCCCAGGGCGTCGGCCAGGGTCTCCGGCGACACCGGGCACAAGAGCAGGCGCACCCGCCCGCCCTCCTTTACACCAGCCTTGCGGGCCAGACACTCCGCCCCGCGCCAGGCGGCCTCGTAAGTGCGGAACTGCGGGTCGGCAAAGACTGCCGCCAGGGCGCGCGCAAGAAGCGTCTCCGCCTGGGCCTGCCATCCGGCCAGATTGGCTGGACCACCGGGTGCGCCCCCGGCAGGCGAAGCCTCCGTGGCCACCATGGAAAGAATATCGTCGAGGGCGTCAGAGTTGGCCGACTCGCGCGCGGGCGCGGCCTGGGGCAGGGAGAGGTCAAGCTCCAGTCCGGGCCACTGGCGCTTCACGTCCGCCGCCACGGCCTGGGGCGCGGCGTTTGCGTTGCGGGCCTGGGCCAGGAAGGTCCGGCAGGCCTCCAGGTCGGCCAGATAGGGCGTATTCTTCACCAGATTCTCCGGTCTGAATCCGGCAAGCGAGGTAACGGCCACATCCAGACCGCCCTGGGGGCAGACGTCTCGCGGCAGTTCCACCCAGAAGCGCGGCCCGATCTCGGCCAGGGCCTCGTCCAGGGTGTAGATGTCGGCTTCTGTCAGGCGCGGCTTGTACCCGCTGGCCGGGACCGGCCCGAAAGGGGCCAGGGCGAGTATGGTGTAGGGGCTGACCGGTACGGACATGGGAGCTCCTTGCGGACTGGTTTTCTCGTGTTTAGCACGATGCCCGCAGGTTTCCCAAGCGAAAAGCGTGTTTCGCCGCCACCGGCGTACGGGGCCAAGTGCGCCGGGCGGTCGGCACGCACGTTGCATATCCCCAGGAAGTTCTTCAAGGAGCTGTCATGAAAACCATGGATATCGCCCAGGCCAGGATACTACCGGTCTTCATGCTCATGACCTGCCCCTTGCGAAGTGTCAAAAATCTGGTGGCTCACCCCGTTGCTGGAGGGCTGCCCAGATTCAGGCACTCCCTGCGGAACGGATGTGACCCCGCATCACATCAAACGGAGTTTGGTTACCGGATGCGCCCAACCAGCGACCGAGCACAGGTGGCTGCGTAACTGCATGAGTTGCCGTGTGGACTTTCTTTCTTCATCGCCTAAAGGGATTGGAGAAACGACCGATTCATTCATAGAGTGAATGACTGAAGCGCCAGCGCATTGACAGCGCACTTTCAACAGGCTAAAAGTTATGAACAATATGCAGCCCCTGACAGCCCCGACGCACCCTTCGGGAGAGTCCATCCCTCACCTTGAGAATGATTATGGGCACATGGCACGTTCAGTCGAGCATCTGTTCCCATGCACACATCATATTTCCGCCTTGTGTTCTCATGCAGTCCAGCCGACGGGTTCAGTGAAACGGCCCCGCGTGGTCGCCATCATACCTGCGCGCGGCGGCTCCAAGGGGCTGCCACGCAAAAACGCGCTTCCGCTCTGCGGCAAGCCGCTCGTCGCCTACTCAATAGAAGCAGCCTTGGGCATCGAGGGGGTGGACAGGGTTGTCGTCTCTACCGAGGATGAGGAAATCGCCGCCATAGCCCGCAGCTACGGTCGCGATGTCGCCCTGAAGAGACCACTGCAACTGGCGGGGGACCAATCCAGAATCGAAGACACCATCTCCAACGTATACCTCAAGCTGAAAGCCGAGGGATACGACCCGGACATGAACATCGTCCTGCTGCCCACGCACCCCTTCCGCAACCGTTCCTTGATGAACTCCCTGGCCCATAAAGGCATGGAGGGCAGACGCCCGGTATTCACAGCCCGCGACCTCACCCGAGAGAGTTACTGGCATGACGGCGGCGATGGCCTTTTCCGAAAGCTCAGTTCGTACGGTTCCAGCACGGAGAAAATGCTGCGCCCCTACGGTTTGTTTTCCTGCGGAAGCCCCAGCCTGACCGAGGCTCCCTTCGTCCACATCCTTGAGGACCCCATTTCCCTCATCGACATCGACTACGCTGAGGATTTCCTACTGGCCGAGGAGATCATCAAAAACAACATGTTCGATTTCGGCTGAGAGTGATTTATGATCTGCATCTTTCCGGTCTTCATCGCGGACGACGCCCAGTGGAGGATGTTCGCGGACAATCAGGATGTCCTCGCGGAGCTCGCCCTTTCCCTGGCGGATTCTCTACAGATCGAGGCGGTTCACGTCGTTTACGGGTCTCCCTGGGACGGTCTGACGCCTATGGGACACCCCAAGGTGTGCGAACACATCATGCCGCAGGAGGCGCCGGCAAACGGGGAGTCCGGCATTGCCCGACCGGATGTGCAACCCAGGCATGACGGACCGCCGGAGGGTCAGGAATTGTTGCCGCCCGGAACAGGCGCGTCCCTGACCTGGCTGGTCGAAGGCGGACTCGTGGAACGGAAGGCCACGGTTTGCGTCATAGACTTCAGGAACCCGCTCCTCACTGCCCTGCACATCGAACAGGCCCTGACCGAACACGCAGGCATCCCCGGCGGGATACATTCCAGCGCCTTCAAGGCCCTCGATCATCCCTGCCAGGCCAACATTCCCTACAGCGTCGAATTTTCCGGAATCGTGCACCTTCTCGACAGGAGCGCAACCCTGCCGACCGATGCGGCCCTTCATCTGGGGCAGGACCCAGCCGTCACCCTCCCCTTCACTTTCGACTGGGGCAGGCGCAACATCGCGGCCAACCCCGGCTCGGTCATGCACCTGATAAGGGACTCCGACTCGGGCGTATCCTACGATCCTGTCCTCACTCCCGCACAATGGGACGCCGCACGCAGCAGCAGGGTTCTTTGGCGCATTGCCGACGATCAAGCCAGATGGGTTTATCCGCAGGATTCCTGGAAGCAAGCGTGCCCTGCCAGCGACGCGGCGGGCGCAAGCCTTCCCGGAGACGCGATCGCCGCCGACCCCGGCTTCACTGTTCATGTCGTTGAAGATCGGGAGGGAAAGGGGTTCACCCTGATTCTCGAACCCGCTTTTTCCAGATCGCGCCACCTGCGAGTCCGCACAGTACCACTGAACATCTCCGGTCCAGTTCTTGAGAATTTTTTCGAGGCGAATCTGCCAAGCGGAGTCCTGGCAATGAACATCCCGTGTTCCACGGCCCCTGACAGCGGATTTCTGGTCACCGTGCTGGCGGAAAGCACCTTCGACGCAATAGACCTCCTGCTGCCCTACATACCGGAACAGCCGCTCTGGATATTCGATTACCGCTCTTCCCAGCGCATACGCTGCGACAGCGGCCAGCCCATCACCGGACGCCAGGCCTTCCCGGACGTGTTCCAGCCCGACGGCTCGTTCACCATCGCCACGGCTGAGGAACTGCTGGACATGCCTGCCGCAGAGGCTTCCCGGCTGCACCTGCACCCCATCCCCCCGGAGTCAGCCAAAACGGCCACGTATCAGCTCTGCCTGATGCGCCGGAAAATCAGAACCGGGAGCGACCTCCGTGTTTGATGTCTGCCATGCCCATGCCGAACGCCTCCAAGACATCCTCGGCCTTTGCGGTCGGGAATCCGCTTCGTTCGTCGTGCCTTGCGACCACAACAGTCTGAACGCGCTTGAAGAGGGAATTGAGGCGTTTCTCCTGGCGTTTTCGCGCCAAATGGAACAGATCGGCATCCTTGAAGACGTCCATCGTAACGAGCTGATCCTGCCGACGGGCAACTACCTCATGCTCCCGGATTTCGGCTATCTCAGCCAACAGCGGGTCAGGGCCATCACCCGCCATCTGGACGTCCTCATGGCTGCCGGGGAATGCCTCGCAAAACACGGGCGCGAAAAAGCAGCCAGGAACCTTTGGTGCAAGCTTCACCGATCCTTGCCGGGCCACGCAGGTTTGCACCAACGCCTGACCCAGGCATCGCACGGACAGACTCGAAGCACGCAACCTTGCGGGCACTCTTACAGGGTCGAGCCCGTTGGCTCGTTCACCCACAAAAGTCTGGACCGTCCCTTTATTATGTGCATGAATGACGACAATCTCTATGTGGCCAACGACATGACCCCCGTAATCACCGTATTCGATGTCCAAGGGGATTATCTGGGTGACATGAGCGGAGACCTCATTTCCACTAGAGGCATCTTTCCTGACGCATCGGGAAACATATGGACCTGCGATTTCAACACGTCGGAACTCATCTGCTTCGGCCGCGGCGGCACCATTACCGAGAGGATCGACTTCAACTCGCTTCTGGCAGGACACACCGACTCTAGGAGGCCCATATACGGCGATTTCGACGGACGCCACGCATTCATCCAGTCGTCGGACGACTCCAACCACAACGCCGTGCTGGTCCGCCTGGACCTGGAGAGCCCCTCTAACACCCTGCTCGTCCGCCAGATGGACGGCCTTGACACCCCCGGCGGAATCCATTGCCGAAATGGGTCGATTTTCTATGCCAACCAGAAGCCCCCAGCTCTCTACGGAATAGATCGAGACTTATCTGTACCTTTCCGCATTTACCGCCAGATGAACCGCTGGGTGATCAACTTCGACTTTACAGACAACATGTTCTTCGTTTCCACACCTGGAGCGCTCACCAAAGTAGACATATATGGCAACAACGTACAGACCATTCCGTACGAGAACGTCCTGAACACCTTTAATTACTACATCGACGGTGTAACAGTTTACAACTCTGGGCATGGAAAGTATCTGTTCCTGGCAGACGCCAACAATAACCACATTCACAAAATCGCCATCTGATCCACCCGAACGAATAAAGGACATATCATGCTGAACGACAAATCCATTCTCATTACAGGGGGGACCGGTTCATTTGGGAAAGCCTGCACAAAGGCAATATTGGAGCGCTTCAAGCCAAAGCGCCTCATTATTCTGAGCCGTGACGAGCTCAAGCAATACGAGATGATGCAGAGTTATCCGCTGGCGAGATATTCCTGCATCCGATTCTTCCTTGGAGACGTGCGCGACAAGGACAGGCTGTACCGCGCCTTCCGCGACACGGATTACGTCATCCACGCCGCCGCCCTGAAGCAGGTCCCCCAGGCCGAGTACAATCCCTTCGAGGCCATCAAAACCAATGTCCTTGGAGCTCAGAACATCATTGACGCGGCCATTGACTGTGGCGTGAAGCGCGTGGTGGCCCTGTCCACGGACAAGGCGGCCAACCCCATCAATCTCTACGGGGCGACCAAGCTCTGCTCAGACAAGCTCTTCATCGCAGGCAACTCCTACACCGGCAACTCCAACACAACCTTTTCCGTGGTGCGCTACGGCAACGTGCTTGGCAGCCGGGGCAGCGTCATTCCCATGTTCATGAAGCAGCGGGAATCCGGCGTCTTGTCCATCACGGATGATCGCATGACCCGCTTTTGGATAACCCTGGACCACGGCGTGAACTTCGTGCTGCAATGCATGGAACGCATGATCGGCGGCGAGGTGTTCGTCCCCAAGATTCCCAGCATGCGCATTGCGGACCTGGCCCGTGCAGTCTGCCCAGAATGCCGCGTGGAAACCGTGGGCATCCGGCCTGGCGAAAAGCTCCACGAGGTGATGATCCCGCTGGAGGAATCCCGCAAGACCTATGAATTTGACGACTATTTCGTCATCAGGCCAGACATCCCGGAAATGCTCCCACTCTATGAGGGCCAGGGGTGGCGCACCGTCCACGAAGAGTTCGAGTACAATTCGCACACCAATGAGCAATGGTTGAGTGTCCAAAAACTTAGGGAGCTGATCGCCACGTTATGATCCCCTACGGCAAACAGACCCTGGACGCGGACGACATCGAGGCTGTGGTCTCAGTCCTGCGCTCGGACTATCTGACCACCGGGCCGCTTGTGGAGCGTTTTGAACACGCGTTCGCACGCGTCGTCGGCGCACCCCACGCCGTGGCCGTCAGCAGCGGCACGGCGGCCCTGCATTGCGCAGTGGCGGCGCTGGGCATCAGCCCTGGCGACGAGGTGATCGTCCCCCCCATGACCTTCGCGGCCACGGCCAATTGCGTGATCTACCAAGGCGGAGTTCCCGTGTTTGCCGACGTGGCCCCGGACACGCTGCTCATCTCGCCCGAGGCTGTCGAGGCATGCGTCACGGAGCGAACCAGGGCCGTCATCGCCGTGGATTACGCCGGACAGCCCTGCGACTACCAGGCCCTCGGCGCGCTCTGCAGCAACAAGGGACTCGCCCTGGTGGCGGACGCCTGCCACTCTCTTGGCGCAACCCGGGACGCAAGGCCCGTCGGGACTCTGGCGGACCTGACGGCCTTCAGCTTCCACCCGGTGAAGCCCATCACGACCGGGGAAGGCGGCATGGTCACCACCGGTGACGCTGCGATGGCCACGGCGCTCAGAACCATCCGCAACCACGGCATCTCCGCCGATCATCGCCAGCGCAGCGAACAGTGCTCCTGGGTCTATGAAATAACCCGGACGGGCTTCAACTACCGTTTGAGTGACATCCACTGCGCACTGGGCCTAAGCCAGTTGGGCAAGCTGGCAGCCTTCACCGAGCGACGCACGCAGATCGCCGCCCGTTATCAGGAGGCCTTCGCCACCTCGTCCGTTCAACCACTCGCGCTCAGTCCAGACGCCAGCCACTCCTATCACCTGTTCGTGATCCGGCTGCCCGCCGGGATGGACAGGGGAGTGGCGTTCAAACGGCTGCACGCCGCTGGCGTCGGCGTGAACGTCCACTATATCCCCGTTTACCTCCATCCTCTTTATCGCGATCTCTTGGGTTACGGGCCGGGGCTGTGTCCCAATGCCGAGGCGGCCTACGAACGCATACTGAGCCTGCCGGTCTTTCCTTCGATGACTGACCGACAGGTGGAGGACGTGATCTGCGAAGTGCTGAAACTGACTGAAGACGGAGCCACGGGATGAACAGCCCCGCTGGAGGCCTCGTTCTGGGTTGCGTTCAGCTTGGCATGCCCTATGGGGTTGCCAATGCTTCCGGCAAGCCCGAGTACCGGACCGCCCTGCGCATCGTGGCCCAGGCGTTCAAGGGGGGCGTGCGCGCCTTCGACACCGCCACGGCCTACGGCGACAGCGAATCCGTGTTGGGCAGATGCCTCGCAGAGCTTGGCATCCGGGACAAGGTCGAGGTGTTTTCCAAGCTGCCGCCGGAGGTTGATCCGGCAAACCCGGCCGCCGTGCTGGCCTGCGCACGCAGCAGCATCGAACGCCTGGGTGTGGACACGCTGGCTGGCATCCTCTTTCACCGGGAGAGCGCCCTGGAGTCGTGGGATTCCGGCGGCCTGGACAGCGCCCAGGCGCTCCTGGACAACCATCTGGCCAGCCAGGTCGGCGTCTCCTGCTACCAGCCACAAGCCGCCTTTGACGCGCTGTCCAGGCCCGGAGTCGACGTGCTCCAGGTTCCGGCCAACATTTTGGACCGCCGCTTCGCACAGGTCTGCACCGCAGCGCTGAAGCAGGGAAAAACGCTCATGCTGCGCAGCGTGTTTCTTCAGGGGTTGCTGCTCATGGACCCGGAAACGCTGCCCGCCCACATGCAGTTTGCGGCCCCCAGGCTTCGGGCCGTCCGCACCCTGGCAGACAGTTTCGCTCTTCCGGTGCGCTTGGCGGCGCTCCTCTATGCCCGGGCAGCATTCCCAGGAGGGCGGGTGCTCGTCGGGGCGGAAACTCCTGAGCAGGTGCGTGAGAACGTCGCCGTCTGGAACATGCTTCCCGTGCCCGGACTGGTCGAGACTGTTGAACGATCCTTTCCGAACGAAGAGGAAAGACTTCTGAACCCTACCCTCTGGGAGAGCCGATAAATCATGAACTGCGCCCCCAACACCCAGTGTGCCTCCATGCAGGAGCGGGCCAAGCGCCGTATCCCCGGCATGACCCAGCTTCTCTCCAAACGCCCAGACATGTTCTCCCTGGGCGTCTGGCCGGGGTATTACAACCGCGCCCAAGGCGCGAACGTGTGGGATCTGGACGGCAACCGCTACCTGGACATGAGCATCTCCGGCATCGGAGCCTGCGTTCTGGGCTATGCCGATCCGGACGTCGATAACGCTGTGCGCCGGGCAGTGGCCGACGGCGTGGCCAGTTCGCTCAACTGCCCCGAAGAGGTCCTGCTGGCCGAAGAGCTCTGCCGCCTGCACCCCTGGGCGGAAATGATCCGGCTGGCGCGCACCGGCGGCGAAGCCATGGCCATGGTCGTTCGGCTGGCAAGGGCCGCCACGGGCAAGGACAAGATTGCCTTCTGCGGCTACCACGGCTGGCACGATTGGTATCTTGCAGCCAATCTGGGCGGGGACAACGCCTTGTCGGGCCACCTCCTGCCGGGGCTGGACCCTCGTGGCGTGCCGTCCTGTCTCGCCGGTACCGCCCTGCCCTTCCGGTACAATCACCCCGAGGAGCTGGAAGCCATCCTGGACGCGAATCAAGGCGAAATCGCCGCAGTGGTCATGGAGCCCATCCGAAACGCAAACCCCGACCCCGGTTTTCTGGAGCGGGTGCGGGAACTCGCGGACAAGGCCGGAGCAGCGCTTATATTCGACGAGATCTCCGCCGGACTGCGCCTGAACACCGGAGGAGCGCATCTCGTTCTCTCCGGCGTGACGCCTGACGCGGCAGTGTTCTCTAAGGCATTGGGCAACGGCTACGCCATCGCTGCCGTGATCGGCACGCAAGGTTTCATGGAGGCGTGCCAGACAAGTTTTATCAGCAGCACCATGTTTACCGAGCGGGTCGGCCCAGCCGCCGCCCTGGCTGTGTTGAAGAAGCACCGCGAGCTGAATGTGGCGGAGCATCTCAAAGCACTGGGTGCCCAGGTCCAGGAAGGCTGGCGCGCGCTGGGCGAGTCATGCGGGCTGCCCGTCGAGGTTGGCGGCATCGCCCCCCTGGCCCATTTCGCCTTCACCGGGGAGGAGCCCCAGGCGCAAAAGGCGCTGTTCGTGCAACTCATGCTGGACCGGGGCATACTGGCCTCGACCATCTTCTACGCCATGCACGCCCACACGCCCGAGCACGTGCGCCTGTATCTGGAGGCCCTGGAGCAGGTGTTCCCGTTGGTGGCCCAGGCAGCGCGGGAAGGGCGTGTGACGGACATGCTACGGGGTGCCCCCGCACAGCAAGGCTTCGCCAGGCTGACCTGACAACTTCATTGGCGCGCGAGGATCGATCCGAGAAGACGACACCGGGACAATCGCATGAATCTGGCTGCCATCGTTCAAGCCCGCACGGGCTCCACCCGGTTCCCCGGAAAAGTGCTGAAGCGCTCAGGGGGGCGCCCTCTGTTATGCCATCTACTGGACCGCCTGCGTGCAGTGCCGCCGATTGACACCGTGGTGGTGGCCACAACGGTGCTTGCTGCGGATGACGCACTGGCGGAGCTGGCCGCTGCGCAGGGCTTCCTGGTTGCGCGCGGCTCCGTCGACGACGTGCTGGACCGCTGCGTGCTTGCGGCGCGGCAGGTAGACGCCCGAAACATCATGCGCATAACTGCGGACTGCCCTCTGCTCGACCCTGAAATCTGCGCGCGCGTCTGGGAACTCCATGCGCAAAGCAATGCGGACTACACGGCCACCGGACAGGATTTTGCGGAAGGCCTGGATTGCGAGATCATCACTCGTGAGGCCCTGGAGCGCTCCCACCGCGACGCCATCTTGGCTTCGGAGCGTGAACATGTCACCCTGTACGTGCGAAACCACCCCGAATTGTTCCGGTTAGTCCGACTCGAGAACGACAGGGACGACTCCCGGTACCGGGTCACCGTGGACGAACCCGCCGACTTCGAGGTGGTGGACGCGGTCCTGAACCACCTGTCCACGGAGCCGGGGGCCGGTTTCGGCTTCGCCCCGGTCAGGGGCTTCCTGGACGCCCACCCCGAGGTGGCGGAAAAGAACGCCCGCATCATCCGCAACGAAGGCCTGCTCAAATCCCTGGCGCAGGACAGACCAGCCGGAGGCCGCCCGTGAACGGTCCAAGGCTTATCCTCCGCGCTGACGCGGGGCCGGACATGGGCGTGGGGCACGCCATGCGCCTGCTGGCCCTGGGCGTGGCCTGGAAGGCGCGCGGCCTCGCCGCGGCCTGGGCCGCCCACGACCCCATGCCCGCCCTGGCGCGGCGCTTCCAGGCGCTGGGCATCGACGTCCTGCCGCTGTCGGCGCGCCACCCCGACCCTGTTGACATGCGTGCCCTTGAAACTCTGGCGCGCGAGTCCGGCCCCGGTTGCTGGGTGGCCCTGGACGGATATCATTTCGACGAATCCTGCCAGACGACCCTTAAAAAGGCTGGCGCCAGGGTGCTCTGGCTGGACGATTTCGGCGCCTGTCCCCGTTACTACGCCGACTTGGTGCTGAACCAGAACGCCTGGCACGACCCGGACTGGTATGGAAATCTGGCCCCCGGCAGCATGCTCCTGACCGGGCCGTCGCACGCGCTGCTGCGCCCGGAGTTTTCCGCCCCGCCGCCCGTGGCACGGAGCTTCCCCGCACAGGCCCGGCGTGTGCTGGTGAGCCTCGGCGGCGCCGACCCGCTGGCCCTGGCCCCCAGGGTAGTCGATGGCCTGGCGCGTTGCGTAGCAGCCGGTCTGGAGGCCGTGGTGGTGTCCGGCCCCGCGAACCCCACCCGGAGCCAGCTCCGGGCAGCCTGCCAGCGGGCCGGAGCGGGGTTCACCCTGGCGGAGTACGTCACGGATATGCCCGGGCTCATGGCCTGGGCCGATGTGGCGATACTGGCCGGGGGAGTCTCCTGCCTAGAGGCCGCTGCCATGGGGCTGCCCATGCTGCTCACCGGATTCGCGGACAACCAGCGCGGCAACGTGCGGGGCCTTTGCAGTGCCGGAGCCGCCGTGAACCTCGACTGGGGAGACGCACTCACCGCAGACGGCGTCGCCGGGCAGGCAGCGGCGCTGCTGGCGGACCCGGAAGCCCGAAAGGCCATGTCGCAAGCCGGAAGGGCCTTCGTGGACGCTAAAGGCGCTCGGCGGGTGCTGGCGGCCATGCTTGCCGGACCTCTGCGGCTTCGCCCCGTGGAGAGTGCGGACTGCGAACTGCTCTTTCGCTGGGCCAACGATTCAGCCACTCGCGCCAACGCCTTTTGCAGTGACCCGATCCCCTGGGAAAACCATGTGGCCTGGTTCTCCCGGAAGCTGGCCGCCCCCGGAAGCCTTCTCTTTCTGGCCCATGGAAGGGGCGGCGTCCCAGTCGGGCAGATTCGTTTCGACAGAGACGGCGATGCGGCCTTGATCGATTTTTCTGTGGCCCCTGGCCTGCGCGGCCTCGGGCTCGGCTCGAACCTTCTGAGCATGGGGATTGAGGTGATGCGACACGCTTGGGGGCCGGACGTGACAGCCCTGGGACAGGTGAAACGCGGCAACAAAGCCTCTGCGGCAAGTTTCGTGCGGGCAGGCTTTCGTCTGGCTGAGCCCGGCAAGGACAACGCAGCTCCTGAAGGGGCCGACACCTACAGAGTCGGACCGCAAGCCATAGGGGATACGCCATGATCGACGCCCAGAACACCTACATCGTTGCTGCGGTGCGGGACTGGAACAGGCGGCTGTTCGACGAAACCACCCCGGAGCTTACCGGGTCTTGGCATTTCGCTGCGACCCCGGACGAACTGGACACCCTGCTGGAGAAACTCCCCGCGCCCAGGGCAGTGTTCTTTCCCCACTGGAACGCTATCATCCCGGAACGCATCCACACCCTGCACGAGTGCGTCGGCTTCCATATGACCGATCTTCCGTTCGGACGGGGCGGCAGCCCACTGCAGAATCTCATCGCACGTGGCATACGATCCACCATGCTGAGCGCCATCCGCATAACCCGGGAACTGGACGCCGGCCCGGTGTACCTGAAGCGGCCCCTCAACCTGGAAGGCGCCGCAGAAGAGATCTTCATCAGGGCTTCGCGCCTGGCATTCGGCATGATGCGGGAGATGATCGCGGGTTGGCCGCAGCCGGTCCCGCAGGAAGGCCACCCCGAACACTTCGCCAGACGCACGCCTGGCATGAGCCGGATAGAACCAACGCAGGACCTTGAAACTCTTTTCGACCATGTCCGTATGCTTGACGCCAAGGGCTACCCGCCTGCCTTTCTGACCCACGGCGGCATGCGCTACGAATTCAGCCGTGCGGCCTTGCGCGACGGGCACATCACCGCCGACGTGCGCATCACACGCGCCCAGGAGGATGAGTCATGAATGTTCTCGTGATCGCCGCTCACCCCGACGACGAGGTCCTCGGTTGCGGTGCCACCGTAGCCGGGCTCGCTCGGAAAGGAGACTCAGTGACCATCGCCGTGCTGGGAGAGGGAGCCACCTCGCGCTTCGAGAACCGCGAGCAGGCCGACTCCGCTCTGACCGATGACCTGCGAAATGCTAGCGAGCGCGCCGCCGAGCTTCTGGGGGCGAACAACCTGTACATGTCCGGCCTACCGGACAATCGTTTCGACACCGTCGCGCTGCTGGACGTGGTAAAAATTGTGGAAAGGTTGATAGAGCGGCACCAGCCGGAAGTTATCCTTTGCCACCACGGCGCAGACCTCAATGTCGACCACACCGTGGCCTTCCGGGCCACCCTCACCGCCACTCGCCCCGTTCCAGGCTCGACGGTGCGTGCTGTCTACGCTTTCGAAGTTCCCTCATCCACGGAGTGGGCCTTCGGCGCGACCGGCGAAAGATTCAATCCCCAGGCGTTCGTGGACGTCACCGACACCCTGGACGTCAAGCTGGCGGCCATGAGCATCTACGAAAGCGAGGCAAGGCCCTTTCCCCATCCCCGGTCGCCCCAGGCTCTTGCCGCCCTGGCCCGGATGCGCGGCGCACAGGCGGGGTTTGACGCTGCGGAAGCCTTCCAACTCATCCGCCGTCAAGGACTGTGAGGTCAGCCATGCCACATGAAGTCACCCTGGCGGGACGCCGCATCGGCCCGGACAGCCCGGTTTTCGTGGTGGCGGAGGTGTCCGCCAACCACAACCAGAGCATAGAACGGGCCGAAGCCATCCTGCGCGCCGCCAAGGACGCCGGAGCCGACGCGGTGAAGCTCCAGACCTACACCCCCGACACCATGACCCTCGATTGCGACGCCCCCTGGTTTCGCATCAAGGGGACCATCTGGGACGGCATGCGCTTGCACGATCTCTACCGCCAGGCCATGACCCCCTGGGAGTGGTACCCCAGGCTGCGGGACGTGGCGCGCGAACTCGGGATCGTCATTTTTTCGACGCCCTTCGACGCCACAGCGGTGGATTTTCTGGAAAGCATGGACACGCCACTCCACAAGGTTGCCTCCTTCGAACTGGTGGACCTCCCGCTGCTTAGGCGCATCGCGGGCACGGGCAAACCCGTGATCATGTCCACGGGCATGGCCACGCAAGGAGAGATCGCTGAAGCCGTGGACTGCCTGCGCGCCGTAGGCACGACCGACTTGGTCCTGCTGCATTGCGTCAGCGCTTACCCTGCTCCTCCTGAACAAATGCGCCTGCGGGCCATCCCCCTGCTAGCGGATCTGTTCGGTGTCCCCTCGGGGCTCTCGGACCACAGCCATGGGCACCTGGCAGCCGTGGCTGGAGTCGCGCTGGGAGCACGCCTGATCGAAAAGCACATCACCCTAAGCCGAAACGACCCTGGCCCGGACAGCTCTTTCTCCATGGAACCGCATGAGTTTCGTGAAATGGTGAAGGCCATCCGGACCACCGAGAAAGCCCTGGGTGAGCCGAAACTGGAGCCCTCCGAACGCGAATCCGCCAGCAGGGCGCTCAGACGTTCGCTGTTCGCGGTCGAAGACATCCGCGCTGGGGAGCGCTTCACCGAGGCCAACGTGCGTTCCCTCAGGCCGGGACTCGGTCTGCACACCAGACACATGGAAGACGTGCTGTCCAGCCGCGCGCGGGTCGACATCGGAAGGGGCACGCCACTTTCCATGGACCTGCTGGCCCAGACAGACCCGGAGCACGAGGGAACACGATGAGCTCCGCCATGCTCGAAGAGCTCTTTCAGGGCCGGAAACACCGGCTCCCGGCCCACCAGGACATCCTGCCCAGGATGTACGGCTCGGCCTGGGCCGCCTACCGCCGAATATGGGACGGCGGCCATCGTTTTGAAGAACACGCCTTTCCCGTACACATGGACTTCGAGCTGAACCACTCCTGCAACCTGCGCTGCAACTTCTGTTACTGGTCGCGCAAGGCGTTTGCGGCCACGGCTTCCAGCCAAGTCTTTCCGCTGGATATCTTCGAGGCGATTCTGGCCGACGCCGTTCCAAGGGGGCTTCGGTCCGTGAACCTGGAGAACAACAACGAACCGCTGCTCAACAGGCGCTTTCCGGAATATGTGGCCGCCGCCCGCCGACTTGGCGTGCTGGATGTGATGTTCCACACCAACGGGCACCTGCTTACCCCGGAGATGTCAGCCCGGCTCATCGAGGCAGGGCTCACGCGCATCTTCATCTCGGTGGACGCCTTTTCCGCTGACACCTACCGGGCCATGCGCGGAGGAGGGGAGAACGGCTACGCCAAGGTAGTGGAGAACATCCACGCCCTGCTGGTTGCGCGCTCCCGCCTGAAGGCTTCCCTTCCCTTGGTGACACTGTGTTTCCTGCGCTCGAGCGTGAAC
>WSYE01000014.1:0-18172 GCA_009773665.1 Desulfovibrionaceae bacterium | reverse complement strand
GCTCGAGCGTGAACAAACACGAGCTGGAGGCCTTCAAGGCGTTCTGGGAGCCACAGGTGGAGTTGATTCACGTGCAGATGTATCAGGATTTCGTGGCCCCGGCCATGCGCACAGGCCAGGACGCATCACTCCCCGAGCGCTGCGCGCAGCCCATGGTGCGCATGGCCGTGCGCGTGGACGGAAGCGTGCAGCCATGCTGCTCTTTCTTTGGGTATGAACGCTATGTGGTGGGCAACGTACTGACGCAGTCCGTGCAGGACATCTGGGACAGCGAGGAATGCCGTAGGCTGCGAACCCAGATGCGCGAAGGGCGTTTGGCCGACAATCCCATCTGCCGGGAGTGCGCCATGACCTGGGATTGCGGGGAGGGGGAAGTATCATGAGTGAAAAACTCACACACTGCAAGGGTCGGGACCTGGGCCGCATTGTTGCCACCGTGGAATGCCGCATGTCCTCGTCTCGCCTGCCCGGAAAGATACTCATGCCCGCCTGTGGCAAGCCCTTGCTGGAGATCCTGGCCCAGCGCCTGCTGCTCGTGCCGGAACTCGATGCGGTGGTGCTGGCCACCACGGGCAACCCGGGGGACGACCCCGTGGCCGGACTGGCCGAACGCCTGGGCATCGGGTGCTGGCGCGGCTCCGAGGATGACGTGCTGCGCCGGGTGCTGGACGCCGCCCACTGGGCCGGGGCGGACACCATCGTGGAGATCACCGGGGATTGTCCGCTGATAGACCCGGCCATCATCTCCCAGGTCATCGGGCTGTACCGACACAACGACTGCGACTACGCCTCCAACATTGACCCCAGGGCATTCCCAGACGGTATGGACACCCAGGTGTTCTCCACGGCGCTCCTGGCCGAGGCTGACACGGCCACGGACGACCTCGAGGACCGGGAACACGTCAGCTGGTTCATCCGCCGTCATCCCGGCCGCTTCCGCAAGGTCCACCTCCCGGCTCCGCCGGAGTTGCGCTGGCCGGAGCTGGGCCTCACCCTGGACGAACAAGCGGACTACGACCTCATCAGGACGCTGTTCGAGCATTTTCTACCGGACAACCCTGGATTCGGGTGCCAGGATATGGTCCGCCACCTGCGGGCCAACCCCGGTCTGTTGGAATTAAACGCCGCCGTGAAACGCAGGAGTCCCTCGGCATGAACGCCGCAAAAACCCTCCTCTGCGCCCACGACGCGGGCGGTGCGAACATCCTGGCAGCGTGGGCCAGGATGCACCCCGACCCGGAGAGCCTCCTCGCCGTCTTGGACGGCCCGGCCAAGGCCATCTTCGCCCGCATCGCTCCCAGCGTCGCGCCTGCAGAGTTCCACGACCTGGAAACACTCGCCCCGGCCAGGGACATGGTGCTTTGCGCCACCAGCTGGGCCTGCAACCTGGAACGGCGTGTCCTTGCCCGCGCAGGGGACCTGGGCCTTCATAGGGCGGCGTTCCTTGACCACTGGCTGAACTACCGGACGCGTTTCGATGCGTCAGCCACCTGGCCGCAGTCTCTTCCCGAAGAAATCTGGGTGGGGGACTCCTACGCTCTGGACATCGCCCGGACCGAGGGGTTCCCCGAACAGCGGCTGCGACTGGTCCCCAATCCGTATCACGCACTGTTGCGCGACGAATTCACGCGAATGGCGGCAGCTCCTCATGACGGAACGCACCTTTTGTACCTGAGCGAGATCGTGGCCGCCCACGCACTTAAGGTGCACGGTTCGGCGGATGCCTGGGGCTACACGGAGCAGGGCCAGATGCGCGGATTTCTGGACGCCTTGCCCACCCTGGCCGGAACCGTATCCCGGGTGCGGGTGCGCCTGCATCCGGCCGAGGCCCTGGACGCCTACGACGGCCTGCTGGCGAGTCGCGACATGGTCATCCCTGTTGAGGTCTCTCAAGGCGGGAACCTGCTTGAGGATTTGGTCTGGTGCGATGCCGCCGTGGGAATGGAAAGCGAAGCCCTGGCCGTGGCGCTGGACGTGGCCCGTAAACCCGCCGTCAGCTGTCTGCCGACGGGCGCGCGCGCCTGTCGCCTTCCCCATGAGGGTATCGCTCGAATATGCGATTTCAAACAGTTAGCGCACCATCTGCAGAGGGGATAAACCATCATGACGACCGAATTCGATGTTTTCATCTCCGGTGAGGCCGTGGACCTCGTGGTGCTCACCGAGCAGTTGGCAGCGCAGTCCAACTGGTACGCTTGGTTCAACGACGCGAGCGTCACCAACATGATGCAGCACCACTATTTCCCCAACACTCCGGCGTTGCAGGTGCAGTTCTTCAAGGAGAACATAGAGGGCAATCGCAGTACGCTCCAGATGGGCGTGGTACACAAAATGGATCGTGTCTTCATCGGTGTCATTTCCCTGTCGGCCATCAATTTCCAGCATCGCAAGTGCGAGATCGGCGGCCTAATCGGCGAAACGCGCTACCAGTCCCTTGTGTACTACGTCGAAGCCTTCAGGCTGATGCTGGACCACGGTTTCGAGCAGTTGAACATGCGCCGGATCTACGGCGGTACGCTCATCAAGGAGCTGGCCGACCTGCTGATTCGCGTGTTCGGCTTCAGCCTGGAGGGAGTGAAGCGCCAGGATGTCTTCAAGAATGGCGCCTACATGGACGTGTACCTGCTGGGCCTGATCAAGGACGAGTACAAGCCGGTGTCGCGGAAAACGAATAATCAGGAAAAAGGCACTGATCTTGTATGATGATGTCCCCTGGCACAGCTAACAAACGAGTTGCGAGATGAACAAGAAAGGCGCCCCCATATTTCCCGGCATGCGCTACTGCACACGCTGCTGCATGCCCGAGACCGAGGAAGGCATCGATTTTGACGAGCTGGGCATATGCAAGCTCTGTCGCTCCTCTGAACAGAAGATGCACATCGACTGGACAGCACGCGAAGCCCAACTCCGGCGCATCCTGGAGGACGCCAAAGCCAGAGCAGGTGACGCCTACGACTGCCTTCTTCCCGTGAGTGGTGGGAAGGACAGCACTTTCCAGGCCCACATATTGGTCAACGTCTACAAGATGAAACCCCTGGCCGTGACGTTCAACCACAACTGGTTCAGCGAGACAGGCTGGTACAACCTTATGAACATGCTGGAGACGTTCAACCTCGACCACATCATGTTCACCCCCAACCGGAGTCTGGTGAATCGCCTGGCCAAGCGTTCCCTGGAAATGATCGGGGACGCCTGCTGGAACTGCCACAGCGGCGGCGGCGCATTCCCGCATCAAGTCGCGGCCAGATTCAAGATCCCTCTGCTGGTGTACGGGGAGTCCGCATCCGAAGCGCACGGCATGGCCACCTACGCCGAGCCCATCAAGCACGACCGCCACTACTTTACCAAGGTCTCCGCAAAGAAAACCCCGGACGAGATGGTCGGCGGCGAGATTTCCGCAAAGGACGTCTACCCCTACCAGCTCCCTACCCAGGAGGAATGCGAATGCGCCGGGGTCATGGGTATCCATCTGGGGGATTATCTCTTCTGGGACCATGAGAGGCAGACGGAGTTCGTGCGTGACACGTACGGCTGGCGCGAAACCCAGATCGAGAACAGCTACAAGCATTACAAAAGCGCCGAATGCATCATGCCCGGCATCCACGATTTCACCTGCTACCTCAAACGCGGCTTCGGACGCGGGACCACCGAGGCAGCCATGGACGTGCGCAGCGGCCTGCTCACCCGCGAGGAGGCCTTCCGGCTCGTCCACGAAACGGACCCCATCCGTCCGGAAGTGCTGGACTATTACCTCCAGATCACCGGCTACACCGAGGAAGAATTCTACCAAGTGATGCGCACGCACCGCAAAGCTCCGTTGGCAGGGGGGGAGATTCCCATCCTGCCCAAGTCGGCACCGCACGGCGAGCGGCTGTTGCCGTATCCCGTGCAACTGATCGAACGGCTGCGCTCCGCCAGGGTGATCTCCGGCGGCGAGGCCCAGGTGAGGGCGCAGACGCCTGGAGACGGGGTTTGCGTACAGGACGACATTTTTCTCTCATTGCCTATCTCGAGGATTCTTCGCGGGTACCGGAAGGGGGAGTTCTCGCCCGTGGACGTAGCCCGGGCCAGTGTCCGGCGCATCCTGGCCCTTGACGAGCAGCTTGGCGCTTTCGAGAGTTTCGATCCCGACATTCTCCTGGAGCAGGCCGCCGCCAGGGAGCAAAGGCTTGCGACGGGCGAGCCCATCCGCCCCCTGGAGGGCATCCCCGTCGCAATCAAGGACACCTTCAACACCGAGGACTATCCCACTCAGATGGGCAGCCGCATCTGGGAGGGCTACCGCCCCGGCAACGACGCCCGCACGGTGTTCAGCCTGCGCCAAGCCGGAGCGGTGGTGGCAGGGAAATCCGTTACCGCCGAGTTCGCCGTGCACGCCCTTGGCAAGACCAAAAACCCTCACGATCCTGTGCACACACCCGGCACTTCCTCCAGCGGTTCGGCCGCAGCCATTGCCGCAGGCATGGTCCCGGTGGCCACCGGGAGCCAGACCGCAGGCTCGATCAGCCGCCCGGCCAGCTTCTGCGGCATCTACGGCTTCAAGCCGTCCTTCGGGCTCCTGCCCCGCACGGGAACCCTCAAGACGACGGACAGTCTGGACACCCTGGGGTACTTCACCACCTTTCTTGAGGACATCCCCAGGCTCTTCGACGTACTGCGCGTCCGCGGGAGCAACTACCCTCTGAGCGACGCTCCGCTGAACGACCCGGCGCGTCAAACCAAGGCCTCGGACAGACCCTGGAAGGTGGCTTTCCTCATGTCCCATGTCTGGAAGGACGCCCCAGGTTACGCACGCCGGGCCATGCTCGACTGGGTGGACGCACTCGCCCGTGAACCCGGCATCGAAATCGTGGAGCTCTCCCTGCCCGAAGGCATGAGCCGCAGCCACGAAATCCACGCCACAATCTACGACCGAGCCCTGGCCTACTATTTCCAGCAAGAAGCCCGAAGCCGGGAGCTCATCTCGCCCGTGATGCGCGAGATCATCGAGCGCGGCGAAACGATCGACGCGCAGGCGTACACGGCCGCCTTGAACGACCAGGAAGAACTCATCACGGCCATGGACACGCTCATGTCCGGCTTCGACGCCGCCATCTGCCTGGGAACAGCCGGGGTCGCCCCGCCAAGAGACCAGGAGGAGCGACCGGATCCTTCGCTCATGTGGACCATGACCCATTTGCCAACGCTGTCCGTCCCGGTGTTTGCCGAAGCTGATCTTGCCGCTTCCCCGCTGCCTTTCGGCGCGCAGATCGTGGCCCGAAAGTATAACGATCCCCTGCTCTTCTCATTCGCGCTGGAACTGCTCTCGCGCGGCCTTCTGCCAGCCGGACCCAACCCGTGCCCGCAGTTTACCCGGAAGGGAGCGTAATAAGATGCGCGTCATCCTGGCCGACCTACGCGTGAACGAACTGACCGGAGGGGAAATCCCCCTGGGCATCGCCAACATCGCCAGCTACGCGCAACACGCCGTCGCGGGCCTGGACGTCGAGCTGGTCATTGACCCACACGAACTGGACCGCAGCCTGGAAAAGGACGCGCCGGACGCGCTCCTTCTCAGCAACTACTGCTGGAACAAGAACATCTCCCTGCGCATGGCCGCGCGCGCGAAACGCCTGCACCCGGAGTGCGTGGTGGTCATGGGAGGGCCGAACATCTCGCAGGATGAGGGGAGGCGGGAAAAGTTCCTCTCGGAGAACCCCTTCGTGGACTTCTACGTGCTGCACGACGGTGAAATCCCCTGCGCCAGTCTGCTCGGGGCCATTTCGCGCCTGGGCGGCGCGCAGGCCGTGAAGGAGAACCCCGAAGGGCTCACAAGCACGGCCTTCCTGCAGGACGGCGCATACGTGGAGGTGCCCGCCCTGGAGCGGCTGGCCAGCCTGGACGACATCCCCTCGCCCTATCTGAGCGACCACCTGGACCGGTTCTTCGCCATGCGACTCCTGCCCAAGATACAGTCCTCGCGCGGCTGCCCCTACACCTGCGCCTACTGCAACATGGGCGACAGGTTCCATGGCGTCATGCCACGCATGAGCGTGGAACGCTTTCGGGCGGACATGGAAATAATCGTGGACCTGATGAACCGCCACGGCTACGAGTTCCGGGTCGTGAACCTTATCGACAACAATTTCGGGCTGTTCCCGGAGGACGTCCAAAAAGCCCAATTCATACGCCACTTGCAGGAAACCACAGGCTACCCGAGCATGATCACCATGTACACCGCCAAGGTGGTCAACGAGCGCGTGTTCCGGGCGGCCTCGATCCTCAAGGACATGGCCTACGTCAGCAACACCTCCCAGACCCTGCACATGCCTACGCTTAAAGCCATCCACAGGCCCAACAAAGGAGTGGAAGCCTTCGTGGAGACCAGCCGCAGACTCAAGCGCGAGGGATTCAGGACCCAGTCCGAAGTCATCTCAGGGCTTCCCCTGGAGACCTGGGAGAGCTTCCGCCGGGGGGTGGACGTCCTGGACGGGCTGGGGTTTGACGACTACATCATCTACCAGCTGACCATCATCGACGGTGCCCCCATGGACGATCCGCAGTATCTGGCCCGCTATGGGATGGAGATCAAATACCGCCTCTATCCCAACTCCGTGATCGAGATCGGCGGCGAGACCATCGGGGAATTCGAGAAAGTGGTGGTCAAAACGTCCACCCTCTCGGAGCAGGAATACCACGCCATCAGGCTTTTCACCTTCCTGCTCAGGCTCCAGGTTGCGTTGCAGCAACCTGCTCTGTTCGGCTATCTGCGCGAACGCCACGGCCTCACCGGCCCCGCCCTGGCGGATGCGGTCATGGCCAGGGTGCGTGGCGGGCGGGACGGCGGCAACCGGGCGGCTGGCCTGCTGCGCCGCTTCGCGGACGACGCCAGGGCCGAACTCCTCGACGAGCCGGTCCTGCGGGACGCTCCCGCCCCGGTCAATCTCGTGCACGCCTACCGTGCCCGCATTCTGGCCAACGCCTTTGGCGATCTGTGCGCCCTCTACCGCCAAGTGGTGGACGAGCTTCTCCCAGCCGGCAACGCGACTCCGGACGAGGCGCGCCTCCTGGACGCCATGTTCGAAGCGGTGACCGTTACGGACCTGCGGTCCCACCTTCCGAAGGCTATAGCTCAAGGGGCTGGGGAGGCAGCGAACGTCCAGGTTACGGCCCTGAATCCAGACGAGCTCATCGCTCAAGCCCAGACGGGAACACCCCTGGCGGGCATGCGCCTCGCACCCGGGACTTTCAGAGTGCCCCAGCGGCTGCGCGAGGACGTAAAAGCCTTTGTCCGCCTAGCTGGCAAAGGCGACGAGCACCTGATCCTGGCCTACTCCACCCTGACCCAGATGCCTTTCCGGCTCGTGGAGGAAGCGAAATGATCCACAAAGCCAGCTGCAGTAATCCGGCGGACAGCGGACGCCGCGCCAACAACCTGTTGCAATCGCTCCGGGAAAAGCGGCTGATCTCGCTTTATATCGAGCCGTCCTCCCGGTGCAACCTGGCCTGCCGCTTCTGCGGGCACCGCACCCATGTCCGACTGGAAGGGATCGAGCAGAAAATCTTAACGCTGTTGGAGGCCGGCAGATGAGCTTTTCCGTGGCCCTGGCTGGCCTGGGCAGGATTGCCCACTCCTACGAGGACGACCCCCTCATCGCAGGCGACATGAGCTACCCAACGCATTTGAGCGTCCTGCGGGAGCACCCGGGCTTCCGGCTCTGCGCGGCCTGCGACCCGAGCCCCGTCGCCAGGGGAGCCTTTGCCGCCAAACCCGGCGGCGATATCCCGCTGTTCGCCGACTGCGGGGAGATGTTCGCAACCTCGCGCCCGGACCTGCTGGTGATCGCGGCCTCGGCTGGAGCACACGGAGAACTGTTGCGGAAGGCGGTTCACCACGGCGTGCGCGCGGTCTTCTGTGAAAAACCCCTGGCAACATCCCTTGCAGAAGCCGAGGACATGGCCCGTCTCGCCAAGAGGGAAAACATGCTGGTGGCCGTCAACTACATGCGGGCCTTCGGTGCGGCCTATCGGGAGCTTGCCGCGCGGGCTACGGGCGGCGAATTCGGCGAGATCCTAGGAGTAGAAGGCGCATACTGCCGAGGAGTTTTCAACAACGGCTCCCACCTCCTGGACCTCTTCGCCCGCTTCTGCGGCTCCCCCGATGTGCTGGCAGGGTTCCCGGGGCGCGATTTCGACCCCTCGGCTCCAGACCCCGCCCTGGATATGATCCTGAAATTCCCAGGCGGCGCGCTGGGGCATCTGCGCGGATTTCGCGGCAGATACGGAAATGAGAGCCTGGACATCTTCGAGATGGACATCCTTTTCTCCAAGGCGCGCCTGGAGATCCGGCTGGACCAGGCCCTGCTTTTGCGGGCCCTGCCCTCGAGACGTATGAGCGACTATCTGGAGATGGAGACCGAAGGGGAGCGTTTCAGCGTGGACGTGGGCGGCGCCCTCTACGATGCCTACGACAACCTCCACGCCTGTCTGCAGGGCAATGAGACGCCTGCGTGCTGCGCCCAGGATGCCCTCATACCGTTGCGACTCATCAATCAGGCCCTGGCGCAAATGCGCGGGGGCCGGAACATACACGGAGAAACGCTTTGAGCCAGACGCTCGCGCTCCTTGGCGGAAAGCCGGTCATCACCCGGTCCATGCCCGCATACAACCCGCTTGGCGAGGAAGAAGCCCTTGCAGCGGCGGACGTGGTACGCTCCGGCGTCCTGTCCGGCTACCTGGGATCCAATCACCCGGATTTTTGGGGCGGCCCCAGGGTACGCCTGATGGAAGAGGCTTTCGCTAAACGCCTCGACGCTCCCTGGGCCGTTTCCATGAATTCGGCGAGCTCCTGCCTGTACGCGGCAGTGGCCGCGCTGGGCGTGGGGCCCGGCGACGAGGTGATAGTTCCGCCGTACACCATGTGCGCCACAGTCACCTCGGTGCTCTGCGTCAACGCGATCCCGGTCTTCGCCGACATCGAGGACCAGACCTTCGGACTGGACCCGCAGTCCGTGGAGCGGGCCATCTCCCCGCGCACCAAGGCCATCATAGTGGTCCACCTTTTCGGCCACATGGCACGCATGGACGCAATACTGGACATCGCCCGCCGCCACGGCCTCATGGTCATCGAGGACTGCGCCCAAGCCCCCGGCGCCACCGACAACGGTCGCCAGGCCGGGACCATGGGCGACATCGGCGTGTTCAGCCTGAACTGCCACAAGGTCATCAACACCGGCGAGGGCGGCGTGGCCGTTTGCCGCGACGAAGAGCTCAGGAACCGCATGGCCCTGGTGAGAAATCACGGGGAGGCCGTGATCGGCGGCGGCTTCAAGGTGGCGTCCCTGTCCAACATGCTGGGCTTCAACCTGCGCATGGGCGAGATCGAGGCCGCCATCGGGACCATCCAGTTGGGCCGCCTTGACGGCCTGAACGCCCGCAGACAGGAGCTGGCCTCCCGCTTGAGCCAGAGGCTCGCGGGGATGCCCGGCGTCATCCCCCCTGCAGTCAGGCCAGGATGCGAGCACGTCTGGTACGTCTATCCGCTGCGCATCGACGCGCGTGCGCTGAGCGTGGGCAGGAACCTGTTCGTCAAGGCCCTGGCCGCAGAAGGAGCGCCTTTTTATCCGGGTTACGTAGCGCCGCTGTACACCTTGCCGATGTTCCAGCAGCGCATCGGTTTCGGCGACGCGGGCTGTCCTTTCGAGTGCGAGCGCAACCGCGAGAGCCGCCCGTCCTACGTGCCGGGAACCTGTCCGGTCTGTGAGCGAGTGGAGACGCACGAACTCATGGCTTCCGAATGCATCCGCCCTCCCCTGGCCGACCGGGACGTGGACGACATGGCCCAAGCCTTCGAAAAGGTTCTCCAGAACCTGGACAGCCTGCGCCAACTCCAAGACGACTCGCAGGAAGCCCTCCCCGTGGACCCCGCAGGCAGGCGCAAGGCCTATCGCAGACAAGGAGACGGCGCATGACCGAAGCCTTCGGACGCATCGTCGAGGTGGTTTTTGAGCGAAACCCCCTGCAACGAAAGAACCTGGAGCCTTTCCTGAACGACGCCCCACCTGTCTACTGGGAGCGCGCTGAGGACTTCGCGCGCTCCATCACCGCCCTGCTGCATTCCAAGGGCCTTGGCGTCGAGTATCTGGCGGACGCCTACATGAAGCTCTGCGCAGACATGCTCAAAGAACAGATGCGCTTCCAACGAACAGGGGCCTACAGCCTAGCCAACGCTGCTCAGGCCTACGAGAAGGTGTACTCCCTCCCCGAACGCATGGCCCCGTACATGTACGGGCTGGCCCTGTCACAGTTTTTGTGGCCCAACCACTATGCCATGTTCGACTTCTTCCTGGCCCAGAGCGCAGGGCTAGCCGGGGTCGAGTCAGTGCTGGAGGTCGGACCCGGGCATGGGCTGTATCTGGCTCAGGCGGCGCGCCTGTTCCCAAGTGCATCCCTCGAGGCGCTGGACATAAGCCCCGCTTCGCTTGAAATCGCCAAGGAAGCGTCGGATTATTTCTCCGGCCCGGGCCGCTGCACCTTCCGTCTGGGCAACGTGGAGAACCTGGAAAAGGGAACATTCTCTTACGTCATAATGGGAGAAGTGCTTGAGCATCTGGACGACCCCGACGCGGCACTCAGGGGCATCCGCGCTGCGCTTAAACCAGGGGGCAGGCTCTTCCTGACCACCTGCGCCAACTGCCCTGCAATCGATCACGTCCACCTGTTCGAGAGCGTCGCACACATCCGCGAGGAACTCTTGAACTCCGGCTTCGCCATAGTAAAAGACATCGCGCTCACGTCCGGGGGCCTGCCCGCCGAAGACGGCATGCGCGCCGAGATAAATTATGCCGGCATACTTGAACCCGCTGCCTGATTTTCCGGGAATCGCCGAGCCTGTCCGCCGCGCCGTTCTGATTCGCCGCGCCGAGGAAAAGCTCCTGGAGATCGTGCGTTCCGGGCAGGCCCACGGTACGCTGCACGCCTGCATCGGGCAGGAGCTCTCCGCCGTGGCCTTTTGCACGCTGCTTGCCCCGGGCGATGTTATTTTTTCCAATCATCGCTGCCACGGCCACTTCCTGGCCTTCACCGGCGACCTGGAAGGACTTTTCGGCGAGGTGCTGGGCACCACGGCAGGTGTCTGCGCGGGGATCGGAGGCAGTCAGCACCTGTGCCAAGGCGGGTTTTACTCCAACGGTATTCAGGGAGGCATCTTGCCGGTTGCCGCTGGGATGGCCTTGGCCGCAAAGATGAGGGCCGCAAACTCGGTGGGCGTTGTCTTCATGGGAGACGGAACTCTGGGACAGGGAGTGGTCTACGAGACATTCAACATCATCTCAAAGTGGCAGATTCCGCTGTTGGTGGTGTGTGAGGACAACGGCTGGGCGCAGTCCACACCCAAGACGGCCACCTTGGCCGGGGATATCACCGCCAGAGCAAGCGCATTCGGAATGCGCGTGTCCGAAGATTCCACCGCTGACTGGCCGCTGCTGCTGGAAAACGCCCGTGCCTCGGTCGACTTCGTACGCTCCACCGGGCTACCCGCCTTCCACTTGGTGCGCACGAGCCGCCTGTGTGCCCATTCGCGTAGCGACGACTGCCGCGACCCCGGCGAAGTAGACCGCTGCTGCCAGGCCGACCCCATAAATCTCATGGCCGGAGACGACAGGGGCGCGCTGAGGAAATGGACCGCCATATGTGACGCCATGGTGGAGCAGGCCCTGGATACTGCGCGCCGCGCCCCCGTACTGGACGCCTCGGCTCTGTCCAATCCGCCCCGTCCTCGCGGCCATGCACCCTCAGGCTCGCAGTGGACAGCCTTTTCACCCGGAGACTTCAGCGCGGGCTGTGGGGAACGATATGGGGTGCGCATCAATGCGGCCCTGGACGGGCTGTTGTCGCGCCGCCCGGAGGTGGTGCTCCTGGGCGAAGACATCGTGGACCCCTACGGCGGGGCTTTCAAGATTACCGCCGGACTGTCCACCCGCCATCCGGGCCGGGTGCTCTCCACGCCCATAAGCGAGGCGGCCATGACGGGCTTGGCTAACGGACTGGCCCTCGCGGGCTTGCGTCCCGTGGTGGAGATCATGTTCGGAGATTTCGTCACCCTGGCCATGGACCAGTTGGTGAACCACGCCGCGAAGTTTTCCGGGATGTACCATGGCAAAGCGTCCTGTCCGCTCATCATGCGCATGCCCATGGGTGGACACCGGGGCTACGGCCCGACCCACAGCCAGACCCTGGACAAACTGCTGGCGGGCATCGACGGCGTCACGGTATTGGCGCTCAACACGTTGCTTGAACCGTCGGAAATCTATGATTCCGTGGCCGCAAACGAAAGCGGCCCGGTGCTGGTCATTGAGAACAAGACCGACTATACGCGCCGCCTGGGGCACGTGGCCCCGTCCATGTTCGCCAATTACCGGTTCACCAGGTCCGGCGCGCCCTACCCCACGCTTCGCGCGCAACCGGCGGCAACGCCCCCGGACGCCACCCTGGTCACCTACGGGGGGGCCGTGGCCACCGCCTTCGAGGCCGCCGGGATACTCTTTCAGGAACACGAAATTCTGCTGGAAGTCGTGGTGCCCACCTCCCTCCGCCCCCTGGACGCCGATTCCCTGATCCGTGCAGTGAGCACCGCGCGCGTGTTCACGCTGGAAGAAGGGTCCGCGCCAATGGGCATCGGGGCGGAAATCCTGGCGATCCTCGCAGAGAAGGGCGCCAGACTCGAAAAGGTCGGCCGGATCGCGGCCAGGGAAGGCATCATCCCGGCAGCCCGGCATTTGGAACACTTCGTGCTTCCGTCGCCGCGCACCGTCGTAGACCGCATACTGGAGGCCTTTCATGAGCGTTAAAGCGACGCTTCACCTGCCCGCAGAATTCTCCAATGACGACTCCGCTGTGGTTCAGGCCATCTACGTCGCGAATGGTGAGGCTGTGAGCGAGGGCGACACCCTCATGTCCATCGAGTTCTCCAAGGCTGCCGTGGACATCGATAGCCCGGTGGACGGCTTCGTGCGCCTTTTGTGCGGCGAAGGCCAGGAAGTCCTTGTGGGGGCTCCCCTGGCCGCGATTTTCAACAGCCCTGAAGAGGCGCTGGCGCAAGAGGAGCCCAGCCAGGCGGAACAGGACGCCCTTGCCAACGGACCGTTTCTCTCCGATGCCGCGCGCCGTATAGTGGAGTCTGACCAGGGCGACCTTGCGGGCCTTGGCCGACGCGATTTCGTCAGATCCAATGATTTCGCGCAAAAGACTGCGCAGGAAAGCCCGGTTGCCGACGCGACCGCACCCCGGGCCATCCCGGCTGGCCAGAACCGGCCTTCTACCACGCCCGAACCGCTCACGCCTGCCAAGCGCAGCGAGGTGGCCGCCCTGCTGGGCGGCCAGAATCAGGCCATAAGCACATTCAGAACGATACTGCGTCTGCCGGAACATTTTTTGGGGGACACCACGGGCGGCAAGTCATTCTTTTCGCGTCTTTCGTCCCTTGTGGTTCCCGCCATCCTGTCCAACGCCTGCGCGCTGCTCAAACGCCATCGACTGCTGAACGCCCGGTACGCCCGGGACTGCGTGGAAATCTATGACCACGTAGCCCTGGGCTACGCCATCGACCTGGACCAGGGCCTTAAGGTGATCAACCTGGGCGATCTTGATTGCAGCCCCCCCGCAGATGTTCAGCGCGCCATCCTGGGATTCATGAAAAAATACATGACGGGCAAACTTTCCCCCCTGGATCTCACCGGCACCACCTTTGCGGTCACGGACGTATCAGCCCTAAACGTAGATCATTTCACTCCCTTGGTGGCAGCCGGACACAGCGCCATCCTGGGCATCTGCTCCCCAGGACCGGACGGGGCCATGGGCTTGTGCCTGACCTTCGACCATCGCGTGACCGAAGGCAAAACCGCCGCCGCCTTTTTAAACGATCTGCAACGGGCCGTCCGCAAGGAACTTGACGCAGCCCCGGCCTGATCCGGACATTTCACCCAGGCGCATGGGGAAACTCCTCGCCGTTTCGCAGGAAACATGCGCCCGCACATGACGGAGCATACACGATGAAAGACGCCATATACGATATTGTCTCCCGGCTGATGTCCGTGAGCAAAGATACGCTCACCCCGGAGTCCTCGCCGCTGAATGTGGAGGGCTGGGACTCCCTCAAGCACATGAAGCTGATGCTCGAGCTGGAGAGTTCGTTCGGTCTGGAGTTCGACGCGGACCAGATTCTGCACATGGTAACCATCCAGCGGATCGAAGACACCGTCTCCGGCCTACTGAACGGAAAGGCTCGCTGAGACTCGACCCGCCCGGCCCCTCAACCAATAGGAATGGAGACCATGCGCCTCATATTCATAGACGACCGGGCACAGGCCTTTTGGCTGAGGCAGGCGTTGCCTGGGCTTGGGAAGATCCTCCCCGTGGCCATGACAGCCGAAGCCTCCCAGGCCCTGGACGAGCTTAAGCTCGTTCACAGGAACATCTGCGACTTCGGAGACACCAGAGCCGTAAGCCGGGCGCAAAAGACCATAAACTACCAGGCCCACCTCCTGGCGCGCGAAGTTGAGCATTTCCTGGTCAGGTCATCCTCCCAATACGATTTCGGCCCTCAGGGGTTCCTCTCACAGGGGGTGTTTTTCCTGGACCACGCGCTCACGGGAGTGGCCGCCCGCGTCCACCTGATGAGCCAGGCCATCGGGCACTTGAATCCGTCGGAGTGTCTCATTTTTGACGGTCGCCCCTACTCGCTCTATTCGGAGGTGGGTCACGCACGCCATCCCTGGCTGCACATCCTGCCGCAGCTTGAGGCCCGCTTTGGCGTGGCGTTCGAAGTTTTGCCCGCTCCTGGCCCGGAGTTGTACCGGCAGTGCGCCCTTTTCACGGACATGGACATGTCCGTCCGGTGCCTTTTGAAGCTGGAAATCCCCCGGCTGCCGGATATCGACGGCGTCGAAGGACTGCGACTGCTCTTCCCGGTCTCGGCTGGTTACGACTGGGAACCAGTGATCCAGGCCCTGGCCGCCAAGGGCGCGCAGATGCTCCTACTGCCCCTGGATTACAGCGGAGGGCAGTACTTCTGGGAGAACATCTTCCTCCCCGAAATGACCAATCTGACCACAGGCGAACGCCTGCCCCTGAACGCCCCCCGGTTGGAGGAAGTGGACGCGCAGGCCCTGGAGCTCCTACAGCGCTGGGAAGCTGCCCGGCCCATGCCGCCGAGGCTCGAAGCCGTGGGCTTCGACCTCTTCCCGGCCATCCAGGAGGAGATGCGGGCCATGTGCTCAAGAATGCCCCGGGTCATCCGCCATGCCGAGGCCATGGCGCAGCAGGTGCTTGAAGCGGTGCAGCCGGACGCGGTCTGCTACTACACCCTGGCGAGCTTAAGCGGCAGAACGCTCAGCGCAGCCTGCGCCAGACGCGGCATCAAGACTATCGTCTACCAGCACGGGGGAGGCTTCCCAGACGACTTCCATCGCCCCCAGGTGGACAACAAGATGAACGGCGTGGACTACATGTTCACCTACGGGGAAGCGTACTCTCCGCTTAAGGACACTCCCCATCCCAGCCGACTGCGCTATGTCCCGGTGGGTTCGGCCAGGCTCGAGCGGCTGGCCGTAAAACGCCTGCTGGAACCGGTCCCCGCGTGCGATAGAATTCGTGTCATGTGGGTGAGCGAGTTCAACTGGGGCAACACCCGCTCCCAATCATACTCGCTTGAGGAAACCGCCCGGTTCCAGATGGAAAAAGAGGCTCTGCAGATCCTCGACCGCTCAGGTCTCTTCGAGGTGCACTACCGGCCCTACCCCATGCTCAAGGACATCGACGGGACTAGCCGTTGGCTAGAGGTAGCCTCCCCCGCTTCCGTGCGCCTCAACCTCGGCCAGCCTTTCCCCGAAATCATCCGCATGGCCGACCTAGTCATCTCCCTGAATCACAGCCACACCTCCTGGATCGAAGCCATGGTCCTTGGAGCCCCCATGCTCCTGTACTTCAATCCCGACGTCTTTCCTGCCCCCATATCCGAAAGCACTCGCGAACTGCTCGACGAGAGCTGCTGCTGGTGCCCGACGCCGGACCGATTCCGGCAGGCAATCCTGGACCTGGCAGGGCAGGGGCGGGCCTTCGTGGACCGCGTGGCTTCCAGGGACACCGCCAGGTATGTGCGAGAGTGCGCCTTGCATGTACGCGACGGGAATGTCATCCCCCGCGTGGCCTCCTTCCTGATGGACGTCTGCAAAAATGGCAATAGTGTCGAGAAATGGGCGCAAGCCCAGAGCGCGACAGGCCAGGTGAAGCCATGACCCACGTTTCGCCGGATCCGGATGCCAAGACGCGGGAGACCTCGCCCGATCCCGAGGCGTACCTCACCAAGTTCGAACACGAGGGCTACCTGCGCGCACTGCACGAACGCTATGGGTCGCGGTTCGCACTCTACCGGCAGGCCTGGGACCTTGCCGCCCGGGGCCAGACGCCGGATTTTCCCCTGCACCTGGAGCTTGAAGTCACCAACCACTGTAATCTTTCCTGCCCGGTGTGCCACTGCGCCCAATACACCCACGACAGGCGAAACAAAAAGTTCATGAGCCTGGATCTGCTGGACCGCGTGTTGGAGCAGGCGTCCGGGCGGCTGCCCGCCGCGCTGGTCGGAGCGTGCAGCGAGTGCTTGCTGCATCCGCAGATCGAGGACATCCTGCTGCGCCTGAACAGGACGGGTATCATGGATCTCATGATCCACACCAACGGGCTCCTGGTGACCGAACGGCTAACGAGGCTGCTGGTGGAGCTCCCCCTGGCCAGGATCAACATCTCCGTCGATGCGGCAACGCCCGAGACGTACAAAGTGGTCCGGGGCGGCAACCTGGAACTTCTGGAGAAGAACATCCTCAGGGTGCTCGAATACCGGAAGGCGGCTGGTTCGGCCCTGCCCTACGTGCGCCTCACCTTCGTGAAGCAACCGGCGAACCAACACCAACTGGAACACTTCCTGTCCAAATGGCAGGACAAAGTGGATCGAATCGACATTCAGGAACTCGTGGAACTCAAAGGGAACGATGCGGCCACCGACCTGCGCGACGAAGACGTCCGCCACACCTGCGCATACCCGAACAGGATGCTGTATGTGGACTACGATGGCAACGCCTTCCCCTGCTGTTCCTTCTACTACAGGTTCCTGAAGATGGGGAACATACACGACAAGACGCTGGAACAGATCTGGCTCTCGGACGGCATGAACACTCTCCGGGAAAACTTCCTGAAGAAAAAGTACTACCCCGTATGCAGGAAATGCCTGGACTATTAGTCATGCCAAACGGAAACGACATGCAACGAGTGCACATGGAGCCACACCACCCGGTACAGGACAGGATTGCGTCTTCGTACTACAGGTATTACACGGCTTTTCAAAAGGCCGTTTACACGAACGTTTTCAGGATCAAATCCGTGCTGCTCGGCGTCAGGTACGGAGCCAACCTTTGCTGTTGGGGGCCGGTCCATATCGTTCGCCATCCCGGATCGCACATCGTCATCGGCGACAACGTCTCCATAGTGTCGGATTCGTACAGATGCTCGGCCTCGTCGCTCTACGCCCCGACGAAAATGAGAACCTTCAGCCCGCACTCGCTGATACGAATCGGAAACAACGTCGGGCTGAACGGCACATCCATCATATCCCGCAGCAGGCACGTCATCATCGGCGACAACACCATGATCGCTCCAAACGTGACCATCCTCGATTCTGATTTCCACGCCCTCTGGCCCCCGGAGACGCGCCTGATGAAGCCGGACTTCGAATCCGACGCAGACGTCCTGATCGGAGAGAACGTCTGGATCGGCATGCAGTCCATCATCCTCAAAGGCGCTACCATCGGGAAGAATTCCGTCATCGGGGCCGGGAGCATCGTGACGGGAAACATCCCCGAGAATATGCTAGCGGCTGGCTCCCCCGCCAGGGTCATCCGATCTATCGTCGAACCATGACGCAGATTTACGAGCACGCAACAACCTGCAACCATGCACCACACGGCGAAACAATAATGACATCACTCAAGACCCGACTGCGCGCCAAGCAACTCACCGTCGGCTCCTGGATAACCCTGGGGCATCCGGCCATTGCCGAGATCATGGCCGGGGCCGGGTTCGACTGGGCCGTGGTGGACCTGGAACACAGCACCATCTCCATCCGCGAGGCCGGGGAGCTCATCCG
>WSYE01000051.1 GCA_009773665.1 Desulfovibrionaceae bacterium | reverse complement strand
CGTCCACACGCACGTGTGCTCTATATGTCAGGCTGTGCAGACAGCACCCTGCTCACTCTCCCCGAAAGAAAAATCGAAATCGCATTCATCCAGAAGCCCTTCACGCCGGACGCCCTGGCCCGCAAGGTGCGCGAAATCCTGGGCGCCTCACGCTGAGGCCTGATTGGCGAAAGACGGTGTCAGGCCCCTGGCGGAAGGGGGCCAGACACCGCAGCGACGGAGTAGCCGCGCTTTTCTTCCAGCTCCGCCCAGCGGCCATAGAGCCGCTCGACTGCAGTGCGGGCGGCATCCAGTGCTTCGTATCGGGTGTGGAGCGCGCCTGCATCGGAGATGACGGCGGGGTCTTCCACCGCGGCCTGGCACGTGGCGAGGGTGTCTTCCGCCTGGAGAATCTTCTGTTCCATCTGTCCCCACTCCTGCTGCTCGCGATAGGACAGGCCTTTCCGCCGTGAGTTGGAGGGCGCCGTTCCCGCGTCCGTTCGGGAGGCCGACAAGGCCTTGGGCGCTGCGGAGTCAAAGCCGGCGGAGGCATTCCGTTCCTGGGCTGCCTCCCATTGCGCAGAGTCGGCGAACCATTCCGCGCGGCCCGTGCCGTCCAGCGCCAGGATCATGGTGGAGACGCGATCCAGCAGCCAGCGATCATGCGTCACGAGGACGAGCGCCCCGGGAAATTCGAGCAGGCTGTCTTCCAGTACATCAAGCGTGGGAATATCCAAGTCGTTCGTGGGCTCATCAAGAATGAGGAGGTCGGCCGGCTGGAGCATGAGCTGCGCCAGGAGCAGCCGTGCCTGCTCCCCGCCGGAGAGCCGGGAGACCGGCAGGTCCAATTGCTCAGGCCGAAACAGAAAGCGCTTGGCCCAGGAGACCAGGTGCACCGATTGGTCCCGGTACTGAACAACATCTCCCGCCGGCGCCAGGGCTCGCCGGAGTGTGGCAGTTTGATCCAACGACTCGCGGTGCTGCTCGAAGGTGACGACTCGGAGGCCCTCCGCCCGTACGATCGTGCCCGCGTCCGGCTCCAGCGTGCCGGCAAGAAGCCCTAAGAGTGTGGTCTTGCCGCTGCCGTTGGGCCCCAGCAAGCCGAGTCGCTGGCCGGGCCCCAGATGAAGCTCAAGATCCTTCACGATCGGCCGGCCGCCCAGCGATTTGCTGAGTTGCTCGGCCACCACCAACTGTTTGGACTTGCGCCCCGAGGACACAAAGTCAATCCCGACCGCGGCCTGTCCCGATCGGGCCGTGACGGTGGCCAACTCCTCGATGAGCTGCCCGGCTGCCTCCACCCGTCCCTTGGCCTTGGTCGTGCGCGCCTTCGCCCCGCGTCGGAGCCACTCCACTTCGCGACGGACTCGATTGGCGAGGGAGGCCTGATAGTCGGCCTGCGCCTGAAGCGCGGCATCGCGCTGCTCCAGGAAGTCGCTATATCGTCCCTTGGCTTCGAACACGCCGTCGGGGTAACTGCGGTTCAACTCCACCATGCGCGACGCAACCGACTCCAGAAACCGGCGGTCGTGGCTGACCGCGAGATACGCCCGGGCCTGAGCCTTCAACAGCCTTTCCAGCCAGAGGATGCCTTCCACGTCCAGGTGGTTCGTCGGCTCATCCATCAGCAACACGTCCGGCTCCATCATCAGCGCGCGTCCGATGGCGAGGCGCTTGCGCCACCCTCCGGACAGCGAGGCGAGGGGCTGGTCGCCATTGGGAAAACCTCCAATGCTCAAAGCCTTGGCGATCAGACCTGTGTGCTCATGGGGATCCAGCCCCTCCGCAACCAGGACCTGCGCGAGCACGTCCTCGACCGTCCGGCCTTCAGCAAAAGTCGGCTCTTGCGGGACATACCCCACACGGAGTTGTCGGCGCACTGTTCGCGTGCCGCGATCCGGCGCCTCGATACCGGCGAGAATCTTGAGCAGGGTGGATTTGCCGGACCCATTGGGCCCGACCAGACCCACGTGATCGCCTTCGAACAGGGCAAAGGACAGCTCTTCAAACAGGGGCTTGGCCCCGTAGGCTTTGCTGATTGACTCACAACTCAACAGAATCGGCGGTGCCATGGTGTCCTTTCACGACTTTCCAAGCTTAGCCGGATTGGACTGGCGCCTGGGAACAGGTTGCAACTGTGGCTCAGTGCCGCCCAACTGCGCCAGGCGCCGAGCACTCTCCCGCTCGATCAAGGCTTTCAGCCCCTCCCTCACCAGCGCAGTCTTTTCCTTCAGGCCGCTCACGCGCTGCGCTTTAACGAGAAGCTTGTCTTCAATGTTCAGCGTGGTTCTCATAGGTTTCCCCTCAATAAACAAGAATGAGATGCCCCGGTGTCTGCGATGCGGAAGTCCATAGTGCGACGGAGCGGTGCAACCCTTCAGGCGCGGGCTACCGGTGGAACTTGGGCATGGCCCGGACCATGAACTCGTTGAAGAGCGGAACCGTGAACGCCATGTCCCCGTGCGCGGGGCTGTAGATCATCCCTTTCTTAATCAGCTTGGCCCTCACCGGCCCGAGGCTTGTGATCTTAACGCCCAGAGTTTGAGCAATGTCGCCAGTGCGATGAGCACCCGGTCCGAGTTCGGCCATCGCCCGCAGAAAATTCTTTTCGCTTGGGGTCAGGCGATCGAAGCGCACACGAAAGAAATTCTGGTCGAGGCGAGGAATGACCGTTGCCGTGGCATCTTGAACGATCTGCAATGTGATCAGACTGGAAGTGGCCAGGTTCCAGGCTTGGTAGCCCCATTCTTGAAGAAAATAGGGGTATCCCTTCGTCAGGCGAAAAACCTCATCCAGCGCAGAGGGTTCGAAAGTTACTCCAACTGCTTGCGCTGGCTCTCGCAAGGCTTTCGCTGTGTCTGCTTCCGAAAGCGCGCCAATATCTGGGAAGCTGAAAAGTCGCTCGGCATACGACTTCGATTCACCAGCCAGCCCTGGAAGGATGGGCAGACCCGCCCCCATGAGCACCAAAGGAAGCTGGCGCTGCTGAACCTTGTGCATGGTCATGATCAGCGCGCCTAGTTCTTTCTGGCTAAAGTATTGAACCTCATCAATGAAAACGGCCACCGCGGTTTTTCGGTCCTCGGCGGCTTCGGCGATGGCAACGAAGAGATTGGGCAGATCTATTTCCAAATCGCCGCTGTCGGCGGCTCCCTTTTCGGGTTCGATGTCCAACCCGATGGTGACATCGTTCACGGAGAGCTTGAGGGTTCCAATGAAACTACGGAGAACTGCCAGCCCGCGCTTGACCTTATCTCCTGCTCCCGCAATCCGATCCAAGTCGAAAAGGAGACGTCGCAGATAGGGGGCGATAAGCGTGCCCAACGGCTTGTCTTCGTGTGCCTCGATTGAAATGGAGCGGTATCCACCAGCGGTCGCGAGACGTTCGATTTCGTTGAGCAGCACGGTCTTGCCTACCCCTCGGAGGCCCGTCAGCAGCATGCTTTTCTCAGGCCGCTTCTGCTTTATCCGGCCCAAAAGAATGCGCGCTTGTTCCAGGGTGGAATCGCGCCCCACAAGCTCAGGAGGCGGGGAACCGGCACCGGGGGAAAAAGGGTTTTTGATTGGGTCCATATCAGTTATACCTATTTATACTCGATTATACGCTTTTTATGAAATAATTTAGTATAAATATTTTGGCGCTTGCCGTCTGATGCCCTCAAGCGATTTCATTTAGACGATTCTGCATCTCTTGCCCGGCATTGCCTAGTGAGACACCTAAGCATGTGGAAAGGTTAAATCCAGGTGTATGGGCGTATGGCGATACGCCCGTCTTCTCAGGCCGGGCCGCAGGGGGAAGGGGGAGTTCGGCGGTGGGCTCAGCAAAACGGTGTCTGGCTCCCTTCTGCCTCCAGGTGCCTGACACCGTTTTATCCCCACGGGCTAGCTCAGACTCTCATTCACACCAAACACAGTAGCCTGCCACCTTTTTCTGCTTGAATTTATACCCTGGGACGGTTCAGTGGTTCAGAATCGCCTGAACAGCGGTATCAATGAATCCGGCAGATTT
>WSYE01000013.1 GCA_009773665.1 Desulfovibrionaceae bacterium | reverse complement strand
GAGCAGACGTTTCATGGATGGTCCTCCGAAGGGGTTGATGTTCATGCGTGCACGAGGCATGATATACATACGCCGTGTGACGGTTGTGTGACGGCCGGGCAAAAGGTGGGTGACGCAGGAGGGACGACCGGATCATTCTTGCTGGCTCCTCCGAACAGGCGTGCGGCTATTGTCACGTACCTGTGACCCTGTTGCCATGACGCCTTGGTGTTCAGAAGTTATGTCTCCTCCCATGCAAGGAGGACTTCCACATGCTCACCATCCAGGGCCTCACCAAAAGCTACACGGCGCACACGGCGCTGTATCCCACGGACCTCACCTTTGAAGCCAGCCGTTTCAGCGTTCTCCTCGGTCCCTCAGGGGCCGGCAAATCAACCCTGCTGCGCTGCCTGAATCAGCTCACCGTTCCGACAGGCGGAACGGTTGAGGTCGAGGGGGTGGGGCCTGTCGACACCGCCTCCAAGCGTCACGCTCTGCGCTGCATGACAGGGTTCGTTTTTCAGCAGCACCAGCTCATCCTGCGCCAGACGGCCCTGGCCAACGTCCTCAACGGGCGCCTTGGCTGCACGCCGCTTTGGAGGAGCCTGCTCCCCTGGTCGCGCAATGATGTCACCGAGGCTCTCGGGTGTCTGGAGCGCGTGGGGCTTCTGGAGTACGCCCTCACCCGCGCAGGCAGGCTCTCCGGCGGCCAGCAGCAGCGCGTGGGCATCGCCCGCGCCCTGGCGCAGAACCCGCGCATCATCCTGGCTGATGAGCCCGTGGCCAGCCTGGATCCAGCCAAGTCAGAGGAGATTCTCGACCTGCTCCTGAAGATCTGCCGGGAGGACGGCATCTGCACGGTGGTGAGCCTGCACCAGGTGGAACTGGCCCGGAAGTTCGCCGACAGGGTCATTGCCCTCAAGGACGGGCGGGTCGTGTTCGATGCTCCGCCAAGCGAACTGAACGAAAGCGCTCTCGAAGAGATTTACTCCTCTGGCGGCGATGTCTCGTCACAGCCCGAGGAAGAGAACGGTGAGGACGAACTTGCCGTCCTTGAGGCCAAGGCCGCCTGAGCCACCATCCGAAACCTTCCAGCACGCCATGAGGGAATCCATGAAACGCGTCACATCGCTCCTGCTTGTCGTCATGAGCCTCATCCTCGGCACCCATGCCTTTGCCGCCAACCCTGATCCGGGAACGCTCAAGGTGGCCCTGCTGCCGGACGAGAGCCCCAGCACCATCATCAAGAACAACCAGGCCCTCAAGGACTACCTGGAGAAGAGCCTGGGCAAGAAAGTGGAGTTGGTGGTCACCACCGACTACTCCTCCATGATCGAGGCCATGCGCCACGGCCGCCTCGACCTGGGCTTCTTCGGTCCCCTGTCGTATGTTCTGGCCAAATCCAAGAGTGACATCGAGCCCTTCGCAGCCATGCAGAAGAAAGGCAAGGCCACCTATCGCGGCGTGGTCATCGGCAGCATCGCTTCCGGGGTGAACAGCATCGAGGACATCAAGGGCAAGAAGATGGCCTACGGCGATACCGCGTCCACCTCCTCGCACCTGATCCCCAAGTCCATGCTCAAGGCCAAGGGACTGGAGCCCAAGCGCGACTATGAGGAGCACTTCCTGGGCAGCCATGACGCCGTGGCCCTGAACGTGCAAAACAACAACGCCCAGGCGGGCGGGCTTTCCGAGTCCATCTTCAACATGCTCGTGGAAAAGGGCACCATTTCCCTGAAGAAGGTCAAGGTGCTGGCCGTGTCCAAGGAGTTTCCCGAGTACCCCTGGGTCATGCGCTCCAACCTGGCTCCCGCCCTCAAGGAAAAGATCAAGGCCGCCTTCACCGGCCTCAACGATCCGGCCGTGCTCAAGCCCTTCAAGGCTGACGGGTTTGTCGCCATCACGGACAAGGACTACGATGTGGTGCGTGACCTGGCCAAGATTCTCAACCTCGACCTGGCCAAGATGTAGCGATGTCCGAAACATATGAATTCACCATCGGCGAGCTGAGGCGGTCGCACCGCCTCACGCTCGCCAAGGCTGGGCTGGGCCTGCTGGCGGTTGGGGTTTGCCTTGCGCATTCCGGTCTGTTCGACGCCCAAAGGCTCATGGAGGCTGGGCCGGCCTTGGCGAACCTCCTGGGTGAGATGATGCCCCCGGATTTCAGCAACTGGGCGGATTGGGGCATGCCGCTGCTGGACACACTGGCCATGAGCGTGGCCGGGACCTTCCTGGCCGTGTGTCTGTCGATTCCCCTGGGCTTTCTGGCGGCCGCCAACGCCTCGCCGCATCCCGTGGTCCACCGCCTCGCCAGGGGGGTGCTAAATTTCCTGCGCTCAGTGCCGGAGCTGATCATGGGCATCGTGTTCGTGGCGGCCGTGGGGTTCGGGGCGCTTCCGGGCGTGCTTGCGCTGGGGCTTCATTCCGTGGGCATGGTGGGCAAGTTCTTCGCCGAATCCGTGGAGCATTGCGATAAGCGTGCAGTGGAGGCCATCCGTGCCACGGGCGCCACCCCCATGCAGGTCATGCTCCACGGCATGCTCCCGCAGGTGCTGCCCCAAATGGCCGATATCGCCGTCTACCGCTGGGAATACAACTTTCGGGCTTCGACGGTCATGGGCATGGTGGGCGCGGGGGGCATAGGCTTCCAGCTCATGGGTTCGCTGCGCCTCATGCAGTATCAGGAGGTGGCCGCGATCCTGCTTGTCATGCTGGTCATGGTGACACTTGTCGATGCACTGGGCTCTTGGCTCAGGGGGAAATTTGCATGAAGGAAAAACCGCTCGCCGTCATCACCCACTGGATACATCCCGAAGTGGCCGACTTTCTGGCGCAACACTGCCGCCTTCTGCTGAACGAAACCCGCGACAGCCTGCCCAGAAGCGAACTCTTGGCGAGGCTTGACCAGGCCGACGCGGCCATGATGTTCATGCCGGACTGGGTGGACCAGGAACTGCTCGACCACGCCCCGCAGCTCAAGGTGATCGGGGCCGCTCTCAAGGGCTTTGACAACTACGACGTGGAGGCCATCACCAACCGGGGCATCTGGCTGACCAATGTGCCGGACCTGCTCACGGTTCCCACCGCGGAGCTGGCCATTGGACTTCTGCTCTCCCTGGGGCGCAACTTTCGCCAGGGCGACCATTTGGTCATGGGCGGAAAGTTCCAAGGTTGGCGGCCCACCTTCTACGGCACTGGGGTGCAGGGATCGACCGTGGGCATCATCGGGCTGGGCAGGCTCGGGCAGGCTGTGGCAGAGCGGCTCCAGGGCTGGGGTGCCCGGCTGCTGGGGCACGACGTGAATCCCCTCACCCCAGAAAGGGCGGAGGAGCTTCGCGTCGAACAGACCGGATTGGACGAGCTGCTCTGCCGGTCCGATTTCGTGCTCTTGCTCACCCCGCTCACCGGAACCACGCGCCATCTCCTGGGCGCCGAAAAACTGTCGCTCATGAAGCCGGGCAGCTGCCTTATCAGCGCCGGACGAGGCTCGTGCGTGGACGAGATGGCCGTGAGCGCCGCCCTGCGGGACGGAAGGCTGGCCGGATATGCCGCCGACGTCTTCGAGTTCGAGGACTGGGCCCTCCCCGGTCGGCCCGATGTGATACCCCCGTCGCTCCTTTCCCCGGACCTCCATACATTCTTCACGCCGCACCTCGGGTCCGCAGTGGAAGAGGTCAGACGGGCAATAGCCTTGGAGGCCGCCCAGAACATCGTCGAAGCCCTTCAAGGCCGCAGGCCCCACGGCGCGGTCAATTCCCCCATACGTGCATCTGCCGGGGCGTAAGCTCCGGCAGACGTCGTCCCCCCTGACCTGCCTTTCCGTCCTTCTGCCGCTTCTCTCTCTCCGCTCCTTCCCGCAGCCTTCACCCCCTGTGGCGTGCGCGAGTTGTTCCACTGGCGTCACACGCCGGAAACCTGCCCGGCCAAACGCCATGCTAGACTTTCTCTGCACATCCGGAATTTCCGGGCAGAACCGCCACCCACGGAGGAGACCATGCAGGAGATGTTGCGCAAACGCCTGATTGATGCCCTGGACGGCTGCCGCCTGCGGCCCTGTCCCGATGCCGAACTGGACGAGCAGCCCCGGCTCGACGCCTGCGCCGACGAGAACGAGTTTGCCTCGCGCGTGGTGGAGGTGGGCATGCAGCTCGCGCTCAGGCGCAGGCTCGAGGAGCGCCGCAGGGAGATCGAAAGCGCCCTCAAGCGCATGGACACCGGGGTGTATGGCACCTGCGAGGAGTGCGGGGATGAGATCGGCCTGGCCAGGCTCACGGCCAATCCCATCGCGCACCTGTGCGTCCACTGCCAGGCGGAGAGCGAACTCGGCCTGCTCCGCCGCTGCGCATAAAGGAGGGCCTCGTGACCCAAGACGGATTTCGCATCGACCTGCATGTCCATTCCAAGTATTCCACGCGGCCCTCGCAGTGGATTCTCCAGCGCATGGGCTGCCCGGAGAGCTTCACCGAGCCCCGGCGCATCTATGACATAGCGCGCGCGCGCGGCATGGACATGGTCACCATCACCGACCACAACACCATTGCCGGAGCCTTGGAGATTGCGCATCTGCCCGGAGCCTTCGTCAGTGAGGAGATCACCACCTACTTCCCCGAGGACCGCTGCAAGCTGCATGTCCTGGCCTACGACATCACCGAGGCCCAGCACGCGGAGTTTCAGCGCCTGCGCGAGAACGTCTTCGACCTCGTGCCGTACTTGCGCGCAGAGGGCATCGTGCACGTGCTGGCGCACCCGCTCTTTGCGGTCAACGACCGCCTGACCCCGGAGCATTTCGAGAAGGCCCTGCTGCTGTTCAACACCTTTGAGTCCAACGGCTCGCGGGATGAGTCGCAGAACGCGTTCCTGCGCCAGGTTCTTGGATTCTTGCGGCCCGAGGACCTGGAGCGCCTGGCGGACAAGCACGGCATCGAGCCGCATGGCCCCTCGCCCTGGGCCAAGGGGCTGGTGGGCGGCAGCGACGACCACTCCTCTCTGTCCATCGCCCGCATGCACACGCAGTTCGACGGCCCCGCCAGCCTGGACAACCTGCTGGCGGGCATCACGGCGGGCCGGGGACGGGTGCTGGGTTGCACGGCAACGCCCTGGGTCATGGCCCACAACCTCTTCGGCATCGCCTACCAGTTCTATAAAAGCCGCGCCGGGAGACTGCCCCGCAGCCACGTCTGCATGCGCCTGGCCGACATCCTGCTGGACCCCGCCAGCACCGGCCGCGATTCCCGGCCCCCGCTCCTGGAGCGTCTCCGGGACAGGGCGCGCACCGCGCTCTATGAACGCCTGGCCGACAAGGAGTCGCCTCAGGCCATGCTCCTGGTCGAGGCCTCAAGAATCATCCAGGCCGATCCGGAACTGGCCGCCACCGCTCGCGGCGGCATGCCGAAGAATGCCCCGCCCGAGGAACTCTGGCGGCGTTTCGTGCGGCGCGTTTCGGACAGGCTCTTGTCCCGCTTCGCCGACAAGATGCTGGCCTCGGTGCGCAGCGCAAACATCTTCCAGCTCTTCCACGACGTGGCCTCGGCCGGTTCGCTCTACGCGCTGCTTTCGCCCTACTTCCTGGCCAGCGAGCTCTTCGCCAGGGAGCGCAGTTTCACCGGCCAGTGCATGGAGGCCTTCGGGGTCCGCCGGGAGCGGAAGGAGGGGGAGGGCCTGCGCATCGCCCACTTCACGGACACCTTTGCCGAGATAAACGGGGTGGCCCTGACCATCCAGCAGCAGATCGAGCTGGCCAGGAAATACGGCAAGGACATGACCTGCGTCACCTGCTGCCAGGAGACCGTTCTGGAGGGCGCCAAGAACTTCCAGCCCGTGGGCTCCTTCGCCATGCCCGAGTACCCGGAGCTGACGCTGGCCTACCCGCCCTTCCTGAAGATGCTGGCCTGGTGCTTTGAGCAGGACTTCGACTGCATCCTCACGGCCACGCCGGGTCCCATGGGCCTGGCCGGGCTGGCCATCGCGCGCATCCTCAAGATCCCGGTCTACGGCACCTACCACACGGCCTTTCCGCAATACGTGCGCATGTTCACCGAGGACACGAGCATGGAGGAGGCCGCCTGGCGCTATATGCGCTGGTTCTATGGCCAGATGGACGCCATCTACGCCCCCTCGAAGTCCACCGCACGGGAACTGGCCGCCCACGGCATCAATGAGGACAAGATCGTGGTGCATCCGCGCGGGGTCGACGCCGAGCGCTTCCAGCCGGGACGCCGCAACGGATTCTTCGACACCCTGGGACTGGCCCGGAACTTCAAGCTCATCTACGTGGGCCGGGTCTCGCGCGAGAAGGGCCTGGACGTGCTGGCCGAGGCCTTCCGCACGGTGCACGCCCACAGGCCGGACATCCGGCTGGTCATCGTGGGCGACGGCCCCTACCTTGAGGAGATGCGCGCGCAGCTCGATGGCCTGCCTGCGGTGTTCACGGGCTATCTCCGGGGCAGCGACCTGGCCGAAGCCTATGCAGGAGCGGACCTTTTCGTCTTCCCCTCGGCCACGGACACCTTTGGCAATGTGGTGCTGGAAGCCCAGGCCTCGGGATTGCCGGTGGTGGTGACCTCCTCCGGCGGGCCGAGAGAAGCCATGCAGCCGGGCCGCACGGGCCTAGTGGTGCCGCCGAGGGACGCCAAGGCCCTGGCCCTGGCCGTGTTGGAGCTGGCCCTGGACCGCAACCGCCTGAGCGTCATGGGCATGCAGGCGCGCCGCTTCGCCGCCAAGACCTCCTTTGACCAGGCCTTCCTCAAGACCTGGGACATCTACACACAGGTGGTCCGTCAGGGCGTTCACCATACCGCACAGGGCCGGGCCGCGTAACCTCTGACGGACCGGAACTGGTCCGCTTGCGTCCGACAAAACGGGGAAGCCCCGCGCACTGTCCCCTGAGGGCGTGCGCGGGGCCTGGTTTTCTGCGCCGCGTGGAACGGCGCGAGCACCACGTGTGCGACTAGGCCTTGGGCTTGGCCTGGGCCACAGCCGCGACCACGGCCTTGCCGCCGGGCTCGTGTAGGGCGGGGGCTGCGGGCTTCACGTCCGATTTGGCCTGGACATTCGTAGGCTTGTCGGCAGGCATGGCGCCCTGCGGAGTGGGCTTCTTGTCTTCAGACTTCTTGGCTTCGGGCTTCTTGTCGCCACATTTCTCTTCATAGCCCACAACGGGCTTGGGCAGCTCGGTGCTGATCTTGAACTCCGCGCCCTCTTCCACAGCTGGGGCCAGATTCCAGGACAGCTCAAGCGAGAACTTGGCCTTGTCCTTTTTGATGCGCGCCTCGATCTCGACCTCGGCCTTGCTCATGGCTGCGGGGCTCAGCACCAGGTGCTCGCCGTCCTTCTCCACCACGATGCGCCCGGCGCGGAAGCCCTTGGCCAGGGCGGTTAAGTAGTCGGCCACCTCGGCGGTTTCCATGATGGTCTTGAGCTCGATCTTGTCCTTTTCCATGTGACGAATCCTCCTGAAGATGTGGGGTGTTACACAAGTGAGAGCAGGATCGGGACAAGGAATCTGTCGTCGATCTCCGTTGACGGTCCATAGCCGATGAGCGCGCAGTCGATGACCTCCAGGCCCAGGCGCCGGATGCGCTGGATGTCCAGCCCGCCGGGATAGCGGCCGTGCTTTGAGTCCACCAGGACGTACTGGAGCACATCGTTCAAGGTCACCCGGCCCGGCTCGTCGGCCATGAGCTGGCTGGCCAGGGTCTCCACCTGGTCGGCCACGGACATGCCGAAGCATTCCGGGTCGTCGCCGGTGGAGGGCACGTAGACCTTCGGGCAGGTGGCCCGGGCGATGGACGAGCCCACGCCTCGGGGCAGCAGGCTGGCCAAGAGGCTCGAATGGAAACTGCCCATGGGGTAGCAGATGAGCTCGGCCTGGCGGATGAGGGAGCAGACCTTCTCGCGTGCGGCTGGGTAGATGGGCCGGGGCGAGTCCCGGTCTTCGGTGAGATACAAGCGGCTGATGCGGCGCGCCAGCGGCTTGGCCTCCTTGCCGGTGAGCAGGTGCTGGCCCACGATGGTCTCCCCGCCCTCGAACTCCGCCGCCAGGTGCAGGTGCTTGTTGACCACCGGGCGCACGGTGCCGCGCACCTGCACCAGGTTCGAGAAAATGAAGATCACCGGGTCCAGGTGCCGACGGTTGTCGAAATAGCCGCCGGTGAGCACAAGGTTGCCGATGCTCGCGCCCGCGAGGTCGAAGTCCTCTGGCATCTCGTCCCAGAAGGCGTGCAGATGGTTGCGCACGATCTTGCGCATGGGATCCGGAATGCGCGAAACCAGCGGGTGCTTGCCCTTGACCATGCGCTCCAGGGTCAGCCTCAGGTCGCTGGGCTCGCCGTCCTTGGGCAGACGGTGGGCGAAGAGCTCGAAGATCTCCGGATTGCCGCGCAGGGTCTGGTCGGCCAGGGCCATGAGCCTGTTGCGGATGTCGCCCACGGCGGGCATTTGGAAGGCGTCGCGCAGCTTGGCCGAACTGCCGCCGGAGTCGAACGGCGTGATCAGGTGTATGCTGTTGTGCGTGTAGTTGATGAGCCTGTTGCTGGTCTTCTTGAGGGCCGTGCCGCCGCTGAAGAAGAGCAGCTTCGGCCCCAGCTCCGGGCACTTCTCCAGCCGGGCCAGGGCCATGTGGTTGGGAATTTCAACTTCCCGCCGTATCCAGATTCGGGACATGCGCGCCTACCCGTGGAGGAGGTATTCCAGACAAAAATCCGCTGCCCGGTCAAAGTCCACGCCGCCGGTGATCTCCACGAGGTCGCAGCGCGAGAGCAGGGCCGTGTATTCCGCAAGGCCGGGATCACACCAGTCGTCGAGCCCGCCTGACCTCTCGGGTCCGTCGGGCGGGAGGTAGAACAGCCCGGCGGCCTTCATGAAGGCTGGCAGCAGGTCCGGGCGCTCGGCGGCCTTGACGAAACGGATGGACGACTCGCCCGCGCCGCGCCGCCAGTTCAGCACCACCAGCCCGTGCATGGGCGCTGTGAGCACGAAGCGGCCCTCCCCGAAGCATTTGTCCAGAAACACGTCGTACTTGTGCTCCAGGCCCCAGAGGTCGTCGCCCTCCAGTTCCAGAAACTGCTCGCGTTCGTCGTCTGGCATCACGCTGGCCAGGTCCGGGTTGTTCAGGGCTGTGCCGGGGTTGATGCGGGGCAGCTTGGCCACGCCGAACATGTCCAGTCCGACGCCGTTCTCGCGCACGAGGAGCCTGTCGTTGCTGACGAAGAGCGCCCCACGGCTCATGATGTGCATGGCCAGGGTGCTCTTGCCCGCGCCGGAGAACCCGGCCAGGGCCAGGCCGCGCATGCGCCCGTCCGTCAGGTGCGCCACGGCGGCGGAGTGCCCGAGCAGGCAGCCCCGGTTCAGCTTGTGCTCGATGTAGCGGTTGTTGATGAAGTTTACGATCTGGTTGGGATTCGCACCACATGGACCCACGGCCAGGTTCACGTCCTGGCCGAAAAGGAAGACCATGCCGGTGAGCCTTTTGCGCACCAGGCGTCCGCCGGGCAGGTTGGCGGACTCCTCCTTGATTGTGTCCTTGCCGGGCTCGGGCTCCTTGACCACCATTTCCAGGGGTATGCTCGGGCTGGGGGCTTCCAACGCGGTGATCGACAGGTCCACCGGCCCTGGCCCGGCCACGAAGGCCCCGAAATAGCTGTCCAGCTGGCTCATAAGCTGTGGTGAGTTGGAGCGCACCGCGATGCGGCAGTCGCCCAGATCCAGGAACAGCTCGTGGGGTGCTGGCGTGCCGCCGGAGAGCATGTCAGCGATGGTGTTCATGACGAATAGGTGCAGGCTCACGGACGAATCCTCCCCAGGGCGTAGTGTGCGTATAATCGGGCAGCATCCAGGCCGCGCGCCTCCTGGATGCCACGGAAGCCCCCGAAGGCCGAGACCTCGAAGACATAGGGGCCGGAATCGGTCAGGGCCACGTCCACGCAGGTGAAATCAAGGCCAAAGGGCTCCTGGGCACGCCTTGCCAGTTCGATGATCTCCGGCGTCGGGTCAAAGGGCACATACTTGCCGCCCGAGGCCGTGGTGGTGTTCCAGGCGCCGGGCTTGCGGATGCGGGCATAGGTGGTCAGGTACTCGCCGCCCAGGAACACCACCCCAAGATCCTGCTCGCCCAGGGCGATGGTCTTCTGGAGGTAGAAGATGGTGTTCTCGCGCTGATAGGCCAGCAGCGCCTCGCGGACCTCAGGACCGGGGCGCAGCATGAACATGCCGCGCGCCTTGGTGGAGTAAAGCGGCTTGAGGATGGCCTCGCCGTATTCGGCCAGGGCTGTGAGGGCGTGCTCCAGGTCCTCGGTGATGGTGGTGGGCGGCATGGGGATGCCAGCCAACTGGAGGGTCACGGTGCAGGTCAGACGGTTCAGCAGGCCCGCGATGGCTTGCGGCTGCGAAAAGATCCGCACCCCACGTCCGGCCAGGAAGCGCAGCACCTCCAGCCGGTCCAGCAGATCGGCCGAATAGGCGGAGCCCAGCTTCTTGATGATCAATCCGTCGAGTTTGGAGAGATCGTGGCCCAGGTACATGGCGCGGCCCGAGGGCAGATCCAGGCGCACCTGGTCCAGCTCCACCAGGAGCCTCGGGCCGCCTGTGACCTCGGCCACGCGGTCGGCCAGGATCTCGGAGGACCAGCCCCCGCAAACCCCGACCACGGCCATGCGGGTCTGAGCGCTGCCGGATTGTGTCGCCTCTGTGGGAATTAACGTCGTGTTTGTGTGCATCAAGTGTCCTGTTAGTGGAAAAGGATGTGCTCGGGCAGGCGGAAGGTCTCCCAGGGGTTGCCCTGGTGCGCGGCCACTCGTTCCAGGAGGTAGTGCGCGCGCAGGCACATCTCGCGGGAGAAGGCGTAGTTCAGCTCAAAGCGGCTGGACGTGTAGAACGAGCGCGCCAGGGCCAGGGCCATGCGCACCGCGAAGGTCGTGTCCCCGCTTCTGGCCGCGAACTCCGAGGCGAACTGGAGGAACTCGGCGATGACCCAGTCGATGCGCTCGCGCAGGTGCGGCTCGAACACGGGCATGCGGTAGTTGGAGATGAGAAAGACGGAGACGTCCTGCACGTAGTCCTGCTCGCGCGATCTGTGCACGTCCAGGTAGTGCAGGCGCTGCTTCTGGTGGTTGTAGACCACGTTGTTCACGTTGAAGTCGCCGTGGATGAGCACGCCGAACGGGGCCGGAAGCTGTTCCTCAATGCCTGCGCAGGTCTCCAGAAGCTCTGCGGTGGAGGCCACATCCCTGTCGCCGAAGACTTTCGCCTTGCGCAGGAAGTCCGGGTGGATCTGCAACACCTCGTCCAGGCGGGCCTTGAGTTGGCTCATAAAGGCCGCTGAGATCGGATTCCCCGTGCGGGTGTTCTCCCAGATGTCCTGCACGGTCTGGGTGAGCACGAACATGGCGTTCTGGACAATGTCGCTGCTGGCGGTGAGCAGCACCTCGTCCAGGTTGCAGCCGGGCAGAAACTCCACCAGTATGGAGGCCTTGTCGCCGTCCTCGTGAAAGCCGAAAACCCCCGCCACCAGGCCGGGATAGAGCCTTCCCCAGCGCTGCAGGGCCTCTTTCTCGGCGCGGATCTTCTTGATGGTCCCTTCCTTGTAGATGCTGCCCAGGGCGTCCCCGGCGGATGCGCCCTCGCGCGTGTCCACGCGGCCGATGCGGCAGCCGCTGCGCGTGCCCCAGATGGCCTTGAAGTCCACGCCCTCCATGCCGCCCTTGAACCCGGTCTTGCTGAGGGTCTGCTGCAGGGCCTCGAACTGCTCGATCTTGATGCGCTCGCCCAGGATGGCGAAGATCAGCGCCTCGCCGATGTTCAAGAGGGCGTCGCCGATGCGCTCCAGGTAGCGGAAGATGAACAGCACGGTGATGAGGTTCTGGACGTTCTTGCCCGTGCGCAGCTCGCCCATGATGCGGTCGAACCCGGCCTTGTACTGCCGGTCCAGGGTATACTCCGCCCGGCACAGGGTCAGCGCGTCGGCCAGGTTCCCGCTCTGGATCACGGGCTGGATGTGCCCCAGGCAGGCCTCGATCTCCTGGAACATGTCTGCGTAGCTGTAGCTGTGCAGAAAGCTGTGGTCCGTCAGGTAGTTGGTCTGCTGGACGATGTTGACGCAGAAGTCGGCCACGCGCTCCAGGTTCACGGTGATGCCCTGGATGGCCCGCACGCGGTTGGCCGTGGTCTTGTCCAGGCTCTGGCCTGCGCCGGAGTCGTGGAAATACCCATAGCACTTGTTCTCGATGACGGTGTGCAGGTTGTCGACGTAGTCGTCCCGGCCCACGATGCGGTCGTAGAGCGAGTGCGAGGGGCGGTCCAGGAAGCTGACAGTGGCCCGCACCTGACGCTCCACCTCAACCACCAGAAAGGTGAAGTTCTCTTCGATTCCTTCAAAAGTGATCATGGCGTCCTTCGCCTAAGAGGCGATGAGGATGGACTTGTCCCCGGCGGAGATTTCCTTGCGCGAGTCCTTCCAGACGATCTTGATGACGATCTTGCTCTCGCCCGCCTTGCGCTTGGCCTTGACGCTGAAGCCCAAGAGCGCGCCGGGCAGAAGGACGACCTCGTCGGTCTCGCTGCGCATGACGATGCGGCCCTTGGCGAACCCTTCGGTGAGGGCCAGCAGGAAGTCCTGGATGCTCTTGGGGTCCTGGACGGAATCGAATTCGAACTTGCCTTCGCCGGACATGGTCTGCCTCCTGGTTGTTCTTGGCCCCGGCCTAGGAGGCCAGTCGCGTTTTGTATTCGTTGATGACGCTGGCCCGGTCCATGCCAGCGGCCAAGAGCCGCTTGCGCACGGCCAGGTCGTCCCAGGCCGGCTGCAGTCCCACTTCGCGCGGGATTTTGCCATTTACGCCAACGCTGCGCAGCTTCTCGCTCATGTGCGTGTCGTCGCCCATGAAGACAAGCAGCTTGCGGGCGGATGGGCCTGCTTTCCTGTTCTTGCGGCTCAAGACCTCAATGAGGAAGTCCGTGTAGCGCTGGGACTGGGGGTTCCAGACCTCGTAGCCGTCCACGTCGTAGTCGGCCAGGAGGATGGGCCAGAACTGCTCCGGGTGCGGGATGACCACCCCGGCCCCCATGCCCCGCGCCTCCTCGATGACCTCTGAGGCGCGGTAGAAATACTGGAGGGGGAAGTCCTCCTTGACGCGCAGCTTCACGGCCTGGACAAAGGCCTGCACCCTGGCCACCAGCCGGTCGCCAAAGCGCGGCCGCATGGCGTCCAGAAAGTCCCGCACCAGCTTGTTTTTGATGGACCCCGGAGGCAGCCTGTCCTGGTGGCGCTCCAGCAGCACCTCCAGCTTGTGGGCGTGCAGCCGGGCGAAGCGGACGGTCTCCTCCGCGGCCCCGGTGAAGGCGGCCACGGCCTGCAGGCGCTCCTCGTCCTTGCCCGTGAGCACGGACAAAAACTCGAAGAGCTGCGAGGCGCGGTAGCGGAAGGTGTGGGTGAGCATGGAGCGCAGCACTCCGGACCGCTCCAAGCGCCGGTTCTCGAAGTGCAGCAGGAGCTGGACCTTCTGGTTGAACCCGGCGGAGTAGCAGTCCACCTCCACGCCGGAATACGCGCCAAAGGTGGTGATCTCGTTGTGCTGGGTCGGGATGATCAGCTCCAGGCTCTTGTTCGGGAAGCTGGCCTCAATGCGCTGCTCGATGAGCGGCATGGGAATGTGCTCCGGATGCCAATGCACGGCCAGCACATTGGTCTGCCGGGCGGCCACCAGCTCGGGCGTGGTGATGCGGGCCTCTTCCTCCGGGCTGAGCGTGGTGGCCGTGATGGCCAGGAAGATCCGCTCGTCTTCCTCGGTGGGCGCTTCGGGGATGGCGTCAATGTCCAGCTGGGGACATCGAACGGGGGGCTTGGCGTGCTTCATGGATTGGCTCCCGCCTTGGCGTCGCACAAATTATTTGGCTGCGGCGTGGCAGGTCTTCTTGGCGGCTTCGAGTTCCCCCAGAATCATCTCCAGCGCTCCCCTGTCCTTCTGGTCAAAGGCGGTCTTGAGTTCGTTGCAGAGCTTGAGGTGCGGGCCGTAGTCCCACTCGCCCCGCGACGGGTGTGAGCACATGGCCAGGGAGTCCTGGAGGAAGAACTCAACGACCTCCGCCGGGGGCAGCATGAGATTGCCCAGGCTGTGCTGAAGGAATTTATACGTGGTCTTCATGCGCTTCTTGATGGTCTTGTAGGACTCCACGCGGGGCTTGCCCTCGCTGCGCTCCTCCTGCCCGGCAATGCCCTTGACCTTGAGCTTCATCTCGGCCAGGCCGCCCTGCTGCTTCAGGGAGAACTCCAGCTTGGCGCAGTGTTCGATGTGGGACGCAAAGCCGTTAAGCGCGTCCGGCAGCACCGCATGCCTGAATCCGGCCGCCAGGGCCTTGAGCAGCCGAGTGGCCTCATTGCTCTCCAGGATGATCTCGATCTTCTTGTCATCGCTTCCCATGATGTCCCCCTCCATGTTCAAGATGCCCCTGCCTACCCCAGGTCGCAGGCGCGGTTGTGACGCCAGTGTCACGAAGGGGTGAAAGTCCGCTGCTGCCAAGCATTGCAACGTTACCTGCCCCATCGCCAAAAGCTCACGCGGTTGCGACAATCGCGTCACATTGCGGGTGCATGGAAGGTGTATGTGACAGTCCTATGGGGCTGTGCAGCCCCCATCCGTCCGAAACCGGAACAATACCATTGTCGGGAGACAGGCATGAAGAAGCTCAAGGTTCTGTTCATCTGCACGCAAAACAGCGCGCGCAGCCAGATGGCCGAGGAATTCCTGCGTCAGTTCGCCGGGGATTCTTTCGAAGTGGCGAGTGCGGGCCTGGAGCCCGCTGACGAGGTCAATCCCCTGGTGGTCGAGGTCATGCATGAGGTCGAAATTGACCTCTCCCAGAAGAAACCCCAGAGCGTCTTCGAACTGTTCAAGGAGAGGAAGCTCTACGACTATGTCATTACTGTCTGCGACAGCGGCGCGGAAGGCGGCTGCCCGGTCTTTCCTGGCATTGCCCAGCGCTGGCACTGGCCCTTCCCGGACCCGGCCAAGGTGACGGGCACGCGGGAGGAGCAGCTGGCCGAGGTCCGGCGCATCCGCGATCTCATCCGCGAGCATGTCCAGAGGCCGTTCAACGAGGCCTTTGCCGTGCAGGACCCCTTCGCCAGGTAATCGTTCCCGTCCTTCCGCGCCAGGGCAGCCGGTCAGGCGGCCCTGGGCGGCAGGCAACCCGCGGAGCGGTCGGCCTCCTGACAGGCCGGGGGCGTTGCGTGGTGCGCCAGGAATCTTCTGGCGGCCTCCGAGCCCATGAACCGGGCCAGCACGCGCTGGTCGGTGGCCTTCAGGTCCACGGTGATGAGCCCGTCCAGGCAGTTGCCGAAGTCCTGGTCCAGGTTGAAGGCCGCGATGCGCCCGCCAAGCTTCAGGTACTGCCGCAAGAGCACCGGGATGCCCCGGCCGGATTCGACCTCGGCCACCAGGTCGCCCAGGTCGCCGGGGTCACGGAAAGCCGCCTCGGGCACGCAGAGGTCAAGCCTGGAAAGCGAGCCGCCCTTTGGCGCGCGCGTGGGCCGCACCAGCTTGGCCAGCTCCGCATCGAAGCTGTGGCGGCGCAGGAAGGTCATCATGATCTCCCGCGCCAGCGGGCTGTAGTCCCCGGAGATGCTGACGCAGCCGAAGAGCACGCTGTAGCGCGGGTTGCGGACCACATATTCGGCCAGGCCTTTCCAGAGCAGCAAGAGCGGCTGGTAGGACTTCTGGTAGCGCAGCCGCACAAAGGACCGGCCCAGTTCCAGGGCCGGGTTCAGGCGATCCCAGAAGCCGTGCTTGATGCGGAACTGGCTGGCCGTGTACATGCCCCCGGCGCCCTGCGCGGCCAGCACCTCGTCCGTGCCCGCGAAACGGTACGCCCCGGCCACTTCGCGGTCCTTCTCGTGCCACAGCACCAGGTGCCGGTAGTGGGCGTCGAAGCGGTCCGTGTCCAGGGATTGGCCTGTGCCCTCGCCGACCCGGCGGAAGGTGGACTCACGCAGCCGCGCCACCTCGTGCAGGATGGCCGGGATCTCCTGGGCTGTGGCCTCAAACACGATGAAGGGCTCGCTCCTGGCCAGGATGCGTTCGGCCGGCAGGGTTTCGATCTCGCGCAGGCGCGCCAGGTGCGGCTTCTGCGCGGCCAGCGCCTTGTGGGCCTGCGTGCGCTTTGTGACCTTGCGGTTGTCCTGCTGGCTCCGGTTGCGCAGCAGGTGGCAGCGGAAGCGCAGGTAGGCTGAGGCCTCCTCGTCGGAAGCAAGTCCGGCGATCTTTTCCGGCGCAATGGCCGCGCCGATGGACAGCTCCAGCTCCTGGCCGCAGTGGCCCAGGTTCTCGTGCGGCAGGAGCAGCGTGCGCAGACCAGAGTGTACCAGCCCGGCGGCCTGGAACAGGGCGCTGTTGCGGCCCTCGAAAAAGACCGGCAGCACCGGAACCCCGGCCTTGCGCGCAATGGCGGCCACTCCGCGCTGCCAGGGCGGGTCAACCACCATGCGTTTCTTCAGGGCCAGGCTGGAGACCTCGCCCGCCGGAAAGGCGATGAGCGCGCCGCCCTGCTTGAGCCAGCTCAAGGAGGCCCGCAGCCCGGCCATGTTCCGGGTCGCCGAACCCTTGCCGCCAAAGGGGTTGAGTTCGATGAGCAGGGGCCGCATCTCCGGAATGGCCGCCAGAAGATGGTTGGCCAGGATCTTCACGTCGGGCCGCAGCTCCAGGAGGATGCGCGCCAGGACAAGGCCCTCCACCACGCCGAAGGGGTGGTTGGACACGACCATGAGCGGCCCCTGCCGGGGCACGTTCTGCAGGTCGTCGTGAGACACCTTGTAGCCCACAGCCAGCTCGTCCAGGGCGCGGACGAGAAAGTCGGGGCTGCCTTCCGGGCTGGCGGGCCTGGTGTTGGCGCGGGCGTACATGGTGTTCAGCGTCCTCAGACGCAGAAGCTTCTTAAGGGGCGTGTGCAGGGCGGAAAAAAATGCGGTCTGGAAGGGGGTGCCGGTGGCGGGCGGGAGCTTAAAAGGGCCTTCGTCGTGGGGGGTGGTCTTGTGCATGTGTTCCCCTTTGCTGCTGGTTCGCGGCGCCAACACAAGGCACCGGGGAAACCGGCAACGCGGTGCGTCCGCGTCCCGTCTGCACAGGACAATATCCGGGAGCAAGAGGAGGTTGGTGACCGTGCGGTGACGGCGGGGTGAAACTCTCGTCTGCACGTTCAGAACAGCACGACGGAACTCTCGATGCACAACGCGCCCGCGACCCTGGGTGTGATACGCCTAGTCTCAGTGGATATTGCGCGTCAGGAGAAGGACTTGCGCAGGCTTTAACCTGTGGGGACATGGAGGGGCGTTACCAACCCGTCACCAAACTTTCACCTGCCAGCCACCATCCACCATCCGCGTCGGGGTATGCGGCGTTTCCAGGCGGGCGCCTACCCGCCGGAAACCTCCACCCCGGAGCAGCACACCATGCGCAACATCCCCGTCTGGGGCAAGATCGCCCTGGGACTCGCCGCAGCCTCGACCATCACCTTGGCCATCACCGCCGGGGGCACCCTGGGCCTCCTGCGCACCGAGGCCGCCCTGACCGAAACCGCCAAGCGCCGCATGCCCGCCCAGGAGGCCCTGGGCACCCTGCGCAACGCCCTCACCGCCATCCAGCGCTCCGAGCGCACCTTGCTCATCAGTGAGACCGCCGAGAATCCCGCCGAGACCGAACGCCAGAGGAAGGATCTGGAGAAGTACCGCAGCCAGGCCCAGGCCGCCTTTGCCGCCTATGAGGCCCTGCCCGGCGCGCCCGGCAAGCCCGGCGCGCGGGATGAGGCCTGGGAAGAATTGAAAAACGCCTGGGAGGCCTGGCTCACGCGGCACGACAAGGTGCTGGAGCTCCTGGCGGCAGACATGCGCTTCGGGGCCATGGCCCTGTCCATGCGCGAGGCCCGCGCCGCCCTGAACCGCGTGGAGGCAGCCCTGGACACCATGCAGGGGCGCGAGCGCGCGGAGGCCCAGGCCTTTGTGGCCCTGGCCCTGCCCCAGGCCCAGCGCGACCGCCTGCTGCTCCTGGTGGCCTCGGCCATCGCGCTCTTTACCTCTCTGGGCTTTGGCCTGCACGTCACGCGCAACATCAGCCGCCCCCTGCGCAAGACCCTGGCCTTCGCCGAACGCGTGGCCGCAGGCGATTTCACCGCTGAGCTCACGGTCAAGCGCCGCGACGAGCTGGGCAAAATGGCTGACGCCCTGCGCATCATGGTCCTGGAACTACAGAAGGAGATCGCCTTGGCCGAGGAGCGCGGCGAGGAGGCCACGAGTGAGGCCGAGCGCGCCCGCCAGGCCGTGGAGGAAGCCCGCCAGGCCGGGCTGCGCGCCGAGTTGTCGCGCCGGGAAGGCATGCGCCAGGCCGGCTCGCGCATGGGGCTGGTGGTGGAACGCCTGGGCTCGGCCTCACAAGAGCTGGCCGCCCAGGTGGAGCAGTCTGCGCGCGGGGCCGAGGAGCAGTCGCGCCTGTCCATGCGCACTGCGGCGGACATGGAGCGCCTCATCGCCTCCGTGGCCGGAACCGACACCGGAGCCGCCAAGGCCGCCGACACCGCCGATGCCGCACGCACAAAGGCCATGGCCGGGGCCGAGGCTGTGGAGCTCGTCACTCGCGACGTGGCCGTCGTGCAGGAGCGCGCCAAGGTCCTGCGGCGCAGTATGGACACCCTGCACGCCAAGAGCGAGGACATTGGCCGCATCATTTCTGTCATTGATGACATCGCCGACCAGACCAACCTGCTGGCGCTGAACGCGGCCATCGAGGCCGCCCGCGCGGGCGACGCGGGCCGGGGCTTCGCTGTGGTGGCCGACGAGGTGCGTAAGCTCGCGGAAAAGACCCAGGCCGCCACCAAGCAGGTGGACGCGGCCATTCGGGGCATCCAGATGGAGACCGGCAGCAGCCTGGAGCAGGTGGATCTGGCAAGCCGGGCTGTGGATGAGGCCACGGAGCAGGCCGGGGCCTCTGCCAGCGCCCTGGCCGAGATCGTGGAGTTGGCCTCCCGCGCCGCCGCTGAGGTCCGCGACATCGCCCAGTCCGCGCGGCAACAGGCCGCCTCTGGCCGGGAGGTCAGCGCCTCGGTGCAGGACATGCGGCGCATCAGCGAGGAGACCAGCCGGGTCATGGAGGAGTCGGCCCGGGCCGTGAGCGAGCTGGCGCAACAGGCGCACAACCTCTCGGGCATCGTGGACGACATCCGCATGGATGCGGGGGAGGACGGCGGCGAAAGCGCGAGTGGCCTGTCTGGTCTGGCGCTGCTGCGCCCCGCAGCCTGACTCGGGGGGAGAGGAACGGGAGCGCGTGGCGGCGAGGGGACTCCAATACTTCGCCCTTGCCTTCTTGTGCCGATCCATGCTTTGTCCTGTGCCGACCAAGGACTAACTGAGTAAGTTTTTGCATGTATTTAAGCGTATTGGCGACGGCAGCAGTTCAAGTCTCCCTGCACCAAGCCAATGAACAGGGCGATCAGCAACTGCTGGTCGCCCTTCTTCTTTTGGGAGCGTTCGCTCCGCCAGAAATCCCCTAAAAGCTCTGCTCCGACCTCCTTCACCCGAGTTGTGCCGATTTTGTGCCGACGGCCTGTGCCGATGCGGCCCGGAATACGGTCTGGGGGACATGCTTATGGCCGTGCATGGGAATCACCTGTGTCGGCAAACCGTATATTTAGAGAAATAACATGATTCGGTAGCTGACAGGGCACTTCCTTCTGGCCGGTCCCATTGACAGGCTCAGATGCAACACTTATGTTGTCTCAATGAAGGCACGTGAGTTCAAAAAGTGGCTGCAAGCGCAGGGTTGCAAGTTTGAAACCCACAAAGGCGGAAGCGGACACCTGACCGTGCGTCTGGGAACCAAGAAGTCACAGCTCCCCATGCACGGACAGAAGGAGCTCGGGACTGGCCTCGTGGACAAGATCAAGAAAGACCTCGGCCTGAAGTAGGAGGCCCGCCATGCTCGCATATCCCATTGAGATGACCCCTGACGACAACGGCACGCTGCTCGTGGTGTGCCCAGACCTGCCGGAGGTTACGACCTGCGGCAACGATGAGGCGGACGCGTTGCGCCGGGCAGTGAGCGCCATTGAGGAGGCTCTGGGCGGGCGCATCGCCGACCGGGAAGAAATCCCCCGCCCTTCGAAGGCCAAGGGCCGTCCCGTGGTGGCCGTGCCGCTGCTCACTGAAATGAAGGTCGGGCTGTATCTCGCCATGCAGGAGTCTGGTCTGCGCAAGGCGGACTTGGCCAAGCTGCTGAACGCCAACGCACCGACAATCGACCGCCTGCTTGACCTGCGGCATTCCTCCCGCGTTGACAAGCTCGAAGCCGCTTTTTCCGCCCTGCACAAGCGTGTTGAGCTGCGCGTGATCTGAAAACCCTCCGCCCAATGCCTTGACCCCTTGTGCCGATCCGTGCTTTTGTTTTGCGCCGACCAAGGACTGATATTGTGAGTTTTTACAGGTATTCCGGTGTGTTGGCAACGGCAGCAGTTCGGGCCAACCCCTGCGCCAAGCCAATGAACAGGGCGATCAGCAACTGCTGGTCGCCCTTCTTCTTTTGGGAGCGTTCGCCCTGCCAGGAACCCCTGGAAAGGGCATGCTCATGGGCCTGCCCATGCCCCCAGAAATGAAAGCCCGATCCTGACATCCCATTCCCCCCCACGAAACACGCTCCCAGCCCTGGACTTTTCTCGGAAATGCCGTAGGGTTCAAGGCAGTGTGGTCGCCATACGATTGACCTGAATCTTTCGGAGGGGAATATGCACATCCAGACTTCGAATTTGAGCAGGCTCGAACTCGGCTTCGGCGGGTACACCTGCAATTGGGGTGTGCATATATGCGGTCTGTACGAAACAGAAGCCGAGCGTGACGAGATCATACTGGGTTTTCTGTCCAGGGGCGCAGCTGCTGGCGACTTGCAGCTCTACTGTCCTGCCGAACGCACCCGCGAAGACTTCGAGGCGAAAATAACTGCGGCTTGCCCGCACTGCGGCCCGCAGCTTGGGGATCCTGCGGTGTTTCGCATCAACTCCGCCAAGGAGCTTTACTATCCCGACGGCACCTTCTCCCCCTGGGCCATGGATGACGGCTTGAACGCCTTCTATGAACAGAGCCGGAGCCAGGGGAGCCCCAACATCCGCGCCACGGCGGAGATGGTCTGGGCCCTGGAGGCCATTCCGGGGGTGGAGCACCTCATGGCCTACGAATCCCGGCTCAACTACTTCATCAAGGGCAAGCCCTGGATCAGCATCTGCCTCTACAACATCACAAAGTTTGACGGCAAGACGATCATGCAAGTGCTGCAGACACACCCCTACATAATCAGCCAGGGCATGATCTCCGCAAACCCGTTCTTTGTTGATCCCGACATCTGGCTGGCCAAAAATGCACCCGGGTTCCTGCACCGTGGCGAATAGCAAAGACCACGACCTCTTTCTGCTCCTCATCAATCTGTCCCAGATCAAGGACAGAAGCCTGGTGGTGCGCATCTTTGCCCAGGCCATGGCTGCCGTCTGGCCCGCGCTTACCCTGGAATGGAGTGGTGTGGACGGAAGCGAGAACGCCTCCAGTTTGCCCGTGCAGACCATGTCCGGTCATTACGGCAGTTTTCTGGTCCAAGGTCCCCTCGCAGCCCTCTCCGGCCAGGACCGCCAACTCCTGAACAACGCGGTGCAGATGCTCGCGCTCTTGCTGGAACGGCTGGACCAGCAGACCCAGCTTCAAGACCGGAGCGTCCAGCTCGAGCGGGAGGTGCAGGAGCGCACCGCCCAGTTGCGTGAAACCAGCGAGCGCTACCGCGCCTTGTTCGCCGCCGTGAGCGACCCGGTTCTGGTGGCGGACAGAGAAACCGGCATCCTGGTGGAGTGCAACGAGGCTGCGGAGCTCTTCTTTGGGCGGACCAGGGAGCAGCTCATCGGCCTGGCGCAGCGCGAACTGCACCCGCCTGAGGCGTCGCAGACGGATGGACAGACCGAGGGGTTCAAGCGCCAGGCGGCGGAGCCGGGGCTGGCGCAAGATGTCCGTCTGCTGACTGCGGGCGGGGAGCTGCGGCTGGCGTCGGTACAGGCCAGCACCTTTGAGATCGGTGAGAGCAGGCTCATTCTCGGCGTGTTCCGAGACGTGACCGAGCAGCGCCGGGCCGAGCAGGCTCTGCGTGAGAGCGAGAGAATTCTCAGAAGCTCACAACAAATTGCACGGTTAGGCAGTTGGAGTTTGGATTTGCCAACGAATCTGGTCACGTGGACGGAGGAGCTTTACAGAATGTATGGCTTTGATCCGGCGCTGCCCCCCCCGCCATATGCTGAGCATATGAAAATGTTTAGCCCTGCAAGCTGGGAAAGGCTGTCGACTTCTCTGGCCAACACCAGGGAAACAGGAATTCCGTATGAGCTTGAACTCGAGACGGTGAGGAAAGACGGCAGCAGCGGATGGATGTGGGTGCGGGGCGAGGCCATAAAGGACTCGGAGGGCAACGTTATTGGTCTTTGGGGGGCGGCGCAGGACATCACCGAGCGCAAGCAGGCCCAGCAGGCTCTGCGTGAGAGCGAAGCCCGCTTCCGGCTGCTCTTTGAGAATGCACCGCTCGCCTACCAGTCACTGGACGAGAGAGGGTATTTTCTCGATGTGAACAGGAGGTGGCTGGAAATCCTCGGCTACGCCAGGGAGGAGGTGCTCGGCCACTGGTTCGGGGACTTTCTCGGCCCAGGGTACGGCGAGCACTTTGATCAGAATTTTCCCATATTCAAGCATTGCTGCATGATCGACGGCGTCGAGTTTGACATGATTGCCAAAGACGGCCACGCCATCCGGGCGTCGTTCAACGGACGGGTGCAGCTCGGCCAGGATGGCGAGTTCCTCAGGACGCACTGCATCTTCACCGACATCACCGAGCGCAAGCAGGCCCAGGAGGCATTGATGCAGAGCGAAGCCCGCTTCAGGCGAGCCGTCGAGGAAGCGCCGCTGCCGATGATGATCCATGCGGATGGCGGCCATGTGCTGTCGATCAGCCGAGCCTGGACGGAGATAACCGGATACGCGCATGCCGACATCCCGACCATTTACGAATGGACGAGCAAGGCCTACGGCTCCCAGATGGAGGAGGTCAGGAAGTACATCGACACGCTGTATACGACGGAAGAGCGCAAGGATGAGGGTGAGTACGTCATCAATTGCCGCGACGGCTCCAAGCGCATCTGGTACTTCTTCTCTGTGCCTCTGGGCACTCTGCCGGATGGCCGCCGCACCGTGCTGAGCATGGCCTTCGACATTACGAGCCGCAAGGCGCTGGAAGGCGATCTTTTCCAGGCAAAGGAAGATGCGGAGGCCGCCAACCGCGCCAAGAGTGAATTCCTGGCCAACATGAGCCACGAGATACGCACTCCGCTCAACGGCGTGCTTGGCATGCTTCAGCTCATCAAGGCCAGCGGTGTGGCCGGTGAGGTGGAGCAGTATACCGAGATGGCGATCCGCGCTGGACGGAGGCTCACGAGCTTGCTGGGGGATATCCTGGACCTGTCGCGCATCGAGTCTGGCCGCATGCCCGTGGAGAACCAGCTGTTTGTGTTGTCCGACCTCTTCACTGCCCTTGGCGAAACGTTTTCCCCCATGCGCTACGACAAGAAGCTGCTCTTCAGCATCAGTGTCGATCAGAGCGTCCCCACCGAGCTTTTGGGTGACGAGATCCGCGTCCGGCAGATTCTGTTCAACCTCATCGGCAATGCCATGAAGTTCACCGACCAGGGCGAGGTGCGGGTGGAGGTCTCTTCACTCCTGCCTCATCCCACGGGCCTGGCGCGGTTGTTGTTCATTGTCAGCGATACGGGCATCGGCATTCCTGACGCCAAGATCGACCAGATTTGCAGCCCCTTCACCCAGGTTTCTGAAGACTTCACCCGTTCGCACCAGGGAGCTGGCCTCGGCCTTGCCATCGCCCTGCATCTCATCAACGCCATGGGGGGCACGCTGACCTTCGAGAGCACGGAAGGCCTGGGCACGTCCGCGTACCTGATGCTTCCGTTCGGCATCCCTGAGCATGCTGTTCTCCCCGTGGCGCCGAGGCAAAGGCACCATGCTGAACCATCTGCGCCACTGCGGCTCCTTCTTGTGGAGGACGAAGAGATCAGCCGCTTGAGCGCGCGGTTGACCCTGGAGAAGATGGGCCACCAGGTCGTCACGGCCAACCAGGGCGCGGAAGCCTTGGAGGCATTGCAGGGCAGCACGTATGATTGTGTGCTGATGGATATTCAGATGGATGTCATGGACGGTCTGGAGGCCACCCGGAAAATCAGGGGCGGCGGTCCAGGTGTCCTCGATCCGCACGTCCCGATCATCGCCATGACCGCCTATGCCATGACGGGCGACCGGGAGCGGTTCCTTAAGGCCGGCATGAACGACTACATCGCGAAGCCCGTGCAGGTTGAAGAACTCAGGAAGGCGCTGGAGCGGATAGCCGTGAAGGGATGAATCGTCATAAGGGCTGGCCGAAAGCCCCTTTGGCCTGGTTGAACGATGAAATCCACAATCTCTAGGGGTTGTGGATTTTCTCCTTTTCGCGGCGCGCAAAAGTCCGTTTCAGCCTGCGCACTGCCAGGCCAGCTGTGTTGACAGGTTGCCAATGGTTACGCATAAGTACTCGCGGGGCAGTCCGTGATCCGAGAGCGGCTTGGCCAGGGGGGCCTGCGGGATCAGCGGGCATGGCTTCACCGCAGGGCTTCAGCGAGAGCCTGTAAACGGGTGCGGCGTGTTGGCCCCCCCAGGCGCTGGGCGCGGGGTGAAGACTCAATCGCCGAAAAAGAGAGCAACGGGGGCGAAGCCCCTTGGCCGCGCTTAAGGGCGCAAGGCCACCTGCGGGCAGGCGAAAACCAGGGGCCGCCGGTTTGTTGCGCACGGACGTGTCAACGTTTCAGCCACGTGTTCCAGCGAAAAATTGTTAACTCCCCAGCAGAACAAGGTTGCAGCCATGCCAGAAACGTCGCTTGCCGATGACCACAAGCCGATATTCGTGGCCCGGCAACCCATATACGACGCCCAGGAACAAGTCTGGGCCTATGAACTGCTGTTTCGCAGCAGCGCCTACGCCAACACCTCGGCGGTGACGGAGCAGGAGCATGACATGGCGACAGCCGCGATTATCGCCGACGGTTTCTCCCTGGCGTTCAACGGGATGTGTAAAACAAAAAAAGCCTTCATCAACTTTCCGCAACGTCTCCTGCTCAATGACAGTGTGTACGCATTGCCGAATGAAATCTGCGTGGTTGAAGTTCTGGAGACTGTCAGGCCGACAGCGGAAGTGCTCGACATGCTTCGAAGTATCAAGGGGCGCGGGTATACAATAGCTCTGGACAACTATACCGGCCAAGATGCGTGCAGTGAGCTTGTAGAACTCGCGGATATCGTCAAGGTAAACATGCTGGGGACGGGCATCGACCGGCTCCCTGCCATCGCTCAGGGACTCCTCTCCAAGGGCTGCCAGCTGCTTGCGGAAAAGGTTGAAGACCGCCCGACCTATGCATTGGCGAAAGAGTTGGGGTTCACCCTCTTTCAGGGCTATTTGTTCAGTCGTCCTGAGACTGTGGCAGGGAGCAAGACTCCATCGCTGGTGTCTGCGAAGATGCGCCTCCTCCATGCTCTCATCAGTGAAGACTATGACATTGGCATGACGACAAGCATCCTTTCTACAGACCCATCCCTGTGCTACAGACTCCTCAAATATTTGAATTCAGCCTGCTTTTCTTTGTGCACAAAGATCCAGTCCATACAGCAGGCGATTATTCTACTGGGCAGGCAAAAGCTCCGGCAGTGGCTTTTGGCAGTCATGGTCGCTGACTTTGACTGCACGCCAAAGGTTCAAGAGGCTGCGTATGCCTCTCTGCAGCGCGCTCGGTACATGGAGAGCATGGCCCGGCTTTACAACAATGTTGTGTATCCTCCTGAGACCTTGTTCTTGCTTGGGCTGTTCTCAAAACTCGACATACTCCTTGGCCAGCCAATGCCAAGCCTCATGGAGAATTTCCCCTTGACTGCGGGGGTGGTGGAGGCGCTTCTCTCGATTCCGTCACCGTATCTGGATTGGCTTACCTTTGTTGAGCGCATTGAGCGCGGGAAGTGGGACGAAGTGGATGTGTTTCTTAAGACCTATGGCTTTGATCACGAGACTTCCTCCCGGCTCTACGCTGAGTCAATGAGCTGGACACAAGACATTCTGAAGAACAACACGGACAACTAGAATCGCAATGCGGAAGATCTTCGCATCACTTTAAACAATTGCTACTGCTTGAACACACCATGCCAACAGATTCGCATTGCCGCAAAATGACAAAGGGATTATGTAGGCATCGTGTTGGCCGTGCAGCCGCCGTGTTCATGCCCGGCTGCTACGGGAAGACTGGACCATAAACCGCAAGCGGGTGGAGCCAGTCTGGCGCAGGACGGCCTATAGTTTTTCTCCGCGATGGCCGAAAAGAGAAGAAGATAGGCTGAGTTAAGAGATGCAGCTCTTCGCTTGCGAGATGGCCGACTCCCTGGGCAAGGACGTGGACCAGCCGCGCAACCTGGAGATTCTGACACATGCCCGACAAGGCCAAGCGCTCAATGAAGGAGCCTTGGTGCCAGGTGCTCGCGGCCTCAAAATGTGCACCAAGGTAATGGCCCAAAATCATTGGCATGTTATGGCTGGAGACTGGGTCCGTTATGGGGTATGCGTGTACCTGGACCGGTATGTGCAACGCTTGACAACTGCTAAGCGTCGGGCATAAGCTATTGCGATAAAGGTTTAGTTTTCAAGTTGATTAGGGAGAGGGCGTGAGCAAGCTCGTCAAAGGAATTTCAATCATCACCTCGGTAACTTTTGCCGGGCTTGTTATAGCTGGCACAGCTGCTGCAGCTGGTGTCGCGTTTCCCATTGAGGTCGAAAGAATTACCCGGATCATCACGGGAGAAGGGGAAGCCTTTAAGCTCCAGGCCGAAGACCTCTTGCGCAAAAACCTCGGCCCGCTCGGTGATCTTGTGGGCCGCTCGTTCAACGGGGGGGGGGATGACGGGCCGAAAGGTTGGGGAGGCCTCGGAGGCTCTGCGGCTGGCAGTGGGGGGGCAGCTCCAAAAGTCTTCCGCGCTCCGCCGTCAACGCAGACAACGCCTCCTCGCCCAGAGCCTCTAGGCTTCAGATGGGCGCAGCCCTATTCCGGGGGAGGCCAGTTCGCTGCGGCGCCTACGGGGGGCATCTATTCCATGGGCTCCGGAGGGGGGACGACGACAACGAATACGCCGAAGTCTGCCGATCCTGATCCGCCTGCGACCACGCCGATCCCCGGGGCTGTTTGGCTTTTGGGAAGCAGTTTGGCCGGTCTGCTGACTGCCAAGCGCTATCGGGACAAGAAAAGCAGAGACCACGGCTGAGGCCTTGGCACACAAACGTTCGAGTACGAGTTTTCGGGCGCTCTCGAGCGGACAAGCAAAATGGACGTTCAGCGGGTTGATTTCGTTGGTGGCCTACAGGAGTCCATCCTTGCGGAACAAGCCGTTATTATTATCTAATCATCACGTCTCACGAGGAGCAGCCATGAGCGCACGTAGAATCATTCTCGCCATCGCATTGTGCACCGCCATGACGGCATCTGCCTATGCAGCCGAACCGGATGTCTCGTACCGCCCTGGTCCGGATGATGTCCTGTATGTCTCCGTCTGGAAAGACGAGGCGCTCACGCGCGAGGTCGTCGTCAGGCCGGATGGAAAAATTTCCTTCCCGCTTATTGGTGACGTCGCTGTCCAGGGACGCACCATCAGTGAAGTCCGCGAGGAGATTCAGGCCAAGATGAACGAATTTGCTCCGGATGCTCCTGTGAGCATCATGGTCGTAAAGATTAACAGCCCCAAGGTCTTCATCGTGGGGAAAGTCTTGCGTCCCGGAGTATACCTGATGTCTGACAAGATGTCAGTGATGCAGGCCCTGTCTCTTGCTGGTGGCTTTACTCCATTCTCAGCCAAGGACGACATACTCGTTCTGCGTGAAGCCCGTGGCAAATTGCAGTCCCTCCCCTTTGACTATGACGCTGTTGCCAAGGGCAAGCACCTTGAGCAAAATATTGATCTCATTGCTGGGGACACCATCGTCGTTCCGTAGGACAACACGGGAATGCTTAACTTTTCTACATCTGTCAGCGGGTCCCGAGCAGCATCCGCTCTGCTTGGGATAGCGCTGTCTTTGCTTCTTTGCGGGCATTCTGTCCCTGCGTTTGCGAGCGACACTTTCAAGATCATCCCCGCTGTCACTGCCCGCGAAACGTATGATTCGAATGTCTATATGATGGGCAAGGGGGATTTGGAGCATCGTGTTGTCCCATCCCTTAAGCTGGACTTGCAGGAGGAGCGCTATCGCGGGTCGCTTACAGGCGGCGGCACCATCTATAAGTACACGAAATTGAATTCGTATGACCGCGTAGACCAAAGCTATGACGGACTTTTTGAGGTGGATGTCACGGAACGCTTAAAAGTCAACTTCACGGCCGGAGCCAAAGTTGACCATACGTTTACCGAGACGCTTGCTGATACCGGTAAAATTGCACAAATGATATTGCGCCGGGTGTATAACTTTCAGCCAAGCGTCAGCTATAACGTGACAGAACGAAATGTCGCGACGCTTTTCTCTGGATATTCCAAGATCACGTATGGTTCTACAACATACACAGACAGCACTGCGAATACATTTGGCGGTAGATGGGCCTATGGCTTTGATGAACGCACCCAGCTCATCGCACAGCTCTCCAGTACGCAGACAGAAGCGAAAACAGGAGGACAGCAAACAGTTGTCACCTCGCTTGGGGGCTTTGAATACAGCCTGACTGAAACGATCAAGGCGCGTCTGCTTGCTGGGTCGAGTTCAATGAGTTCAACGACAGCCGCGGGGAAGACAAGCTCCTCACGGGGAATGTCCGCAGATTCTTCTGTGCAGTGGCAAGCAGGAGAAACATCCTATGCAACGGCAGCGTTCAACAGGGACATGACGTCTGGGCTCAATGGCGAGGACATCGTTCGCACGAGGTTTTCATTCAACGCGTCCAGGAGACTCACTGAGCGTTTCCAGGTGCAGCTTAATGCCAATACAGTGCTTTCCAAAACAACTGGGAGTTCTGTGGCGGAGCAGACAACGCGCTGGACGGAGGTGAGCCCCGTTGCGGAGTATCAAACGTCGGAATACTCCACCGTTTCTTTGGGCTGTGCCTTTGGTGTTTCGAAAACCGAGGAAACAAATGAAAGCAAACGAAGAAGCCAAGTTTTTTTGAATTTTTCCATTTCGTTCCCAGAATTTTTGCAATAATGAGCCTGTCCTGCGAGGAAATTGCCGTATGTGGCAACGCAAGGGGAAAGAGAGAACATGGATCAGCAAATTAATTTGCATGCATACGTAGAGATCGCCAAGCGCCGTAAAAAGCAGATGCTTATTCCGGCCGCAGCGGTTTTTATTTGCGGTGTGTTGATGGCTATTCTGCTGCCCTCCATCTATCGCTCATCGGCGACTATCCTCATCGAAACACAAAATATTTCCAAAGATGTCATTCAAACGACAGTTTCCGGGTATGTCGAGCAACGGCTGCAGTCCCTCTCACAGATAGTCCTCGGCCGCGTGAATCTGATGAATCTCATCAGCAAGATGAATCTGTATGCTGAGTATAAAGACAAGCTTACGGATGAAGAGTTGATTGAAAAGATGCGGAAAAGCATTTTGCTGGAGCCAGTCCAGGCAGATGTCGGGAATCCGAATGCAAAAAATGTGACCGCAACCATTGCATTTGAAATATCTTTCGATGACCGCGATCCCAAGAAGGCTGCTTCCGTGGCCAGCGAACTGGCATCACTGTTTCTTGAGGCAAATCTCAAGACCAGGGAAGATACTGCCAACTCTGCCGTCGACTTCTTGAATAAGCAGATGGAAGAATTACGCAAGGACATTGAAGCCAAGGAACAAGTCCTCTCTACCTTTAAGGAAACTAATCTTACAGCGTTGCCAGAGCTTACGCAGCTCAATCTGTCCACCATGGATAAGATGGATCGGGATAGGGTTTCTCTTGAAGAACAGATCCGATCGTTGCAAAGCCGCAAGGCATATCTTGATGGCCAATTGGCGACCATAGATCCGTATAGCGGCGCAGTTGGTCCAGACGGTGCGCGCTACCTTTCCCCCAAAGAGGAGCACGAACGTCTCCGCCGCACCTACATGACGTTGAGGTCAGCTCTGAGTGAGCAACATCCGGATGTCGTGAAGGTGAAACGTCAGCTTACATCAATGGGAAATGTGATCGCCGGTCCCCAAGATGTTAAGATTTACGCAGATGCGATTCGGGATAAGCAGATGAGGCTTGCTAAACTTACGGAAACCGTTTCGGAAAAGCATCCGGATGTCATTGCTCTGAAAAATGAAATCAGCGCCCTCAGCAAAGAGATGCAGCAGGCCCAAACCAATGTTCAAATGCCGCCGCGGGCGTTAGATGAACCGACCAACCCAGCGTATATTGCCTTGAAGGCTCAAGTTGTTTCAACTCAGCTCGAGTTGCGGGGAGTGCAGTCGCAAATGAGCCGCTTGCAAAGTATGCAGCTGGACTATCAAAAGCGCCTTGAAGGAGCTCCTAAGGTAGAGCAAGAGTATCAAGGCATGCTGCGCGACCTTGAGACCTCAAAGATGAAGTTCAGGGAACTGTCGGGACGGCTCATGGCTGCCCGTGAATCCAAGGGCCTGGAAGAAAGCCAGATTGGCGACAAGTTTTCTCTCATTGCACCACCGCTGGTCCCAGAGAAGCCCATCAAGCCTAAGCGCAAGCTTATCTTCCTTCTGGGCTTCGTTCTCGCCATTGCTGTGGGCGCTGGCACTGGCCTGCTCCTGGAGACGCTGGACCACAGCGTCCGGACACCCGAGGCCCTGGCCGCCATTACCGAGGCGCCCATTCTCGCGGTTATCCCCTACATCGAGCCGCCACGTGAGGAGTCCCAGGACCAGCGGTTGAAGTGGAGGCCCACCCCTAAGGCCATTGGTGTTGGAGTGGTGGCGCTGCTCCTGCTCGCAGTCCATATACTCTACGATCCTCTCGACGTTATCGTTTTGGGCGTCATCCGCAAGATAACCACCTTGTTTTAACCTCTCCGCCTTGCGAGGGACTCAACGGATTGGCATGAACCATCGGCAGATGGAGAATACGGAAATACAATGAGCAAGATCACCAAGGCCCTGGATAAAGCAAAGCAGGAACTGCACGGCACGGGCGGATCGCCCCAGGGTGATCGCAATGCACCCCCGCCCTGTGAACAGGCAGACGTCTGCTACACCCAGACACAGGTCGTGGAGCAGGCATCTGGTGCTTCTGATGCAGGCCAGATCCTTTCTGTCGCAGAGGATATGGGGTTGACGGACTGCTATGCGTTGCTCAGAACGCAGGTGCTCCAGCGCACCCGCGAGAAAGGGCAAAATACGATCATGGTGACCAGCGTCAACAAAGGTGAGGGGAAGACCCTTACGGCCATCAATCTTGCCATGAGCATGGCCAAGGAGATGGTGCAATCCGCGCTCCTGGTGGACACCAATCTCCGTGACCCCAAGGTGGAGGCATATCTTTCTCTGCCCTCAAGCAGAGGCCTTGGTGATTACCTGCTTGATGACATTCCGCTGCCTGAGCTCCTTATCAACCCAGGGCTCAATAAGCTCGTGGTCTTGCCTGCTGGCCGCCCCATCGCCGTATCCACGGAGATACTGGGTTCCCCCCGGATGCGCCACCTGGTCAAGGAGATGAAGAGCAGGTATCCGGAGCGGTATGTCATTTTTGACTGTCCCCATCTCCTTGGAATGCCGGACGCCCTGATTTTCTCTTCCTTCGTCGATCACATCTTGCTTGTTATCGAGGCTGGGAAAACAACGCGCGGTGATATCCAGAAGACTCTCGACTTGTTGGAAGGAAAATCCCTGCTCGGCATTGTCTTCAATAAGGTGGCGAAGCACTAGTCCTCCCATCAAGGCCCGGCAACGAACCAGGTGTAGGCGACATGTACAATCAATTTTTTGGGTTCCAAAAAACTCCTTTTGACATAGTCCCTAATCCGGATCTCCTGTTCATGAGCCAGCGGCACAAGGTTGCCCTGGATCACCTTGAATTCGGCTTGATGAGTGGTGCTGGGTTCATTCTCCTGACTGGAGAAATTGGCACAGGCAAGACCACGCTCATCCGCAACCTCATCAGGCGCTCCATTGCGATGGACACTGAAATCGCGCTGGTTTTCCAGACAAACGTTTCAGCGGATCAGCTGCTGAGCATGCTGCTCACAGAGTTTGAGCTCCCCACAAAGCCCGGTGACAAGCCAGGCGCCCTGGACGTGCTCAACAACTTCTTCCTGGAAACGTACAGGCTTGGTCGCAAGGTGCTGATCATCGTTGATGAGGCGCAAAACCTTTCGTTTGAAGCCCTGGAAGAACTCCGGATGCTTTCGAACCTGCAGAGCGATGACCAAATGCTCTTGCAGATTATGCTTGTGGGACAGCCCGAGCTGAAACAAAAGCTTATGGACCCGAAGCTTGCCCAGTTTGCCCAGCGCATTTCCGTGAATTACCATCTCACAGGACTCAGCCCTGAAGAAACCTATCAATATATCACGTATCGTCTCGCCAAGGTCGGAGCCGCTTCCGAGATCTTCAGCCCGGACGTTGTGGCCTTGCTGCATCAGGCGAGTGGCGGGGTACCGCGCGCCATCAATGTCTTGTGCGCAGGGGCGCTGCTGTATGCCTATGCTGACGAAAGGCAGCAGGTGACTGAAGAAGATGTGGCCCAAGTGGTGGAGGCCAAGGATGGACTCGGTGTTTCCGCAAAGTGCCTGCGGGGCAAGCGGCCCAAGACAGCCCCTATCCAAACTGCGCCCATAACGCCGTCTCAACCTCTTGCTGCCACGCCACCCAAGCCACCCAAGACGAAGACCCTTGCCCCGAAGGCCGCGCCTCCAAGCCCGCCAATCGCTGCAAGCCCACCGCCCACACCTCCGCCTCCGCCAATAGAGACGGATATCCCTGCGCCAGCGGTCACGCCGGTCGCCTTAGCCCAGCCTGAGGATGCGCCGCAGAATGCTGAGGCTGCTGGACAGCAAGCCACACCAGAGATTCAGGTCCAATCGTCCCCCCCCAGTCCACCCCCTGCTTCGGAGTCGGCTGCCCCGCTTGCTGCTGCTGCCCCCCCGCTTGATTCTGCCCAGACTGCTGCCCCTGTGTCTGCACAGCCAGTCATGTCCATCCCCTTGCGTCCGGCCTCCATTATGCTGAACGCACAGCGCATTGCCCATGTGGCCTCCCGCCAAGCCCAGGAGTCCAGCCTCCTCGGGCAGCCCCAAACCAGTGGCAACCAGCCAAAGGGCTTCATGGAGATCATTGGCGATCTGGCCTCGTATCTGCTCAGCAAGATCCGTGAGCATGTGCTGCGCTAAAGCCGCTGCGTGGACAACACAAACTATTCCAAGGTATAACACGCTCATGCACTGAGCAATACCCCCCCCGACCCCATGGGTGATCCGAATATTAGATAGACAAAGTCTAGAGTATTTGGCATATTCTTCTCTGTTCCCCCCAACAAAACATTAAATCCATATGGACGGCTGTCATTTTTCTTTGGGCCGGAATCTCGTGCATTGGCCTGATATGCAATGCCATTTTTTGCGTTGCTGGGGGAATGTGAAATTTATTTGAAAAATATTCTGCCCGACCGTTGACAGGTGCATAGGAGTATGCGAGGAAACGGCGTAGCCAATCGAGCGATAGAAAATATCTATCAGTTGGGGTGATCGTCACGTATCGGATTGTTAAATGCCTCCCGGATTGTATGACGACCTCACCCCGAGGGCATCGGGGGCCAGATCCGTTCGCCAGAGCTCCTGTTCCCGGTGCGTTTTGGCTTTTAGGGAGCGGGTTGGTCGGTTGGTAGACGCGCGTCAGGGCCGAAGGGGGTAGTTTCGGTTCTCGTCGCGAGTATTGATAGTCGTGGTGGTCGTTTGTATCCTAAGTGAGTCCATCAAACCTTTGATTCTGAATAGGGGGAGGAAATGAAAAAGCGGTTACTCGCACTTGTAAGTTTGATGTTGATAGTGGTGTGCGCCTCAAGCGGTTACGCGTTGACGATAGATCTGCCTGTGACCAGTGGTAAATGGTACGGCACGTATATTGACAGTGCTTTTAACCCTGTTGACCTCACTCAGAAATGGTCAGCATCTCAGACTTTAGGCGCTGGGACATATGAGCTTAAGCTCGACATTACCACAAGAGGCGTTTGGAGCAGTGTCCCCGCTACGGATAGTTTCGAGTTTTTTGCTGCGGGGTCGACTTTGAAGGAAGGTGGTAAAAAGTATGGCGGTTCGTATGCCGAATATATTGTGAACGACGGAAGCGGGAACAAAGGGTATGTGTTTACATATACTCTTCCAGCGATTACCGCGGCGTCAGGTATCTACGCATTTAGCGCGTTCTCTGTGGGGGAATCCTACGGAGGCCCCAGCCCTGCTGAGTGGAAGATGAACTCAGCTTCTGTGTCCAAAACCCCCATCCCCGCAGCGTTCCTGCTCCTGGGCAGCGGTCTGGTCGGGCTGTTCGGCGTGAAACGGGTGCGCAGGGGCAGTGCCGCTGCGTAGAGAAGAAATTGCAGGAAAGAGCGAGGCTTGGCGCCAGTAGGCGACACGTTTCGCGGTAAACAGCTCATGTGAAAGGCGTGATGGCGAGGTTTGATTACTCTCGACATCACGCCTTTTTTATTATACTTAGTTGGAAAGTATATACAGACGAAGAAGGCAGGAGTTCATCTTGAAACGGCACGCGCGCATATTGGTACTGATGTTCGGGCTCATTCTGCTCGTCGCCTGCACAGGCTCACAGGAGCGTCGGGACTCTTTCTACGCCAAGGCAAAGCAGAGCCTTGCGGCAGGCGAGCTCAAGGATGCGCAGATCGCCTTGAAGAATGCCCTGAAGATCGATCCGCAGTTTGCCCCGGGGTATGCCTTGCTGGGCACCCTGCAAATACAAGACAGGAACTATGCCAACGCCTATGCGAGCTATGCGCGGGCAGTTGAGCTCGACCCCAACGAGCTGGAGGCTCAACTCGGTCTGTGCAAACTCTTTTATTTGCAGCGCAGCTTCGACAAGGTCGAAGAAAAGGCTGACTTCATTCTGGCCAAGCAGGCAGAGAATGTTGACGCTGGTGTCCTCAAGGCCATCGCGCTGATGAAGAAGGGGAGCACGGACGAGGCATTGTCGCGACTGGCAGCGTTGCAGCAAAAAAATCCAGAAAATATAGATGTCATACTTGCACGGAGCGAAACCTATGCCGCTCGCAAAGAGTTTGCCGAGGCGGAAAGATCTATCGCCGAGGGCATAGCAAAAAATCCGAAAAACATTCTGCTCCATGTCCATATCGCCAACCTGTTTATGCAACAGAAACGGCTTGATGACGCGGAGAAACACTACAAGGAAATTGCGATACTTGAGCCCCTGAACCCTGGGGCCAATATGCTCTTGGTGAATTTCTATATCCAGGCAGGGCAGAGCGCCAAGGCCGTGAGTGCCCTTGAGGGGCTTGTCCAGCGCTTCCCCAACGAGGAGTCCTACCGACTTGCCCAGGCCCAGGCCGTTTCCCAGTCGGGCGCTTCCTCCAGTGCTGTCGAGGCAGTTCTCGCGCGCGCGATCAAGGATTTGCCAAATTCGAACCAGATTCGTCTGGCCCTTGCCGAGCACTATGCCCGGACCATGCAGTCGAGCAAGGCCGAGTCGCTTCTGCTCGAATTTATCAACAAGGACCCCAACCTTCCTCAAGCCGTACGCGCGCGGCGCATCCTTGCGAGCGCGTATCTTGCGAGCCAGCAGACGGACAAGGCCCAGACGGAGTTGGATGCGGTGCTGAAGCGCAACCCCAGGGACACGGAAGGACACTTCCTGATGGGGAACCTGGACCTCCAGAAGGGCAGGGTGCGTGAGGCGATATTGGAGCTTCGCCAGGTGGTTGATGACGACCCCAAGAGTACGAGAGCGTACGAGATGCTTGTGCGTTCACACCTGCTGAATAATGAGGCGCTTCAGGCAGAGTCTTTGCTGAGAAAGTCCCTCAATGAAAATCCGGATAACCTGCAAACCCGCATGCTGCTCGTGGAAACCTACGTTTCCTCGGGGAAAGTTGACAATGCCCTGAAGGAATTGAGCGGCATGGCGGAAAAAGACCGAAGCAACCCGGCAATTTTCATAACAATGGGTGATATTTATGCCCAAAAGCAGAGACTCGGCGAGGCCAAGGCAGCGTACAAGAAGGCGATCGAGGTCGCGCCAAAGGAGCCTTTGGGCTACACGAGGCTTGGGCGAGTGCTTTGGGCCCAGCGAGACGCGCAAGGAGCTCTTGCAGCCTTTGACCAGGCGCTGCTGATCACTGCGGACGCGCGCGAGGCCGCGGAGGCCAAGGCGGCTCTGCTCATGCTCGAGAAACGTCAAGACGAGGCGTTGAAATTCGCGAAGCAACGCGTGAGCGCACAACCGACGGACGCCTTTAACGCCATGTTGCTTGGCCGGATCATGCTGGAGACCAATGACCTTGCCGGAGCAGAGCAGCAATTCTCGCAAGCCATCCAGCTTGCGCCTGAATCCCCCTTGCCATACCAGTATCTTGGCCAGGTGAACATCCGCCAAGGAAAAATAGCTGAGGGTATCGCCAAGTACCGTGATGCGTATAAGGCGAACCCCAATAATCCAACAGTGGGATTGGCTTTTGCCATGATCTTGCACGCGCACAGCAAGTTTGATGAGGCCAAGACAGTCTACGAGGAGCTCCTGGCCAAAAGCCCAGATAATCTGCAAGTGGTGAACAACCTGGCCTACCTCTATGCTCAAGACCTCCCCACAGCAGAGAACCTGAAAAAGGCGCTGGCCTTGGTGGAGCGTCTCAAAAAGTTTGACAGCGGGGCGAGTCTGGACACTGTCGGCTGGGTTCTTTTCAGGGCCGGCAAGACTGAGGAAGCCCTCACAACGGCCCTGCGGGCCTGGGACAAGGCCAAAGGGCTGCCCACGGTGGCGTACCATTTGGGCATGATCTACCAGGCCAAGGGCGACACCCCCAAAGCCCTGGGCTGGCTTGAGAAGGCTTTGGCCGGAAATTCGCAATTCCCGGAACGTGATGCCGCCCAGGCAGAGCTTGGGCGCTTGCGGGGGAAGAAATAGTCTTCACCCCAGTTGGTCCGGGGCTCCAAACGGGTAATGGCTTTTAGCTCAACCAACTGCGTATTCGAACGTAGCTGCGCATTCGAACACACACGAAGAACACCAACTGTCAATGCATCGAGCCTGTAGCGTGCCGGTTCTTGGCACTCAGCGCAGGCGCGAAGGGAAGTCCGATGGCGCTCTCGTTAGGCAATAAATTCCCTGGGCATTATTTCTCCTGGCCCATCATTGTGGCCGGCTGGGTGTATTTATTCCGAAATGAATTTAGCCTTCTCAATTCCCAGTGGAGTCAAGACGATTTTTCCTACTGCTATCTTGTCCCACTCGTTGCGGGGTACATCGCCTGGCAAAAGCGGGCATCCATCGCAGCCAATCAGGACAGCACAACATGGCCCGGGTTCGTTGGCATATTCCTCTCGGGAGTGCTCCTGCTGGCAGGCCGCCTGGGGTCGCTGGAATCTTTCATATTCCTCTCGATGTGGCTCTCGATTGTCAGCGTTTCTCTTGTGCTGTTGGGCTGGAAAGCCATTAAGCAACTGGCATTCCCAGCTCTTCTTCTGTTGTTTATCATACCGCCACCGGCCTTCATCGAGCGAGTCCTGAGCTTCAACCTAAGATTGCTGTCCTCTTCGCTTTCCTTCCAATTGCTTAATCTCCTCAACGTGCCAGTATTTCTCGAAGGTAATATTTTTGACTTTGGTACCTTGACGCTCCAGGTTGTAGATGCCTGTAGCGGCTTGCGCTACCTGCTGCCAACCATCTTCTTGAGCCTCCTTGTTGGGTATATCCTCAACACTCGATTTCTTTCTCGCGCCATCCTCGTGCTCATCTCCGCTCCAGTGGCCATACTGCTCAACACTATACGGATCACAATTACTGGGATACTTGTCCGCTACATTTCTCCTGCCCTTGCGGAGGGCTTTTTTCATGATTTCCAAGGGTGGTTGATCTACTTGGGCGCGATTGCGCTTCTGACAATAGCCAGTCTCGTCCTCAAGAGATTTGAAGGACCAGCAACAGGACGCATTCTCCCTCCCGCGCCTGGCGAGAGCGAGGAAAAGCCTTCCTCCCAAACCTTTAAGCACCCCAAAATCAAACTGGCGATTTTAGTATCTGGACTTTTTATCGTGCTGTCAGTTGGGATGTCATCGTTTATTGGAACCCAAACAGTGCCTTCTTGGAAGAGCCTGGAGACGTTCCCCCTTCAAATTGGTGACTGGACCGGGACGCGTTCCTATCTGGACAAGGCAACGCTGGACAGTTTGTGGGCAGATGATTATTTCTTGGCAGCATACAGCAATGCAGTCACTGGAAGCACCATCCACTTGTTTGTGCCTTACTATAAAGTTCAAACCGCGCAACATACGGCCCACGCCCCAACATCTTGCTTGCTTGGTTCGGGCTGGGAAATTGCTGGCAGGAGCGAACTTGGTCCAGCTGCTGCCAAGGGGAGAGATTTTCCTGTACAGCAGTTAGTTCTTAGCAAAAATGGTGAGCAGCTGCTCTCGAATTTCTGGTTTCAGCAACGTGGCCGTATTCTTGCTAGTGAACTGTCTAATAAGGTGTTTTTGCTCATTGATGCGTTTGTCATGCACAGGTCAGATGGCGCGCTCGTCAGAGTTGAGATGGTCATCCCAAGGGACATGACGGTCGCGCAAGCACAAACCGAATTGGATGTTTTTGCGGCCCAGGTTGAGTCAACTCTGCGTACATACTTGCCCAACTAATGTGGTAACAGATAAGGCAGTTGTGCAGTGCCTTCGCCTGGGGCTTCCAGTCTCTGCTCTTCCAAACCGACGGATTAGGATATTCCTACATGTATCAACAGCAAGTCCAGTACTTGATCACTCTCCTTATGCTCATGGACGCAGTTGCCGTGATTGGCGGCGTCTATGCCGCATCCTATGTGAATTGGGTTGTCCATAATTACGATTGGCGGTTGGATGACCTAGACGCAGGCTACATTGCACTGTTTTTGGTTTTTTCCAGTAATTATGTTTTGGGCAGGATGGGACTGTACTCTGATAAAAGGCCACCAAAGTTCATTGTCACGGTAAAAAATATTTTAGTATCTGTCGTTATTGTTTTTGTCCTTTTGGTTGGGCTTCTTTATGCTCTCAAAATTGACATAAGCCGTCTCTTTATACTTCTTTGTGCGAGTATTATGTCCGTATTGTTTTTCATAGAGCGTGCCTTATTGGAGGTGCACCTTGCAGAACAACAGAGGAAAGGATTTGGCTGCCATCGCATACTACTTGCTGGGTCGTCAGAAAGGGTGCTCGCTGTCAGCAGCGCGCTGAATATTCAAAGCAGTTGGGGACACAAAATTATTGGATATCTCCACGAACCTGGGGAGGCTTCTACTGAAGATATTGAGATCACAAATTTGGGCCCCCTAGAATCCTTGTCGGCGGCTCTAACTGGCAAGAGTATCGATGAGGTGATTTTTGCACTTTCTCCAGATTGCAACTCCGTTGACTTGCGTCAATGCATCGATCTCTGTGAACAGCTTGGCACCACATACAGGATTGTGCCGGCGCTCTACGATCCGGCAGACCGATTAAACCTGCGCGTTGAGTCCATCCAAGGCATTCCCACCCTAGTCAAGAGAACTGTGCGCATCAACGTCTCGGGCATGCTCTACAAGCGTATCCTCGATTACGCTGTGGGTTCCCTCGGCTTTCTTGTTTTTCTCATGCTCTATCCAGTCATCGGGCTGCTAATCAAACTGGACTCCAAGGGGCCGGTGCTCTTCCGCCAGCCCCGCGTGGGCGAGCACGGCCGCGTGTTCCACATCTACAAGTTTCGCACCATGGTGACTGATGCGGACCAGATGCTCCCGCAGCTCATGGCCCAAAACGAAATGAAAGGGCATATGTTCAAGATTGGCAACGATCCGCGCATCACCAAGTTGGGCCGCTTCCTGCGCAAGTCCTCGCTGGATGAGTTCCCACAGTTTATAAACGTCATGCGGGGAGAGATGAGTTTGGTTGGTACACGGCCACCCACGGTGGAGGAGGTGTCCCGCTATGAGGCCCGGCACCGCCGACGTATCTCCATCAAGCCCGGAATCACTGGCCTGTGGCAAATCTCGGGCCGCAACAAGATCGAAGATTTTGAGCAGGTTCTCAAGCTTGACTTGCAGTATATAGACAACTGGCGCTTTGTCGATGATGTTGTCATCCTCTTGAAGACGTTCTGGGTGGTATTGGCCAGGAAGGGGGCGCGGTAGCCGCCATCAACGCTCTGCGCAGGGAAGGTCGTCCGCACAAGCCTTCGGCTCATATTTCCCGGCCTTGTGCCGCTATGCCCTGCGCGTGCTGTGGAGCCTGGAGCCTCGTCGTCGGGCGGGACATAGGCGTATGACCTTGTAAAACATAATGTGGATATTTATTCTATGGCTGTCCGCTTTTCAATCATCACGCCATCTTTCAACAGGGCGCAGCTGATAGGAACGACGATCCGTTCTGTGCTTGGGCAGGGCATGAGCGACCTCGAGTATGTCGTTGTCGATGGGGGCTCATCAGATGGCACCCGGGACATCCTCGAGCAGCATGCAGGCGATTTGCGCTTTCGGACAATAGTGGAAAGCGATGAGGGCATGTATGATGCGATCAACAAAGGTTTCCGCGCCACAAGTGGCGAGATTCTCGGCTACATCAATACGGACGACTACTACTTTCCCTGGACATTGGAGGTTGTCGACCGGTACTTCAGGGAGCATGCCGAAGTCGATGTTGTGTTTGGCGATACCCTTGTGCTTGATTTCGCCGCCTCGAATGCGACTATCAACGTCTATATGCCACTCAGCCTGAACCAGCTCCGGACAGGGATCCTGATCCCGCAGCCGACTGTGTTCATGCGGCGAAAATGCTTTGACCGCGCAGGGGACCTTGCCCTGGACGTTCGGCTGCTGGGCGACTGCGAATACTGGCTGCGTTTGGCTGAACGGGGGTTTCGGATGAGTAAGATCCACGAGATCTTGGCCGTTGAGACGAACCACGCCGGGACACTACGCACGACCCAGAAGGTGAAGATCGACGCGGAGAAGCGGTTTCTCCTTACCCGGTACGGAACGGGTATTTACGGGAACGGCCTGTTTTGCCGTGGCGTAGCTTTTGCGCAGTCGGTGGTGAGGGTCTGGCTCTACTCGCTGTTTCTGTGGAAGGCGGCCGGCCTGCTGCCCGGCCTGCCTGCATGGGGGCGTTTTCTGAGCACGTATAGAATCTGCACCAGCTGGCAGTCCTATATGGGCGACAAATTGGCGCGGCGTCCGGTGCGGTGGCAAGTTGAGCGAATTGAGCCTGAAGAGTGAGCATGCAGAAACGTTCTATTGCCGCCTCTGCATGCCAGTAGCGGAGTCAGTTTGGCATTCAGCCGATGCATCGGATGGTGGATATGAGCGGCGCTCCAGAGCAGAACTATTTCATCCTGCGGAACTCCTTGTACAATGTCGCAGGGTGGGCCGTTCCAGTGGTTGTCAACTTTGTGTCTGTCCCCATCATCGTGCACAAGCTCGGCTACGACGCCTACGGCGTCTGGACCCTTGTGATGGCCGTGATGGGTTATTTCACTCTCCTCGACATGGGGGGGGTGAAAGGGGGCATACGGTATCTGGCTGAATTCAATGCCAAGGGTGACGCCGACCAGGCCAGCGCCATCGTTTCACTTGGACTTTTCGCCTATCTGTGTATAGGCTTGTTCGGCGGGCTGATCTTGTTCACCATCACCGACCCGGTGCTGCTCAAGCTGATCAAGCTGCCGGACGAGTTGCGACCGCTTGCGCGACAGGTGTTCCACTTTGCAGCGCTTGGATTCCTGCTCACCATGCTCCAAACCTACCTGCTCTCCCTGCCGCAGGCCGTACACCGCTTCGACATAAGCACAAAAGTGGATTCGTTTTTTCAGGTTCTGAACACCGCCGCTACGATTATTGCCTTGAACCAGGGGCATGGCCTCTTGAGCGTGATCATCCTGCGTATAGCCTCTACAGCGCTTTGCTGCGTTGCCATCGTGTGGCTCATGAGGCGTTGCCAACCTTCGTGGCGGCTGACCCGCAAGATCCCCCTCCACCTGGCGAGAAAGATTTTTTCCTATAGCCTGACCTCATTCGCCGGGAGGATTGGCATTATGACGGCGAATCAGTTGCAAGTTCTTGTGGTGGGTTCTATCCTCGGGGCAGCCTCGGTAACAGTGTTCAGTATCCCTTTTCAGCTTATCAGCCGCGTCATGGGCATTTCAAGTAGGCTTTCCATGCTGATATTTCCGATCTCCAGCGAACTGAGCGGAACTGACCGCCTGGATCGACTGCACGAGATCTATCTATCCATGTCGCGCATGCTGTTCTTCCTCAGTATGGCGCAAACTCTTATGTTCGGGCTGTTAGCCTGGGACATCCTGGCTATCTGGATGGGGACCGCGTTTGCATCACAGGCAAGTGAGATTCTCATCCTCGTTGCCATCGGCTATTTTGCGGACACAACGACGAACCTGCCCACCCAGGTTTGTGATGGTCTGACCTCCCCAAAACTCACTAGCATGTTTGCATTCGTGCGTGGTTGTACTAGCATCGTGTTTGCGCTGGTGGGTGGTTCTGTCGCGGGTGTGTACGGTGTCGCCGTCGGCTTCGCGGCCTCCTGCATCATCATGTCACTGGTCTTCAACATGTTTGTGCATTCCCGTGTCATAGGCCTGTCCTATGGGCTGGTGATCATAAGGACCCAGGCCGAAAGCTTGGCCTTTGGAATTGGCTTGGCGCTTGTGGCTCTCCCCTTCACGTTGTTGAAGGGCAAGACAAGCCCGGACCTCGTCAGATTCTTTCTGACGGCAGGGGCTCTGGCCGTTTCTCTTTGCGTCTATGGCTATCTTCGCATCTGCTCACGGGGACAGAGACAGCAGATTCGCGCAATGCTGGCGGGAATTCTAAGGCTGAAAAAAAGAGATACTGTCGACAGAAGATAAGGCTAGGAGCACGTACATCGTTGTGCGTTTGCTCAGGGACATAGATTTTTGTTGGGCTAAGAGCCTGTCCCGCGAATGGCCGTGCAATATTTCTTGTGAAGTTATGGCCATTTGAGTATATTCAATGTGAACTCAATCGGATGAGAGAGGTTCACAGCCATGGCTTTCAACTCTCGCGATCACAATCCCCTCAGTTGCTGCTCCTGCCGCCCAATCTGGATGACTGGCTTCCGTAGCAGCACTTGGCCCGGTTTATCGCAGACGTGGTGGATTCCCTGGACCTCAAGCCAATCCTTCTTTGTTACTACCGGGACAACAGGCAGGGCGGCGCAGCTTTGGACCAGATCATCGTGGCCTGCGACGTGGTCCAGGAATGCAACGACTTCAGTCAGTTGAGGGCAATGGTAGAGCTGTGTGAGGCCAATCTGTACGAGATCAGCGAAGAGCCGGACAAGATGCTGGCAGACGCCGGGTATTGCAGCGAAGTGAACCTAGAGTACCTGGAGCCTGGTGCCCCCCGATGCCAACGTAGGCCATGAAGAGGGATTGGAAACAGCGCTCCGACAGCGAGTCCGCGCCCAGGGGACGTCCTCTGAAGAATCTGACCTTATGGCAACGGATGGAGCGCAAGCTCAAGACCAAAGGCGGCAAGGCTCAGTACAAGCTCCGAGGACAGATCGTCGAGGCCGTGTTCGGCCAAATCAAGGATTGTCGAAAGCTGGTGCGTTTTCTGCTGTGGGGCTTGGTCAAGGTGAAGTGACCTTCCCCCCGTTTAGTATCCCAGCTATAAGTTTGTGACTCCGGCGAAGGAGACCACGAACATGAGGAAGAGCAGGTTCAGCGAAGAGCAGAT
>WSYE01000012.1:180913-201091 GCA_009773665.1 Desulfovibrionaceae bacterium | reverse complement strand
GCTGGTGCTTCTGTCGCAGCGCGTGCCGCACCGGGTCCGCCAGGGCTGGCCGGGGCTTCGCCTGCTGGTGCCGCAGTCGCGCCGGGAGGAAGCGTTGAGCCAGCTGCGCGCTTATCTGCGCGAAAATCCCCGCCAGGCCGTCAGCCTGCCGGACTGGCGCGCCCAACCCAAGGCCTGGAGCGCCCTGCCGGGCGTGATCTGGAGTATGGCCCTGGTCACGGTGTTTCTGACCATGACCGGCGCGGAGCACGGGCTGGGAGCCTTCCTGTTGGACTGGCAGGAGCTCGGGGGCGGCAACGTCGGCCTCATGGCGCAGGGCCAGTGGTGGCGCGCCGTGACCGCCCTGACCCTGCACGCGGACATCGCCCATCTGGTGGGCAACGTGTGTCTGGGCGGCACATTCCTGCTGCTGCTGGCCGTGGAGGTGGGGCTCGGGTCGGCCTGGTTCCTGGCGCTGGCCGGGGGCATAGGGGCCAACCTGGCCAAGCTGCCCTTCTCGGGGGGCGGGTACCGTTTCCTGGGGTCGTCCACGGCGGTGTTCGCGGCGCTGGGCGCTCTGGCCGGGGTGCGGCTCATGCGCCTGGGGCGGTCCTGGGGCAGCGCAAGTTGGAAGCGTGCCCTGCCTTTCGCCGCAGGGCTTATGATCCTGGCGTTTCTTGGGGTCGGCTCTGAGGAGGAGGCCCGCAAGATCGATCTCGCGGGGCATTTCATGGGCTTCGGGGCGGGGTTCGTGCTGGGGATGGCCTATGCGGGCGCAGAAATGATGTTGCAAAGAAGCGGCCGCCCCCTGTCGCCGTGGCTGGGAGGGGCGGCCGCCGTCATGGTCATACTCGCCTGGGCCGCAGCACTACTTGCATGAATTGTCATCTTTTGAGGACTTCTTACAGAAGTCCGGGCCTACGCGGGGTATTCAGCCGCCGCCGCCTTCGATTTTCGGGAACAGCTTATTCACGATGAGCACACCGCCGACGATGATGCCCAGAAACAACAGCGCGTCCAGCATAGATTTCTCCTATCGGGCCAAGGTCACCCTATCATAGTTACCGATTCCCAGGATGGAAAGGGGGGGAGGGCGCATTTTCAACGCCCTTCGTTTCAATTCCTTCATTTCTTTACAGAACCCGTCAAAATAGAGTAGCATCCGCCATCTGGAGCCGAAATCGATTGTATGGGGTACAGCATGGAGCCGCGCCGCGTCCTGGCCGAGAACGAAGACATCCTCTACCAGAGCAAGAAGCACTGGGCAGTGTTCATCAAGGCAGCCGTCTACTTCGGACTTGCCGCCGCAGTCCTGGCCTACAAGGACCCTATCCTGACGGCTGTCCAGTTCACTCCCCCGGAAGACCTCAAGCGCATCCTGCCTCCGGTCATCACCTGGACGGTGAAGAGCGTCTGCTTCACAGCCGCCGTGGTCTTCGGGCTCATGGGTCTGGCCAGGCTCCTGAGCTTTTTCAGCAACAAGGTGCTCATCACCCACAAGCGCCTCATCCAGCATGACGTGCTCTCCGGGTCGCTCTCATCGCTCGATCTCGCGCGTATCGAGTCCGTGCGTGCCTGCACCGGGCTTCTGGGGTCGCTTCTGGGCTACGGGAAGCTCATCCTGGTGATGGGCTCTGGCCAGAAGATCACCATCGCCAACCTGCGCCGCCCCCACGAATTCGAGCGTGAACTCTTCTCCGCCAAGTGATTGCCCCGCGAGGGCTTTGAGCGTATGGTCCGCCCCGTCATAAAGGGCGGACCAAGTAAACGACCATGCGCTTCCCAACCAGACCTCGTATTTTGCGGATCGGCATACTCTTCAAGCTGATCCTCGTGTTCGTATCCATCCTGGTGATCATCTATTTCACCACGTCCAACATCTTCGACTACCAGCAGGGCATCGTGAACATCTCCCGCGAGGTGGTTAAGGTGCGTTTCGAGGTTCTCTCCATCTCCCAGGGCATGGTGGACAGCCTGCTCTCCATGGAGGAAAACCAGAAGAAGTACGATGTGTTGCGCCAGGACAACTACAAGGAATACTTCGTCTCCGCCCTCAAGGAATACCGGCGCAACCTGGGCTCCATCCAGTGGTTCAGCTACCCCGGCTCCGAGGTGTGGGGCAAGCTCCAGGAAGAGTTCCAGAATGAGTTCCCCGGCTTAAACGACGCCACGGACCTCACCCGCCAGCCCCTGCCCTGGGTCCCCCAGGAGAAGCTGAACGCCTGGCTGGGCGCTATCCTCAAGGCCAAGCAGGACAACGAGCGCTTCATCGAGTCCAGCATGCGCGAGCTTTACGTCTGGAGCGAGCGCTCCGTGCGCGCGGGCATGATCGGCCTGGGCATCTCCATGGCCGTAGCGCTTCTGGGCAGCGCTTACCTGACCTATTCGCTTTTTCGCCCCCTGCGCGAACTGCGCCGGGGCATCCGGGCCTTCACACTGGACGGCAAGCTAGAATCCGTGCGGGTGATCTCGCGCGACGAGCTGGGTGAGCTGGCCCAGGCCTTCAACGAGATGACCGCGCGCCTCAAGGAAGAGGAGATGATGCGCACGGACTTCATCGACATGCTGAGCCATGAGATACGAACACCGCTCACCTCCATCCGCGAATCGGTGAACCTCATGCGCGAACAGGTGCTGGGCGAGGTGAGCGACCGCCAGAAGCGCTTTCTGGACATCGCCTCCTCGGAGCTGGAGCGCATCTCCAAACTGTTGTCGCGCCTGATGCAGGTCTCCAGCATGTCGTCTCGCTTCATAACACTCAGCTTCAAGCCCGTGGACCCCGTGCACCTGCTCTACGAGACAGTAGACAAGGCCACACCCGCCGCCGAAGCCAAGAAAATTTCCATCAACGCCCACGCCCTTCCCGACGTGCCCTCCGTGATGGCCGACACCGAACATCTTCGTCAGGCGCTTCTGAATCTGATCGGCAATGCCGTGAAGTTCTCGCCTCCCGGAACCTCCGTGGAGGCGTCGCTCCAAATGGCGGACGGCGGCAACCAGCTGCTGTTCTCCGTGGTGGACTCCGGCCCTGGCATCCCCGAGGGAGAGCAGGCCCTGGTCTTCAACAAGTACTACCGGGGTGAGCAGCTCAAGAAGAGCGCGGACGGAATCGGTCTTGGCCTGTCCATCGCCAAGAACATCGTGGAGGCCCACGGCGGCAAGATCTGGCTCTCCAGCCGGGCCGGACGGGGCAGCACTTTCTTCTTTACAATACCCATCGCCAGGGAGACTGAGTGATATGCCCGCGCACGCACGTTTCTTGACCCATCGTCCGAACCCATCACCCCTGGTCTTGGCCCTGGCCCTGTCGCTCGGCCTTCTGCTCACGGGGGCATCCTGCACGCCCAAGAGATCGGCTGATATCGCGTTGGAGCCCGTGCCCCAGGTGGTCGCGGACCCCGAATCCCTGGACGTGAACACCGCCTATGCCGAGGGGTTGCAGGCGTTCTGGGCGGGGGACTACAAATACGCCGCCGTGCTGTTCGACAGCTTGGTGCGCCGCCAGGACGACCAGACGCTTCGTTCCAAGGCCCTTTTCAGCCTGGCTTGCGCACGTCTGGCCGGGGCCGAAAACCCGGATGACCTGAAAGCAGCCCGTGAAATCTGGCTGGACTGGGAGAAAGGCGCCTCCGGCACCCCCCCCCAGGCCGACCCGCGCATGCTGACCCCTTTCGTGCGCAGGGCCAAGTTCTTCGCCCTCCCCAAGGAGCAGGCTTCGGGCGTCAAGCCCCAGGCCCCCAAGCCGGCCTCCGGTGAGCAGGAGCTTCTCCGGCGTCTCCAGGAGAAGGACAAGGAAGTGCAGCACCTGCAGAAGCAGATCAAAGCCCTGGAAGCCATCCATCGGGAAATCCAGGAGAAAAAGAAGATGTCGGCCCAGTAGACATGGCAGCCACCACCAAAAAGACCATCCTCGTAGCCGACGACGACCCGCACATCCAGGAAGTCCTGGAGGTGCGCCTCGCTTCCGCCGGGTACGAGGTCATCCTGGCCGCCGACGGGCAGGAGGCGCTGGACATCCTGGCGCGCACACCGGTGGATCTGGTGATCTCCGACATCCGCATGCCCGGCATGGACGGGCTCCAGCTCCAGGCGCACCTGGAAAAGACCGCGCCCAAGCTGCCCATCATCTTCCTGACGGCCTTCGGGTCCATCCAGGACGCCGTGAAAGCCATCAAGAGCGGGGCGGTTGATTACCTCACCAAGCCTTTCGAGGGCCGTGAGCTGCTGGACAAGGTCAGCACCGTGCTCAGCAAGGCGGTGGTGGCGCAGGCCAAGGCGAGCGCCCACGTCCCTCCGGCTTGCGGCACGCAGGACTGCGGCATGTGGGAGACGCGCTCTCAGCGCATGCGCGAATTGGCCCAGATGGTGGAGAAGGTCGCCCCGCGCGACGTGAACGTCCTGCTGCTGGGCGAATCCGGAACCGGCAAGGAACGCATCGCGCAGCTTCTACACTCCATGAGCCCCCGGCGCGACCACCCGCTGGTCATCGTGGACTGCGGCTCCACCCCGGCCAGCCTCCTGGAATCCGAACTTTTCGGCCACGTGAAGGGCTCCTTCACCCACGCCGTGCGCGACAAGAAGGGCCTGATCGAAGAGGCCCACAAGGGAACACTCTTTCTGGACGAGATCGGCAACATCTCCATGGAGATGCAGGTGCGCCTGCTGCGCTTCCTGGAGAACCGCAAGATCCGCCGCATCGGCGACACCCGCGAGATCGCCGTGGACTGCCGGGTAGTCGCGGCCACCAACGCCGACCTGATTCAGGACGTGGCCGAGGGGACCTTCCGAGAGGACTTGTACTATCGGCTGCGGGTGGTCACTCTGAACGTGCCGCCGCTTCGTGAGCGCAAGGAAGACATCCCGCTCCTGGCCGGGCATTTCGTGGCTAGCTTCTGCAAGGCCCAGGGCATGCCCCTGGTGGTGCTGCCGCCTGCCACCATGGAGTTCATCGTGAACTACTCCTGGCCGGGCAACATCCGCGAGCTGAAAAACGCCATCGAGGCGGGCATCGTGCTGAGCCAGGGCGGGGAGCTTACGCCCGCCGACCTCCAGGTGGCCCCGACTGCCGCGCACAAGGGGCAGCAGTCCGGGAACGCAATGTCTTTGGACGAGAGCGAGAAGGTCGCCATCATCCGGGCGCTTGAGAAGTCCAACTGGGTGCAGAAGGACGCGGCCCCGCTCTTGGGGGTCAGTCGCAGGGCGCTCAACTACAAGATCCAGAAGTACGAGATAGACATCCCCACGCGACGCAAGAAGTAGGCTGCACGGCTAGTGTGGCGTTCTCGTAATGCGTTCATACAAGCTATGAACCTAAACCAAGAGAACCATTTGTTTTGTTTTTGAAAAACATGTGCATGTTTTCAAAAACGCGACACGAGCTGTCACATGATGTTTCATGGAAGCCGGGCCGTCCCTCGCAAGGGGCGGCCCGTTTTTTGTCTCCCGGGCAGGCAGGGATTGAAGCACGCCGGACTCAACCCGCGCCGTAACGCAACGGTCACCACGATTTCACGCCCCCGCAAACAACCCCATGTCTTCAATGGGATAGAACGCCCTTCGAAACATTCCCCTGTCACAATTCCTTGAGGAGAAAATCGAATGCGTGCTCTGAAGATGATCGTCATCCTTGCGGCCCTGACCGTGTTTACCGCCGGTATCGCCTGCGCGAAGTCCGCCAATCACAGCGGAACCTACGGCCTCAAATCCGAAACCGCCAAGGGCTGGCTGAAGCTCGACCAGGTGAAGGGCTCCATGCACCAGTTTTCGGTGATGGTCGTCACCAAGGACGGCGCGACCTGCAACCTCGACGGCATGATCGAGCTCGAAGACGGCGTCGGCGTGTTCCGGGGCACCTTCCAGAAGTGCAACTTCTCTTTGTATTTCAAGAACGGCGCGGCCATGATCGACAGCGCCAAGACCTGCGACCAGTGCGGCCCCAAGGCCACCATCGACGGCACCTACGTCAAGGGATTCATGAAGAAGTAAGCGGTTCCCGCAAGCAGCCGCTTCCTGGCAGCCGGGCCGTTCTCGACGAGAGGGCGGCTCGTTTTTTTGTTGCCTGGGCGGCGGGTCGCTTGATGAGCGTTGAAGCGCCGGGCCGTTGTCGGGTGCATGAACGTGGGAATGGGAGAGGCGCGGCATGCGGCGTCATCACATGCAGGCTTCATGTTTGTGTGCCGGGAAAGCCCGGAAACTCCGAAAGGCGTGTGTAAGCTAGGCCGCCTGGGCGCTGCCGTACTTGCTGGTGACGGAGGCCAGCGAGGCCAGTGCGGCGTCCAGCGATTCGCCTTCCAGGTCTGCGAGCAGGGCTTCCAGTTCGGCTTGCAACGCGTCCAGTTCATCGGCGGGGTCAGCCGCGCCGGTCTGGCCCTGATTCTTAGTGCTGGCGTTGCTGGCAAGTTCCGCCGCAGAGGAACCTGTCGTGCTGGCGTTGCTCAGGACTGTGTCAGTCAGTTGCGCGCTGGCCGAGCTCCCGGTGCTGGCGTTGCTGGCCGCCACCTGGCTTGCGCTGGCAGCGGCAGCTGCAACTGCGGCGGCGGTCTTGGCGCTCGTCTTGGTTGACGTTTTCGTGGCTACGGTCTTGGTCGGCGTCGCTTGCGTCGCAGATGCCGCATTCGTTGCCGCCTTTGCCTGCTCGGGGATGAGCCCCATGGAGGTCATCTGTTTGTTTATCATCGCCTGGAAGGTCATGAACGCGGGGATGTTGCCCTGGTTCATGGCCAGCGAGGCCTGATAGTTGAGGCTTTGCAGCACAAGACTGTCCTGCTGGCCCTTGGCCTGCTCGGGCGTCTGGGTTGCGCTTGTTGCCGCAGCCTGGGCCGTCAGGTTGGACTGAATCTGCGCCGCGATCACGGCGTTGGGGTCAGCTGCTGTCTGGGATGCATGAGATGCCTGGGACATTTGGGTTGCCAGCGTGTTGGCTGAAAACGTCAGGGACGCAGGCATGGTCTGCTGCCCGGTATTCTGGCCTTGGCCCTGGCTCTGGCTTGCGGCCAGCATCTGGGCGAACTGGGCGGCGAACTGGGTCGGATCGCCTGCTGAGATGCTATTCTGCTGGCCTGCTTGCTGGGCCGCGAGGGCCTGGTCGAATGAGAGTTGGTCAAGTGCTGAGATCATGGGGCATCCTCCGTCGCGCTCGCTTGGCACCGGGAAAAGAGTGCCGGACGAGGCATCGCAACCATATCTGAGCAATCCCTATGCCCCAAACCGGATGCTGTTGAGCGGCAGGTGGTTAGCTGCGGGCCGGGAAACCACGCGGGCGCGGACCGGAAGAAATGACCACACGAAAAAGGGGGCTGTGAAGCCCCCTTGATTCGTCAATGCGCCTGCAAAACGCACGCGTCTAATGTAGGGTTTGTGAAATACATGAACATGTTTTTCACAAACCAAATAAATGGTTCTCTTGGTTTAGATCCACGTATTGTATGAGCGTACTGTGAAAACGCCACACAAGAGCAATAACCCCTAAATTATGCCGTGGAGCGGTCCGCCTGGTGCGCCGAGGCTGTCCGCGAACGTCTCCGCATCCGGGTCGGGATCGAGGGGAGGGGCGTGGTAGGTCTTCAGACGCGCATCGATGATGATCGGTCCCTGGCATCCCCAATGCTTGCAATGGATGAACTCGCCCACGCCGTAGGTGTCCGTGGCCGGGTCGGAGCGGGTGAAGGTCACCCAGAGGAAGTTGGCCCAGGATGCAGCCGTGAACGGCGCATCGTCCGCAACCACCACCAGCGGGAACCCCTCGAGCCCCGCCTCGGCGGTCATGGACCGGGCAAGCTGCTCCATGAGCGGGTCGTGCTCGTCCCGGCCTCTGGCGTGGGGCGGTCCCTGCACCACCAGGATGCCCGGCGCGAAGAGGCTGGGATGGCTGAAGCCCTCAGCGAGCTTAAGCCCCGTGGGCATCTCCCGCCCGAGCTCCCTGCGCTTTTCCCCGGTTATCGCGATGACCACCTTCGAGCCCTGGTTGAGGCTTATGCCTGAGTAGTCCAGGGTGTCCATGGTGGTCCGGGTGATGAAGTGCAGGTCCCTGGCCGGGTCGATGCGCTCCAACAGATGCCGGAAGAAGGCCTTGACGTCGTGGCAGTGCAGCGAGGGAGCATCCTCCCTGGCCGCGATGAGCACATACTTGGAGAGGGAGGTCTGCGTGGTGCCCAGCAGCGAGAGGGCGTTGGTGATGAGTTCCTGGGGCGTCCTCTCGGCGGCGTAGGGGACGTAGCGTTCGCTGCCTATGGCCAGCAGCAGCGGATGGACTCCGGCCTCGTCCACGGCGTGAACCTCGTGGACGCCGCTGAACACGGTGGACACCAGCGGCGCGGTCAGCTCGTGGATGAACGCGCCGAAGACCGTGTCTTCCTGCGGCGGCCTGCCCACCGTGGTGAAGGGCCAGACTGCGTCCGGCCTGTGGTAGACCTTGTCCACCGTCAGCACCGGGAAATCGTGGGCCAGACTGTAATAGCCGAGATGGTCGCCGAAGGGGCCTTCCGGGAGTTCGCGGCCCATGGCGATGCGACCGGTGATGCAGAAGTCCGCTTCGGCCAGGATGGGCAGTCCGCCCGGCTGGGTGATCATATCCATCCTGCGGCCGCCGAGCGCTCCGGCGAAGAAGAGCTCCGGCATCCCCTCGGGAAGCGGCATGACTGCGGCCACGGTCATGGCTGGGGGGCCGCCCACGAAAATATTCACCTTGAGCGATTCACCCCGTGCCAGGGCCTCTCCGTGGTGGTTTCCGATGCCCCGGTGGATCTGGTAATGGAGGCCGACTTCCCGGTCCGGCTCGAAGTGCTGCCCCGTGAGCTGCACCCGGTACATGCCGATGTTGGAGCGGCCAAAGCCCGGCTGGGCCAGGCTTTCGGTGTAGACCTGGGGCAGCGTCACGTAGCCGCCGCCGTCGCCCGGCCAGGATTTGAGCTGCGGCAGAAGGGAAATCCGCGTTTGCCGCTCAAGCACCGGGCCGTGCTTGACCCGCCGGGGCAGGGCGTGGACCAGGGCTGCCGGGACGCCGAGATGGCGCCAGGGACGCCTGAAGGCCTCCGTGGGGTCGAGCTTCAGCCTGAAGAGGCTCTCGATGGCGCTCAGGGTCTTCCGGAAGATGAATTTCGTCCGCTCCATGGTCCCGAAGATGTTCCCGACCATGGGGAACGAGGTGCCCTTGACGCGGGTGAACAGGATGGCCGGGCCTTTCGCCTGGAAAACCCGCCGCTGGATCGCCGCGACCTGCTGGTCGGCGTCGACCTCCACGTCGATGCGCTTAAGCTGCCCTGTCGCTTCCAGGTCCCGCAGGCATTCGGAGAGATTTTTGTAGCTCATCGGTCCTCAAAAGAAACGGGCGGCCATGGACCGCCGGGTTATCAGGCTGGGATCACATCCCGGGCAACCGGAAGGACACCCTCCCGGTGTTTCAAGACTATCGCCGTCCAGCGAATCAGGTGGCTACAGATATTCCACCAGTTTCACGCTGGTGTTTCGCAGCCGAAAGCTCATGAGTCGGGCGATATTGGTGGTGACCTTGAGGCCCAGGCGCATGTTTTTCTCGCACAGGGCCTCGTAGTTCTTCCTGCCGAGCATGAGCAGGGTCACGTCGTCCAGGGCTCTGGCCGTGGCGGAGCGCGGCGGGCCTTCGATCAGGGCCATCTCGCCGAAGGCGCGACCGGCCCCGATGCGCACCAGGCACTTGGGCTTATGGTCCGGGGAGGAATCCCGCTTGGTGATCTCGATGGAGCCTTCCAGGATTATGGCCATGGAGTCGTCGGGATCGCCCTCGGAGAAGATGAGCGAGTCCTTGGCGAAGTGGCACAGCCGCATGAAGCCGCACAGGCACTTGACGTCGTCCTCGGTGAAGTCCTTGGCCCAGGTGGAGCCGTCGATCATCTCCGTGAGCTTTTGCCCCACTTCGGGGTTGTGGAAAAGGTCGTCGCAGCCGTCGTAGTCCATGGTGTCCCTCCGCCCGAACGGTATGCCACAGGGCTTTGCAAACCGCTAGGGCGCGGGTGCTGCCTTGTGCTCTTCGCGCAGCACTCTTTTGAGCACCTTGCCCACCATGGTTTTGGGCAGCTGATCGCGCAGCTCCACGAATTTCGGGGTCTTGAATCCGGCCAGCTTCTCGCGGCAGAAGGCGATGACGTCCTCTTTGGTCAGGCTCTCGCCCGCCTTGGCGACCACGTACACCTTGATCACTTCCCCGCGCGTGCGGTGCGGCACGCCCACGGCCGCCACGTCCGCGATCTTGGGGTGCGTGTGCAGCACCTCCTCGATTTCGCGCGGGTAGATGTTGAAGCCGCCGGAGATGATCATGTCCTTCATGCGGTCCACGATGAAGAAGTAGCCTTCCTCGTCCATCACGGCCACGTCGCCGGTGCGCAGCCAGCCGCCCTTAAGGGTCGAGGCGCTGTCCTGCGGGCGGTTCCAGTAGCCCTGCATCACCTGGGGGCCTCTGATGAGGAGCTCGCCGGGCTCTCCTGGCGTGAGATCGGTCTCGCCGTCCTCCAGGCTGACGATGCGCGCGAGGGTGTCCGGGCAGGGCAGGCCGATGGAGCCCTGCTTGCGTTTGCCGCGCAGCGGGTTGACGTGGGTGAAGGGGGAGGCTTCGGTCAGGCCGTAGCCCTCCACGATGTCCGATTCGGTCACTTCGGCGAAGCGGCGCATGAGCTCCAGCGGCAGCGGGGCGGAGCCGGAAACGCAGTACTGCACGCTTTTCAAGTCGTAGCGCGGCAGGGCCTTCTGCTGCAAAAGCGCCATGTACACCGAGGGCGTGCCCGGAAACACCGTGGGCCGGAAGCGCTGGATGGCCTTGAGCGTCTCCAGCGGCTCGAAGCGGGGCAGGGGGACGATGGCCGCGCCGCAGTCCGTGGCGAAGTTCACGTTCACCATCAGCCCGTAGATGTGGAAGAAGGGCAGAAGCCCCAGGAACACCTCCGGGTGGGAGCCGATGTCGTGCAGGATGGCCCGCGCCTGCTGCACGTTGGTGGAGATGTTCCTGTGGGTGAGCATCACACCCTTGGACAGCCCCGTGGTGCCGCCGGTGTATTGCAGCAGCGCCAGGTGCGTGGCGGGGTCGAAGTCGGTATGGAAAAGCGTCTGGGAAGCGAAGGCCGCGTTCCAGGAAAGGGTGCGCTTGCCGTCCAGAACAAGCTTCGGGTACTTGCCCTCCTTCCAGGCCCGCAGCCGATACAGCCAGTTCAACGGGAAGGCGAGGCCGTCGCTCACGCGTGTGATTATCATGCGTTCAAGGCCCGAGGCCTCCAGCAGTGCGCGGTGCTTGTTCCAGAGCAGATCCAGCGTGAGGAGAACCCGCGCGCCGGAATCCTCCAGGATGTGCGTAAGCTCCGTCTCCATATACAGCGGATTGACGAAGACCACCGTGGCCCCGGCGTAGAGCGTGCCCCAGTAGGCGATGATGGTCTGGGGGAGGTTGGGCAGCATGATGGCCACGCGGTCGCCCGGCACGACGCCCATGCGGCGAAGCCCCGCCGCAAAACGGCCCGCCTTCTCGCGCAGGGCGTCGTAACGGATGCTCCAGTTCTGGAAGGTGACGGCGGTGCGCTCCGGCGTGCGCTCTACGGCGCGGTCCAGGATGCCGGTCAGCGGTTCCTCGCGGTAGGCGACGTGGGCCGGGACCTTGGGGTCGTAGTTGGCGAGCCAGGGAAATGCGGTGTCTGTCATGGTGGTGATCTTTGTTCGGGTGGCGTGTCTTTGCGAACGGTAGCGCAACAAACGTTACGTAACAATGGCGCATTCGTGCAAGGCTGGCCTGAAAGTCCTGAGCTACAGTTCTGGATGAGAATTCCGGGGACATGTGGTACTGCCGGGGCAGCCCCCGGACACGGGAATCCGGCCCGGAAAATCGGAACTCCAGGCCAGGATTGGCTTGCCTTGGGGTTTACGCCCGCCCGGCTTTTCTGTTACCGAGAGAATCCTTTGGCTAAGGAATCACCCATGCACGACATCAAAATTGAGCATCACCCCTCCCCGGAACGCCTGTCCGCCATGGGCGTCTGGGAGTGGCCCATATGGGAAAAGGAAGCCTCCGAATTCCCCTGGGCGTACGATTCCACGGAAATCTGCTATTTCCTGGACGGACAGGTGGAGGTCACCCCGCAGGGCGGGGAAACCGTGCATATGGGCAAGGGCGATCTGGTTACAGCATTTCAATTTCGGATAACTGCCTCACCACGATAATGCGGCGCATAGCGCCCATGGAGCGGCACAGGAGCGGCAATGAGCACCATTACTCAATTCATGGACCATCATTTCAGGCACTTCAACGCCCGCGAGACGTTGGACGCCGCAAAGGCATGGAACCAACTTCTGGACGACGGCGGCCAGATGTTCCTCACCATGGCCGGGGCCATGAGCACCGCCGAGATCGGCATCATCCTTTCCCGCATGATCCGCGCGGGCAAGGTCCACACCATCTGCTGCACGGCGGCGAACCTCGAAGAGGATCTGTTCAACCTCTTCAACCATAACGAATACAAGATGGTCCCCAACTACCGGGACCTCTCCCCCGAGGCCGAGAAAGAACTGTACGACGACGGCTTCAACCGCGTCACCGACACCTGCATCCCCGAAGGCATCATGCGCCAGGTGCAGCGTGAGATCACCCAGCTCTGGAAGAAGGCCGCCGAGGAGAACACCCCCAAGTTCCCCTACGAGTTCATGTACGAGCTGCTGGACCAGCCCGGCATCGAGCAGCACTTCCAGGTGCCCGCCGAGGACTCCTGGGTGCTGGCCGCCAAGGAAATGGGCGTGGTGATCTACACCCCCGGCTGGGAAGACTGCACGCTCGGCAACATCTTCGTGTCCGAAGTGATTCGCGGCAACGTGAAGAGCCACGCCGCCATCCGCCACGGCACCGAGCAGATGGAGCACCTGGCCAAGTGGTACATCGAGATGGGCAAGAAGAAGACCCCCATCGGGTTCTTCCAGATCGGCGGCGGCATCGCCGGCGACTTCCCGATTTGCGTGGTGCCCATGCTGATCCAGGACCTGGAGCTGGAAGATACCCCGTACTGGGCGTACTTCTGCCAGATCAGCGACTCCACCACGAGCTATGGGTCGTATTCGGGGGCGGTGCCCAACGAGAAGATCACCTGGGGCAAGCTTGATATCCATACGCCCAAGTTCATGATCAACTCGGACGCGGCCATCGTCGCGCCGCTGATATTCAGCTATGTTCTGGGTGACTAGAGCGAAGTAAGCTGTAGAGATTGTTGATGGTTATTAGGAAGGCCGCGCTCGGAAGAGCGCGGCCTTTTTTTGTTGGGGGGCGAGTTCTGCTGTGCATAGTTGGCTTTTTACAGTGTTTGGTATATTTGTTCAAATTTGCAGCGGTGAGTTAGTTTGAAGTGGTCAATTGTTTCTAGTTTGTCGCATAAGTCGATTGAAATGTTCTCTCTTTATGGGCGTCTGGTTCCGGGAGGCTAAGATGGATACGATAGTTCAGTTCTCTAGTGCTCTGCTGCAATCGGGTGTTGGGCTTGTATTGATTACGTTGTCGCTTAGGTTTCTATACTCATTGAACAAAGACAAGATTATTGAGGAAGTTAGAAGGCAAAACTCTGAGTCTCTAGCATTGATGAAAAGCGAATTGGGTGTATTACAGAAAAAAATGGACAGGTTTAATGTGGACCAGTTTGGGTCATACAAAGAGTCATGGGAAGCATTGATTGATTTGCGCAATTCGTGCTTAGGTATTTCTTGTGTTGATCCCAGGGTAGCAATAAGAGTTTTTAAAAAAGCAAGAACTGTGTCCGCACTGTTGGATAAGAACGCAATTTTTATCGACGACGATCATTATGATAGGCTGGTTGATGTAATTAAGGGTTTTGAGAAGTTCGCCTTGAAAGGGAAAGTGTTGTCTTCACTTTATAGCATGAAAGGGATTGATGAAGTGATAATTGCTAATAGAGATAAGCTGTTTGAGCAGATGCAGTTGTTTCAAAGTCAGTTAGACCCCTTGCTGGAAGAAGTTAAGATTGTGTTTAAAAAGCGTCTTTGCCAGTAGTTGTTTTCGTTCCAAATTATACTTGAAACCGCTCCTGAAACGGCCCGTGATCTTCACGGGGCCGGGGTCATGAAGAAGACCACCCTTCGCCAGATAAAAGAACTCTGTCTGCCGCCGCGCCGCGATTTCAACTCCGACAACATCAAGCGCATTCGCCTCGCCTCCATCCCGCCTCCTGGACGTGATCGACAGAAAAGGGCTTGAAGCCCTGGTCTAATCCCCCGTACACTCCCCGGCACACATTCTAGCCGGAGCCTCCCCTATGCCCCTCGACACGTATCTCGCCTTCGTGGCCGCGTCCTCGCTCCTTCTCATCATCCCCGGCCCGACGGTGATGCTCGTGGTCGGTTTCGCGCTCTCCTACGGCGCGCGCCGGGCCAGCTGGTCCGCCGTGGGCGTCATGCTCGGCGACGCAACTGCCCTCAGCTGTTCGCTCCTGGGCCTGGGGGCCTTCCTCCAGACCAGCGCGCATCTCTTCTCCATCCTCAAGTGGGCGGGAGCGCTCTACCTCATCTGGATGGGCATCAAAATGATAAAGGGCGGGGGCAACACTGCCTCCCACCCTTCACATTCGTCCGGCGCGGCCGACATCGACCCTATCGGAGCGTCCCCACCCTCCGCCGCCCGCCCGGCTTCGAACTCCCGCATGCGCATGGTTCTCCAGGCCTATGTGGTCACGGCCCTGAACCCGAAAACTCTTCTGTTCTTCGTGGCCTTCGTGCCCCAGTTCATCACGCCGGGGCCGGACGTGCACACGCAGATGCTCATCATCCTGGCCACCTTCGTGGGGCTGGCCTTCCTGAACGTGCTGGCCTACGCCGCGCTAGCCGGATCAGCCCGCCGCGCCGCGCGCGACCCCGGCGTGCTGCGCGCCTTCAACCGCCTGGGCGGCTGCACCTTCATCGGCGCCGGACTCTGGACAGCAGCCCGCGAGGCCAGCTGACGCCCGGACACCTACCCGCCGCGCATTATTGAAAGACATGACCATGTTTTTCAACAACAAAATGAATGGTTCTCTTGAGTTGGGTTCATGACTCTCATGAACCCAGCGTGAGAACGCTGCGCTATCTTCCGGCTCCGCCAGCAGCATACATGCCCGACGGCTTGAGCCGTCCCTCCAGGAGCGCCAGCACCGCCTCGTCCGGCTCCATGGGGCGGTCCACCACGTAGGGGGTGATGCCCCGCTCCCGAAGCGCTTCGGCGCTGCCGGGGCCGATGCCCTTGCAGACCACGCTGTCGCAATCTTGCAGCTTGTACAGATTGGCAATCTTGCAGCTTGTACAGATTGGCGGCGTTCAGGCCGTCCGGGCCGAGCGGCCTGCTGTTTCTGGCCACGATGCGCCCAGCTTCGGCCTCGGCCAGATAGAGCAGGGTGCTCTTGCCGAAATAGCCCGACATGGCCCCGGACTCGTCGCAGGTTACGGCGATACGCATGGTGTCGATCTCCCGCTGAAAGCTGCGTCGTTCCCCAGGATGGCATCACGCTCCGGGCGGAGCGGGGCACTGTGCACCCGCCCCGCGCGTGAGCGCAAAGCCCTTGGCTCGTGTTGCGTCCTCAAAATCCGTCCATACGGATTTTCAAGGCAAACAGCCAAAACCATTTATTTAAATTTTGAAAAACATATTCATGTTTTTCAAAATCGCGACACTAGGCAGGCTTCTTGGTGCGGCAGCAGGTGTGCCCTTCGGGCTTGGCGGTGGTCAGGCACTCGCCGCCCGCGTGCTTGCCCTGGCCGTGGCCTTGCCCCTTGCCGCCGCAGCCGCAGGAACCCTCGGTCGCCACAGTCTCGTTCGTCTTGGCCGCGTGGCCCTTGCCGCCGCAGCACTTGTGTCCGGTTTGATCGCTCATTTCGTAATTCCCTCCGTCGATAGTAAGAGTCATGCCCCGAACCAGCGCCGTGGCCACCTTGGCGCGTCCCTCTTGCAGCACGCGCCCGAACGTGGCCCGCGACACGCCCATCTGCTGCGCGGCGGCCTCGTGGTACAGGCCCTCCATGTCGCTTAAGCGCAGCGCCTCCAGCTCTTCCAGGGCCAGCACGACCTGCTCCGGCGCGCGCGCGGCAACGTCGCACGGCCTGCCCGTAGGGTGGAAGGCCCGGCAGACGGGCTTGCCGTAAATGCGGCAACAGCGCTTGGGACGTGACATGATCTCTCCGTGGGGAAGATAATGAGCATATGTTCAAAACATGTCAACCGGCGCACATGAAAAAAGCGGACGCCGGCATCTTAACCAGGCGTCCGCTCCATGCGGTCAGGTAATTCGCCCCACTACTTCCTGACGGAGGTGACGATGGCCTTGTCCAGCCCCTCGTACGATTCCAGTATCTCGCGCCGTGCGGCGTGAAGGGCGGTCTGGCGCTGATCGAACTCGGCCCGGGGGTAGAGCTTCTCCGGGTGCATGAGGATCGAATCAACGCCTGGGATGACCCTGGGCACCATAAGGCCGGTGGCCTCGCTGATCTCCCAGTCCTGCAGGCCGCCGCGCACGATGGTCTCCAGGATGTTCACGGTGTCGTTCAGGGTGATCTTGCGGGCGTGTTCGCCCTCGCCGACGCTGCCGGTGTTCAGGAGGTAGCAGTTTATGTGCGGGTTCCACTTGAGGATTTCGTGGAACAGGTGGGCGTGCTCCACGCGGTCGCCCGCCAGGAAGGGGTCGTAGAAAAAGACGTTTTTTATCTTGCCCGCCTGGGTGGGGTCGCCCGCCGAGGACTCCATGGACTGGCCCAGCACCATGAAGGCCGTGGCCTGCCAGGGCGAGAGCTTGGCCACCGCCGGGATGGTGGGGCCGCGCGTGATGATGAACAGGTTGTCCACCGTATCAGCTGTGATGTTGCGGTGGGCGTGCATGAAGTCGCGCCGCTCGATCACCGCGCGCCCGTTGGAGGTGCGCTCGATGTTGAAGAAGTCCATGGCCCCGGTTTCGTCCATGTGGACGTTCTCCAGGTAGGTGTCGGGCTTGAGCGCGCCGTAATAGGTCTCGATCTGTTCGCTCGGGGTCAGGCCGTCGGTCTTGGCGTAGATGCCGCCCTGCTCGAAGCCGTGGAAGGTGCCGTCGCGCTTGAGGATGCCGCCGTCGTCCTGGATCAGCCAGGACTCCTCGCCAATGGTGTTGGCCAGCACCCGGCAGGTGAGCGAGGTCTTGCCGTTGGCCGACAGGGCCACGAACAGCGAGGTCTGCGTCTCCAGGCCGCCGTGGGACATCTCCAGGCAGTCGCGGCGGCAGCCCGCGTGCAGGAAGATGCCGTCACGCTCCATCTTGGCGCGCCAGTCCTCGCCCGCGAAGATGCCCTTTTTCCACTCGCCCAGGTAGCTGGAGTTGCGCACGATCTTTATCATCCGACCGTCGTCGGAATGAACCAGCCTGATGGTGATGTCTTTTTCGGGCAGGGGCTTCTGGGCGTTGCCTTCCCAGGCCTCGTCGTGGAAGAATATGACCTGGTAGGTGGGGTCGGTGACGTTGTTCACGCGCGGGCCGAAGAGCTTGGCCCCGCCGTAGGCGATGTGCGCGAAGCGGCGCGGAACGATCAGGCGCGCCGTGATGGGCCTGTCGCCGCCGCGTATCTGCACGTCCAGGCAGATGAGCTGGTGCTGGCTGAGCGCCTTCTTGACCTGGGCGAGCAGAGCGAACTCGGCCTGGCCAAAGGGGGCGTCAATGCTGTTTTTGGTGAAGGGTTTGGCCCGGGACATGGGCTCCGTGAAGGCGACGACGTTGCCGTAGGTGGTCTCGTGTACGTCCGGCTCCTCCAGGCAGATGCGCTTGAGCCGCTCAGGACCGGGATTTTGGATGACGCGTTCTTCATCCACCGCCTGGGTATAGATTCCCCGGACGGCGATATCGAATTCCTCGAAAATTGGCATAGAAAAGCCTCGTTGGGTTGGTTTTGGCGCACATGGCTTGTACCCCAATTCACGAGGGTATGCCAAGGGCAAAGCACAGTTGCATTTGTTACGCAGCTGGCATAGTCGGGAAAAACAATGGTTTAGCAAGGGTCATCCGGGGGTGCTCATGTTGATCGTTACCGGTGGTGCAGGATTTCTGGGCAGCGCGGTCCTTTGGAAGCTCAATGAGATGGGCCGGGAGGACATTTTAGTGGTGGATAACCTGTCCACCAGTGAAAAATGGCGCAATCTAGTGAACCGCCGCTATGTGGATTACGTCAATAAATCCGAGTTTTTGAGTAGGATTCAGGGCGGCGGCAACATCTTCGGAGCCACCGGCGTGGTGCATCTGGGGGCCTGCTCCGCAACCACCGAACGCGACGCGGACTACCTCTACGCCAACAACACCCGCTTCAGCGTCGAGCTCTGCCGGTTCTGCCAGGAGCACGGCCTGCGCATGGTGAACGCCTCCAGCGCGGCCACCTACGGCGACGGCTCCCAGGGCTTCGAGGACGGACCCGAGAGCCTGGACGGTCTGAAACCCATGAACATGTACGGGTACTCCAAACACCGCTTCGACCTGACCGCGCGGCGCGAGGGCTGGCAGGACAACGTGGCCAGCCTGAAATTCTTCAATGTTTACGGGCCGAACGAGTACCACAAGGGCGACATGATGAGCGTGGCCTGCAAGGCCTTCGCCCAGATACGGCAGGGCGGGAAGGTGAAGCTGTTTAAGTCGCACCGCGAGGGCGTGGAGGACGGCGGGCAGCTGCGCGATTTCGTCTACGTCAAGGATTGCGCGGACGTGGTCTGGTGGCTCCTGGAGAACCCGCACGTGGGCGGGGTGTTCAACGTGGGGTCGGGCAGGGCCAGGAGCTTCAAGGACCTGGTGCGGGCCGTGTTCTCGGCTATGGAACTGCCCGAGAGCATTGAATATGTCGATATGCCCGAGGCTATCCGGGAAACCTACCAGTACTACACGCAAGCCCCGATCGCGCGCCTGCGCGCCGCTGGCTACGACGGGGAGTTTGTTTCGCTGGAGGACGGCGTCAGGGATTATGTGCAGGGGTATCTGGCGGCGGGGGACAGGTATTTGTAGCCAGCGGGGGTGCGCGATAGTGGCGCGATGGCGACATGATCGAGATTCGCCGGTTCATCTTCCGCTGGGGGACGGTCAGGTGCGCTGAGGCGTCCAGGACCGGCAGCTAGCCGTCAGCGGGCGGCAAGCCGCTACTTGCGGCGCTTAAATAGCTTCTCAAGATCCTTCTTATCCCAATTCACCACCACCGGTCTGCCGTGGGGGCAGTAGTCCCGATCTTTCGTGGTGCTCCAGGCCTCCAGCAGGGCCAGCGCCTCGTCTTCGGCCAGGGCGTCGCCTGCCTTGATGGCCGCCTTGCAGCTCATCACCGCCCACAGGTCCGCCATGCTCCCGGACTGTCCGGTCACGGCCTCCCTCAAAAACTCCTTGGCCTGCCCGGTGGACAGAAGCGGCGGAATCCCCCGCACGGACACCGACCCCGGCCTGGGGGCCTGCATCTGGAATCCCAGCGCGGTCAGGTCCGGCCACAGGGTCGTCAGCTTCTTCTGTTCCGACGTGTGCAGGGTCATCTCGAAGGGGATGGCCAGGGGCTGGCTCTGTCCGCGCGTGTGGGAGGCGCGCATCTTGTCGAACAGCACCCGCTCGTGCGCCGCGTGCTGGTCCAGGAGCGCCAGGCCCTCTCCGGCTAGTCGCAGCACCAGATACGTTCCCGCCACCTGCCCAAGATATTCCACGCCGCCCACGGAGCGGCTCCGTTGCTTCCCCTGGGCCTGCGCGCTCGAATCACGCCCTGTGCCGTATGTCGCGGCCCCCGAATCGCGCAGGGCGGGCGGTTCGCGGAAACGCGCCACGTGCGCGCTTGCCGGGCCGATATCCTCGTCCGGCAGGGCGTCCCGATCACGCCAGGATTCTCCCCTGTCTGCTCCCCCGGCGTCAGGATGTCCGACGCCGCGATCAGCGGCGGAAATTCCAGACGAATCATACCCGCTTTCCTCCTGCCCCGGTGCGCCGGACTCCGTGCTGCGCGAACGCATGCGCAAATATGCAGGCAGGTGGGCGTCGTCGGGCTGACTCATGCGCCCGGACGAAAGCCCCGACGGCTCCAGGCGAGCCATCGCGCCGTCCTCGTTTTGCTCCTCGCGGCCCACCTCGGTCAGGTAGTCGCGGTAGGTGGCGTATTTTGGGCCTTTGGGCGCTGCCGGGACATCCAATTCGCCCTGGGTAATCTGGGGCTGCGCCGGAGCCAGGGATTCCCCCTGATGGTCCAGCACGCTGGTCA
>WSYE01000012.1:135368-180885 GCA_009773665.1 Desulfovibrionaceae bacterium | reverse complement strand
AGGGATTCCCCCTGATGGTCCAGCACGCTGGTCATGCGGGCCGAGGGCGCGCCCAGGTCCAGGGCGCGGGCCACCGCCGTGCGCACCAGTGTGAACAGCAACCTCTCGTCGCGGAAACGCACTTCGGTCTTGGCCGGATGGACGTTCACGTCCACCTCGCCCGGCCCGGTGGTGAGGAACAGCGCCGCCACGGGATATTCGCGCGAGAGCATGCGCCCCTTGTAGGCCTCGCGCACGGCGCGCAGCAGCACGCGGTCCTGCACGGGGCGTCCGTTCACGTAAAACAGCATCTTGTCGGCGCGGGCCTGCCCCACGTGCGAGAGCCCGGCGAACCCGGTGACGCGGCAGCCGTGCATGTCGGACTCCACCGGAACCAGGGCCTGGGTCACGGCGGGCGGCCACACGGCGGCCAGACGCGACAGCAGGTTCTGCCCGGCCACGAAGCGCATGACCGGCTTTTCGCCGATGGTCAGCTTGAAGCCCACGTCCAGGCGCGACAGGGCCATGCGCTCCAGGACCTCCTGGCAGCGGCGCACCTCTGTGGCCTGGGACTTCAGGAATTTGAGGCGCGCCGGGACGTTGGCGAACAGGTCGCGCACCTCGATGCGCGTGCCCTGCACCATGGCCGTGGGGCCTTCCTGGCGAAAGTCGCCGAAGTGGATGTCCACCACGTGGGCGTCGCCCCCATCCTGGCTCTTGGAGGCCAGCCGCAGGCGAGACACCGAGGCGATGGAGGGCAGGGCCTCGCCGCGAAATCCGAACGTGGCGATGGACTCCAGGTCCTCCACGGCGGTGAGCTTGCTGGTGGCGTGGCGGGTGAGCGCGAGGCGCATCTCGCCCTCGTCCATGCCGCGCCCGTTGTCCTGCACCAAGATGAGGCCCACGCCGCCGCCGTCCAGGCTGACCTGCACCCGGTCCGCGCCCGCATCCAGGCTGTTTTCCACGAGTTCCTTGACGACGCTCGACGGGCGCTCTACCACCTCACCGGCGGCGATCTGGTTCTGAAGCGTGGGCGGCAGAACGCGAATGGTACGGTAGGACTTCATCGCCGCAAACTAACCGATCACGAACCATCCGGCAACGGAGCTGACATGAGCATTCTTTATAGTAAGGTCACGGCGGTCATCGAACTGGCCAATATCGTTCATAATTATCAAGTGCTGCGCGCTGCGTCAGGCAACCCCATCGCCGTGATCAAGGCCGACGCCTACGGCCACGGGCTGTCTCAGGTGGCCCAGGTGCTGGCGGGTGCCGGAGCCGATACCTTCGCCGTGGGCACCGTGGAGGAAGCCGTGGCCCTGCGCGCCACGGGCCACGCGCATCGCGTCATCGCCCTGCTGGGGCCTGTTGAGGACGCCGAGTACGCGGCCCTGTGGAGCGCGGGCGTGATCCCCTTCCTGCACACCTTCGAGCAGCTGGACCGGCTGGCGCAGCTTGAGAAGGATCAGGGCGAGGTGCTGCCGGTGGCCTTGAAGTTCGACACGGGTATGCGCCGCCTGGGCTTCACCCTGGCGGACGTCCCAGCCCTGGCCGAGCGGTTGAAGGCCATGAAGAATGTCCGGCTGGAGATGGTCAGCTCGCACCTGGCCACGGCGGATGAGCCCGAGGCTTTCTCCTACGTGGCCGCCCAGGCCGAGGAGTTCGCGGCCATCCGGCGTGAGCTTGCGGCATTGGGGCTTGCGCACACGGCCAACATCGCCAACTCTGCCGCCATCCTGGGACATCCGGACCTGCACCTGGACCAGCAGCGGGCCGGGATCGCCCTGTACGGCGGCAACCCCTTCCATGGGACTGAGCGGGAAGCGCTCGGGCAAGACCTCAAGCCCGCCATGAGCGTCAAGACGAAGATTCTGTCCGTGCACGGGCTGCGCGCGGGCCAGAGCGTCAGCTACGGCTGCACCTACACCGCGCCCGAGGACAAGACCGTGGCCATCGTGGCGGCTGGCTACGCCGACGCCTACAGCCGAGCCTTGAGCGCCAAGGCGCAGATGTGCCTGAAAGGGAGCAGGGTGCCGGTGCTTGGCCGGGTGTGCATGCAGATGTGCGCCGTGGACGTGACCGGGATGGACGGCGTGCGGGCCGGGGACGACATCTGGCTGCTGGGCGGCGACGGCGAGGGGCGCATCACGCCAGAGGAGCTGGCCGCCTGGTGGGGGACGATTACGTATGAAGTGTTCTGCCTGTTGGGGCTGAACAAAAGGGTGTTCATCTAATGCTGCGTATTTGAAAAACATGTCCATGTTTTTCAAATACAGAGAAATTGGTTCTCTTTGGTTCGTTTCGGGGACATCCCGGAGTCCTGTTGCAGGACTCACCTGACGATAGAACAGGCGTGCCGCCCGGTCGATAGACCCGGCGGCACGCTTTTCTTCATGAGATACGCTTAAGCCTTGCGGGCGCGTTTCTTCTCAAAAGTGACGCAGCGAATCCCCTCGCCCGCGAAACCAGGCCCGTAGCAGGCGTTGTCCGACACGCACTCGGCGGGCCGCGCGTCACCCTCGCGCCAGCGCTTGATGAGCCCAGGCTCACTGATCAGCGGGCGGCACATGGAAATATAGTCCACCAGACCCGAGCGGATAAGCTCCTGCGCCACATCCAGTGAGCGGATGCCGCCCACCAGCATCAGGGGCACGTCCGTCATGCTGCGGCACAGGGCAGCGGCCTCGCGGGAGTAGACCTCCTGGTCCGGGATTTTGATCTTGCCTTTTCGCGCGGGCATGAAGGCCTCGCCAGCGGGCCTGCATCCGCCCGAGAGCTCCACGGCGTCAACCGACGCGGCGCGCAGCATGGCGACCACCTGGGCGCTGTCTTCCATGGTCTGGCTGTTCTCCACGAAATCCCCGGTGTTGATCTTGGCCAGCACCGGAAAGTCCGGCCCCACGGCTTCGCGCACGCTGCGCACCACTTCCAGGAGCATCCGCGCCCGGTTCTCGAGTGCGCCGCCGTATTCGTCCGTGCGGGTGTTCCAGGCCGGGGAGAGAAACTGGTTCAGCAGATAGCCGTGGGCGGCATGGACCTGCACCGCGTCGTAGCCGGTGATTTTCGCGCGCGCGGCGGCCTGGGCGAAGGCGGCCACCAGGGCGGCGATGCCGGACTTGTCCAGGGTGTCGCAGATGGATGCCCCGTCCACGAGGCAGGGGCTCGGCCCCACGGGGCGAAGGCCGGTGAGCGCGGCGTTGCCCTGGTTCCCCGCGTGGGCCAGTTGCAGGGCGATTGTGCCGCCAGCGTCGTGGACGCCCTGGGCCATGGCGGCGAGGCCGGGCAGCAGGGCGTCCGAGTAAGCGCCGACCTGTTTGAGGCCCGCCTGCCCCTCGCGGGTGACAAAGGCGTGGCTGCTGATGATGAGGCCCACTTCGCCACGGGCCAGCTCGGCGACCATCTCCACGAGGCGCGGCGTGACCGAACCGTCGTCGCCCGCGAGGCCCTCCCAGGTGGCGGAGCGCACGAAACGGTTGCGGAGGGACATGCCGTTTATGGTGGTGGCTTCAAAGAGTTCGGCCATGATTTATCTCCTGATGCGGTGATTCGGCGTGATTATGGGGGCGAGAGCGTCCTGCCCGGCGTGGCGATGGAGATACCACGGCGGTACGGCGGGAGTACAGAGTGAACGGTGAGGGCGGCAAGGTCAGGTGGTAGTTTCACATTGTCAGCGCGTTGCTGTCACTTGTTGAAGTCAAACGCTTGTTGAGCATCTGGAAACACTTCAACAAGTAGGTCTACCCCAAGGTTGCCGAGGATTTTGAGCTGCTCTGAATTGATTGTATCTCCGTTATTCACCAATCCAGTAAGCTGCACGTACACCTCAACTCTCCCACCGGAGGACTTGGTCTCATGGGCTGTTTTCTCAATTTCTACCAAGTGTGCAATTGCCTTTTGTAGCTGTTCACCGAAGGGATTTTCACCTGGAAACTCTAAACTAGTGCACCAATAGCTATTCTTGTACAAACCAGGGAGGTAGTTACCCGCAATGGTTCTCCTTGGCGTTCCAGCTTTCCAGCACTTGTAGCAGTCAAGGCCAAGCAGTGGTGATAGAAATGTCAAATCCCTCTCGGGATGAAAAAATCTAATAGAAATATTTCCCCTGTAAATACTCAATTCCTTCCCCTCTTTGCGAATTGAACGTTCGTCAGGTCTGCGCGACTATCCTCGACACGGAGATCTTGCTCATATACCGGCGCGATTGCCCACAAAAAAAGGGGCCGAAGCCCCCTTGATTTCAAATCTCGTTAGCCCTTCTTCGCGGCCCGCTTCTTGCGCAGCCACTCATACCACCCCTCCAGCCCTTCGCTGGTCTTGCAGGAGACGCCGAAGATGATGATGTCCTTATTCAAGGCCCGCATGAAGCCTCTGGCGCGCTCCATGTCAAAATCCACGTAGGGCAGCAGATCGACCTTGTTCAGCACGGAAACCTCGCTCAGGTTGAACATGAGCGGGTACTTTTCCGGCTTGTCGTCGCCTTCGGTGACGGAGAGAAGCGTCACCTTGCTGTCCTCGCCCAGGTCGAACTCCGCCGGGCAGACCAGGTTGCCCACGTTCTCGATGAACAGGATGTCCAGCCCGTCCAGGTCGATCTGTTTCAGCGCTTCCAGAATCATGGAGCTGTTCAGGTGGCAGCCGCCCTCGGTGTTGATCTGCACGGCCTGAGCGCCGGTGGCGGCCACGCGCCGGGCGTCGTTGTCGGTCTGGAGGTCGCCCTCGATGACGGCCATCTTGAACTCGCCGCCCAGGTCGCGCAGGGTGCGCTCCAGAAGGCTCGTCTTGCCCGCGCCGGGGGAGCTCATCAGGTTGAGCGCCAGGATGCCGCGCTGGGCGAACAGGTCTTTGAGTTCCTGGGCAAGGCGGTCGTTGGCTTCCAGGACGTTTCTGATCACGGATACTTTCATGTTACTGCGCCTCTATGTAGTCGATGAAAAGTTCCTTGCCTGCCAGCACGGTGTGGCCGAGATCCTCGCCGCAGGCCGGGCAGGGCACCAGCATCCGGTTGAGTTCGAACACGGCGGATTCCAGCGGGGTCTTCACCGTGAGCGCCATAAAGCACGTCTCCAGCGCCTCGGGCACGGTGTTGGTGAGGCCGCCGAACTTGACCTTGGCCCGGATGAGCTGGGTCAGGCCGTTCTTCTCCATTTCCTGCTGGATGATGTCCAGGATGGACTGGGCGATGGACATTTCGTGCATGGCGTCCCCGTTTGTGGCCTAAATGGGTGTGAAACTCAAGAGCGCGGCGGCTACGATCGCGGGCAGCAGGTTGCCGACGCGGATGTGCGTGAACCCCAGGAGGTTCACGCCGATGGAAAGAATGAGCAGCCCCCCCGTGGAGGTGATCTGCGTGAGAAGCTCTGGCGTGACCACCTCGCGCACGGACCCCGCCGCCAGCGTCATGGCGCCCTGGTACAGGAACACGGGCACTGCGGAAAACATGACGCCCACGCCGTAGGTGGAGGCCAGGGGGATGGAGGCGAAGCCGTCCAGGGTGGCCTTGGTGAGCAGGATGGTGGGGTCGTTTCGCAGGCCGTCGTCCAAGGAGCCCAGGATGGCCATGGAGCCCACGCAGTAGATCAGCGAGGCCGACACGAAGCCATCGGTGAACAGGTCGCTCTTGGAGCGCGAGACGCGCTTGAGGCGTTCGCCCAGGGACTCCAGGCGGTCTTCGATGCGCAGAAGCTCACCCGCGATGCCGCCCAACACTAAGCTGAAAACGACGAGAAGGGGCCTGTCCATCTTGAGCGCCATTTGAAGGCCGATCAGCAGCACGGAGAGGCCCAGCGCCTGAAAGACGATCTTCTTGACGTTCTCGGGGAAGCGACCGTGCATCAGAAGCCCGATGAGGCTCCCGACCACGATGGCGGCGGCGTTGGCGATGGTTCCGAGCGGCATGTCCATGGGGAGTCCGGGCTACCAGCTAGAACCGGGAAGCACAAGCCATTCTTGACACTTTGTCCCGCGTGTCCTAGAGAGAAAACCCTTTTGCATGCCGGGATGGCGGAATTGGTAGACGCAGCGGACTCAAAATCCGCCGGTCGCAAGGCCTTGGGGGTTCGAGTCCCCCTCCCGGTACCAAATTTCAGCGGGTTGCGGGCGGTTTAGCTGGTGAAGCTAGGCCGCCCGCTTGCATTTTTTCTCCATTATTTCTCCACTCTGCCCACGGAGGTGGAGCATGGCGAGCTTTAGAAAACGCGGAAATCTCCAGTGGGAGGCCCGGATCATACCGGCGGAGCTCGTTAATTCAATCGCCCTTCATGGCTACAGACCGAACCTTGGCGTGTTTTCGCGGAGGTCGAGCCCTTACCGGTCTTGAGGTGCCACGCTTGCCAGACTATGGTCCTTGTGAGGTCACCGGTGCAGCGGCTGGTGGCTGGATATTTCCGCGCAAGAGTTTGTACACTTCGAACCACCCGACACTCGCCACGCCGGTTAGCAGGCAAAGTCCGAGGTCCTTGGGCTGAAGCGCATTCAGGTGCAGTAGGCTACGCAGTGCAGGGACATAGAGCACCAGGGCCAGCATAACCGTCGCCCCGCCTAGTATCCACCACAGCACTGCGTTTGGCTCCTTGAGCATGGTGATGATGGTGCGGCTCCATGAGCGGTTGGTCATGATCAGCGCCAGATTGGCAAAAACCAATGTGGCAAAGACAAACGAGCGTCGGGAATCGTCCTGAGGCTGCCCCAGCAGGCCCGCCACCCAGAACATGAGCAATATAAATGCAAGCGCAAAGCTTCCCTGCAGTAAGCTGATGCCCAGCATTCGCACGTTGAAGAGCCGCTCGCCCGGCTCGCGCGGTGGGCGGAGCATGATATCCTTATCAGCTCCCTCTGCTTCGAAAATGAGTGAGCAGGCCGGGTCAATGATGAGTTCAAGAAAGACGATGTGCACAGGCAGGAGCATGAGCGGCAAGTCGGCAAAGAATACCGGGATCATGGAAAGCCCGGCGATGGGCACGTGGATAGCCAGTGTGTAGCCCACGGCCTTCTTGATATTGTCATATATGCGGCGACCGAGGCGGATGGCTTGCACGATTGATGAGAAGTCGTCGTCAAGCAGGATCAGGGCCGAGGCTTCCCGCGCCACATCCGTGCCGCGCCCGCCCATTGCAATGCCGATGTGCGCCGCCTTGAGGGCCGGGGCATCGTTCACACCGTCTCCGGTCATGGCCACAATCTCGCCGTTGGCCTTGAGGGCGTTCACCAGGCGCAGTTTCTGCTCCGGCACCACACGGGCAAACACATCGACATCCGGGATGCGCCGCGTAAGTTCCTCGTCGTTCATGGCGTCCAACTCCGGACCGGTAATGACCCCTGCGCCATCTCCGTGAGGGGCGCGCAGCCCGATCTGCCTAGCGATGCTCTGGGCGGTGGCCGGGTGGTCGCCGGTGATCATGATCACCCGAATCCCTGCCGTGTAGCATTCCTGAATCGTTGCCGGAACGGTGGGACGGATAGGGTCCTCCAGGCCCACGAGTCCAAGGAATTCGAATTCAAAGTCATGCTGTTCCACGGGCAGGGGGGCCTGGGATGGAGTTGCCTGGGGCCAGACGGCCCGGGCAACACCGAGCACGCGCAACCCTTCCCCGGCCATCTTGTCAACCTGGGTGGTCAATGCGCCCCTCTGTCTCTCATTAAGATGACACAGCTCAGCGATGGCTTCCGGTGCGCCTTTTGTAGCAACCATGAGGCTGTCTTTGCCTGCCGCGCGCCAGACGTGGGACAAGGCCAGCAACTCCGGAGACAGTGGGTAATCGCGCACCATCTCCCATTGCTCGTGCCAATGCTCGGTCTTGCTCAAGTGGTTGTCGCCCAGCTGGCGCAGGGCACGCTCCATGGGGTCGAAGATTTCCTTCTTACTGGCCAGCACCCCGTATTCCAGGAGCGAGTGGAAAACCTCCGGCAGCGTTGCGCCTTCAGAGGCAACAAAGGTCTGGTCTCCTGCATGCAGTTGGCGAACAGTCATCCTGTTGAGGGTAAGGGTGCCTGTCTTGTCCGTGCATAGCACGGTCGCTGCGCCCAGCGTTTCTATGGCTGGCATGCTCCGGGTGAGCACGCGGCTGCGAGAGAGTCGCCAAGCCCCCAGGGCCAGGAAGATTGTCAATATGACAGCGAACTCCTCCGGAAGCACGGCCATGGCCATAGCGATGCCAGCCAGCACAGCCTGGCCCCAGCTCTGCGTCGTATTGCCGCGTGTCAGGCCGTAGGCCACAATGGCCACGGCGCAGAGTCCTAGCCCGATTACCGCGAGTTGTTTGACCATGTGCCCCGTCTCGCTCTGGAGGGGGGTCTTCACCGGTTCGATGGACTGGAGCGCCTTGCCAATCTTTCCAAGCTCCGTACCTGCCCCAATGGCCACCACCTCGGCCAAACCCTGTCCCCTTGTGATGAGCGAGCCCGAAAAGACGTCGGGCAGATCGTCACCGCCGGGCTTTCCGACCCCCGTGGCATTCTGGGAACTTGATTTTCGCACAGGCACGGACTCGCCTGTGAGCAGAGACTCGTCGGCAGATACGTTCAGCGCGTAGCGCAGCACTGCATCTGCGGGGACTCGATCACCTTCTGAGAGCAGGACCAGGTCGCCTCGGACCACTTCGCGTCCTGCAATGCGCCGCTGCTGACCGTCGCGAATTACCAGGGCGCGTGGACTGGAGAGGTCGCGCAGCGCGTCCAGGGCACGCTCCGTGCGCCGTTCCTGGGTGATGGTGATACTCATAACCACAAAGACGAAGCCAAGAAGCATGAGCGCGTCCGAAAGCTCCCCCATGAGCAGATACAGGCTGCCGCAGCCAACCAGAAGCAGAAACATCGGTTCCCGCATGACCTCTATGGCGATGGAGAACATGCCACGTTTGGCGGCCTGAGGTATCTCGTTGAAACCCTCGTTGTGCTGTCGATGGATGGCCTCGGCATCACTCAGGCCAGTGGCTGTTGCGGGATCAAAACGAGTGGGCTTCATGGACTGCTTGCCCTCCTGGAGGCGTATCGCGGCTAAAGGTCAGGCGTTTCCGGTTTGACCTGGAAGCACCATAAGCTTGTAGCATGTTCATTTGAACAATCCACTCATAAAGAGATTGTGGATGCAATCTCACGCAGGTCGTACGCTCAAGGGAAGTCTCACCGAAATATCACGAACTATATCGGGACGATCTACGTTCTCGGGGGCCATCCACAAAGATTCTGAGTTAGGAACTCCATAATCAGTATTGGATGTGCATCCCATTCCTGACGCGTGTTTTAGTAATTTTCAATTATTGTTTGATGATAATATTGTCATAGAGCGGTTCTCGTAAAATGAGATGTGTAAGATTAAATTGTAATGATAATCATTATAGTCAGGGCGTTTAGGTGGATAGAGGTGTCGGCGTGTCGGCATGGATATTGTATTGTTGATACGTGAGGCTCATGTTTGCTGGTAGAGACGCAAAGGCGTTAATTGAGCTAGCTATAGTTACTGTATTGTTTGTGTTTGTTGTACAGTACAATCATAAATTGGAGGAGCAGCAATGTCGATCGGAACAATACTGTTGGTTGTCTTGGTTTTGGCTCTTCTAGGGGTGATCCCTGTGTGGCCGCATAGTCGTTCGTGGGGCTACGCGCCTGGGGGAGTAGTCGGAATAATACTGCTTGTGTTGCTCGTTTTGTTTTTACTTGGAAGGATTTAGATATGTAGTGTCGTTTATGGGGATGGGGTTATGAGCATGCTTCTGGTGAATAAAACCTATTGGATGAGTTGTAAGAATGTTTTCTGAGATTTGGTGCATTTTGCAAGACGGTTTGGTGTGGTTTGTGTACGCCTAGCAAATGATTGATGCATCTAAGAATTTTTGTAGGTAATGCAAGAGAAGATCGTTCTTGTGGAGAGGTTTGAGAGTTATTGAAAGTGATCCAAACCAGTAACACGTCGCAGGAGAGATACCATGAGATATGTAATGCTAGTCGGATTGCTGGTTTTGGCGCTCGGCTTAACGGCATGCACCGGACCAGCAGGACCGCAGGGCGCGCAGGGTAACCAGGGGAACACAGGTTACACAGGTGCGAAGGGTAACACTGGCAATACCGGCAATACCGGTAACACCGGCAATACAGGTAACACTGGCGAGACCGGTGAAACTGGCCAGCAGGGTTCCACCGGAAATACAGGCGCAAAAGGTAGTGTCGGTAACACAGGTGCGAAGGGGAACACTGGAAGCGGCAAGCCTACGACAGTCATTGTTCAGTAGGTAGGCCTGGCGAGAAATCTAGTCAGAATTCTCATGGTTGCAGACAGTATTGCGTTTGTTATTGCCGATACAAGTGTAATCCAGTCAGATTGATGGTGTGCCGTGTGAAGGTGATTATACAAACTCTTTAAAAAAGGAGTTCGCTGTGAGAATTAATTTTCAAAATTTTATTGTGGCAATCGTCATGGCTATTTTTATGTTGGTTGGAGCAGCATTTGCGCAAACACCTGTTGTGGGAACAGTTGGCGTTCCGGTCGAACAGATCAGTGTTCTCGCAAAAGGATGGAGCATCAAAAAGGACATAATGTCCAAGGATGTCTTCAACGATGCCAATGAGAAGGTGGGCGTAATCGAAGACATTATCGTGACGCCTGACAAGTCCATGTCTTACGCCATCGTCAGTACCGGGGGCTTCCTGGGTATGGCGAAGCACGATGTGGTCATCCCCGTCAATCAGTTCAAGGTCGTTGCCAAGCGCGTCATGTTGCCTGGCGCAACCAAGGAAGCAGTCAAGGCAATGCCTGAGTTCAAGTACGCAGACTAGCCACATCCCTGGTGTCCTCATGTTCAAACACGTGAGGGCACTTTGCGAAGTGGTTGAGGGCTGTTGTCATTCGGTGATGCACCTGGATCCACGCTTTGGGATTCATGACGAGTGTCGCTGGCTAGAGGACAGGTGGTCGGGTCTGGTCGCTGAGTTTGTATGCGTACAATCGTAGGTGAATTCAGGGGAATTGTGAATTGCAGTCTACGTGAAGCATCGAGGTTCTTGTGACGCATTTGAGTGGTAGAATGATATATCGTTGTATTAATTCTTTGTGTGCTGTGTGTGCATGTGTTTGCACGATGCTTACGGTTGACGCGCATGCAAAGTTTTCAGTTGAACTCCCTGTCGAGGGGGAAATACAGGATACTCCGGAGACGTTCACTGGCAGGGCTACAGCGTACTTTAGCGGTGGCGGGATATTAACCCTCACGACGAATCAAGGTGTGACCTGCCAGGGGGAATACATCAACACCGACCGGCATCAAGGAAACGGCACTGTCGTTTGCGACGATGGTCGACTGGGCTCCTTCGATTTTGTCGCCTCAGGATTCACAGGCAACGGTGCAGGGTTGATAGACGCCATACCTTTCGCATTTCGGATCGGAAAATAGTGTCTGCGCAGCATGGCCAGCCAGGTCACAGGCCACGCCGAGGATGCATTGTTTCCTTGCTGTTTTGAGGTGCAATGAGCTGGTAAGGCGAATAATCGTTAGGCATTTGCATTCCCAGGTTGGCTGGAAATGCTTGCCGCGCAGAGCTCTTTACATATTCGGATAAGGCGAGTGGGACAGTGCAAGTTCCACGATCTTGCGAATTTAATACTGATTTAACAGTGCAGGGGAAAATTATGGACAAGGATCAAGTTAAAGGACGCACCAAGGAAATGAGCGGCAAGGTTAAGGAAGTCACCGGTAAAATTGTCGGTGATAAGGAACTGGAAGCCAAGGGCAACGTCGAGAAGAATGTTGGTAAGATCCAAGCTGCCTACGGTGATGTCAAGAACGCCGTGAAGAAAGGCAACTAAACTTCTAATAATCAAGGAGATACACATGAACTACGAAGAACGAGACACATACGGAATTTACAAGGACAACAGTCACAAGGGTCCAGGTCCCTCAATAATGGGTGCCGACACTCTCGTTGGGAATGATGTCTACAATCATAAGGACGAGGCTTTGGGTGAGATCAAGGAAATTATGTTGGATATGAGCAGCGGTAAAGTGGATTACGCTGTATTGTCCTTCGGTGGTTTCCTGGGCATGGGGGAGAAGCTGTTCGCAGTGCCTTGGAGCGCGCTGACTCTTGATACGAAGAACAAGCGCTTTTTGCTCAGCATAGAAAAGGAAAATCTCAAGAAGGCACCTGGATTCGACAAGGACAATTGGCCCGACATGGCCAACTCGGACTGGGCTAAGGGAATCCATACGTACTACAGCACAAAGCCGTAAGCACCACCCGCGTCGCTTCTGGTGCTCTGTTTTCTCCTCCACGTCTGTGCTTGGCGTGGAGGAGCTTTAATTTGGGAGTTCGACATTGGTTGTAGGATTCACACTGGCAAGAATCAGGTGATGGAGTCGGGAGGGCGATGAAACAGATTCAAATATATCTCCGGCAAAACCAAACGATTTGGGAAAAGCTGGGCCCCGGTCTCATAACAGGGGCAGCCGACGATGATCCCAGCGGCATCGCCACCTATTCGCAGGTCGGCGCTTCGTTCGGCTACGGAATGCTGTGGACGGCCTTCCTCACGTTCCCGCTCATGGTTGGCATTCAAGTCGTGAGCGCCAACATCGGGCGGGTTACGGGCCACGGCCTCGCCGCCAATATACGCAACCATTATTCCCCCTGGCTTCTCCGCGGCTTGGTCGGATTGCTCCTCCTGGCAAACACGATCAACATAGCTGCCGACGTCGGCGCCATGGGCGCGGCCCTCAAACTGCTCATTGGCGGCCCTGCGCACTGGTACGCGATAGCCTTTGGCGTAGTGTCGCTGGTGCTTCAGGTTTTCGTGCCCTTCCCGCGCTATTCTCCCATTCTCAAGGCGATGACTTTGGCGCTCTTCGCTTATGTAGGCACTGTGTTTGTGGTCAAGGTGCCGTGGGGCGAGGTGTTCTACCAGACGCTCATCCCGTCCATATCATTCTCAACGGAGTATGCGGTCGGAGTGGTCGCCGTGTTCGGCACCACCATCAGCCCGTACCTCTTTTTCTGGCAGGCGTCACAGGAGGTCGAGGAGCAGCGGGCGGCCAAGGGCGAAGAACCGCTGAAGGCCGCGCCTGAGCAGGCTCGCAGCAGTCTTCAACGCATTAAGATAGATAGCTACGTTGGCATGGGCTTTTCCAACCTCGTCGCCTTTTTCATCATGCTGACGGCAGCGGTGGCCCTGCACCAGCATGGCGTCACGGATATCCAAACGTCCGCCCAGGCAGCGGAAGCGCTTCGTCCTCTGGCTGGGAATTATGCGTTTTGGCTTTTCGCCGCCGGAATCGTCGGCTCCGGGCTGCTTGCCGTGCCAATTCTCGCAGGATCAGCTGCTTACGCAGTAGCAGAGGCCTCCGGGTGGCCCATCGGACTTGGCCGCCAGCTCCGGCAGGCGAGAGGGTTCTATATGATCGTGGCAGTCGCGACCCTCTTGGGCGTGGCCCTCAACTTCACGCCAGTCGATCCCATCAAGGCGCTCTTCTTGAGCGCGGTCATTAACGGCGTCATCGCAGTTCCGATAATGGTGGTGATCATGTTCATGGCGGCCAGGACGGATGTTATGGGCCATTTCGTTATCAACCTCCGCCTCAGAATACTCGGCTGGCTGGCGACGACCGTGATGGCAATCGCGGTGCTGACCATGTTTGTCACGTGGGTTCGGTGAACATGGAAGGCTCCGATAGCATTGTCTGATGCTCTGGGAATGTTACGCTCGAGAGATTGCCGCGTCCTTTGTCTGGAACACTGTTATCCCATGGGAGAGGAATATCATGAAGATTCTCGTTGCCCTTGACATCTCTTCGCAGACTGATTTCGTCGTGGAACGTGCACTGGACCTTATTAAATTTTTCAAGGCAGAAGGCACCTTCTACACGGTGGCAGAAGAAATTCTCGATTTTGGGGATGGAATCGCCTCGGGACTTGGAGAGAAAGTACGCGAGAAATCCCAAAAGAACCTGTACACCGCTTTGGAGAAAGCTCAGGCCAAGGGTATCCACGCCACCGAAGTACTGGAAAGCGGAACATCCCCGGCCGACAGTATCCTGAACTATGCTGAAAAAAAGAGTGTTGATCTCATCATCATGGGTAGCAGGGCCAAAACAGAGCTGGACCGCTTTTTGATCGGAAGTGTAGCGAGCAAGGTTGTCAGCCATGCCACGTGTTCCGTTCTGGTGCTGCGCTAGACGGCGGATGACACGTGTAGCGCCAAGCAGCACAGGAACCAGGGCTTGCTGACATCGCCCGCTGAAGGTCCAGCTCAGGGTCTGGCAGCGTGAGACTATGCTCGCCTCCAATCGTCCAAGCGCGTCTTGGATAGCGCCTTCGGTTATACTCAGCGCGGCGGTCGATGGTTGCCGGCTCAGGGCCGCCAACACAACCAGGGAGGCGTGGCCGCGTTCTTTGCTTCCGCTCAATCGTCCTCCCCGTACCAGATTGCAGTGGGTCGCAGCGTGGGCGCGAAGCGTTCGAAGCGGCTCGACTCAAAGCTCAAGGCCCGGAAAGTTTTCGCTTTCCGGGCCTTCTGCGTTGATATGCTGTGGGCGCGTGTCAGCTTCGAACGGCTGTCAGCAGGAAGATGGGAAAGGTGCGCTCCCCGCCGTCTTCAAATTTCTTGGTCACCCGGTGAGCCTCCTGGAATGTGACGGAGTTGAACCCGGCCTGCTCGAACACTGCGCGCAGCCAGTCGCGGTCGAAACCCGGATGGAACGTGTGCATTTCCTTGCCGTGAAAGCGCCCGTCATCAAGATCCAGATCCGCGAAGGCTACGACTCCGCCAGGGCGCAGCAGGCCGTGGAAGACTGCCGCCGCAGCCGGGATATCCTCCACATGGTGCAGCACCATGGACCCGGTGATCACGTCGAACTCCGGCAAGCCGGAGCTGTCCTGCCCTGCGCTCCAATGCCTGACCTCCACGTTGCCATGAGCGCCGCTGGCCAGCTTGGCGCGCAGTATGTCGAGCATTCCGTCGGCTTCGTCCACGGCGAGGAGCCTTCCCACATGGGGGGCGAGCGCCAGGCTGACCAGCCCGGTTCCTGCGCCGTAATCCAGGAGGGTCGTTTGAGGGGTCAGGCGCAGCGCGCCGAGCATCTTCGCGACTATGGCTGCGGCCACCGCGACCCTGCGGGGATCTTCATCCCAGGTCTGGGCCACAGCATTGAAGGGGGTGGTCATTGTTGCTCCAGAGTGTTGTGTGTGGTGAAGACTTGCCTTCCCACCCTAGTGAGAAACCACACCGTGGACAAGCTCGGGCAGCACGGAAGCGACCGGACATCACTGGAAGCCGGGGAGGTGTGCGTTACATCTCGATATCCCCGGTCAGGGCCGCTTTCGATTACTCTCCAGCAACACGTCCAGCATTTCGTACGCGGAGCCATAGGCGGTGCGCTCCTGCTGGTAGTCGAGGACGATCTTGGTCTCGCCGCTGTCGAGAATCACCAGCGACTTGGCGAAGGCGTCCACGTCCTCCGGGTCGTGGCTGATGAGGACAGTGGGCAGGCCGGTGAGGGCGATGGAGTCGAGCAGGTCCTGCCGGACTTTTCTGCGCAGGAGCGGGTCCAGGGCGGAGAGCGGCTCATCCAGGAACAGAACGTCCGGATTCATGGCCAGCGCCCGTGCCAGGGCCACGCGTTGCTTCTGTCCGCCGGAGATGCGCCCCGGCATGCTGTCGGCGATGTGCGCGATCTCGAAGCGCGCCAGGAGTTCGTCGATGGCGTCGCCGGTCTTGCCCTTGCGCTCGGTTTTCGGGCCGGGAACCAAGCCGAAGGCGATGTTTTTTCGCACGGACATGTGCGGGAACAGGGCGTAGTCTTGGAATACGTAGCCGATGCGGCGTTTGCGGGCCGGGAGGTTCACTCCGCCGCCAGAGTCGAAGAGAACGTGGCCGTTTATCATGATGCGCCCGCGATCCGGGGCGATCATGCCCGCCATGAGCTGGAGGGTGAGGGACTTGCCGGAGCCGGAAGGGCCGAAAATTACCAGGGTCCGCGAATCTGTCTCGAACGCGACCCGCAGGGTGAACGGCTCTTTTCCTCTCATGAAGGATTTTTCTACGTCTATGGAAAACATTTATCCCTGCCGGGGGGGGCTGAAAAGCCAATCCGCGCTCACCAGGATGACAAGGCAGATCGCCGAGGTGATGGCCGCCAACAGCGCTGCCTGCGCGTCCTTGCCTGCCGAGAACGCGTCGTAGATGGCCAGCGCCAGGGTCTGGGTCTTGCCGGGAATGTTCCCGGCGATCATGAGCGTGGCGCCGAACTCGCCCATGCCCCTGGCGAAAGCCAGGAGGGTCCCGGCGATTATGCCGTTTCTGGCCTGGGGCAGGGAGACCAGGAAAAATACCTTCATCTCATTGGCCCCCAGGCTGCGGGCCGCGTTCTCCAGGTTGCGGTCCACGCCGTCGAAGGCTCCCCGCGCGGATTTGTAGATCAGCGGGAAGATCACCACCGTGGCCGCAAGCACCGCGCCCTGCCAGGAAAAGATCAGGTTGATGCCCCGTTCGGACAGCCACGCGCCAAGCACTCCTCTGCGCCCGACGATCACGAGCAGGAAGAAGCCCAGCACGGTTGGGGGCAGGACGATGGGGAGCGTACAGAGCGAATCGATTATCCTTCTGCCGAGGACGTTGCGGCGCGACATCACGTAGGCCAGCAGCACGCTGAAGGCGAAGGAAATAGCCGTTGAAAAGGACGCCACCTTGATGGTTATCAGGATGGGGTCCGTAGGGAAGTCGGTCATTGGGTACTGCGTCGCCTGTGTCTACGGCTTCTTGAATCCGTATTTGGCGAGCACGGCCTGGCCTTCGGGCGAAGTAGTGATGAACGCCAGGAATATCTCGGCCTCGGCCTTCTTCTGGGAGGCGGCGATAACGGCGGCAGGATAGGTGACCGTGTCATGCGCGCTCATTTCGCTTGCGACCTTGACCTTCTCTTTGGCGATCATGGCGTCGGTGTTGTACACAAAGCCGACCTGCACTTCGCCCCTGCCCACGTAGTCCAGCACCTGACGGACGCTTTCACCCATGATGAACTTGGGCTTGAGGGCGTCGTAGAGTCCGGCGGCGGTCAGGGACTGGCGCGTATAGCGTCCGACCGGGACCGAGTCGGGGTTGCCGATGGCGATCCGCTCAACCTTGGGGTTCGAGAGGTCCTTCGGGGCTTTGAGGCCAAGCGTGGAGTCAGAGGGCGTGATCATCACCAGAGTGTTGGCCGCGAAGTCCTTGCGGGTGCTCTCGGCGATGAGCTTCTTGGCCACGGCCTGGTTCATGGTTTCCTGGTCGGCGGAGGCGAACACGTCCACGGGCGCGCCGGATTCGATCTGCTTGAGCAGCGGGCCGGAAGCCGCGAAGTTGAAGAGCAGCGTCGTTCCGGGCGAGGCCTTCTCGAACAGGGGCTTCAATTCCTGGAAGGCGTTGGTGAGGCTGGCGGCGGCAGAGATGGTGATCTCCCCGGCCATGGCCGGGACCACGCTGCCGAGCGCGAACGCCAGAAAGAGCATCGTGCTCCGCATGATGTGCAACATCTTCATCTCTTATACTCCTTTTGGATGTTTGTGATTCAAGAGAGGCGGCGACGGGCGTCGTGTCCGGGTGACGAACGCCTCATCCGGCCTTGTGGAACCGTTCGTCCGCCTCGTGCTCTCGCGCGTTCTGGACCACTCCCTCGAACCATCCGATGCGGTCGGCATCCCAGGAGTCGAAAGCCGGGACGTAGGGCTTGATGTCCAATACGGGCGTGTTGTCCAGCATGTCCACGTTTTCCACGAAGACCCTCTCCCCGTCGTGCCCCATGAGCCGCAGCACAGAGAGCCCGATGGGGTTTGGCCGCTTGGGCGAACGGGTGGCGAAGATGCCGTGCAGGGCGTCGCCCAGGTAGGGCTTCACCATGAGGTCGAACCCCTTGATCTCATGCAGGTGGTACACCAGCAGAATGTGGGAGAACCCGTCCAGGTCCGAAAGCCCCTCCCGGAAGGACTCGAACACCTCGATAGTTCCGGGCACGCCCAAGGCTCCCACGGGTTGAATGGGCATGCCTTTGACGGTGGCGTGCGGGGTGCGGATGACCCCTATGGGGGAGTAGGTGATGCTCATGTCATCAGGCCTTCAGGATGCACAGACGCGTGGAGCAGAGTGTCAAAACAGGGGCAAGTTCCATGAGAGTACGCCTTGAGTGAAACTGGATGAATGGTCGAGTGCATGCAGTACACAGAACTCTCCATCCTGACCACTTGCTCACGCTTTGGGTGGTATTCGTGACAATGAGACAGGAAGCTTATCTCGTGCTATCAGGGGGATACGAGGTGTTTTTTCATGATTCGAGACAATCTGGTTGCATTCCTGAACGCGCTCGGTTCGGACGATCCAGTACGTCCACTTTTTCGGAAAGCGACATCAAACGCATTGTCAATTACTATATCCTCAAGGAGTCAGAAATGAAGACAAGCGCACGGAATTCATTCACCGGCAAAGTGACGGCTATCCGCTCCGGCAACATCCTGGCCGAAGTGGAAGTGGCCACCCCAACCGGCCTGAAGGTCGTGTCGGTGATCACCCACGACAGCCTGGCATCACTCGGAATATCGGAAGGTTCGCTGGTCACCGCCACTGTGAAGGCCCCCTGGGTCATCCTGGTCAAGGAGGACATGAAGCTCAAGACCAGCGCCCGCAACAAGTACTGCGGCAAGATCGTGAAGGTGAACGAGGGGCAGATTTCCGCCGAGGTGATCGTGGAACTGCCTGACGGCACCAAGATCTGTTCTCTGGTGACGGACGAATCCGTCAAAGCGCTGGACATGAAGGTGGGCGACGACATCTGCGCGTTGTTCAAGGCCTTCTCTGTGATTCTGAACGTGGAATAGGCTGTTTGTAACCAATCACGAGAGGCAAAACCCGGGGCGACCCGGGTTTTGCCGTTCAGGAGGGTTTGTGAAGAAGTCACTGCTTGGTTTTGTTGCGTGTTGTTTCGTGGTTTTCGCCGGGGCCTTCGCCCTGGCCCAGCAGGATGATTCAAAGAAATTGTCTGTCTTCCATGCGGGGAGCCTGTCCAAGGCCATGGCGGACATAGGCAAGGCCTTCACCGCCGAAACCGGCACTCCCGTCGCGCTGGTGGGCTCCGGTTCCGGCTCCTTGCGCCAGCGCATCGAAAAGAGCGAACGCCCCGGCGTGTTCGCCTCGGCTGACATGGAAAACCCGGCGGTCCTGGCCTCGAAGGGGTTGGCCGACGCGCCCGTGCCCTTCACCCGCAACGTCCTGTGCGTGCTGGCCAAAAAGTCCGTGGGCATAACCAAGGCGAATCTGGTGGCAAAGCTGTCGGACCCGTCCGTGAAGCTGGGGACCTCCACGCCGGTGCTCGATCCGGGCGGGGACTACGCCTGGAAGATGTTCGACATGGCGGACGCCCTGAAGCCGGGAGCGGCCGCGACGCTCAAGGCCAAGGCCATCAAGCTGGTGGGCGACCCGGCCCTGGCCATGCCCCCCAAGGAATACCCCCGCAGCCAGATCGCCTGGCATATTGAGGAGGGCAGGGCCGACGTGTTTCTGGTGTACCTCACCACCGCAAGGCTGGCCGTGGCTGAACTGCCGGGCCTTGAAATAATCGAGCTGCCCAAGGAACTGGCCGTGGGCGCGCAGTACGGGTTGACCGTGGTGACCGGAGCCAAACCGGAAGCCGCTCAGTTCAAGGCCTTCGTGCTTGGCCCCAAGGGGCAGGCCATCCTGGAGGGCTACGGGTTCCAGAAGCCGTAGGTCGTAAGGCTCAAAGCGAGTGAACACGTCATGAGAAGAGTCGGCGCCGCCCGGTACTGCTGCAACATGCGGGCGGTCCTGACGGGCATTGCGAGCTGAAAGCGGCAGACGTGTCCGCGAATTACAGCGCCCCAAGGCGCTTGAGCGCCACCATGATGAGAGCCGAGACCGCCCCGAGCACCACCGAGAGCATAGGGCGGTCTCGAATTCCCCTGTTGAGACTGCGTTGTAGATTTCCAGCGACAGGGTGTTGGTCATGCCCTCGCTTCGGAGTGTTTCTGCTTCAGGAGCGTTCTGCTTCTGGCAGCGTTTTGTTCCAGTTCCTCGATGCGTTGCTCCAGCCACCCGGACGAAATATTCCCGCGCTCGAGCGTCAGGATGGAATCGGAAAGGGTCAGGGCCTCGTCCAGATCGTGGGTCACCAGGATCATGGGGATGGCAAGTTTGTCGGCTGTATCCCGCAGAAGGGTCCCCAGGGTCCGGCGCGTAACCGGATCGAGGGCGGCAAAGGGTTCGTCCAGCAGCAGGAGCTCAGGTTTGCGCGCCAGGGCCTGGCAGATGGCGCAGCGTTGGCGCTCTCCGCCTGAAACCCGGTCGGGTTTGGCGAAGCGGATCGGCCACACGCCAAGCGTGCGCATGAGCGATTCCGCCCAGAAACCGTCGTCAGTTGCGAACTGGACGTTCTCCAGCATGGTCAGGTGCGCAAACAGCGCGAAATCCTGAAAGACCATGCCCACGGGGCGCCTGTTGGGGGCGACGTCCACGCGCAGTTGCCTGTCCGTCCAGACGGACCCCTTGAAGTGGACGATGCCGCTGTCTGGGGTGTCCAGCCCGGCGATCAGGCGCAGCAAGGTCGATTTTCCAGATCCCGAAGGCCCCACCACAGCGTGCACGCCGTTCAACGGCAGCATGATGTCCACGTCCAGGGTGAAGTGGGCCAGGCGCTTTGTCGCGGCGATGATCAGGTTCATGGCGCAGCCTCCAGTGTTTGGCCGGACCTTGCGGGGGAAGTCCTGAACAGCCCCCGGTTGCAGTACGCACTGTAGACCTCGGCGGACGGCTTGAGCGGCATTCGGGCGGCGCAGCGCGCCAGGGCGTCGGCCAGCAGGTCGGGGGCGGTGATCATGGGGGCGTGTCCGGAGTCGATCTCCAGGTAATCGAAGCCGTACTCCCTGGCCTTGGCCGCCTGCGCGACAATCAAGGGATTTTGGTTGCGGGTGCATCGGATGAAGGCGCGGGGGAGACCCGCATCCGGATGAGGGAAGTCGTACTGGTCCGTGAAGGCGGCCAACGGTGTGGAGGTGAGCCGAGCCGCGAAATCCTCAGCCAGCACGGACCCGGCCACGCCGAATACCGGCAGGGGCCAGGGCCTCACCAGCCAGCCATCATGGACGTGAGCCGCCAGGACCATGCTGAATTCCGTTCCCGCCATGTCCCGGAAGGCTTTGCCGGGTTCGGGAATCAGCGCGTCCACATATATCAGCCCGCAGGCCAGGCCTTCCAGCCGCGCCGCAGCTGCCGTGGCCACGAGGCCGGAAAAACTGTGCCCCACGAAGATCGCCGGTCCGGTGTGCGCGAAGCACGCGGCATTGACCACATCGTCAACGTAATGTGCCAGGGACAGGTCCTTGCGCAGCAGGTGCGCGCGGTCGCCAAGACCCGTCAGGCCCGGCGTCAGCACGTTGTGCCCGGCATAGCGGAGCATGTCCGCCGTTGTTTTCCACACCCAGCTGCCTTGGAACGCTCCATGAATGAGAATGAAAGTAGCCAACGGCGTGTCTCCCGGAATAATCAGATTGAACTGAAACTACAGTGTTTGCGCCGCGAAGTGCAACGCGGTCACTTGTTCCGGTGGATTGGTGACGAGGCTGTTGGGCTGGTCCTCTTATGCAAAACGATGCGTGATGCTTGGTGGGGCGCGGCCAGTGTGCAGTGCCATCTCTGAGACGCGTTGGCTGGAAAACTCGCGGCGGAACTCACCACGTGGACAGCTGCCTCGCACGGCTTACGCCGCCCTGTCGCCGTCGTTGACCCTCCAGGCCGCGTAGGCTACCGTGCGCCCCGCCGCTTCGCGGGGCATGTCGGCAACGGCTCTCCCGAAAGCACTACGGCGGCTGGCCGTCGCTTCAGCCAGCTCTGGCACATGGACGGGGAAATTCTCTTCTAGGACACTCACGATGGAACGCACCGACAAGCGCAAGCAGCGCATTCTGGACGTCTTGGCCCGCAGGCAGAAAGACCTGGCTCTGGTTCTGAACAACATCCACGACCCGCACAACGTCTCCGCAGTGCTCCGCAGCTGCGACGCGTTCGGCGTGGGTGAGGCGCATCTGTTGTATACCGACACGGCCTTTCCGGCCCTGGGGCACAAGAGTTCGGCCTCGGCCAAGAAGTGGGTGGAGATAAAGCGGCACAAGTCCGCCCGCGAGATGGTCACCGCGTTTAGGGACACCGGGCATCAGGTGCTGTCCACGGGGTTTGGCCCCGGCGCGAAGGCCCTCACGGACTGGGACATGACCATGCCCACGGCGGTGATTCTGGGCAACGAGCACGACGGGGTGGCCCAGGACCTGCAAACCCTGGTCACGGACCACATATACATCCCCATGCAGGGCATGGTGCAGAGCCTGAACGTGTCTGTGGCGGCGGCGGTTATTCTGTACGAGGCCTTCCGCCAGCGCATGGCCAAGGGGATGTACGAGGTGCCGATGCTCTCGGAGGAAGAGGTGCGGGATAAGTACGAGAGCTGGATCAAGAAATAGGGACACATTGGGCTTTGATTTTGGGGCAAAATGTTGCAGCGGATTATGTGTTATCAGTGATTTGAAGGCGACGTTCTTAGGGGGCATCCATGGTTTTGGATACTATTGCAAAAGTGTTGACCCCTGAGAGGTTGTTTTATGGTGGCATTGCGTCAGTCATCATCCCATTGTTTTTGTACTATGTTAATCATAGACTTACAATCCGGCGGGATAGGCTGAATGCAAAAAGAAATGCGGCTATAGTTTTTCGGTCGGTCTTGTTAAGCGAATTAAGTGAAGTTTATCCTGAACCAGCAAACTGGCCAGGGAATGCCGATGCTTTCTTTCGTGGTGTTTTTCCTCGAATCCAGTCAGCTGTGGCACAATATAAAGTTTTTCTTTCACCTGCTGAACAAAAAAAGCTTGACAAGTCCTGGATGGAATACAAGAACGCATATGGACGCGATATTGATATTCAATGCTACCACCACTACATGTCGTTCGGTGACAATCCAGAGTACAAAGAAACACTGAAGAAGAATGTTGATGCATTGTTGTCGTTCGCTAAAGATATATGATGGTTTGATGAGCCTCGGTGTGTTTGCTTCATTAGATACTTAAGATTTGGCCCTGCTTCGTAAGTAAATCCCGCCAGACCATCTCCAGGTTCTTCTTCACCATGTCGTCGATCTGCCTGTCGTCATACTTGGCTTCCAACTTGATCTTGTTGCCCAGAATGTGGGCTACCTGCGCGGGCGACGACGCCTGACGCAGGCTGGAGCGCTGCACGTGGTCGATGGACAGATGTCCGGCGTACAGGCAGGGGCGTCCGGCCAGAAACGAGCGGATGTCGCGGTCCAGGTCGTCGAACTGGGTGGGGGTGAAGCGCACGTCGAACACACCCACCGAGTCCAGCAGCGACACGTCCAGCAGGTGGCAGCAGCCTGACACGGACAGGCAGGGGCGCTCGTAGGCAAACAGACCGCTGTCCAGGGTGCCGGTGCAGTTGTTGAAGACGCGCAGCCGGTCGCCGGGTTCCTGGCCTGCCTCGCCGGGCAGGCGGTGCAGCAGGTGATAGTCGGCGGATTGCAGGGCGTGCGGGTGCTCGTGGTCGCGGATGGAGCAGCCCACCGTGCCGCACTCGGGATGGCGCAGGGCAGCGTTCAATAATGTTGCCAGCCAGTCGCGCGGCAGGAGCACGTCGTCGTCCAGGAAGGCGGCATAGCGGCAGGCCCGGACCTCGGGCAGCGAGAGCAGCCAGTTGCGCGCGGCAGGCGCGCCTACGTTCACGGGCAGGGTCACCACGTGCAGGCGGTCTGCGCCGAACCGGTCGCGGGCGGCCCTCAGGGCGTCAGGCGTTTCGTCGGTGGAGCCGTTGTCCAGCACGAACACCGGATTGTTCCCGATGTCCGAGGCGAAGACGCTCTCCAGCGTCTGGACGATGAGCTCCGCCTTGTTCCAGGAATAGGCCAGGATTGCGGCGCGCTCCGGCGGCAGAGGCGCGTGCGGCGCGATGTTGAGCGCGTCCCACAGGAGCAGGGTGAGGTTCGCGTTCCAGGGCATGGCCGCCTGAAGGGGCGTCCAGTGCCGGACTGCTGCGGGGCGGTCGCCCGCCTGGAATGCTCTGCGTCCGGACATGAAGTGCTGCCAGGGCGCGAAGGGCGAGGGGGACCCGGAAATTTCGTCGCTGTCGGGGGAAACGCCGTGCTGCGCGTCCAGTTCGGCCAGCAGGCGTGCCGTCAGAACCGGGTCGCCCGCACCTGTGGCAACCAGGGCTGCGGCCTTATCTTTGTCGGGCAGGCGCACGATCTGCTCCCAGGCTTCGCCCAGCCAGGACGCGCCGTTCTGTCCGGCCATGGCCTGTTCCAGGAAAGTGCAGACGCTCGCTGCATCGCCTCCAGACGAGAGGTCCTCCCAGGTGGGATTGGGCGGAAGCGGGCGCAGGCGCTTTTTCAGTGCCAGCAGGTAGGCGCGGTTTTCGGGAGAAAGAAATCCCAACTGGGCGTCCAGGGTGATGAGAAGGGCCAGGGTCGGGGCGTGCAGGGGACGCTGCTGCCAGGACCAGGAAAGAATCCCCGCCGCAGCCGATATCAGCACTTGATTGCCGGGGGCTCCCCGAACTATCCCTTCGGCCAGCCCCCACTGCTGCCAGGAGCTTTCCGTGGAGAGCGCCCAAGTGGGCAGCGGTCCGGCCAGGGTCGCCAGATTGCGCGGATCGAACTTGGGAAAAAAGCCCATAATGTCTGAGGAGGAGTTGCTCATGGTGTGTGATACGGTAACAGGTTCCCCGGAATCTCAGTTGGACCGCGCGGTTCTGACCATCATCGGGGGCGGGTGCATTGTCTATCCCACGGAGACCTTCTACGCGCTGGGGGCCTCTGTGGGAAGCGCCAAGGCGCTGGAGCGGGTGAACGCCATCAAGGGCAGGCCGCGCTCCAAGCCGCTGCCGGTCATCATCGGCGAGCGGGAGCAACTGGCCCAGGTGATGGACCCGGACACCGCGTCCTGGCCCGGCTTCGACAGCGCCATGGAGCTGATGGACCTCTTTTGGCCGGGGTCGCTCTCGATCATCGTGCCTGCCCGGAAGGACCTGCCAACGCCGCTGCTGGACGCGCGCGGGTGCGTGTCTGTTCGCCAGACACCCCATCCCCAAGCGCGCGAACTGTGTCTGAAGACCGGCATGCCGCTGGCGGCCACCAGCGCCAACGTAAGCGGCGACCCAGCCGTGAGCGAACTGTCTCGCCTGAGCCCTGCCGTGTGTATGGGGTCTGACTACGTGCTGAAGGGCGATCCGCGCCCGGCGGGGGGCTTGGCCTCCACGGTTGTCCGGCCACGCGGCGGGCGCGAGGTGTATGTGTACCGGGTGGGGGCAGTGCCTTTGGAGGCGCTGGAGCGGGCAGGCTTCCTGGTGGTGCTGGAGTCGTAAAAGTATTTATACCCCGGATGGGGGTATGGGCGGGGTCGGGCCTGGCTCGTTCAAGTTTTTATACAGCTTTGGCGTGCTTGAGGAAGAAGTTGTCTTGAAATATAATGAATTATTCAAACGGTTTGAATGTTAATTTTGCCGATTCTTACATGTTGGCCCGACCCTTGCTATATAAGTTTTATTCTTCCTCCTTTTGACAAAGTCGGCTTTCAAGAAATACCAGGGTCTTGAAAGCCGGTTTTGCATTTTAAAGCCTTTCTTCAGCTTCCCAAGCCAGCATCGCAGCGGAGCATGGACTGCGCCGGACAGCGGCCACGATCATAGCGGTGATCGAGGCGCGCTGCGTTGCGCCTGATTCCTCACGGTTCCGTTTTGTCGAAACGGATTGACCGGTCCCTGCCGCAGCGTGGGGTCACGCCTGTGCCAATCGGTCCACTGAGGTTCGCGGAGTGAACCAGGGCGAGGGCGCCTCCCCTCATGGCCCAACCCGGCGCATGCGTGGGGAAGCTGCTTTGAATGCGGCGATTCATGGGCATTGCCTGCTTCCCTCCAAGCGTGGATTCTTCACGGGCAGCCCTGCATCGCGCTCCGGCTTGAACTGATTCAGCGTGGAGTGCCGTGCAGATAAGCCAAGGGGAATAGCATTGCCGGAATCGCCCTTTGATTCAGAGCCCTAAGAAGATGAGAGCGGATCGCTCCAGGGACGCTTCCCACTCCGTGCGGATGTGGCAAATAGCGCTTTCAGAGGGACATGCAGCGTTCAACTGTCTGGAATGACGGCGTATAAGTTCTTGTACTGCACAGTGCTCCAGATCGCTCAGAGGCCTGGGTAGTCTTCAGGTCACGGCTTTTCGTGAAGATTTTGGGGTCGAAACGCTGACCGGACGAGCGGGGCGGACCACGACGATCAGGAAGTCGGGCTCGTTCATGGGCAGGGGGCGCGCTTGCCCAGGAAAGCGCCTCCTAGGCAGTGAACTCGAACGCCTTCCACGTAAAAGTTCTTATACCGGGAATGGGCGCCTGGGTGGGGCGGGGCTTGGGTCGTTCAAGTTTTTATACTGTTGAGGTGTGATTCAAGTTGGAAATGTCTTGAATAATATTGATATAATTTAGCATGTTATGTTTATTTTTGATGATTGTTGTTCGTTGGCCCGGTCCTTGCTTAATCTGTTTCATTCTTCCTCCTTTTGACGAAACCGGCTTTCAAGAATACCAGGGTCTTGAAAGCCGGTTTCGCATTTGGCGAACGCCTCTTCCAATTCCATCATGACACGCTCTGCCGGGATGTCCCGCATGCAGCGCTGCTCCGGGCACACCAGATCGGCGCAGGTGGTGGTGCATGGGCTGCAATCCAGGCCCAGGTTCACCTCCCGCATGCCCACAGGCCCCCACACGCTTGAGTCAGTCGGCCCGAACAGGGACACGCCGGGAACGCCCAGCATCCCGGCCAGGTGCATGGGGCCGGTGTCCGCGCCCACAACCGCCTTGGCCGTAAGGATGAGACTTGAGAGCGCGTGCATATTATCCGGCGCTATAAAGGGCAGGCCCTCGGGAATCAGGCCGCGCTCCAGTTCGGCAGGGCCGAGCACGAACAGCGGTTCCAGGCCCTTGGTGCGGATCATGTCGGCCAGTCGAAAATATTGAACCAGGGGCCACTGCTTGCCCGGATGGCCCGCACCGGGAAAGAGCAGCACCTGCCTGCCGGGTTTTCTTTGCGCTGCGAAGAGCCTTCGGAATTCACCCAGCCAGCCGGAAACTGCCGGTATCCCCAGATTGGCGAGCCCGCGCGCGTATTCGTCGCGCACGTGCCGACTCTTGCCAGGAACTCCAAAGAACGGGACGGCCCGATAAGGCTCACGGTCATTTCCTCTGGTGATCCGGGCGAGGCTGGTGTCCATGCCTTGTCGCGTGGAAATCCCCGGATGCAAATCACGGGGTTCTTGTCCGTCGGCTGCGCCTGACTCCTGCGTGGGAAGCGCCTTCAGGAAGTGGCAGCAGGCGCTTTCCGGCACCTCCGGCACGCGATCCAGCACGAACCAGAGCGTCAGGGAGCCTTCGAGTTCCTGCGGCCATGCGTCTGCCCCGTGCAGGCGGTCCAGCACTTTCCGCAGGGCTGCGGGGCAGGGAGAAAACCCCAGCGGTTCAAGCCATTGGAGCCTGTCTCCTGCGCCAGCCCAGTAGAGGCTGCGTCCCTGAGAGTCCCGGCTGAGAGCCAGCGCGCCCGGCCACACGGTTAGGAAGTCCCCCAATGCTCCGTGATGAATGAGAATCACCTTGTCAGGTTGGGGGCATGTGGGTATAGATTTCACTCAAATGTCTCTTTGTTTCGCGCCAGCCGGGGTGTAAACCCCCACGGACCCTGGACTGGCGGTTGTTCCGGATGCTTTTGGGGGTATATATGCTACTTACGAACAAGGCCACAGGAGCATGGACACCCAGACCCCGGCGATTTGCGAACTCTGCGGGCGACCTTTGCAAACATATAGAAATCCGACGCCCACGGTTGATATCATCATTGCTTGTCCTGGCCGCAAGGTTGTACTGATCGAGCGAAAGAACATCCCGTTCGGCTGGGCGCTTCCCGGCGGTTTCGTTGATTACGGCGAAACGGTGGAGCACGCGGCCGTGCGCGAAGCGCTGGAGGAAACCGGGCTGGAAGTGGAGCTTACCGGCCTCCTCGGAGTGTATTCCGATCCCAACCGCGACGCCCGCAAACATACCATGAGCGTGGTTTTCACGGCCCAGCCCCTGGACGCCTCGAAGCTCGGCGCGGGAGACGACGCCCTGAACGCGGAGGTCTTCTCCCTGGACGATCTGCCGCGTCCCCTTGTTTTCGATCATGAGAAAATTCTGGCGGATTATGCTCGCATGTTCGAGCGATTGAACGGTGAAGGCGGGAAACGACCGTAAAGCATTTCACCGGATCGTAATGCTTGCCGGGGTTTATTGTGGTAGGCAGAACGCAAAACCGGACGGGGAGTCGGATGGCATTTCACCACAAGATAGTCTTCATAGCCTCGGAAATATACCCATTTTCCAAGACCGGCGGTCTTGGAGACGTCCTGGGTGCGCTGCCGCTGACGCTTCGCAAGATGGGCGCAGACGTGGCCGTGATCACCCCGTTCTACGGAAGGCTGAGCACCGGCGAATTCAAGCTGCGCCTTATATCCTCGCGTCTTCCCGTGGGCTATCCTTGGGCTCCGATCACCGCTGAAATTTACATGGCCGACTACCACGGCCTGCCCGTGTATTTCATCCAGCGCGGCGAGTATTTTGACCGCCGCTTCTATTACAACACGCACGAAGGCGATTACTTCGACAACTGTGAGCGCTTCATATTCTTCTGCCGCGCCTGCCTGGAATGGGCTCGGCGCATGGACATGGCTCCGCGTCTGATCCATGTGCACGACTGGCAGGCCGCACTGGTTCCGGCCTTCATGCACTTCTGGCGGCGCATTGATCCTTTCTGGCGCGACACCAAGACCATGCTCACCATCCACAATCTGGCCTTCCAGGGCCGGTTCGCCTCGCGCCTGTTCGCGGACAGCGGCCTGCCAGCCGAAGCCTGGGGCATGGACGGCGTGGAATTCTGGGGCGACTTCAACCTGCTGAAAGCGGGCATCGCCTATTCCGATCTGGTCACCACCGTCAGCCCCACCTATGCGCGCGAGATCCTCACCACCGAGTTCGGCTGCGGCCTGGAGGGCATCCTCTCCAAGCGCCGGGCCAGCCTGCGCGGCATCCTGAACGGCGCGGACTACTCCGTGTGGGACCCCGGCAACGACCGCTACCTGCCCTGCACCTACTCGCCGGACGACATGACCGGAAAGGCCAACTGCAAGGAGAGCCTGCTGGCCGAGCTCGACATGGACCCGCGCCTGGGCGACAGGCCGGTTCTGGGCTTCATCGGGCGTCTGCGCAGGCAGAAGGGCATCGACCTTTTGATCGACATCCTGCCCCAACTCATGGAGATGGACCTTGGAATCGTGGTGCTGGGCGAGGGCAACCTGGAATTCGAGGCGCTGCTCATGGAGCTCATGGAAACCTACCCCGGCAAGCTGGCCGTGCGCGTGGGCTACACCGAGGACCTGGCACACCGCATCCAGGCCGCCTCGGACGTGTTCCTCATGCCTTCTCGCTACGAGCCCTGCGGCCTGACCCAGATCTACGCCCTGCGCTTCGGCACGCCGCCTGTGGCCACCAACCTGGGTGGGCTCTCGGACACCATCGTCGCCTACCCGCACCCCGAGTGCAACGGTTTCACCTTTCCCGAGGCCACGGCTGACGCCTTCCTGCAAAGCATCCGGCAGGCCGTGGACGTGTTCGACCGGCCCGCAGAGTGGGAGAGCATCAAACAGCGGGCCATGCACACAGACTATTCCTGGGAACGCTCAGCCGCCCATTATCTTGAAGTATACAGGGAGCTCGGCATCGACGTGTAACCCACCGGAGGACGACATGAACATGCAGCAGATCCGCCAACTGGCCAGAGAGAAAGGCGCCAAGATAGGCAACATGACCAAGGTGGACGCCGTCCGCATGATCCAGCTCACAGAAGGCAACTTCGACTGCTTCGCCAGGGCCGTGGACGGGCACTGCGACCAGGGCGAATGCCTGTTTCAGGCCGACTGCGTCAAACTCGCCGCGAAGTCCAATTAGTTTCGCGGTGTTGAAACGCAGGGACATGGTTTTCAGCCTTACGGCCAATTGTATTCTTCAGTCGGTCTCCCGCGTCGTTTCCAGCCACTTCGAGGACGATACACCAGAAAACACCCGGAGGCCGTCCTGAGCACCCCCATTACCATCCCCCCCTTCGATCTCTATCTGTTCGGACGGGGCGAGCACTGGGACATCTACCGCATCCTCGGCGCGCACCCGCACCAGCTGAACGGCGCGGACGGCTTCCGCTTCGCGGTATGGGCTCCGGACGCGGACGAGGTGAGCGTGCTGGGAGACTGGAACGGCTGGCACTACGGGGCCACCCCCCTGCATCCCGTGGGCGTGTCCGGCATCTGGGCCGGGTTCGTTCCGGGCGTCGCGCGCGGGCAGCTTTACAAGTTCGCGGTGCGCGGCAAGGACGGCCACGTCCACGTGAAGACCGACCCCTACGCCTTTTACGCCGAGTTGCGCCCCGGAACGGCTTCCGTGACCTGGGGCCTGGGTGCCCACGAGTGGAGCGACGGCGAATGGATGGAGCGCCGGGCCACGTCCGGCCTGCCTCTGGACAAGCCCGTCAGCGTCTATGAGCTGCATCCCGGCTCCTGGCGCTGGAAAGGACCGTACTACGGCGATTTTTTGTCCTACCATGATCTGGCCGACCAGCTGATCCCCTACCTCACGGACCTGGGCTTCACCCACATTCAGCTCATGCCCGTGGCCGAGCACCCCTTGGACGAGTCCTGGGGCTATCAGACCGGACACTACTTCGCGCCCACCTCGCGCTTCGGCGCACCAGAGGACTTCAAGTATTTCGTGGACCGCTGCCATCAGGCTGGGCTTTCCGTGCTGCTGGACTGGGTTCCTGGCCACTTCCCCAAGGATTCCTGGGCGTTGGGCAGCTTTGACGGCACCGCCCTGTATGAGCACTCCGACCCGCGCCAGGGCGAGCATCCCGACTGGGGCACCTTCGTGTTCAACTACTCGCGCCACGAGGTGCGCAACTTCCTCTTGGCCAACGCCCTGTACTGGCTGGAGGAGTTCCATATCGACGGCCTGCGCATCGACGCCGTGGCCTCCATGCTCTACCTCGATTACTCCCGCAAGGAAGGCGAGTGGGTACCCAACGTCCACGGCGGCAACGAGAACCTGGAGGCCGTGTCCTTCCTGCGCGACCTGAACACCGTGGTGCACAAGCGCTATCCGGGGGCCATCATGGCCGCCGAAGAGTCCACCTCCTGGGCGGGGGTGTCGCGCCCGGTGTATGCCGGGGGCCTGGGGTTCACCTTCAAGTGGAACATGGGCTGGATGAACGACACCCTGGACTACTTCGCCAAGGACCCCGTGTTTCGCGGCTACCACCAGAACACCCTGACCTTTTCCATGCTGTACGCCTTCCACGAGAACTTCATCCTGCCCATGTCCCACGACGAGGTGACTCACGGCAAAGGGGCGCTCATCTCCAAGATGCCCGGCGACGACTGGCAGAAGTTCGCCAACCTGCGCTGCTTCCTGAGCTACATGTGGGGACATCCCGGCAAAAAGCTCCTGTTCATGGGCGGCGAGTTCGCCCAGTGGCGCGAGTGGTCCAGCCGAGAACCGCTGGACTGGGCGCTTCTGGAGTTCCCCAGCCACCAGGGCGTGGCCCGCACCGTGCGCGACCTGAACCGTCTTTTGAAGGCTGAACCGGCCCTGCACCAGATGGACAACGAGTGGAGCGGCTTCGAGTGGATCGACCTCACGGACTACCAGTCTTCGGTGATCAGCTTTTTGCGCAAGGCCAAGGACGGTTCGCAGCTTATGTGCGTGTACAACTTCACCCCGGTGACGCGGCACCATTACGCCCTGGGCAGCCGCCACGACGGCTCCTGGCGCGAGGTGTTCAACTCCGACGCCCTGGAATACGGCGGCTCAGGCGTGGGCAACGGCGGCGGGGTGCAGGCGCGCCCAGCTGAAATCGGCCTGTGGCCCTATTACGTCTCCCTGACGCTCCCGCCGCTGGGCGCGGTGTTCTTCAAGGCCGAGTAGCAGGCCGCCGATCCGGCCACGGGAGGGGGCTGCCGGTCTGACGCGTGGGTGCCTGTATGCTCGCCGATTCGGCGCGCCGCCGCCCAGGCAGTGTATGGAACCCTGTACTCCCGTGCGCGTCGGCGGGTTGCCTTGGCCTGCCCGAAGCGCTAGTTCCTTCCCATGACACGGACAATCCTCCTCACTCTGGGCGACCCCAACGGGCTCGGCCCGGAGCTCATGTGCCGCTGGCTGGCCTCGAAGCCGCAAATTTCCGAGCGTCTGGTGATCCTCGGGCCGGAATCTTCTCTGGCGGTCCATGCCGGGCGCACGGGCATCGGCGCACCCTGGACCCGCCTCCCCCATGGCGCGCTGCCCCCGGATGCGCAGTCGGGGCTTTTCCTGATGGAGCCTGACGGGCTACAGGATTTTGCGCCCAGGCCGGGCCAGTTCTCGGCTTCCGGCGGGATGGCCGCCGGGCTTACGCTGTCGCTGGCCTGCGACTTGCTGCTTGGGAGAGATGGCCAGTTCGGTCAGTCTGGGCAGCCCCAGGCCATCATGACCTGTCCGCTGAACAAGGCCGGTCTTCAGGAGGCCGGGTTCGACTTCCCAGGGCACACGGAATTTCTGGCGGAGCGCGCAGGCGTCGGCCCGGACGGCGTGTGCATGCACCTGTGCGGCCCGAAGCTGCGGGTGAGCCTGGTCACCACGCATCCGCCCCTGCGCCAGGTGCCGGAGCTGGTCACGGCTTCCAAGATTCTGCATTGCCTGCGGCTGACTTCCGGGTACGTCAGGGCGCTTGGCCTGTCCGGCCCGGTGGCCGTGTGCGGCCTGAACCCCCACGCCGGGGAATTCGGCAGGATCGGCGACGAGGAAGCGCGGGTGATCGTTCCGGCCATCGAGCAGGCCCGGTCCGAGGGCATGGCCGTGGCCGGGCCGTTCCCGGCGGACACGGTGTTCAAGCGGGCCTACGACGGCGAATTCCCCGCCGTGCTGGCCATGTACCACGATCAGGGGCTCGGGCCTTTGAAGCTGGTGCACTTCGGGGAGGCCGTGAACGTGACCCTTGGCCTGCCCTTCGTGCGCACCAGCGTGGATCACGGTACGGGCTACGATCTGGTTGGCAGGGACACGGCCGACATGGGGAGCTTCCTTGCGGCCCTGGAGTTGGCGCACAGGTTGACAGAGAGGGGCTAGCGCGGCGTGCGGATGATGAGGTGCCTGAAGCTCGGGTCGATGTCGTCGTCGGTGCTGTACGGGCTTTGCAGGTGTATGGTCCTTCTGCCCACAAGATGTTTCCTGGGGGCGGCGTCCTTGTATTTCTCGTAGATGGCGACGAATTCGCCGTTGGCGGCGATGATGCCGAACCCCTTGTCCAGGGCTTCAAAGAGCAGTTTCGAGTTCTTGGTCGCAGTCGAGACCCAAATATAGCGGAACCAGGGATAGCTGATGACGATGTATCTGTCCGCCGTTATGCCTGATGCTTCCTTGTTGTATGTCTGAAGAAAGAGCTGGTATTCGTTCACGCCCAGGGGCAGGGCGTCGAAGTGTCCGGATGCCAGGGCTTTCACCGGGTCCGATACGGAGTTGAACGGGGCCTCCACCACATTGATTCCGGCATTGCGGTAAACGGCGATGTCTCCCCATCCGATCCCTTGTCCGATGCGTATTTTTTTCAGGTCTTCGGCGTTCCTGACGTTTTCCAGCAGGTTTGCGTCTTCGTCGCGCACCAGGCATATCCGGTAGCCGAGCAGGCCCCTTTCCAAGGGAATCCTGAGTGCGCGGACGAGTCCTTGTTTTTCGAGGGCGTTAGTGCCCTCGTCTGGGGGTACGAAGGCAATGGCCAGGTTTCCGCTGGCGAGTTCCGCGTAGAGGCGCTTGTTCTGGGCTGGAGGAAAATATGAAAAACTGGCTTCCATGCCTGCTGCCGCCAGAGCGGCCCGGCACAGTTCGCGGGCAAATTCCAGATGCTCACCCGAATGGACGGTGAATACATGGGGCTCGGCCTGGACAAGCCCTGGTTCAAGCCCGGCAAGCAGGAAAAGCAGGGCTGTCGCCAGCCATTTCATTTCGGTTCCCTCTCCCGGATACGGGTCATACGCGTCGTCCGGCTACGCGGACGACGTATGCTACTCTAAGATATGGAGCGCGCCAAGCCGTTGTTTGGCCGATCAACACCTCCTCCGAGTGCGTTGTATGCCAGGAAGGCCAGATGAGAGCGTGATTTATGGAGTTGTTGTGGCTGTGTAGCAGGAAGAATGATTCAAGGACGCGCGGCAGGCAGGCTGCTTGTGATGCCCAGTCCGGTTTCCAGGCTCAGTTGGAGCCGCCAATCCCGCGCCTCTTGCAGGCGATGACGCACCTCCATCGCGAACGATGCGAAACCGGCCGTGCCGCCCAGCACGGCGTAGCGCGACAAACCCGTCGCCAGCCAGTTCAGGCCCTCTTCCTGCTTCGGCGCGTCCTCGGCAAAACCCCCCAGGAGTTCATCCTGGATGGCACCAGAAGCGCCGGGACCGTCGCTGTCCCGTGCGATCCGGGCGGCGCGGAGTCCGGCACGATGCCCGAACACCTGCGCGGCCAGTACCATGCTGCCCCCGATGCGGTTCGCGCCGTGCATGCCCGTGGCGCACTCCCCGCAGGCCAACAGCCCAGGGACGCTGGTCTGTCCGTGCTCGTCGATTACGGCTCCGCCGTTGCTGGCGTGGGCCATGGGAGCCAGATGCAGGGGGGCGCCGTCCGGCTGGATGAGCCGGACGATGCCGGAGTCGTCCAGGCCGCTCGCCAGTGCGAGGTCCAGGGCCGAATCCTCCAGGCCGTATGCGAAGGGGCAGTGCCCGGCGCGGCTGGAACAGAGTTCCTGAAGGCTGTTCGGATATTGCATCCGGGTTTCGTCCGCCGAGTGTGCCATGTCCGGGGAGTAGGCCAGGAGGTCTTCCACGGCTCTCTCGCGCCCGTCCGGCAGGATCAGCCGGTAGCCGCCGGTGCCAAGCGCGGCAGGCTGCCAGAAGGTCCTGCCCGGCGCGCTGGCCCACATGAACTGGAGAAAGCCCTGGTTGGCCATGGCGGCTCCGGCGTCGGCCAGCAGGCCGTGGCTGTAGCCGGGTGTTCCGGGACCTGCCATGGAGTGGGCGAATAGCCTGCCAGGACCGCCGAGTGCGACGATAACGGCTTTGGCAGCCACGAACAGCGGCGCGCCGCCGTCCCGTGGGACCAGGAATGCACCGGACGCCTTTCCCTGGTCCGCCGCAATGGACGCGGCCAGCCATCCTGGCGCGAACAGACACCCCTGCGACTCCAGACGCCCCCTGAAGCACGCGTAGGCCGAGGCCAGCCCGGTGAACACGAACGCGCGGCGCGAATGCGGCGAGAAGCAGGAGGAGTGCCCCAGCAGGTTGCCGGTGGCGTCGCGGGTGAAGTTCAGGCCGAGAGCGATGAGGTCTTGCAGGCGGGCTTCTCCCTCCTGGGCCTGGAGGGCCAGCAGCTCTGGCGAGAGACGCGCGTCCAGGTTCAGGGCCAGGACCTCGCGCACGTACGCCTCTCGCTCGGCGTCACTCAAACAGACGTGCATGCCCAGGGCGTCGTTCTGGTTGGCGAAGGAGGAACCGGAGGGAGCGCCTGTCGCGCTTGCGACCAGCACGCGAAGGCCGGGGGAGGATTCAAGGCAGGAGAGCGCGGCCCGCAGCCCGGCCAGTCCCGCCCCGAGGATCAGAACATCGGCCGAAGCAGGCGGCATGGCGGTCTTTTACTGCTTGCCCTGTCTCTTGAGGGCGAAGGTGAGCATCTTGCCTGCTTCCTGGAAGTTGGGATTGAGCTTGAGGGCGATCCTGGCAGCCTTCTCCACCTTGTCGAACTTTTCCCAGTCGATGTACAGGCGGCCCAGATTGAAATAGAGGTTGGGGTCTTCCTTGGCGTAGTTGACGGCGCGCATGAAGTACTTCTCGCCCACGTCGTACTGGCCAAGCTTGCGAAGGACGATGCCTATGCGGTTGTAGAGGTGCAGCTGGTCCGGGGAGAGGCCCAGCGCTTCGTCCAGGTACTTGAAGGCGTCCTCGTAGAGTTCGGACTGCATGAACAGTTCGGCAATCTCGGCGCGCAGGTCGGAGTCGTTGGGGAACTCGCGCACCAGGCTGCTGAAGGTCTTGCGCGCGGCGGGGACTTCCTTGCGCTCGAGTTGCTCGCGCCCCGTCTTCAGACCCTCGGCGCGGCGCTGCTGGCGGCCCTCGATGCTGCCCAGCGCCTCGTCCATCGTGTTGGCCTGGAGCTCGCGCAGCAGTTCGCGCACGGTCTCCAGGAGGGCCTTCTCCTCGCCCGGGGTATAGGGGATCACCAGCGGATAGAGCGTTCGCAGTTCCTTGTTGTTGTTCAGCTGGTAGACGGCCTGTTCGATCAGCGCGGCGAATTCATCCGAGGTAGGTGTTTACCTGGGTGATCTGTTTCCTGGCCTTGGTGAGCTCTGCGGACATCAACCACCTCCGAAGGATTTGACTAGCGTCGCGTTCTCAAAATAGGTTCCTACAGGTTACGGACCTAAACCAAGAGAACCATTTATTTTGTTGTGAAAAAAATGAACATGTTTTTCACAAACTCGACACTAGCGACCCAGTTCCCTGCGCAGCATCTCCCGGTACCGTTTGAAGAAGGAGCGGCTGTCGTGGGGGCCGGGTCCCGCCTCGGGGTGGTACTGGATGGCGATGATGGGCTTCTTGGTATGCGCGAAGCCTTCCAGTGTGTTGTCGTTCAGGTTTACGTGAGTCATTTCAACATCGGAGAGGGTGTTGATGTCAACGCAGAAACCGTGGTTCTGTGAAGAAATCTCGATATGTCCGGTGGCGAGTTCCTTCACCGGATGGTTCAGGCCGTGGTGGCCGAACTTGAGCTTGTAGGTCTTGCCGCCGAGCGCCAGCCCGAGGAGCTGGTGTCCCAGGCAGATGCCTGCGGTGGGGTAGTCGTGCACCAGGAGGCTGGTGGCCTGCACCATGTCGGTGAGCGCCGCCGGGTCGCCGGGGCCGCTGGACAGGAAGATGGACTCGGGGTTCAGCTTTTTGACCTGCTCAGCGGTGAAGAAGGCGGGCACCACCAGCAGATCAAGCCCTTCGGCCACCAGGAGCCGCAGGATGTTCCACTTGATGCCGCAGTCGAAGGCTACCACGCGGGGGCCGGTTCCGGTCCAGGTGTAGGTGCCGTCGGGGTTGAGGGCCACCTTTTTGGGGGCCTTGCCGTCCCAGACGTAGGGCTCTTTGGGGGTCACTCCGCCTGCCAGGTCCAGGCCTTCCATGGGAGGCAGCTCGCGGGCCTGCTTCACCAGATCGGCGGGGTCCTTGCATTCGGTGGAGATGATGCCGCGCTGCGCGCCGTGCAGGCGCAGGTGGCGGGTCAGGGCGCGGGTGTCGATGCCCTCGATGCCCGCGACGTTGTGGCGGCGCAGGTAGTCGGGCAGGGTCTCCTTGGAGCGCCAGTTGGAAGGCTGCTTGCAGCATTCCTTGACGATGAAGGCCTCGACGCGGACGCGGTCGGACTCGACGTCTTCAAGGTTGACTCCGTAATTGCCGATGTGGGGATATGTCATGCAGACCATCTGACCGACGTAGGAGGGATCTGTGAGGACTTCCTGGTAACCGGTCATGCCGGTGTTGAAGATGACCTCTCCTCCGGCGCGGCCGGGTCCGGTGAACGACGTGCCTTCGAACCAGGCGCCGTCTTCAAGGGCGAGAAAAGCTTTCATTGATGCTCCAGACGCCGCGTGCGCGGCCGTGATATGGCAGGCTCAGCCGGGTCGGCTGTGTATAATGCCGGACCCCTGTTCGTCCAGTCCTGTTGTGGCCAGAATTGCGGCCAGATTATGTGCTCATTCCAAGTTCGATCAGGCGTGCGATGAGGGCCGGAAAATTAAGCCCCGCCGTGGCCGCCGCCCTGGGCAGAAGGCTTGTGGCCGTCATTCCGGGGAGGGTGTTCACTTCCAGCAGCACGGGAGTCTCGCCGGTGAGGATGAAATCCGCGCGTGAATATCCCGAACATCCCAGCAATTTATGCGCGGCCAGAGCCGAGCGGCGCACCGCGTCCAGCACCTGCTCCGGCAGGGGGGCGGGGCAGATCTCCTCGGCGGCGTCCTGAACGTATTTGCTCGTGTAGTCGAAAAAGGCCCCGGTCTTGGGCTTGATGAGGATGGGCGGCAGGGCTTCCTCGCCCAGCACCGCGCAGGTGACCTCCAGGCCGGATAGCGCCGGTTCGGCCAGTACCTCGCGGCCCTCGGCAAAGGCCGCGTCCAGCGCAGGGCCAAGCTGGGCTTCGGTGTTGACGAAGCTCATGCCCAGGCTTGATCCGCCGTTGTTGGGCTTGAAGTACGCGGGCAGGCCGAAGGCGGGCCGCCAGTTTGCATCCGGCCTGGAAACCAGCAGCTCCCAGTCGGCGGTCACGAGGCCGCCTGCGCGGAACACCTGCTTGGAGGCGGCCTTGTTGAGCGCCAGGAAGGACGCCTCGGGCTGGCTTCCCTGGTAGGGGCATCCGGCGGCGTGGAGCAGGGCCTGGATCAGGCCGTCCTCGCCGGGAGAGCCGTGCAGGTTCAGGAAGGCGAAGTCGTGGACGCGGGCCGTGTCCGTGATGTGGTCGAAATGGGTGAGGGGGTCCAGGCGGGTCACGTCGTGGCCGAGGCTCACAAGCGCCGCTTCGATCTGCCGCGCGCCCGAGAGCGAGACCTCACGTTCGCTCGACCAGCCGCCCGCTATCAAAAGTATCTTCATGGAGATTCATCCCGAGGGTTTGGCTCAGGGCCGTTTCAATGGCTTCCGCCTGGCTCCTGGATTCCGCCAGCCGGTCGCGGATGTATTGCGTGGTGCCGTAGCGGGAGTAGAGATCATCGAAGCGTTCGTCAAGGGTGACCACCGTGTCGTGGCGCACGCGCTTGTCGCCGTAGATGATGGCCATGGGCAGGAAATAGGCGCGCACGTCCACGTCCCAGGGCCAGTGCACGTGGTGGATGATGCCCATGGCCAGGAGCGGGTTGCCGGTGCGCTCCTGCATCCAGGCGCCGCCCAGTTGGCTGTGGTTGCCGCCGTGGCGGATGGTGTAGGTCTTGGCGATGTCGTGGAGCAGGGCGGAGGCGCGCACGGTCTGCATGTCGACGTCGAGCCCCGCGCGCGCTGCGGCCAGGGCCAGACTGGTGGCCACGCGTGCCACGCCAAGGCTGTGCTCGCGGATGTGGGGCAGCATGTCGTACTCGTCCCAGAAGGCGTAACACTGCATGTCCGAGGGCGGAGCAGGCAGCGAGGCCGGGCTCGGAAGCTGCGGAGGCTCGAGGTTCAGCAGGGGCTGCCAGGGTGGCGCGGGGTGGTGCTTGGCTGCCATCACGTCATGTCTCGGCAGTGCCGTGATGCGAATTCCAGACCCTTCCTGGCCGGTTCCAGGCTGGGGTCGATCTCCAGGACGCGCCGCAGCGTGCCCTGAGCCTTCAGCCAGTTGCCCGAATCAATGTACACCCGCGAGAGGTTGAACAGGTAGTTGATATTGTCTTTGTCGATTTCCAGAGCGGCCAGGTAGGCGGCTTCGGCCTGGTCGAATTTCTTAATCTTGCGGAAAGCCACACCCATCATGGCCAGGCTCTTGTGGTCGCCCCGGTCGGCGGCTACAGCCAGTTCGAAAAAGGTGATGCATTCGATGTGGTTGATTTCGAAGAGGAGCTTGCCGATTTCGGCAAAAAGCGCGCTGTCGCCGGGGTAATCTTCGCAGAGGCGCTTGAAGTGCGCCACCGCGCCATCGAAATACTTCTGTTGCAGCAGCTGTCTGCCCTTTTCCAGGCGCTCGGCCTTGGCCTGGATGCGCACCTCTTCCGCCAACTCGTTCTTCTGGTGCAAGCTGGCCTCGATGAGGCCCGGCAGGTCTCGGAGTTTGGTGAGCAGTTCCAGTTCCTTTCTGGGTTCGTACGCCAGCGGTTCCTTGCTGACCTCCTTCACCAGCGGATCAAAGCTGATGAGGTTGACGGCTTTCTCCAGAAGCTCCTGGTATTCTTTTTTTTCCTGCTTGATGAGCAGGTTCCCGTGCTTGATGTAGGCGACGAGTGCGAAGACCACGATCTTGATTGCGTTGTCGACTTTTCCGTCCTTGAGGATGGATACGATGTTGAGAAGGTGCTTTCGGGCCTGGCGGATCAGTTCGTCCGGATTGTTTTCTTGCATGGGAAAGCCAATAGTGTCTGATGTGCAGGTGATGCTTGTTACAAAGTGATGTAAATAATTGCATGAGCAGGTCGCTTTGGCAAGGGGATTCTCGGGTGGGGCGACTGCACCATGATCTTCCTGTCGGGACTGCCTGCTTATGTTGCCTGTTGCGTAGTGATTGGATGATAGATAGTGCGTTGGATACGTGCAATTGCAGTCGTGCTCAATATTGCGATACGAACGATGTGCAAAGCAGACTGTTTTAGGGTGATGAAGTGTCCTGAAATGGTGTGAACGCAGGGATATGTGCCAAATATGCACCCAGGAAATCGCTCATGCGGCGGGTGGTGGCAGAAGACTGGGCAGTTCAGGTCAGGCAGATGTCTCTGCATGGATATAACCCTGGGGCTCCTGTAGTGAGTGTGTGCCTGCAGCGTCAGAACTGGTCAATAGATTAACCTGCGTGTCAGAAATGTCATTCGGGTTACAGTTGTTGTTGCGAAATTTTCCCCGGCTGATTACAATGAATCCAGTCCGGCCAGTCCGTGCGGATGCTGTGTGTTTCCTCCTGCCTCTCATGCGCCTGTGCCGTTCCCTGCGGTTTGGGGCGCCTGAAACTTCTATCCGGAGTTCCCTCCGCTTCAGACTGGATTCCCCATGACTATAAAAACCAGGCTTGTTTCATCGGTCCTCGCAATGGCCCTTGTGGCATTTTCCGTGTTCGCAGCCACCTGGATGTTCAGCCGGACCCCAGGGGGGGCGGACACCGCAACACTCCAACTGGCCGGAGGCGCGCTTATAGCCCTGCTGTGCGGGCTCAGCATCCACGGCATGTTCCGCCATGTGTTGACCCCCCTCAAGGCGATACACGATTACGCCATGGCTCACGCGAAGGGGGATCATTCCTTTCCACTGGAAGGGGATTTCACGGCGGAACTGGCCGAAACGGCCACAGCCGTCCGCACCATGAATGCAAACATGCTCGACGCGCTGGGCTTTTCGCGGGGGGTGCTGTCGGGCATCAAGACGCCGTTTGTGGTGGTGGATTCCGAAAGCCATCTGACTCTGACCAACCAGGCGCTCATGGACATCCTGCAATACGACGGCAAGGCCGAGGACAACTACGGGCAGAACGTGGCCCACTTCTTCTACGGCGACGCCAGCCGCAAGACGGTGCTTTCCGAGGCCATGGCCACCAACTCCTCCATCATCAAGGAAGTCATCACCACGGGTAAGCGCGGGGCCAAGCGCAACATCCTCATCGCGGCCTCCCCCCTGTTCAACGACATCACCGGCAAGCTTATGGGCGCGCTGTGCCTGTACACCGATCTGACCGAGCTTCGTGCCAAGGAAGAGGAAATCAAGCGCCGCAACGAGGTGCTGGCTCAGGCCGCCCACGAGGCCGACGCCATCTCCAGCGAGGTGGTGCGTAACACCGAGACCCTCATGGACCGCTTCGAGCGCGCCGGGCAGGGAGCCGCCCAGCAGCGTGAGCGCCTGGAAGGCACCTCGGCGGCGGTCTCCGAGATCGACGCCTCGGTGAGCCACGTCGCCCGCAGCGCGGAGGAAGCGGCCCAGAGCGCCGAGGAGGCCGGAGGCAAGGCCGTCGCAGGCGAGAAAATGGTGTCCGGGCTGGCCCAGTCCATGGAGAAGGTCCAGGACCGGGCCAACGGGCTGCGCGATGCCATGGGGGCTTTGGGCAGGCAGGCCGAGGACATCGGGCGCGTGCTCACGGTCATCTCCGACATTGCGGACCAGACCAACCTCCTGGCCCTGAACGCGGCCATTGAGGCGGCGCGCGCGGGCGAGGCCGGGCGCGGCTTCGCCGTCGTTGCCGACGAGGTCCGAAAGCTCGCCGAGAAGACCATGGTGGCCACCCGTGAAGTGGGGGAGGCCATCGGGGCCATCCAGCTCGGTGCGCGCGGCAACGTGGAGCAGGTGGACCTGGCCGTCACGGCCATCGGCGAGACCACAGACATGGCCCACGGTTCGGGAGAGGCGCTGGGGGCCATCGTGAAGCTCGTATCGCAGACCTCGCAGCAGGTGCGCGCCATCGCCCTGGGCGCCCAGGAGCAGGCCTCGGCCGTGCGCGAGGTCACCGAGGCGGTCAGCGACATAAGCCGTGTGTCGGCCCAGACCTCCGAGGGCATGGAGGAATCCGCCCAGGCAGTGCAGGACCTCATGAGCCTTACCGAACGCCTGCGCGGACTCATCGACGCCATGGCCAAGGACCAGCCCTCGGCCTTGACTTAGGCCTGGGAAGCACCCATATTCCCGACATCTTTCCGCGCCGAACTCTACCGTCGCGGTCTACTTGGGAGGATTCCCGCATGTGTCTTGCAGTTCCCATGGAAGTAAAACACGTTGAAGGCGACGTGGCCGATGTCGAAATCGGCGGCGTCCGCAAGCAGATCCGCCTGGACCTGATCGCGGACAGACCCCAGGTGGGCGAGTTCGTCATCATTCACGCCGGATTCGCCATCCGCATCCTCAACCGCGAAGAGGCCATGGAAACCCTCAAGATTTTCCAGGAAGGGTGGAACCTTGAACTCATTTGAGGCCCTGCGCGACCCTGAACGCTGCAAGGCCGTGCTGGCCCAGATAGAAGAGGCCATGCAGGGGCAGACGCTCCGCTTCATGGAGGTCTGCGGCACCCATACGGTGGCCCTGTTCCGAAGCGGCGTGCATTCGCTGCTGCCGTCCTCGGTGGTGCACCTGACCGGCCCCGGCTGTCCGGTGTGCGTCACTCACGAATCCGAGGTGGCCGCCTACATGGAACTGGCAGCCCGTCCGGACGTCATCATCGCCACCTTCGGCGACCTCATGCGCGTTCCCGGACCCGGCGGCAGCACTCTCAAGAAGGCCCAGGCCGAGGGAGCGCGCGTGGAGGTGGTCTATTCCCCCTTCGACGCCCTGGCCGTGGCAGCGAACAATCCCGGCGACAAAGTCGTCTTCCTGGGCATCGGCTTCGAGACCACCGCCCCCACCGTGGCCGCGACTCTGCGTCTGGCCAAGGAGCAGGGCCTGACGAACTTCTTCGTGATGCCCTTTCATAAGCTGGTCCCGCCCGCCCTGGACGTACTGCTTTCCGATCCGGCCATGTCCATTGAGGGCTTCATGCTGCCGGGGCACGTCTCGGCCATGATCGGCCTCAAGCCGTATGCCCCGCTGGCGGACACCTACGGCATCCCGGCGGTGGTGGCCGGCTTCGAGCCCCTGGACCTGTTGCAGGCCATCCTGCTGATGGCCGAGATGAAGCGCCAGGGCAAACCCCGCGTGATAAACAACTACAGGCGTGTGGTGGCCGACGAGGGCAACCCCAAGGCGCTGTCTATCCTCTATGAGGTCTACAAACCCGGCGACGCGCTGTGGCGCGGCATCGGGACCATCCCAGGCAGCGGTCTGGTGATGGGCGACGCCTACAAGGCCTTCGACGCCTTCGAGGCCCTGGGTGTGGAACTCAAAGAGTCCAAGCCCCTGCCCGGCTGCCGGTGCGGAGAGGTGCTCAAGGGCATCATGCCTCCCAACCAGTGCCCCTTGTTCGCCAAGGCCTGCACTCCGGCCACCCCCGTGGGGCCGTGCATGGTCTCCACCGAGGGCAGTTGCGCCGCCTACTTCAAGTACCAGCTCGACCTCTCACCCGCGTAAGTCATAGGGAACCCATGGGCAACAAGCTCCTTCTGGACCAGGGCAGCGGCGGCCTCGCCTCGCACCGTCTCGTAAACGAAGTGTTCTTCCGCCATCTGGGCAACCCGATCCTTGGGCGCATGGACGACGCGGCCCTGTTGCCGCGCCCCAAAGGCCCTCTGGCGGTCAGCACCGACAGCTTCACCGTGGACCCAATCTTCTTCCCCGGCGGCGACATCGGTTCCCTGGCCGTGCACGGCACGGTCAACGACGTGGCCATGCTCGGCGCGAAGCCCTTGTACCTCACCTGCGGGTTCATCCTGGAAGAGGGCTTCGACCTGGACGACCTGGACCGCATCGTGGCCTCCATGGGGCAGGCCGCCAGGAAGGCCAGGGTCAAGGTGGTGGCGGGCGACACCAAGGTGGTGCCGCGAGGCACGGCGGACAAGATCTTCATCAACACCACCGGCATCGGCGAGGTGGTCGCCTCGCCGTCCCCCAGCGGACACCGGGCCAGACCCGGAGACGTGGTCATCATCTCCGGCAGCATGGGCGACCACGGGCTGACCGTGCTCTCCTGCCGCCAGGGGCTGGCCTTTGATGCCCCCGTGGAAAGCGACTGCGCCTCGCTCAATCATCTGATCCTCAAGCTCGTCACGGGGCTGCCCGCAGTCCACGTGCTGCGCGACCCCACCCGTGGCGGACTTGCCACCTCCGTGAACGAGATCGCCCAGCAGTCGGGCGTTGGCGTCACCCTGGAGGAGGACGCAATCCCGGTGAAGCCTGTGGTGCGCGCCGGGTGTGACATCCTGGGGCTTGACCCGCTGTATCTGGCCAACGAAGGAAAAATCATCTGCATCCTGCCGGAGAAGCACGCCGCCAAGGCCCTGACCATCATGCGCCGCGATCCCCTGGGGCGCGACGCCTGCATCATTGGGCGGGTCGGGGCGGAAAATCCCGGCAAGGTGGTGATGCGCACGGGCCTGGGCGGACGCAGGCTCCTTGGGATGCTGGAGGGTGAGCAGCTGCCGCGCATTTGCTGATTCTTCCCGGTTCGACACAATCCTGAAAGCCCGGCTGCGCACACGCGCCCCGGGCTTTTTTGACGCCTGCGGCCTGTAACCTCAGGCGTCATGGCTATTTTGACGCCCCTGGCTGTAACCTGAGACACACCTGATTTGTCTAAGGTGCATATATCGTTTAACATGTCGTAAGTGGCAGGATGCTTGCTAGAGCTTCGCAGCAACAAACCGAACAGACCGGCCCTGCCGGATTTCCAAGGAGTAGCCATGCTGTCACTATTCACCGGCGCACCGCGCCAGGCCAAGGACCCCAGCGAAGAGCTCAAGCGTGGCCAGCGTCTGCAACATGCCAAGGATATGTTCTATTCGGGGAAGCTTCCCGTGGTCACTACCCCAGCCATGAAGGGGCGGCGCATCAAGAAGGTGCTGGGACTGGTGCATGGACGCGGCTACGACGCCGAGATCGCTCTGCTGTCCCTGGCGGCTTCCTCCATGGAGATCGGCGGGGACGCCATCGTCGGTTACCGCGAAACAGTGGCCTTCCACCCCGACGGTTCCAAGTTTTTTTCCTGCTACGGAACCGCCGTGATTCTGGAGAAGCCCGGAGCGTCCAAGACCGTCAGGCGCGCCATCACGCATTAATCATACACATCCGGACCTCTTGCCGCGGTCCGCGACGTTTTCCATAGCCTGTT
>WSYE01000012.1:86233-135351 GCA_009773665.1 Desulfovibrionaceae bacterium | reverse complement strand
CTGTTTTCCTGGGCCGGACACATGTCCGGCCCTTTTTCATACCTCATCAGTGTGGAACGGGTTAGGAAAAACCTTGGCCTGCTTTGAAAAATTGGGTAGTAATAGGCAGTGTTCGCGTCCTCGGGATGCGCGACGTCACACAAAAAGGCCGCCAGTCCATGCAGAACATCAATACGGAAATCCTCGTGGTTGACGACGAGACCCCGGTCCGGCTGAGCCTGGCCGCGTATCTCGAAGACGAAGGTTTCATCGTCCGCACGGCGGAATCCGCCGAACAAGCCGTGGAGTCAGCCGACGCCAATCCTCCGCATCTGGCCGTCGTTGATCTGCGTCTGCCCGGCATGGACGGGGCCGCCCTCATCCTCGAGCTGTCCAAGCGCCATCCCGGCATGAAGTTCCTCATACACACCGGGTCCACCAAATTCAGCCTCTCGGAAGACCTCAAGGCTGCCGGTCTGGACGACAGCCAGGTCTTTTTCAAGCCTGTTCTGGACATGGGGGAAATGGCATCCAAAATCCTAGCGGTGCTTCAAGGATAATTCATGCCCAGCGAGCCTGTCGCAACGATTCTTACCATTGATGACGAAGACGTCATCCGGCGATCCTTCCAAGCATACCTCGAAGACAGCGGCTTCAGCGTCCTGCAGGCCCAGAACGGGCGTATCGGTCTGGATGTCTTCCGGGAACACCACCCGGACATCATCCTCGTTGACCTGCGCATGCCGGAAATGGACGGCCTGGAGGTTCTGGCCACCGTGGTGCGCGAGGCACCGGAAGTGCCCATCATCGTGGTCTCCGGCACGGGCATGATCCAGGACGCCATCGAGGCCCTGCGCCTGGGCGCCTGGGATTACGTGCTCAAACCCGTGGAAGACCTGGGCATCCTTGAGCACTCCGTGCGCCGCGCCCTGGAGCGCACCAAGCTCATCAAGGAAAACAAGGCCTACCGCGAGAACCTGGAAAACCTCGTGCGTCGTCGCACCAGCGAACTCCACGACCGCACGCTCCAGTTGGAAGAAACCAACCAGCGCCTGCACGTCGAAGTCGACGAACGCAAGGTCGCCGAGGCCAAGTACCGTTCCATCTTCGAGAACGCCATTGAGGGCATCTTCCAGGTGGATCACCAGGGCAGGCTCGTGAGCGCCAACCCCGCCATGGCCCGTATCCTCGGGTACGAGACCATGCAGGAGCTCATGGGCGAACCCCGCGACTTCTGCACCCGCTTGTGTGAAGCGACGGGCATGAAGGAAAAACTTTTCCGTGTCCTTAAGGACCACGGCTCCGTGCAGGCCCTGGAGATCCAGACTTTCCGCCAGGACGGTCAGCCCATGTGGGGCTCCGTGAACGCCCATCTGGTAACGGGCAAGACCGGCGAGAACGTTCATTTCGAAGGCACGCTGGAAGACATCAGCGACCACAAGCGCTTCGAAGAACAGCTGCTGCACCAGTCATTGCACGACGCGCTGACCGGACTGCCCAACCGCGCCCTGTTCACCGACCGCCTTTCCCAGGCCATCTCGCGTTGCTCGCGCCAGAACAGTTTCTTCGCACTGCTTTACCTGGACGTGGACCGCTTCAAGGTTATCAACGACAGCCTTGGCCACGCGCTGGGCGACCAGTTCCTCATTCAGCTGGCCGAGCGGCTGCGTGTCTGCACCAGGGAAGCCGACACCCTGGCGCGCCTGGGCGGCGACGAATTCGCCGTCATATCCGAACAGGTGCGCAGCCTGTCGGCTGCCACCATGGTGGCCGAGCGCATCCTGGAAGAAATGCGCGCTCCCTTTGTCATCGAGGGGCGCGAAATCTACAGCACCGTTTCCATCGGCATCATCTGCTGCACCGGCTACTGCGGCAGCGCGGAAGAGGTCCTGCGCGACGCCGACCTGACCATGTACCGCGCCAAAAGCAACGGCAAGGCGCGCTACGAGGTCTTCGACAACGCCCTGCATGAGCAGACCATCAAGCTGCTCACCATGGAGACCGAACTGCGCCGCGCCATGGCGCGCGGAGAATTCGAGCTGCATTACCAGCCCATCGTGGACGTGGACACCGGCAGGGTCATGTGTCTTGAGGCGCTGATACGCTGGAAGCATCCCGAACGGGGCTATACCCCCCCCTTGGATTTTATCCCCCTGGCGGAAGAGAACGGGCTCATCGTGCCCCTGGGATGGTGGGTGCTGGAGGAATCCTGCAGGCAGCTCGCACTTTTCCAGGCCAGATTCCCCAGGGCCAAGCCCCTCACCATGAGCGTGAACATCTCCGCCAAGCAGTTCTCGCAGGCAGACCTGAGCCAAAAGCTCAAGGAGCTTCTGCAATCCTCCAAGATCGTCCCCGGCAGCCTGGAACTGGAGATCACCGAAAGCGTCATCATGGACCGGGGCGAGGCCGCCATCGGCAGGCTGGAAGAGCTCAAGTCGCTCGGCCTGCGCCTCTTCGTGGACGACTTCGGGACCGGCTATTCGTCCCTCTCCTACCTGCACCGCTTCCCCATCGACATGCTCAAGATCGACCGGTCCTTCATCCGCGAGATAGACGCCACTGGCGGGCACACCGAAATCGTGCGCGCCATCGTTGGTCTGGGACGCAACCTTGGGCTTGGACTTATCGCCGAAGGCGTGGAGACCGAAGCGCAGCTGGCCGTCATCCGCACCCTCGGCTGTCAGCTCGCGCAGGGCTTTCTGTTCTCGAGGCCCCTGCCCGCCGCCGAGATCGAAGAATATCTGGCTCAGCACAACGTGTAGGCCCTATCAGACCCTTACTGGGGCTCCGCCCCAGACCCCGGCAGGGGCGCTGCCTCTGCACCCCGGCGGGCTCCGCCCTGCACCCGCAAGGGGAGAAGCCTCCCCTTGACCCGGCTTTCCGCTTCGCGTCGTGGGCGGGAGGCTTGCGGCGGGGCGGGGTCTGGGTGCTGTCCCGTCCGTGTCCTGGCGGGCGGGCTAGAACCGATTTGAAGACGATTCGTCGCCCGCCCGCCAGAACCTGACCGTGACAGCCCCCAGCCCCTCTCGCTCCTAGGCACCATGCAGAAGGTTTACCCCGGCGTGGACTTCGACGCTTCTCGCATTAAGCCCCGCTCAAATCACGCTTTGCCGCATCAAAAGTCTGTTCTGCCAAAATGAACGCATGCTCTCCCACGATGAAACGCGGGCCAGGGCCAAGAAGCATGGGATAGGTTGGGATCGTTGAATGCGGTACATCCCGGCTGCCAGCCATCGCCGAATCAGGTGAATTCAAACGTAATAGCCCTGAAGCGCGGCTTTGCGCGCTTCAGGGCTTTCTTGCGAGATATCTGAAACGTAGCGGTGCTGCCCGCGAAGCTAGCTGAGGGTCCAGGGGGATCATCCCCCTGGCGGGTCCAGGGCGGAGCCCTGGTGGGGGGCAGGGGCTGCGCCCTGTTTGTCCGCCGCAGGCATTCCCCCACAAAAAAAGACCCGGCCAGGGCCGGGTCTTCGATGGGGCGAAAGGCTGTGTGCTCAGCGCGGTCCTGCGCCGCGCATGCAGGAGCGCAGCATGAGTTCCTGAAGGATGATTCGCTCGTATTCCAGCTGGTTAACTGGAATGGGGGCTATTTCTTGATGATCCGGCCGTTCGATGAACTGTGTTTCTTCCCAGAAATCCAGCAATTCATCGTCCGCGAGATTCTTCACCTGCTCTTCGAGCGGGTATTGGTCGTTTTCAGGAAAATACTGTCCCATGTGTGAAAGCCGCCTTGGTCGGACGTGTCCGGCCTACATCATTAAACGACCGTGGAATTTTTGCAAGTGGCTAGGGAGCATGATTTATTGGTGCAAGTGCCAAGAGATTGTGGTTGCGGCAGCCGGAGAATCCGATTACTGAGAAGACGTTCGGGGCTTCGCCGCACATGCGGTGGGGGTTCGGCAACTGACCCAACCGGGAGGAAACAGGATGGATGAGGCCCTGAAAAAGCAGGACGCGGAACTCATGCAGTTGGTGACGTTCAGCATCGGCGATGAGGAGTTCGGCGTCGATATCCTCAAGGTGCAGGAGATCATCCGCATGATGGAGATCACCAAGGTGCCGCGCGCCCCCGAATTCGTCGAGGGTGTCATCAACCTGCGCGGCAAGGTTATCCCTATCATTGATCTGAGACGCCGTTTCGGGCTTTCGGCTCGCGGCCACGACAAGCATACCCGGATAATCGTCATTGAGATCAACAACATGATTGTCGGCTTCGTGGTCGATTCAGTCTCCGAGGTGCTGCGGATTCCCGCCAGCACGGTCGAGCCGCCGCCGCCGGTGGTTTCGGGCATGGAGTCCGAGTATATAAGCGGTGTGGGAAAGTTGGAAGACCGTCTGCTCATCATGCTCGACCTTGATCGTCTGCTTTCCCATGAAGAAAAGGATAATCTGGTCGGCGTGTAGCCCGATCAACACCTCTGAATAACGCGCCGCCGGGTCCAAACGGCCCGGCGGCGTTTCTCCGTTAGGCCCATGGCCAATCCAGCAAGTCCACTTACCGAAATACTTTCCGGGGCGTCCCAGGCTGTCAGCATCTACAAGAGCGGGCCGGGCAGCCTCATCAGTCTGTGCCGCGAGGCGGTGTCGCGCGGTCGCACTGTGGTGCTCATCGCGCCCGGCGCGGCTGACCTCGCGCAGATCACATCGCTTCTGCACCTGTTCTATCCTGCGGCGGACGAACCCATCGGCGAAAGGCCTTGGGCCGCGCTGCCAAGCTACATGCCTGGCCTGCCAAGCCAGGCCCTCTGGGCCAGACGCTGGGCCTTCCTGCACGCCTGCGCCACTACCATAAAGCCCAAGATCCTTTGCCTGAGCGTGGACAACCTGCTGCCCAAATGGCCGCCCAGGGAGGCCCTGGAGCACCACATCCTGGACCTCAGAACCGGCGACGAGCTCTCGCCGGAGATGATCCTGGAACAGGTGACGGCCTGGGGCTACCGCCGGGTGGGCATGGTCTCGCAGCCGGGCGACCTGGCCCTTCGCGGCGACCTCATGGACCTGTATCCTCCGGGATACGACCATCCCGTGCGCCTGGAATTCTTCGGCGACACGCTTGAGAACATCCGCCTGTTCGACGCCAACTCTCAGCGTTCACTCTCCGAGGTGCGCGAAGCGTCCATCCTGCCGGTGTCCCCGGCCATCCTCAATGAGCAGTTCATCGGCAAGGCCAGGGCCGTCTGGGCCAGAATCGCCCAGACCGGTGAGCTGAGTCGCGCCGCCCAGGCCCACCTGGAGGATATGCTCATACGCGGCGACGGCAACATCTTCCCCGGCCTCTTCTACGACGCCCCCCAGGCCCTGGAGCAGTGGCTCCCCAAGGACGCCGTGTACGTGCTGGCCCAGTCCACCAGCCTGCGCCCGCGCCTGGAGGAGCAGGAGTTCGGCTGGGTGACGGAGCTCGAGAAGCTGTCGGGCTCGTTTGGATTCCAGTGGCCCAGGCATCAGGTGCTCTGGCCCGAAGCCATGGCCCGGCGCACCTGGCGCGACAAACCGCAGCTGGTGTTTGAGGATCTGGTGCTGGGGCATGAGAAGCACGGCTTCGATCTGCCCGAGAAGAGAGTCGAGATTTTCCAGGACCTGTTCTGGCGGCCCGACGAGGCGCGGCGTCCCTGGAGCACCCTGGTCGCCGCCATGAAGCAGTGGGAGGACGAGCACAGGCAGGTCCTGCTGTCTTTCCATTCGCAGCAGTCGCGCCGCAAGTTCTTAAAGCTCTGCGAGCACGAGGGCATCGCGCTCTCTCAGGAGGCCTTCACCGGCAAGCCCGGCCTGTACGCGCTGGTCTCGCCGCTGCGCCGGGGCATGGAGCTCTCCTGGAACAACACGCTGATCCTGCCCGAGGACGTGTTGCAGCCAGGAGCCGCCAAGGCCGCCAAGCCCAAGCCCGAGAAGGGCTTCAAGGGCATGACCGCCTTCGACGACGTGAATCCCGGCGACCTGCTGGTGCACCGCGACTACGGACTGGCCCGCTTCGAGGGGCTCTCGCGCCTGTCCGTGGACCAGGCCGCCAACGACTACCTGCTGCTGCTCTTCGACGGCGGCGACAAGCTCTATCTGCCGGTGGACCGCCTGAGTCTGGTGCAGCGCTTCAAGGGACCCGAGGGCACGGACCCGTCGCTGGACCGCCTGGGCGGCACGCGCTGGAAGACCAGCCGCGAGAAGGCCCGCAAGGCCATTGAGCGCATCGCCCAGGATCTGGTGGAAATGTACGCCTATCGCCGCGTGGCCAAGGGCTACGCCTACGGTCCGGTCAACGAGCTGTACTGGGAGTTCGAGGCCACCTTCGGCTTTGAGGAGACGCCGGACCAGGAGCGCGCCATCACCGAGGTGCTGGAAGACATGGAGCGCCCCGAGCCCATGGACCGCCTTGTCTGCGGCGACGTGGGCTTCGGCAAGACCGAGGTGGCCATGCGAGCCGCTTTCCGGGCCGTGCTGGACGGCAAGCAGGTGGCGCTGTTGTGCCCCACCACTGTGCTGGCCGAGCAGCACTACCAGAATTTCATGAAGCGTTTGGAGGGGTTCCCGGTCAACGTGGGTATGCTCTCGCGTTTCGTCACGGCCAAGCGGGCCAAGATGGTCACGGAGGCGACTGCCAAGGGCGAGGTGGACATCCTCATTGGCACGCACCGACTGCTCTCCAAGGACGTCAGCTTTCCTCGCCTGGGGCTCATCATCCTGGACGAGGAGCAGCGCTTCGGGGTCAAGCACAAGGAGAAGCTCAAGGCGCTCAAGATGAACGTGGACGCCCTGACGCTCTCGGCAACGCCCATCCCGCGCACGCTCCAGCTCTCGCTGTCAGGCATCCGGGGCCTCTCCGTCATGGAGACCGCCCCCGTGGACCGCAAACCAGTCGAGACCGCTCTGGTGGACCGCAACGAGACCATGCTGGCCAACATCGTGGCCAAGGAACTCGAGCGCCAGGGCCAAGTATTCTGGGTGCACAACCGCGTGCAGAGCCTGGCCGCCGTGGGCGACTTCGTCAAGAAGCTCTCGCCCGGCGCGCGCGTGGCCATGGCCCATGGCCAGATGGCCGAGAAAGATCTGGAAGAGGCCATGCACAAGTTCTGGCACGGCGAGATCGACGTGCTGGTCTGCACGGCCATCATCGAATCCGGCCTGGATTTCCCCCGCGCCAACACCCTCATCGTGGACAACGCCCAGATGTTCGGCCTGGGGCAGCTTTACCAGCTGCGCGGCCGGGTGGGGCGCTCGGACCGCCAAGCCTACGCCTATTTCGTGGTGCCCTCCATCGACCACATCCCGGAGCTGGCTCGCAAGCGCCTCCAGGTCATCCTGGACATGGATTATCTGGGTGCGGGCTTCCAGATCGCCATGGAGGACCTGCGTCTGCGCGGCGCGGGCAACATCCTGGGCGAGGCCCAGTCCGGCCACATTGCCAAGATCGGCCTGGACATGTTCCTGGAGATGCTCGACGAGGAGGTCCGCCGGGTCAAGGGCGAACCCCCGCGCGAAGAAGTCGAGACCGAGCTCAATCTGAGCGTCCCGGCCCGCATCCCCGAGACCTACGTCCCCGACTCCAAGGAGCGCCTGCGCCTCTATAAGAGCCTCACCGCCGCGCACTCCGAGGCCGACCTCGCAGAGGCCATGGCCGACATTCGCGACCGCTTCGGCCATGCGCCCGAAGAGGTGGAGACTTTCGCTGCGGTGCTCAATTTCAAGCGCGTGCTCACCAAGCTCGGCGTCAAGCGCGCCGACATCCATCAGGTCAAGGCTGTGCTCACCTGGGAAGAGGGCGCCAAGGCCGTAAGCCCCGAGGCGCTCATCGCATGGATCACCCCGCGCCAGGCGACAGCCAAGCTCTTGCCGCCTGCCAAACTGGAAGTGCGCCTTGATCAGGGCAAGCCGCTGCGCGAGGCCTTGGATCAGGCCACGGCTGAATTGGCCAAGCTGGTTGCATGATGAAGTGTGAGATGGATAGTGGGATGTCTCTGGCGGCCAGGGGCGATGAGAGATGGATATCTCCGTCTGGCGACGGAAGAGATGGCAGGAAGATGCCTCCGGCGGCCAGGGGGAGAAGCCTCCCCCTGGACCCGGCTTTGGGCTTCGCGTCCTGCGCGGGACGCTTGTGGCGGGGCGGGGCTGAGGGCGTGGGGAGGATGTTTCTGGCGGGGGTGCTCCTTGCCGTGGCGTTGACCCTGGGTGCATGCAGCCAGGAGCCGGTCGAGAAGGGCGTCGCGGCCAAGGTGAATGGCAAACCCATCTCTGTTAAGACCCTGGAATATGTTCAGGCCTTAAGGCTCTCCTCCCCGTCCATGATTCCGGGCGAGACCCTGGCGGGGCTTCAGGCCGAATACGGTGAGGCCCTGGCCACGCTCATCGTCGAAGAACTGGTGAGACAGGAGCTTGCCAGGCGCGGCATCGAAATAACCGAGGCGGAAATAAAGAACGCGGAAACGGCATTGCGCTCCGGCTATCAGGGCAATGCCTTCGAAAATATGCTGACCGAGGAAGGGCTCGACTTGGCGATCTGGCGTGAACGCCTGCGTGCGCGCCTGATCCTGGACGCCTTTACCGCCCGGGTGCTCAGGCCTCGCTTCACCATCGGTCCGGACGAGGCCCAGCAGTACTACCGCGCGCATCTTCAGGAATTTTCCCAGCCGGTTACGCTCAAATTCCTCAAAGTTGAGTCCATCAACGCTGACGCGCTGAAGGCCGCCCTGGAAGAGGCTAAAAAGGCCAAGGACCCTGCTGATCTGCTGATGGTTTTCGACGACGTGGGCCTGCAAACGCAGGCTTCGCCCGAGGACGTGCTGCCCCGCGCCTGGCGCGACGCCCTCAAGGGCCTGAAGCCGGGCCAGGCCGGACCGGTGGCTCGCGGCGGGATCGGCTATCAGGCTTTTATCCTGTTGGAAAAATCCGAAGCCAGGGTGGAAGGGCCGGTGCAGGTGTATCCCCTGGTGGAAAAAAGACTGCTGGAAGCGCGTCTGGCCCAGGAATTTTCGTCATGGCTGTCCCAGGCGGCGGCCACGTCCCGGCTGGAAATCAGCCCCGCATTGTCGCCGCGTTAAGTCTGGAATCTTCCTCTCGCGGTTCATTGCATCGATTTGAAAAAGCGAATACAAGGGGAGCGCCGCAAGGCCGGACCCCCTTGTCCGCCAACCTGCCTCCGTGGAGGATGCCATTGTCCGCCGTTTTCCGCCTTATTATTGCGCTGAGTGTCTGCCTGGCCCTGGCCCCCGCTTCTTTCGCCGCCCAACAGGTGGTGGTCGACAAGATCGTGGCCCAGGTCAACGGAGAGGTCATCACCTTGTTCGAGCTGAACGAAAAGGTGAAAGTCTATACCATGCAAGTCGAGAAGAAGGCGTTCAATCCTTCCGACCCGGCCATGAAGGAACTTCCGACCCGCATTCTGATGACCATGGTCGAGGACATCCTGCTCAGGCAGGAGGCCGCCCGTCTCAAGGTCGTGGTGTCTGACAACGAGGTCGATTCGCGCATCCGCGATATGCGCGAGAAGGGCGGACTCTCCGAAGAGCAGTTCAACCAGCAGCTCCGCCTTGAGGGGATGACCCGCAAGGAGTTCGCCAGCGCCATCAAGAAGGATATCCTCAAGAAGCAGCTCCTCGGCTACATGGTGCAGCGCAAGGTCGTGGTCACCGAAGAGGAGGTCAAGGGCTTCTACGAGGGCAACAAGACAGGCATGAAGGTCGAGACAGGCCAGCGCATCGGGCTCATCATGCTTGGCAAGATGGACGAAGCCAAGGCCTTGAGGCAGCGTATCGCCAGTGGGCAAATCTCCTTCGCTGACGCTGCCCGCAAATTCTCCGTTGGCCCCGGCGCTGCTCAGGGCGGGGATCTGGGCAAGGTCGAGCTCAAAGACCTTGCTCCGGAACTTCGCCAAGCGCTCCAGAACGTGAGCACAGGCGGCGTGAGCGAACCCGTGCTGCTCGACGGCAAGCCTGTGCTGCTAACCATCGCCAACGACCCCACAGCCAAGGCTGCCGCCCCTGCTCCCGTGGGACCGCCGCCCTACGAAAGCGTGCGCGATGAGATATTTGAGCGCATATACAAGGAAAAGCTCGAAAAGCAGTTCGCCGACTACATGGAGAAACTGCGCTCCAAGTCGGTCATCAAAATCAATCTTTGATGAGCTTCCCTGAAAGGACGTACGATGACTCTTGAGGAAATGGGCGCGCTCCTACGCCAGGAGCGGGAACGTCAAGGCATCAGCCTGGAAACGGCAGCCTCCGAGATCAAGATCAGCAAGAAGTATCTGGTCGCGCTCGAGGATGGCCAGACCAAGGAACTGCCGCACCCGGTGTACGCCAAAGGCTTCGTGAAGAACTACGCCCGTCTGCTCGGCCTTGATCCGGAGGAAATAGGCGCGGTCCTCTCCAGCCACTACGCCGTGGACGATGACCAGTTGCGCGAACCGCCTGGGCAGGAACTGCGCGAGAACTCTTCCAGCATCAGGGATCGCCGCCCCTCCTTCGCCCCCCAGGGGGGCTCAGGCTTCAAGCCTTCCTTGTGGCTGGCGTTGCCGCTGCTGCTGGTTTTCGGCGGACTGGTGTGGTTTTTCTTCTTCTCAAGCTTCGGGCAGGGATTCTCCATGGAGAGCGTCCTGGGGTTGTTCTCCTCCAAGCAGGAGCAGGGCGCTCCTGCACCCCAAGCCGCCCAGAAGTCTGCCGCGCCTAACCCGGCTGCTCCTGTCGCGCCGGTCCCCGGCCCCAAGGCCGAGGCCAAACCTGAACCGGCAACCCCGGCCCAGGCCGATCAGTCAGGCCCTGTGCAGCGCGACCTGCTGGCCACCACCCCCGGCCCCGGCGGCGTGAAGCAGTCCCCAGCGTCTCCGGGCGCACCCGCCCCTGAGCAGAACATCACCCCCGAGAAGCTTGCCGCCGAGGCCCAGTTTGCAGTGTCCGGCAAGCAGGTGGTGGAGATCAACGCCATCCAGCCCGCCAGCCTGGAAGCCACAGCCGAGGACGGCCAGAAGCGCACCCTGACCCTGGTGAAAGGACAGCGCCTCGCGCTTCGCTTCAACGACAAGGTTGTCGTTCGCTTCCAGCAGGCCCCCGCCGTGAGCGTGAAACTGAACGGCAAGGACTACCCGCTGGAAGGCGGCAGGGCCGACGGAAAGAGCATTACTTTTCCGTAGCGGCCCGTTCCATAGTGGCCCGTAACGGCTCGTAAAGCCCCTTGTAGCGTCTTACCCGTAAGGGTTTCCAAAGGGCGAAGCCCTTTGGCCGCCGGAGGCATTCTTCCGGCAGAATCCTCCAAGATTATAGAAAGTGAGCGCAGACAGTTCGCGCGCTCGCTGCTTCGGCGAGTGAACTGACGACACCTCGCAGCAGTTTCTGCTTATTATGTCTATCCAAACGCCGTTTCCCCTGTCGCGGGGAGGCGGCGAACCTGTTTGAGCTCGCGCCGGAAAGATTATGGAATCCACTGAAAAAGCCCTGGTGCTCAAGGTCGGACGCTTCCGCGAAGTGGACGCCTGGGTGCGCCTGTTCTCGCCGCGCAAGGGCATCTTCACGGCCTTCGCCTTCGGTGGCTCGGTCAGCCGCCGCCGCTTCCTGGGCTGCCTGGACCCTTTCAACGTGGTCAACTTCAAGGTGAAGCACGAAGCCGCCAAGGGCTACACCTACCTGCTGGAAGGTTCGCTCATGGCCGCGCACCCGCGTCTGCGCCAGGACGTGGAGCGCCTGGGCATGGCCGTCAACTGCGTCAAGTTCCTGGAGGCAGCGCATCTGGGGGCGTCGGGCAGCGAACACGCTTTCGACCTGCTGATGGAAACCCTGGACGCGCTGGAGCAGGCCGGAGAGCCCTCGCGCCTCCTGCCGCTTTTTTTTCGCGCCCGCATGGCCTTCGACCAGGGGTTCAAGCCCGAGCTCTCGCACTGCGCCCGCTGCGGTGTGGACGTGATCGAACAGGGTGGAGCCCAGCTTTTCGTGGAGCAGGGCAAGCTGCACTGCGCGGGCTGCCGCCAGTGGGGCCACGGGGCCAGCGTCCGGCTTTCGACGCCATCGCTTGATGTCTTGCATGCCGTTTGCGAGCTTTCGCCGCTTCAGTGGGCCGAGCTTGCCGTATCCAACCAGGCGCGCATGGAGTGCGGGCGCGCGCTCGACCTTTTCGTGGAATATCACCTGGGCTTGACCTGGGACCACGGCTCGTTTAGGCGCATCTGACGCCTTTTAAAGTCCAGAGGAGTCCGCATGCACTTTCAAGATGTCATCCTCACCCTGCAGAGCTATTGGGCTAAGCAAGGTTGCCTGATCGTTCAGCCTTACGACCTGGAGGTCGGCGCGGGGACGTTCAACCCCAGCACCTTCTTCCGCGTCATCGGCCCCGAGCCCTGGCGCGTGGCCTATGTGGAACCTTCCCGCCGCCCCACCGACGGACGTTACGGCGAGAACCCCAACCGCCTCCAGCACTACTATCAGTTCCAGGTTATCCTGAAGCCTTCACCCGACAACGTGCAGTCGCTCTATCTGGAGAGCCTGCGCGCCCTGGGCGTGCCGCCCGAAGCGCACGATATCCGCTTCGTTGAGGACGACTGGGAGTCGCCCACGCTCGGCGCGTCGGGACTTGGCTGGGAAGTGTGGCTGAACGGCATGGAAGTCACGCAGTTCACCTACTTCCAGCAGATCGGCGGCATCGACCTCTCGCCGGTGGCGGTGGAGATCACCTACGGCCTGGAACGCATCTCCATGTATCTTCAGGAGAAGGAGTCCGTGTACGACCTCTCCTGGAATGAGAACGTTACCTACGGCCAGGTGCATCACCAGGGCGAAGTGGAGCATTCCAAGTACAACTTCGAGCTGTCCGACCCGGACATGCTGCTCTCCTTCTTCAACTCCTGCGAGGCCGAGTGCAAGCGCCTGTGCGAAGCGGGGCTTCCCTGGCCCGCCTACGACTACTGCCTGCGCTGCTCGCATACCTTCAACATGCTCCAGGCCAGAGGGGCCATCTCCATCACGGAGCGCACCGGCTACATCGCCCGCGTGCGCGCCCTGGCCCAGGCCCTGGCCCGGCTGTACGCCGCCCAGCGCCGCGACATGGAATACCCCCTCCTCAAAAGCTAAAGGATCATACCCATGCCAGCCTTTCTCTTGGAAATCGGATTCGAGGAGATGCCCTCGCGCTTTCTGGCCTCCCTCACCGAGGAATTGCGCCAGGGGCTTGCCGGGCTTCTGGAGCAGAACAAGCTCTCCTGCGCGGGCGTCTCCACATGGTCCACGCCGCGCCGCCTGACCGCCCTGGTGGAAGGGCTCGACGCCCAGCAGCGCCGTGAGGAGGAGACCGTCACCGGTCCTCCGGTCCGGGCCGCCTACGACGCCTCCGGCAACCCCACCGCCGCAGCGCTTGGTTTTGCCAAGGGCCAGGGCGCGCAAATGTCCGAGGTGTTCACCGTGGACACCCCCAAGGGCCAATATCTGGCTCTTCGCAAGACCACCGGCGGCGTAAAGGCCGCAGATATTCTGCCTGGCGTGTGCCTGTCAGTGTTCAAGGCCCTCAACTTCCCCAAAAAGATGCACTGGGGCAGCCTGGACTACACCTTTGGCCGCCCCATCCGCTGGATCGTTGCCCTGCTGGATGATCAGGTCATCCCCTTCGAGGTGGCCACCGTGGCTTCTGGCCGCTCCACCTTCGGGCACCGGGTCATGGGCGCTGGGCCTTGGGAACTCGCCGCCGTGGCCGACTATTTTCCCACTCTTGAGGATAAGGGCAACGTGGTGCTGGACCCGGCCAAGCGCCGCGCCGCCATCGTGGCTCAGTGCCAGGAGGCAGCCGCCTCTGCCGGGGGCAGGCCCATCATCGGTGAGCGCCTGCTGGAAGAAGTCTGCGGCCTGGTTGAGTATCCCCTGGTGATCCTGGGCAACTTCGACAAGCGCTATCTGGAGCTGCCCCGGCAGGTTCTGCTGACCAGCATGGAGAGCCACCAGAAGAGCTTTGGCGTGGAAGACGCCCAGGGACGCCTGCTGCCGCACTTCCTGACCACGGCGGGGCTCAAGCCCACGGATGTGGCCCTGGTGCGCAAGGGCTGGGAGCGCGTGCTGAAGGCCCGCCTGGAGGACGCCCGCTTCTTCTGGGAGACCGACCTCGCCTCAAGCTTCGACACGTGGCTGAAGAAGCTGGACACAGTCACCTTCCTGGCTCCCCTGGGGTCCATGGGAGCCAAGACCCGGCGCATCGAGGCCCTGTGCTGCAAGATGGCCGAGCAGGCCAAGTCCGAGATCATGCTGGACCTGTGCCAGGCCGGGCGGCTCTCCAAGGCTGATCTGGTGTCCGAGATGGTGGGCGAGTTCGCCGACCTCCAGGGCATCATGGGCGGCGTGTACGCCCGCAAAAAGGGCGAGAGTGAGCAGGTGGCCCAGGCCATCGCCGAGCAGTACCTGCCCCTTGGCCCGGACAGCCCCGTTGCCCCGAGCCTGGGCGGCGCGCTCCTGGCCATCGCCGACAAGATGGACACCCTGGCCGGCTGCTTCGGGCTGGACATGATCCCCACCGGCGCTGCCGACCCCTACGCGCTTCGCCGTCAGGCCCTGGGCATCTGCCGCACGCTCGTCGAACACGGACTGCGCCTGAACCTGGAAGAGCTCATTGCCCTGGCCTTCGCTGGGTACGAGGGCGTGACCTGGAAGCTGGACCCCACCGAAGCGCGTACCAAGCTGCTGGAGTTCTTCGGTTCGCGCCTCAAGGCGCTGTATCAGGGCAAGGGTGTGCGCTCCCAGGTGGTGGACGCGGCCATCGGGGCCGGATTCTCCGACGTGTGGGCTCTGGACGCCCGCGTGGCGGCGCTGACCAGCTTCAGTGAGAGCGCCGGGTTCGATCAGGCCGTGCTGGCCTTCAAGCGTGCGGCCAACATCATCCGCAAGCAGGCCGCTACGATGGAGCTTACGGGGGACATTGCCCGCGAGAAGCTGGTGGAGCCAGCCGAGCTGGCCCTGGCAGACGCCCTGGCCGCCAACGCCGCCCGCTTCGAGGAACTCTGGGCCGCCGACGATTTCGACGCCCTGTTTGGGCTCCTGGGTGAGCTGCGCCCCAGCGTGGACGCCTTCTTCGACAACGTCATGGTGATGTGCGACGATCCGGTGTTGAAGCTCGGCAGGCTCAATCTGCTGAAATCCCTTGTGGATCGCCTCGGCAGGCTGGCGGACTTCGCCGCCTTGCAAATTTAGAGGAACCACTTGACAGACTAACCGTTCAGGACTATCAAGTCCGTCTTTGAACTTGCTTTGAGGAGGGAGATCCCTTGGCCAATCATAAGTCCGCGCTGAAAAGGCACCGTCAGAGTCTTGTTGCACGTGCACGCAACCGTTCCGCTAAAACCCAGGTGAAGAATGTCATCAAGGCAGTGCGCGCCGCCATTGACCTGAAGGACGCCGCCGCCGCCAAGACCGCTCTGCAGGAGGCCACCGCCGTCCTCGACAGCGCCGCCTCCAAAAAGATCGTCCACTGGAAGACCGCTGCCCGCAAGGTCTCCCGCTTGAATCTGGCCGTCAACAAGATCGAAGCCTAGTCGATCTTGAACAAGAGCCTTGAAGCCCGCCGACCATTGGTCGTGCGGGCTTTTCGTATTTCCCTGAACGTTTTCCGCGTTGTCCGTCGCCATGGGCGCTACCGCTTGCAGTTGACAAGACTGAAAGCATGCCTCATCGATAGGTAAGCGTCCCTATCTCTCATGCAAAGGCAGCCGCGAATGCACTTCGACCCGTCTTCAATTTCGGTGACCGTACTGTCCGGTAACGTCCACCATGCTTCGCGGGACAAAGGCATCCTCACACGGATGCAGTTCCAGGACGTCCGGGCGTATTCGTCTTTCGAACAATCCAAGGGGCATCTTCGTGACGGGACCGTCCAGATCGCGCTCATCGATTCTTCGCTGGTGGACATGGACGGGCTGGACTGCCTGCGGGCCATCGCCAAGGACCGTGACCTGCCGGTGAAGGCCCTGGTCATGGTTACCAGCGAATGCCAGCGCGAGTATGTGCTGAGCGCCGTCACCTCCGGATGCTCGGGCTACGTGATCAGACCCTATTCGCTGGAGACGCTGGAGAAGCACATCCGCACCGCGTGGCAGTCGCTCAGCGTGGGTGAGATTGAGCAGGAGATGCTGGACAACGCCAAGGCCTCCCTGGTGCGCGGAGACTTCGACGCGGCCATCAGCGAATTCGAGGAGGTCGTGTCCGAAGAGAACGAGGCGCTCAAGTATTTCAACATGGGCATGGAGTATCTGCGCGCCAAGAGCTTCGGCAAGGCCATCCTGTCCTTCAACAAGGCCGTGGCCCTGAACGAGCTCTACGCCGAGGCGCAACGCGGGCTGGCCTACGCCCACAAGGGCAAGGGCGACGACGCGGCCTACCACGCGCACCTGACCCGCGCGGCAGACCTGTTCGCCATGCAGGACAAGCTTCAGGAGCTCAAGGAAGTGTTCGGCGAGATCCTCACCGACGATCCCGACGCCATCAACCCCTACAACAACCTGGGCGTGAAGCTCAGGCGTTCCGGGGACTACCTGGGGGCGCTGCACGCCTACAATCAGGCCCTGGTGCTGACCCCAACCGACGAGAACCTGCACTACAATATTGCCAAGGCTCACATCTACGCCGGGGACAACCAGAAAGCCCTGGGGCATCTGCGTGAGGCCGTGGTCATCCGTGGGGACTTCCGGGAGGCCAGCGCGCTCATTAATAAGCTCATGGGCGAAGCTGCCGGCGATGCGGACAACGATGGTGCGAACGAACAGCCGCCGGGCGGGGTGGCCCCGGAGCCGGAGTCCGGCAGCAGACTCCCCATCGACTGATCCCTCCGCAAGGGGGAGGGGGCTAACTCCCCGGCTCCCTGAACCCTGGGAGGACTGAACCCGCGAAGCGGGGAAAAGGGGCAGGTCTTGACGTCACGGTCCGCCTGCCTGGCGAAACATGTCAGCTGCCTTTCGCAGCTCGGACGCGCCGCTTGGCTGCAAAGCATCCGACACCCAGACCGGGCCGCATTCACGGGAGTAGCTGTACCCGGCTGCGGCAATCCAATGGACCACGCCCTCATCAAGCTCTACGGAATTTTTTCCCTGGAGGTCGAAGTGACCCTGGGGAGCGGCATGACCCGCCGCAAGGCCCTGTCCAAGACTTACTGGTTCGCCAAGGAGGTGCCGGGCGGCACAGTCGAGCTGCGCAGCCTGGACGTGGATTTCAACCTCCAGGGGCAGTTGATCGAGGTGGAGCGGGGCGAGCTGCTCTCCGGCTATCTGCCCGAGCCGCAGGCCACCTACAAGTATCTGAGCCGACCGCTCATGGAGGGCGACGGCTACCGCGAAGGCGGCAACCACGCCGGGGCGGTGCGCGAATACGAAAAGGTCCGGCGCATCGATGAGGCCAACATCCGCGCCAACTTTGGCCTGGGAATCTCGCTTCTGGCGCTTGGGCACACGGACAAGGCGCTCTACGTCTTCAACAACATCCTGGAGATGGACGAAGCCTTTGCCGACGAACACAAACACCTCTTCAATGAGCTGGGCATCAGCCTGCGCCGCAGGGGCCTCTTCGACCAGACCCTCCAGTATTACTTTAAGGCCCAGGACATGACCTCCATGGACGAGAACCTCCAGTTCAACATCGCCCGTGCCTATTTCGAAAAGGGCGACATGGAGAAGACCGTCTGGCATCTGCTGAAGGCCCTGGACATCAATAGTTACTTCGAGGAAGGATTGTATTTCGCCAAATACGTGCTGGACAAGCGCCTCATCCCCAAGGACGACTCGCGCAGCGAACAGCTCTGTCTGTCGCTTCGCGCCGCAGGCATGCTGGACGTCTGAGCCCCCGCCAGGCGCGGCCTGCTGCCGCCTCGCTGTTGACCCCGTCTGCGCCGGAATGTATCAACATGATGAAGAGTCATGCTGAAGATCCGACCCGCGCCACGCAAACAGAACGTCCGAGACGACCCTGGGTGTTTCCGGGAGTATGCGAGATGGGGACTTATGCCTTCTGAAATCTCTTCGCCCACCGTGCTGGGCGTCTATTCCCTGCGGCAACTGGCCGAACTCGGGTCCGGTGTCACCATGGTGGAGCACAAGAACGTGACCTATTGGTACGTCCGGCAGATGAACGAGAATCTGGTGGAGGTCCAGCCGCTGACTGTCGAGGGTTTGCCTTCAGGGATCGTCAAAAAGGTCGGCATGAAGCAGTTTATCAAGGCGTACACGCCGGAGCCGCTGTATTACGTCGAATACGCCGTGCCGGTGGTCAGGTCCCTTGCCGAGAAACTGCTGGAGTCCGGCGAGGACGCGTCTCTCAGCATGCTGGACCCGCAGGAGCTTGTCGCGCTCAAGGCCTTGCTGTGTGAACCCCTGGTACAGCCCGATTACTCGCATCCCGGATACGAAGAGGCCCATCAGGCCATGATGGAAACCATAACAGGTCTGCTTGAGGCGCTCACCTGCCACGGCGTGGAGGCCAGGCGTGAGCATTGCGTCCGCTTCAACCTTTTTGGCGTGGCCCTGCGCAAGGACGGCCTTCTCGACGAATCCATCGGATTTTTCAGCAAGGCCCTGACTATCGAGCCGGGCGACGAAAATATCTATTTCAACATGGCCAGGGTCCTCTACGACAAGGGCGATCTCCGCGAGTGTGGAGAGGCTCTGCAAAACGCCCTGCGCCTGAATCCGGAATTCGGCGAGGCCGACCGCTTCGCGCGCTTCCTCTCCCGCAAGGGGGGCGGCACGTCCTGAGGCATGCGGCTGCACGGGCCGCTTCCCGTCATTCCCTTGCGGACCTGTTCGTGGTAGGGATTGCCCACGGCTGCCCCAGGCATCGCCGCCAATTCATTCTGTTCGGCCAAGGCCCTCCATGACGTTTCGACACTCCCCACCACTCGCGCTTCTGGTCGCCGTGCTCGCCTGCCTGTTGTGGGTCCAGGCCGCCAGCGCCCAGGACAAGAAACGCGTGCTGGTGCTGCACTCCTACCACAAGGGGCTGGCCTGGACCGACGAGGAGGACCTGGGTGTCGCCTCGGTGCTGAAGGACCTTCCCCAGGTGGAGGTGTTCACCGAGTACATGGACACCAAGCGCGTGCCCTCGGCGGACGACGAACCCCGGCTGGTGGAACTTCTGGCCCGCAAATATTCCCGCATCCCCATCGACGTGGTCATCGCCTCCGACGACGACGCCTTCCAGTTCATGCTTTCCCGGCGTGAGCGCCTGTTCCCCTCGGCCCCGGTGGTGTTCTGCGGCGTGAACTTCTTTGACGACTCCATGCTGTCGGGCAAGCGCGGCTTCTTCACTGGCGTGGTGGAGGCCTACGACGTGCGCAATACTCTGCGCACCGCCCTGACCCTGCATCCTGGCGCATACCGGATCGTGGTGATCAACGACCGCTCCAGCACCGGTCTCGCCAACCGCAAGATCCTGTCCGAGGTGTTGCCGGAGTTCGAGAAGAGAGTGTCCGTGGTATCCCTGGACGACCTGGACATGGACGATCTGCTGGCCCGCGTGCGCGGACTCGCTCCCGGCGACATTGTGCTGCTCATGACCTTCAACCGGGACAAGTCGGGCCGCGCCTTCGATTACAACGAGTCCCTGTCCATGATCGCCGCGCAGTCCAAAGCGCCCATCTACGGCGTGTGGGATTTCTATCTGGGCAAGGGCATCGTGGGCGGGCTTCTGGTCAGCGGATTCGATCAGGGGCGCGTGGCTGCCGAGATGGCCCTGCGCATCCTCTCCGGGGAAAAAGCCGGGGACATCCCCGTGGTGAAGGAGAGCCCCAACCGCTACATGTTCGACCACACCCAGTTGCGCCGCTTCGGCGTCGCCGCCAGCCTGCTCCCGGAGGGCAGCCGCGTGGTGAACCGGCCCGCGTCCTTTTACGAGGAGCACCAGGGCAAGGTGCTGGCCGTCGTCGTAACGTTCATGGTCCTTCTTGGCATGGTGGCGGCCCTGTGGGTGAACATCCAGGGGCGCAAGAAGACCGAGGCCTTCCTGCGCGAATCCGAGGAAAAGTTCGAGCGCATCTTCCGCCACAGCCCGGACTGGATCGCCATCCTGCGCCTGAGCGACGGCGCGTACATGGACGTCAACGACGCCTTTGTGGAGATAACCGGCTTTACCCGCAAGGACGTGCTGGGCAAGACTTCCCTGGATATCGGCATCTACGCCAACCCCGGCGAGCGCTACGAGCTGGACGAGAAATTCCTGCGCCACGGGCGCACCCAGAACCAGGAGCTGCAATACCGTCTGAAATCCGGCGAAGTGATCACGGTCGAACGCTCCGGCGAGATGGTGGAGATCGGCGGGGTCAAATGCATCATCTCCATCGTGCGCGACGTGACCAGCAAAAAACAGGCGGAACAGGCACTTCTGGAGTCAGAACGCCAGAAAAAGTTGCGCACCGAGGCGGAGATCAAGATGCTCCAGGCCCAGATCAACCCGCACTTCTTGTTCAACGCCATCACCTCCATCATGCACTACATCCGCACGGACCCGGAGACCGCCTCCGACCTTTTGGTGAAGCTGGGGGATTTCTTCCGCAAGAACATCAAGCCCGGCGGGTCCAGCGTGTCGCTCTCCAAGGAGCTGGAGCACTGCGAGGACTACCTCTCCATCGAGCGCGCCCGCTTCGAGGAGCGCCTGCGCGTCACCTACGACATCGACCCCGCCGCCCTGGAATGTCCGGTACCGCCGCTGATTCTCCAGCCCCTGGTGGAGAACGCCCTGCGCCACGGCATCATGCCCAAGGAGGAGGGCGGTGAGATCGTCATCGGGGCCTATGCCGAGAAGGGGGCGGTGCGCATCGTGGTCAAGGACGACGGCGTGGGCATGGAACAGGCCGAGGCTGCGGCGCTGCTGGCGGACTCCCAAGGCGCGCCCGTGCCGCGCGGCACCGGCCTTGCGCTGAGAAACGTAAACGCCCGGCTGGTGGCCATCCACGGCGTGCAGCACGGGCTTCGCATCCTGAGCGCTCCGGGCCAGGGCGTTACCATATCCTTCACCATCCCCAAGCCATGAGCCTGTGCGTTTTCATCATCGACGACGAGGGGCCGGTCCGGCGCGAGCTCAAGCATCTGCTGGGGCGCATCGAGAACGTCGCCGTGGTTGGCGAGGCCACGAGCGCGGCTGCGGCCATGCCGGAGGTACGGGCGCTCCTGCCGGATCTTGTGTTCCTGGACATCCAGATGCCGGGGCTCTCCGGGCTGAAGCTGGCCTATCTTTTCGGGGACCTGCCCAGAAAACCCCTGCTGGTGTTCGTTACTGCCTACGAGGAACACGCGGTCCAGGCCTTCGAACTGGACGCCCTGGACTACATCCTCAAGCCCTTCACCCTGGAGCGGCTGCGCAAGACCATCGACAAGGCCCGGCGTTATCTGCGCCTGGATGAGCCGGGAGATGCTCCGGAACAGGGCCGCGAACCCGGCGTGCCGGGGGCAGCGCCGTCAGGCGCGGAGGTGGCCCCCCAGGAGAAGCGTATCCCCCTTTTCGATGGGGAGCGCATCGTGCCCACGCACCCCAAGCACATCTTCTTCGTCACCAGCGAGGAGGGGCGCATCACCGTGCACGCGGTCCACGGGCGCTACACGGCCAGGGCCACCATCGCGGAGCTGGAAGCGCGCCTGACGCCGCACGGCTTCTTCCGCGCCCACCGCAGCCATCTGGTGAACCTGAACCACGTGGCGGAGATACTCCCCTGGACCGGCGGGAGCTACAAGCTCATCATGAGCGACCGTGAGCGCTCCGAGGTCGTGGTGAGTCGCTACAACGCCAAGGACCTCAAGGCGCATTTCGATTTGTAGCATTGCCTGGCTGAAGTAGAGGCGTGTTTTGGGGGATTAAGGGAGAGCCTGATCCTGTAACTATACGACAACTCTCCTGTGGTTTTGAAGATGCCACGGGAGTTGTCCCCAGTGCGGGGTTGCCTCGAAAGGGACGAATTTATCGCGAAACATACAGGGCTGACCTCAACCTCGTGGAGCCACACGAAATGCACTGCTTCCGCCGCTCTATCCTGGCACGAACTTCCCTTTTGCTTCTGGCTGCATTCCTGCTGACGCCAACTATCCAGACCTTCGCCTGCACCCTGTGGTCCCTCAGCGGGGATCACGTGCAGGGCGGCGGCACGCTCATTGCCAAGAACCGCGACTTCACCACGGATATTCCCAATCACTTCGAGGTGATAACGCCGGAGAACGGCTACCGCATGTTCGCCATGGTGGCCACCAGCGCCGAGGGCAAGCGCAGTCTGGTGGGCGGGGTCAATGAGCACGGTCTGGCCGTGGTGACCGCCACCGTGGGCACCATCCCCAAGGATGAGCGGATAAGCCGGAGCAGGGCGGGGAAACTGCAAAACCCCACGCGGACCCTCCTGACCCGGTTCCAGAGCCTGCGCGAACTTCTGGCCAGCCCGGAGACGCTACGCATGCTGTACCCGGTCTTCGCCCTGGTGGCCGATTCCACCGGTGCGGTCATGATCGAGGCCTCGGGCGGGGACTACCGCATCCTGCCCGTCGCGCCGGGAGAGGCAGGCGTACACACCAACCACCCCCTGACCAACGATTTCCCGGACATCTGGGAGACCAGGGCCGCCAAGGGGAGCCAAGTCCGGCTGGACCGCATGCGCACCCTTCTGGACCAGTCGCACGGCAAGTTGGGCCTGTCTGGATTCTCAGCGCTGTCCCTGGACCGCGACGGCGGACCGGACCAGTCAATATTCCGTGTGGGTTCCGCGTCCGGCAAACCGCGCACCCTTGGGACGCTGGCGGCCTGGCTTCCCCTGGCGGGCGCGCCGGTGGTCTTCGCCCGCCTGACCAACGACGGCCAGGACGTGGTAGAGAAGACCTTCACCTTGGACGCAGCCTTCTGGCGCAAAGCCCCACAACCGGGCCGCGTGCGGGTGCTGCTGCGCGACGGAACCACGCCAGATCGCCCCTGATGCAGTATCCTGGGGAGATCAATACGAAAATCCCACAAAGTTTGAATTATGTATTGATTTTGAAAATCATTGTCGATATTTCTGCTCCCCAGGATATGGGAGCAGCAAACATGCTTTTGAGTTGTACTCTTTCAGATTGTCTCGGCACGTTTCGGTGCGGACAGATGGCCGCCACAGTGCATCAGCTGGCGGAAACCCTGGGCAGGGCGGTGGACGCCAAGGACAAGCGCCTCTTTGAGCATTCCGCACTCACGGCGGAGCTGGCCACTGTGCTGGCACTGGCGCACGGGCTGTCGCACAAGCAGGCGGACGTGGTGCACATCGCCGGACACCTGCACGATATCGGAAAAATCGGCATCCCGGACGAGGTGCTGCGTAAACCCGGCGCGCTTGATGCCCACGAATGGGCGCTCATCCGCGAACATCCGGTCATCGGAGCTCAGATTTTACGTCCTATTGATTTGTTCGGATCGAAATACGGGGTGGCGGAGCTGGTGCAGACGCATCACGAGCGTTTCGACGGCAGCGGCTATCCAGGCGGCCTGTCGGGCCTGGACATCCCACTTGGCGGGCGCATCCTGGCCATCGCGGACAGCATGGCCGCCATGCTGGAAAACCGGGTGTATCATCCGGCCATGACCCTGGACGAGGTGTTCGAGGAAGTGGAGCGGTGCGCCGGCAACCGGTACGATCCGCATCTGTGCAGAGATCTTCTGCTACACACCAGAGAGATTACTGATGTGGTTGCGCCACACGCCAGGCGTTGGAGAGGCAGCGAGGCCTGGAGCGCTGCCGGACTGCTGACGGGATTGGGAGCGGCCTGACCGGCGGGGCGCGATCAGTTGTTCTTCGCGGCCGTTGGCCGCCGGTGTAAATAGGTCCATCACGAGGTGTCGTGCTGGACCTTTTTGCTATTTCCGCGAGACAGGGTATGCTGTCGGCGGCAACTAAGAATATGTGGCAGAGAAACGGCTGCGTCGAGTGACGCTCTCTTGCAACGCAACCGCATCCACCGAGTGTCGCGTTTTTTGAAATTCATGAATATGTATTTCAAAATTCAAATTTTTGGTTCTGTTGGTTTGGATTTGTAAACTGTATGAGTGTATTTTGAGAACGTCACACTAGAGCAACGCATCATAAGGACAAGCAATGGTTGAAATCGACCGCATTCAGCAAAGGGCGATCCGCATATCGTTTGTCCTTGGTATCTTCATTCTGCTTTTGAAGTTCGCCGCGTACTTCATTACGAATTCTTCGGCGCTGCTCTCCGACGCACTCGAATCCATCATCAACGTTGTGGCCAGCGCCTTCGCCATGTGGAGCATCCATGTGGCCAAAACCCCGCCGGATGCGGACCATCCTTACGGACACGGCAAGGTCGAATATTTCTCCGCGTTGCTGGAGGGAGTGCTTATCATGGTGGCGGCTGCAGGAATCGTCTACGCCGCTTTCCCGAAGATACTGAACCCGGACGTGTTGCAGCAACTGGACATGGGCCTTGCGGTGTCCGTGCTGGCTTCAGGCTTGAACCTCGCGCTGGGGCTGTATCTTGTCCGCCAGGGCAGGAAGACCAACTCCATCACCCTGGTGGCCGACGGCAAACACGTGCTGGCCGACGTCTACACCACGGGCGGCGTGTTGTTGGGGCTGGTGGTGGTCTGGATTTCCGGCTGGTTCTGGATGGACGGGGCCATTGCCTGCGTGGTGGCGCTCAACATCGTGTGGACCGGCTACGGTCTGGTCCGCCAGGCCGTGAAGGGCCTGATGAACGAGGCGGACAGCGCCCTGACCCAGGAGATAACCCGCCTTCTCAATGAGAACAGACAACCTGAATGGATCTCGATACACAAGCTGCGCGCCTGGCAAGCCGGGCGCTTCGTGAACATCGATTTCCATCTGGTGTTGCCCAAAGACATCTCCTTCGAGCGGTCCCAGGCCATCGTCAACGATCTGGAAGAATTGTTCAGGCAGCACTTCGGCGGCGTCGCGGAGGTGCTGATAAAGACCGACATCTGCTTTGACGATCTGTGCGGCGGCTGCGCTTTCGAAAAGTGCCCGGAGCCCGACCACAACGGGAAAGCGGTCCCTTGGAGTGAAGACGCCCTGCGTGCCGACCTGCATCACAAGAAGGCGCGCGAGGGGGCGTGATATCAGGAAAGAATTCAGGCCGTCATCAGGCGGTCGCGTCCGGCTTGCTTGGCCTTGTACAGGGCCTTGTCGGCCTCGGCGAACAGCGCGAAGGACGACTCGCCCTCGGCCAGAATTCCGCCGGACAGGCCGATGGACGCCGACAGGTTGACGTTCGTGCCGTCCATCAGCACGACCTTGGACTCGCGCAGACCATCCAACATTCGACCAGCCACTTTGGCCGCCTCGCGGGTACCCGTGTCCGGCAGGATGACAGCGAACTCCTCTCCGCCCACGCGCGCGGCAACATCCGATGCACGGATGCAGGAACGCAGCACGCCAGCCGCCGTCTTGAGGGCCATGTCGCCCACCTGGTGCCCGTAGTTGTCGTTGATGGCCTTGAAACGGTCCATATCCACGAGAATCAGGCTGAGGGGGCTGCCGTTACGGCGGCTGGAGGTGATGCATTCTTCCATGCGCTGGTCGAAAAAGCGGTTGTTGGCAAGCCCTGTCAGTTCGTCCAGAAGGGCCAGTTTCGAGAGGCGCTCCTCTTCGCGTCCCAGAAGCCACCCGAAAAAAGCGAACGCGGTCATGGTGCCAATCAACATATAGGCCATGAGACCGGGTGATTGAAGAATCAATCCCAAGGGGGGAACTCCCTGGACGGCGTTAATAAGAATCCATCCGGCAGGGGCGAAGAGCGAGAGGAACACGCCTTGCAACGTCCTGGCTCGTCTGTGCCTCTTCTTGGGAGGGCTCAAAAACGGTAAGCGAGCAAACATCTCGGACCACCGCCGTCAAAAAGGGGATGCGCAGCTTCTAGTCATTCCCGAAGAAAAGGCAAGTCCGGTCGAGGGGATAGTGTTGCGCATATTCTAACCATACCAAATCAGTACGCTATGAAAAAGACAGTGGGCCGCGACCGGACAACCGGACGCGGCCCGATATTCTGACTGTATTGCCGAACGAGGTTGTTCAGCGTGGCGATTGAGACCTAGTGTTTCGCGTTCGCAGTTCGCCTGAAGCTATGCTCAAGGCGTATCAGGGTTGACACTATCCCGTGAAATAAAGTCCCTCGTTTCCAGCTTCCACGGTCACGGTCTGTCCGTCCAACACCTCTCCGCCGATGAGCTTGCGGGCCAGCGGCGTCTCGATGTGGGCCTGGATGTAGCGACGCAGCGGGCGCGCGCCGTACACCGGGTCGTAGGCCGCGTCCGCGATGAACAGCTTGGCCGCGTCCGAGAGCGCAAGCGTGATCTTGCGCTCCACAAGGCGAGCGCGAAGCCCAGTGAGCATGAGCTCGATGATGGCCCCGATCTGGCTCTTGATCAGCGGCTTGAACAGCACCACCTCGTCCACCCGGTTCAGGAATTCCGGTCGGAAATGCTCACGCAGCGTCTCCATCACCCGGTCGGTGGTGCCGGGCTTGAAGGCCCCGTCGTCCTTGATGCCGTCCAGCATGAACTGTGAGCCCAGGTTGGAGGTCATGATAATGATGGTGTTCTTGAAGTCCACCGTCTTGCCATGGCTGTCGGTCAGGCGTCCGTCGTCCAGGATCTGGAGCAGCACGTTGAACACGTCGTGGTGGGCCTTCTCGATCTCGTCGAAGAGCACCACGGAGTAGGGCTTGCGGCGCACGGCCTCGGTGAGCTGGCCGCCTTCGTCGTAACCCACGTAGCCTGGGGGCGCGCCAATCAGGCGCGATACCGTGTGCTTTTCCATGTACTCGCTCATGTCCAGGCGCACGATGTTCTCTTCCGTGTCGAACAATGCCTCGGCCAGGGTCTTGCACAGCTCGGTCTTGCCCACTCCCGTGGGGCCAAGGAAGATGAACGAGCCGATGGGGCGCTTGGGGTCCTTGAGCCCTGCGCGCGCCCGCAGCACGGCGTCGGACACGGCGGTGACGGCCTCGTCCTGGCCCACCACGCGCTGGTGCAGTTCTTCGGGCAGGCGCAAGAGCTTCTCGCGTTCCGTCTCCAGCAACCTGGTGACCGGGATACCGGTCCAGCGGGCGATCACCTGGGCGATGTCGTCCGGGCCGACCTCCTCGCGTAGCAGGCGCTGTCCACCGGAGGCCTCCTCCATGGCGGCCTCGCTCCTGGCCAGGTCGGCCTCCAGTTGGGCCAGGGTGCCGTATTTCAGTTCGGCGGCTTTGTTGAGGTCGTAGTCGCGCTCGGCCTTCTCGATGTCCAGGCGGGTGCGCTCGATCTCCCCCTTGATATGCCGCAGCCCCTCAATGGACTGCTTCTCCCGGTCCCACTGGGTGAGCAGGACGGTCTGCTCCTCCTTGAGTCCGGCAAGCTCCTCGCGCAGCCTTTCCAGGCGCTCCTTGGAGGCCTTGTCCGTCTCGCGGGTCAGCGCCGCCTGTTCGATCTCCAGCTGCATGATGCGCCGGTTGATGGTGTCCAGCTCCGAGGGCAACGAATCGATCTCGGTGCGGATCATGGCTGCGGCCTCGTCGATCAGGTCGATGGCCTTGTCCGGCAGCTGGCGGTCCGGCAGGTAGCGCTGGGAGAGCACGGCGGCCTCCACCAGGGAGGCGTCCGCGATGCGTACGCCGTGGTGCACCTCGAAGCGCTCACGCAGGCCGCGCAGGATGGACACGGTGTCCTCGAGCGTGGGCTCGTCCACCAGCACGGGTTGGAAGCGACGCTCCAGGGCAGGGTCCTTCTCGATGTACTTGCGGTACTCGTCGATGGTGGTCGCGCCGATGCAGTGCAGTTCGCCACGCGCCAGCATGGGTTTGAGCAGGTTGCCCGCGTCCATGGCGCCTTCGGCCTTGCCTGCGCCCACGATGGTGTGCAGCTCGTCGATGAACAGGATGATGCGGCCTTCGCTTCCCTGCACCTCCTTGAGCACCGCCTTGAGGCGTTCCTCGAACTCGCCACGGTACTTGGCACCGGCGATCAGCGCGCCCATGTCCAGGGCGAACAGGCTCTTTTCCTTCAGGCCCTCGGGCACGTCCTTGTTGACGATGCGCTGGGCCAGACCCTCCACGATGGCCGTCTTGCCCACGCCCGCCTCGCCGATCATCACCGGGTTGTTCTTGGTGCGACGCGACAGGATGCGGATGCAGCGGCGGATCTCCTCGTCGCGCCCGATCACCGGGTCCAGCTTGCCCTTCTTGGCTTCTTCCACCAGATCGCGCCCGTACTTCTTGAGGGCCTCGTAGGTATCCTCCGGATTGGCGGAGGTGACGCGCTGGGAGCCGCGCACGTCGGTGAGCACGGTCAGAATCTTCTCGCGGGTCAGGCCGAACTGCTTGTTCACCTTGCCGAGAGCCGAGGAAGCGGGCTCGTCGGCCAGGGTCAGGAACAGGTGCTCCACGGAGACGTATTCGTCCTTCATGGATTTCGCCAGATCGCTGGCCGCCACCAGCACCTCGTTCACCCTGGGGGTGACGGACACCTGTCCAGGCTGCACGCCGGGACCGGAGACCTTGGGCAGCTTGCCCAGCTCATCGTCCAGGGCGCGCTGGTAGGCGCGCACGTCGTAGCCCGCGCGCTCCAGGAGGCGCGGCACCAGACCCTGCTCCTGCTGCACCAGGGCCAGCATGAGGTGTCCGGCGTCTATCTGCTGATGCCCAAGGCGCACGGCCACGGCCTGGGCCTGTCCGATGGCTTCCTGGGATTTCTGCGTGAACTTGTTGAGGTCCATATGTTCGGTTCTCCTTGAGGAGTGATTGGTACAATCAGACGAGGCGTTCCAGCTCGCGCACGCGCTTTTCCAGAAACTCCACGCGCTCCACGAGGTCCACGATGATGGACGCGCCCACTGCCGAAATGTCCAGATCGTGGCAGAGGCGCGACAGCTTCTTGACCCGGTATACGTCGCGGTGCCTGAACAGGTACTCGCTGCCGTGGGTCTGTTGCGGCGCGAGCCAGCCGAGTTCGATCAACTCCCCCACGAAGGAGGGGTGCAGGCCGGTCAGTTCCATGAACTGGGTCCAGGCGATCAGCTGGGACTTCACGGGAAGTTCCGAGCTTGTGAAGACGGATATCTCAACCATGCGGCCTCCGAATTCTCGTGCGGCGTTACGGAATGTGCATCCTGTACGGCGTCTCGACCCCTTGCCATCAATCAGCGCGTGTCCCGACAATGTCTCTTAGTGATGCGCGCGTGGGTCGAAGGTGGAGTTCTTGGCCAGCTTCTCCCACTGGGCGCGTTCCTTGTCCGTCAGTTCCTTGGGCACCTGGATCATGACGCGCACCAATTGGTCGCCGCGCCCGGTCTTGCCGTTCAGGCCCTTGCCCCGGATGCGCAGCTTGCGTCCCGAGCCGATCCCGGCCGGGATGGTCAGGTCGATCTCGCCGTCCAGTGTCGGCACCCGAAGCGTCGCGCCGAGCACGGCCTCCCAGGGGGTAACCGGCAGGTCCACCACCACGTTCACGTCCTCGAGCTTGAAGCGCGAGTGAGGGCGGATCATCACCTTGAGGTACAGATCCCCGGTGGGGCCTCCGCCGGACCCAGGATAGCCCTGGCCGGCCAAGCGGATCTTCGCGTTGTCGCGCACGCCTGCCGGGATGTTCACCGAGAGCGTCTTGGGCTTCAGGTACGGGTGCCCCTCCGGGCTTACGGCCTCCTCCTGCAAGGTGACGGACTTGGAGCCGCCCAGATAGGCTTCCTCCAGGGTGAGTTCCAGGGAGGCCTCCACGTCCTGGCCGCGCTGCGGACGGCGCTGGTAGCCGCCCCCCCCGAAGCCGCCGCCGAAGTTCTGGCCGCCGAAACCGCCCATGCCGCCTGATGCGCCGAAAATGGTCTGGAAGAAGTCCGAGAAGTCCGCGCCACCACCTCCGCCGCCGAAGTTGCGGAAGTTCTCGCGGCCCGGAGGCGGCTGGAAGTTCTGCCCGTGCTGCCAGTTGGGACCCAGAGTGTCGTACATTTTGCGCTTTTCCGGATCGCGCAGCACCTCGTAGGCTTCGTTGATCTCCTTGAATTTGCCCTCGGCAGTGCAGTCGCCGGGGTTCAGGTCCGGGTGGCAGGTGCGGGCCAGCTTCTTGAAAGCCTTGGATATTTCGTCCTGCGAGGCGGAGCGGGAGACCCCCAGGAGTTTGTAGTAGTCTTTGTATTCCACGTGGTTATCCTTTGGCAGGGAGCGTTCATGCCGTGGCAAGTTTACATAATAAGGTGCAAGGCGGTTCCGTCAAGTGTCTGAAGCAAAAAGTGACGGCGGAGTTCACCTCCATGCTATACAAGAAGAGAATGGGTTAATCCAGAGCGGGATGCCGCGTTGCAATCCGCGCCGAGGCAGGCTAGCACCGGGTCATGACCAAGACCAAGGACTCGTTCAACAACCCGTTTGATCAGCTCAAAAGCTTGAAGCTCAAGAAGAAAGAGAAGCCCAAGCCCGTCGTGGCCGTAAAGCCTGCCGCGCTAAAAGAAGCGCCGGTGACGCAACCCGACGAAGAGGACCTCTTCAAGATGGCCATGTCCGGTGTGGACCGCATGGGCAAGGCCCAGGCCGGACGCCAGATTGCCGACGTGGCCAAGCCTGCGCCGCCCGTGGTCAAGGTGGACCCCGAAGAGCAGGGCCGGTCCATGCTGCGCGACCTAGTGTCGGGGAAGGTGGAGTTCGAGCTGGAGTTCACGGATGAGTTCGTCCAGGGCTTCGTCATCGGCATCGACCAGAAGATCTTCCGCCAGCTGAAAGCCGGGCAACTGAGTCCGGAGGCCCACCTGGACCTGCACGGCCTGAACGCTGAGCAGGCCTACGAGTCGCTTCTGATGTTCATGCGCGACGCCTACTACCAGGGCAAACGCTGCATCCTGCTGATACCGGGACGTGGCATCAACTCGCCCGGCGGCATGCCGGTCCTCAAGCAGGAGCTGAAATCCTGGCTGACGCGTGACCCTCTGAAACGCGTGGTGCTGGGGTTCTCCACGGCCCAGCCGAGACACGGCGGGGCCGGGGCAATCTATGTGCTGCTTCGGCAGCGCAAAAAGACCGAAGGCAAGATCAAATGGGAGAATTTGTGGGGGGATGATTAGCGCAAGCTGCTATTAAGGTTTGCAAATCGAATCAGGTTGCTTTGTCAGGGCAGGAACTTCTTCGGGTCCACGGGCACGCCGTGCAGGCGCACCTCGTAGTGCAGGTGCGGCCCGGTGGAGCGGCCTTCCTGCCCCACTGCGCCGATGTCCTGCCCGCGTGTCAGACGCTCGCCGGTTTTCACCTCGATGCGCTGCATGTGGGAGAACGTAGTCATGTAGCCGCCGCCGTGGTCCAGCACCAGGGCCAGGGATCCCTCTGCGTCCTCGCCGGCGAAGCAGACAATCCCTGGCGCAGGAGCGCGCACCAGCGTCCCTGCCGGAGCCATGATATCCACGCCCCGGTGGAACTCCTCCTGCCCGGCGAACGGCGAGAGCCTCATGCCGAATTCCGAGGAGATAACCCCCCGCACGGGCCAGGCGTCCGGGGCAGCGCCCAGCGCGTGCGCTCCCGACGTCAAGAGGTCCTGCGTCTCCTTGCCGTCCAGCGTGGCCAGTCGAGCGGGCCGGTTGAGGGCGCGCAGGAAGGCCGCCTGGACCTCCATGCGGGTCAACACGGTTTGTGTGTCGGTTCTGAAAGGCGCGGCATCCACGGCGCTCTGGGCGGCCTTGCGAGCCTCCTTGTCCAAGTGGATCACGTCGCGCAGCTTGGAGTCCACTTCCTGGAGGCGCTGGACGCCCCCCTCGATCTCTGCGCTCTTCTCTGAAATGCGCTCCATGGTCTGGCTACGGATCGCGGCCGCTTTGAAATGCTCCTCGAGTTCCTCCTCCTGGGAAGTGTGGGTCAGCGACGCCGTGAGCCACCAGATGTTGCCAGCCGCCACCACGCAGAAAAGCGCCACCGCCACGGCAAGCAGCCGCCATCTGGGCGTGATGCGCGTGTACAGGTTTTCCTGGTCGCGGAAGACCTCGAATCTGGATGAATTGGGCATCTGCCTTTACCGTACAGCCTCAAGCGGCATTACTGACTTTTCACGACGGGAGGGTGGAACATCCTGATACCGTAGGGGATTCCAAAGGGACGTGTCCCTTTGGCCGCCGGAGGCTTTCCTGTTCAGCCTTGCTGTGCATCGTGAGCATTGCGTCCTTGAGGTTCGCTCAAGCAATGCCAATGGCTAATACAAGAGAACCATTGGTTTTTTTGAAAACAATTCATGTTTTCTAAAAGAGAAATTTAGGCGGGGCGCAGGCCGCTGTCAAGCTGCCAGCGGGTAAGCGCGCCGAAGGAGTTGGCCCGGAAGCGCTTGTCCCTGGCGAACATCTCCTTGAGCCAGCCCTCGAAGTCGGAGCGGCGGGTGTTGCCTGCGGACGGGCAGGGGTTGGACCAGATGGGCAGGCCCCACTGCCTGGCGGCGCGCTTGATGTGCTCCTTCTCCACGGTGAGCATGGGCCGGATCATCTGGAGCTTGCCCCCGAAGAACGGCTCTGACGCGGAGAGCCCCTGGACTCTGCCGGTCTGGAACAGGTTCATGAAGAAGGTGACCACCAGATCGTCGGCGTTATGGCCGATGGCCAGATGCGTCAGGCCGTAGCGTTCGCACAGCTGGAAGAGCCGGGTGCGCCGCAGCATGGCGCAGTAGAAGCAGGCGGAGGCCTTGCGGTTCTCGGGGGAGTGGGCTTTGGGGCCGTGGTCGGTGACCTCGGCGTGCAGGGCCACGCCCTTGTCGGCGCACCAGTCAATGAGCGGCAGGTGCGAGGCCGGGTCGAAGCCTGGGTTCACGTGCAGGGCCAGCACGTCGAATTTGAACGGCACGATGCGCTGTCGCAGGCGCAAGACGTTTAGCATGACGAAGCTGTCCACGCCGCCGGATATGGCCACGCCCACTTTCGAGCCGGGAGAGAGCATCTCCAACTGGCGCATGAGCTTGCCGGTCTGGCCCACGCAGACCTTTTGGGCGTAGGTGGCCTTTTCTTCTTTGATGCGTTTGAAAGACATGAAAATCCTCGCGCGGTGGTCGGGAAGGCAGCGGCGATGTACCTTTCGCAGGCAGGGATGGCAAGCGCAAGAGGTCCTGCCGACAAAAACGATGAGGCCGACTCTGGGACTCGAAGAATCTCAGGCGTCAGGCCTCATCACATGGGGCTGCAATCGCGTACCCCTGCCGCTCACACGGGGGGGGCCGCTGGCCGCGTTGCATGGAAAAAGCCAAACCCTCTCGTATGTCAAATACTTATCGGGCTTGACTTTTTCCAGCGCCTTGCCAGCGAGTTTTTTGAACAGGCTGCAAGAATTGACTTTCTAACGGGCTGTCAGGCTCGTTTACTCGGCGTACTTGAACTCAGGCATGGCCTTGACGGCTTCCTTGGTCGCGCCGGGCAGCACGATGCGCTTGTTCTGAATCTTGAGCTGGTTGACGGGAATGACCACGTCGTGCTTCGCCATGCCCAGGAAACCGCCGGTGCTGACAATGGAGTAGGACAGGGCCTTGTCGGGCGTCACAATGATGTCTTCGATGACGCCGACTTTTTCACTCGCTTCGTTGTAGACGTCCTTGCTCAGGATGTCCTTCTTGATGCTCCAGCCCTTGGCCAGAACCTTGACCTCGTCGGGGGTGATGCCGATGGTGCCGACGACAGGCGTGGTTTGGGCCACAGCTGCACCAGCAGCCAGGGAAAGCGACAGGATCATGGCTGCGACAACAGATTTGCAATAAAACTTCATGATTTTCTCCTCTGTTACAAGGTGTGATTTCATCCGGCGCCAAGAGGAGTGCCAGCCGTGACCAATCTGAGCCTTCCGAAGGGCAGGAGAGGGCGTCATTTCCCGTCGGACTGCGGGGACGGCCCACTTGTCCTCGTATGGCCAGGGGCGGTGGCGGCTTCCTAGCTTGTGCCGGCAAATACAAGGCGGTTGTTCTGAACAATGAGCTGTTCAACGGGAATGACCAGATCGCGCTTGAACTTGCCCAGGGCGTCGCCTGTGCCGACGACTGCCGAGGAGACGCCCTGGTCGGGCGTCAGGATGAGGTCTTCCACGGTGCCGACTATTTCGTTGGCGAAGTTGTAGACGTGCTTGCCCAGAAGGTCCTTCCTGGCGTGCGAGGCGTTTGTGAAGAACATGTTCCCTTCACAGCTGAAGAACAGCCTCTCTTCGTTGGTGAGGACCGTCTCTTGCGTATTGACCAAGGCGTTGGCCCCGCCGCCAGATCTCGATGCCCCAGGACGGACCGGGCCAGAATTTGCTTTTGAGGCGGCCTGGAAAGACGACTCCTGCCACTGGAATTGTTCCGCTTCGCCATCCCACTTGAGTTCAATAACCAGCTTCTGCCTGCCCTTGCCGATGTCCGCCCGGATCTCGAAATCAAGATTGTCTGCCAGCGCGAGGGTCACGCCTTCCGTGCCTTCGCCGACGCGGATGCTGCCTTTCTTGAAGTCCCTCAGCATCCCTTCGAATAGAACGGTCAGATCCGATCGGTGAATCCGTCCCTTCAGGGCGAGTTCTTTCTTCTTCGCGGTGTGCTTCATGGTATTGCGTATTACAACAACCATGCCGTTTATTGCATGGTCTTAACATGTTAATATGATGAATAAAAAATTTTAGAATTCCTGGATGGGTACGCATTTTTCACTCTGAAAGAGTCGTGGGATGATGAATTATCATGCAATGATAATTGCTTCGTTTAGACGCATGGTGCGGACAAGGGAGGGGCGTCAGGTACGGTTTGCGGCTGTGAAGACGAGAGTCGTCTGGGCGCAAGGCGTGTACAGCGGAGGGATGCCGATGCCTGGAGGCGTGGCAGGCGCAACGCCTGCCTCGTCCTGTGATGGTGGAACGTGGGTGTTGCTGCGGGCGGATGCAGTGAAAGGCCCCCGCGCCAACTGGTAGGGGCTATTAAGCGCCAAGCCGCTTTGCGTACGTGATGAACGGGAGCGACGCCACGGTTCCGGGGGTCGGGTCAGGAACACCCTTTGATGAGCAGCGTGCCGATCCTGTTCGGCGTTCCAAAAATGCAAGAATACGTGTTTGAGGAGGCGACCCTAGCGCTCTGAGGGCAGCTCGCAGCAGCGGCGCATCTCACGCCGTTTTTGGGCGGCGTCGTTGCGGCGGCGGTCCTCGTCGGTTTCAAGAATAAGCGGCGGAGCCGGGATGGGGCGCGCGTCCTGCCCCATGGCCACGAAAGTCAGGTAGGCGGTAGCCGTGTGGCGCACGTCGCCGGAGAACAGGTTCTCCGACTCCACCCGCACGCCGACCTCCATGGAGGAGCGCCCCACGTGGTTCACCTGGGCCTTGAACGTGACCAGTTCCCCCACGCGCGACGGAGCCAGGAAGCTCACGCTGTCGATGGCCACGGTGACGGCGTTGCAGCGGCAGTGGCGCATTGCGGCCATGGCGGCCGCCGCGTCGATGTGCTTGAGGATGACGCCCCCGTGGATGGAGCCGTAAGGATTGGCGTCCTGCGGGAGCATGGCCACGGACAGTTCGGTGTGGCTGGCCGCCACGGGCTTGCCAAGCGTCTGGGGTTCGTCCATATCCACCTCACTCGCGCCACGCGCTTGAAAAACATGATGAGAAATGTGCATTTATTTCAGTACGCCACCCTAGCCCAGGCAGGGGAGGCGTGCAATCCCGGTCTTGAGCCATCGCAGATATCAAGGAGACGGCAATGGAACCCCGCTCGAATACCCCCGCGTCGTGCACGCCTGACGGCACCGTGACCGACGCCCCCCTGTGCACCCTGGCCCGGCGCGAAGGCTCCTGGCTGGCGAGCTTTGTGGCCTGGTTTCCCGACAAGCCGGGCGCGCTGGCTGATCTGGCCGATCTGGCGGCGGGCCAGGGTGTCAACATCGAGCGTCTGCTGTTCGACCGTGGCCGCAACCCGCACCGCGTGGAGCTCTCGCTTGCCGCTTCCCAGGCCTCGCAGCTGGCGGCGGTGCTCGATTCGCTGGCCGCGCTGGGGCATCTGCCCGACGCGGCGCAAGTCTCCGGGGTCGCGCCCTCGGAAGAGGAGCCCCTGTCCATCACCGATATGGCCGGGGTGCTCAGCTTCAAGGTGGCCGTTCAGAACCGGCCCGGCACCCTGGCCGCGCTGGCCGGACGTTTCCGGGCGTTTGGGGCCAACGTCATCCATATGTGCTACGACATGGCCCAGGACCCGGACATGGCCGAGGCCTCCGTGGCCACCAGCGGAGCGCGCGAGGTGTCCGAACTCTTAAGTGAGCTCACGCGCGCCGGATACCATTACCACGTGCTGTGGCGCGGCGACCGGGACGCGGACGTAGACGAGGCTCTGGGGCTCTCCGGCGTGGAGGCGTTTCTTTTCAAGCTGCGCGCGGTGCTGCCGCCGGAGCGCATGAACAGCCTGGACGAGCTGTTCGGCACGTCGCAGGCGGTGCGCCAGGCCCTGGCGGAATTCCGGAGCGCCTCTGGCGTCTCGGGCGAGGCCCTGGCCGCCTCGGAGGTGTTCGCCAACATTCTGCGCCTGGCCGCGCTGGCGCTGGGCAGCACCGGGGACCGCTTCACCTTGCGCCTGTCCGGCCCGGTGCGCCTGAGCGAACAGGTGGGCATGTACATGCTATCCTGCCCGGAGGGGGCCAACAGTTACCTGCTGTGCCATCCGGGCGGAATGGCCATGCTGGATACGAATTTCGGAATCTACTTCGAGGACGTGATGGGCTGGCTCGGCGCGCACGGGTTCGACCCCTCGCGCATCAACACAGTGCTGGCCACCCATCCGGACGCGGATCACGCAGGCTGGGCCGGGCGGCTCCAGGCGCAGTACGGGGCCAGGGTGCTCATGCACCCCGACGCCGCCTTGGTGTTCGAGCAGGAGGACCGCACCCTGGGGCGCGGGCCGCTTTCTGGCATCAATCGCCCTTTCACCCGGCTGGTGGGGCGGCTTTCCGGGCTGGTGGCGCCTGGGAGCATCGAAGCGTTCGAGTCCCTAGGCCATGACACGCCGGACATGCTGGGCGGCTTCAAGGTGATCGGGCGCATACGGGTGGGGGACCTGGAGCTTCTGGCCCTGGAGAGCCTGGGCGGCCATGCGGCGGCGCAGGTGTTCTACTTCAACCCGCAGCGGGGCTTTCTGTTTACGGGCGACTACCTGCTGGACGCGGCCAGCATGTCGCCCCGCGACCGGGACGCGCTCTCGGTGCACAAGTCGCTGCTGACCAGCACCAACACGGATTCGGGGATCTTCGCCAAGGAAATGGGGATGCTGCGTAACTTCATGGCCGACGTCAGCCTGGAACAGCACGCCAAGGGAGGCCGCGCCATGGTGTTTCCCGGCCACGGTGAGTTCTACGCCGTGGAGCAGGCGGGGTGGTAGGGGGGGGCGATTACTTGCGGGCAAATCTCTGAAATCAAGGAGGACGTGTTGTTGGCGAGTGATGGCACTACTGGTTTGAAATGGGTAGAATAATGGTGAGTGTTGTTCCTGCCTCGTCTGATGTTGTGAATTCGACCCTACCGCCATGCGCCTTGGCGATGAGTTGCGCGGAGTAGGTGCCCAGGCCAGTTCCATGATGTTTGCCAAAAGTGGTGTACTTTTCAAAAAAATTATCACGAATCGATTTAGGGATTACGCCGAAATTGTGTATTGAAATGCATTGTTCATTTTTGGATATTTCCAAGGAAATGGTTACGTGGCTTCCTGTCGGAGACGCCTCAATTGCATTTTTGACTAAATTCATGATGGCATCTTCAATGAGTGCTTCTTCCCCGAATAGCAATACGTCGCTATCATGCATGTTTGTGCCAAGAACTCCTGAGAAAATCAACGGTATTTGTTTTTGATCTGACAAATATTTGAGTGATAACTCAACGCTGACCATGACATTCCGCAGGTCAAACCATTCATTCTGTGGGAGATAGTCACTCTTCTCCATCCTAATCATCTTTTCGGATGAATCAACGAGGCTGATCACTTGTCGAACAGCATGCAAAAGTCCTGGGATCAGTGAACGCATGGAATCGCTTAGCCGCTCCTCCATGATAAGTTGAGCAATGCTGTGGAGCCCGATTAGGGGCGATTTTATGTCGTGTTTTATGATGTGCTCGACATTGTCTCGGAAATTCTCCGCAAGTATTCGTTCGGTAATGTCCCTTCCAACTGACTGTATCTCGACAATAGTTCCTTTGTCGTCAAAAAAAGCTCTGTTTGAAAACTGTATCCAACGCGCCTCTTTGTTGGCGTTTATTATGCGGTTTTCGATTGTGACAATGGGATTGTCCGGGGATATGGTGGCGATTTTATCGTTTATATCCTGCAGGTCGTCCTCAAAGGCTACTGGTTGCCATTTGTATCCGAGGAGCTCTTCTCGTGCCTTTCCCACAAATTGACAATAACTGTTGTTGACGTATGTGAATCTGCCATCAGGGGTGAAGCGGCTAACCAGTTCAATTTGATCTTCGACCATGGTTCTATAGCGATCTTCGCTGTGTCGAAGTGCTTCTTGTGTACGTTTTTGTTCGGTGATGTCAGTGAATATGCAGTGTGTTTTTATGGTGTCGCCGTTTTCATTGAGTTGCACACGCCCGTTGAACATTGCGCGGACAATATTCCCGTCTTTCGTCACAAGATTGAACTCAACACCATCGATAGTGCGATTTCGCTTGAATTCCGAGAAGGCGCATTCGAATTGCTCTGTATGTTTCTCGTCAAGAAATTCTCCGAACCAGCGGCCAAGCACTTCTCTTTTGGAGTACCCAAGCACACTCAGCCAGAGGCGGTTTACCTCAAGCAGGTTCCCGTTTTCGTCCAGGGACTGATAGGGGAGGGGGGCGTTTTCAAAAAGAAGGCGAAACTTGTTTTCACTTTCCAACAGCGCATTCTCGGCCCACTCGCGGCAGGATATTTCATGAAGAAGATTGGCATTTGCCTTCTGCTGTGCTGCGAGAAGAGATTGTAACTGTTCTGCGTTGTCGAGAGCTTCTTGAGTCCGTTGGTGTAATTCCAAGAGCACTCGGACTTTTGAGAGGAGAATCTCTGGGTGGAATGGCTTTAAAATGAAATCTATTGCTCCAGATTTATACCCTTTGAACAGCTGCATGTCGTTTGAGTTGTATGCAGATACAAATATTATCGGAGTGTGATTGTTTGTGTGTTGGTGTCGAATTTTTTGAGCAAGTTGAAAGCCGTCCATACTAGGCATCTGGACGTCAAGAATTATTAGTGCAAAATGTGTTTCATTGGAGTGCCTTAGGGCTTCTTCCCCTGATGTGGCCTTTGCGATAGTTACGTGGAGCGTAGAAAGATGATTTCCCATAGTTATGATATCTATGGGATTGTCATCAACGATGAGGACGCTTGGTACAGCACTCATGTCAAATGCTCCTGTGTGAAAAATGGTCCCCGTCATGGCGCCTTGGAACCCAGGGTGAGGCAAACATCCTCTCAAAGGGCGAGGGAAAACTCCTCTCAAGCAGGCTCAGTCCAACTTGAGAATGGTATTAAATATTCCTGATGGATATGGGTGTGTCGCTTGGTTTGTATCGTGAGAAACGGCAATCCTCTGGGTCGCTTGTTACAGTAATTGCGGAGGGGTGTCGACATGCTTCCGTTTTTTTTGTGTCGTGGCGCGTGATTTATCTTGGAAGGTCGCGTGTAAGTCGCTTTGTGCGCTGTGACTCCTCTTCGCTTATTGGTGGGTCTGGCTTTGTTTGTCAGTGCCTGCAAGCGCGTCACAGCGCATTTGCCGCAGCATCTCGCCGGACGCCTCCCCCAGGTCGCGCTTGTCGTCGGGCAACCGCACCTTCAGGATGGTTCGCAAATCCCGCTTGGCCTTGGTGTAGAGCCCCGGATGGCCGTCCGCCGCAGCCAGCTTGAAGATGCGCGAGGTGAGCCGCTTGGCCTCCAGGCGCATGAGCAGGTCGACCTTTGTGCCTGGGCGCAGCTCGTCATAATTGCCCGCCAGCATGTGCTCCACTGCGGCCATCTCACCTGCCTCGATGAACACCCTGGGCAGCCGCAGCCTGCGGCCCAGCGTCCTGGCCGGAATCTTTCCCAGCTTCTCGTGGCCGTGATGGCTCGGCCAACCCTCCTGCGGAGTGAGGGCCTTGCCCAGGTCGTGCGCCACGGCCATCCAGACCATGAGTGCGTCCCCGGCCAGTTCGTCCATCACCTGGCAGATGTGCCCGAACGCGTCCTTGTCGTGATATTCAGGCGGTCCGGCAGGGACGTCGCAGCAGGCCAGCATTTCGTCGAACCAGGGTGACAGGCACCCGGCCAGCCGCAGGATTTCGAAAAAGCGCGAGGGCTTGGTCGCGCCAAGGGCTTTTTGCAGTTCGCGCCCCACGCGCTCCGGAGCGTGGCTCTTCAGGCGTCCCTTCAGGGCGGCAGCGCGCATCTGCTCCAGAAGTTCGGGGCTGGGCGAGAAGTCCGGGAACTGGGCGGCGAAGCGCGCCGCCCGGAAAGCCCGCACCGGATCGTCGTTTATGGACCATAGTGAGCAGGGCCTGAGAATCCCGGCCTGGAGGTCGTTCAGGGCCTTTGGGTGGGCGTGGATCACGCCGTTTTCGTCCAGGGCGATGGCGTTGATGGTAAGGTCGCGAAGCTCCAGATCCTTTTCCAGGGAGCCGCCTCTGGGCCAGGCGTATTCGCTCCCGTCCAGGATGAACACGGGAAAGGACTTGCCGACCAGGCGGGCCGTGGGATACCGCCCTTGAAACGATTCTTGGTCAGCGTGGTCGACAAGGTAGTCGCGGTCGGTGACGGGCCTTCCGAGCAGGAGGTCTCTCACCGCGCCGCCAATCAGGTATATTTCCATGGAGGTTTCTCATTCGTGGCGGAGCTTCATGGTCCCCAGGTTCCGGGGCCGGGCGTGCTCCTGTGGGCGCAGGGGCGAGAGGAACTGGCCGATCCGTTGAATCCTGTGGTGTTGGCGGGTTGCCATTCAATCTGGGAAGAGGATGCGCAGAGACTTGCGCCTTGGCAAGAAATTTCAGTCACCTGGTGTTCCACCTGCGCGCAGGAGACCTGGTGGCTTTCGGAGGGCGGCCGCCGGGGCAGGGTGGTCGTGTGCGGGCGCTGCTCGTCCTCGCTGGACGTGGTGCGGCCCCTGGCCGAGAAAAAAATGCTCGATCCGTGGGACTCCGTGCTGGCCGTCTCCCAGTGGGCGGGGAGGGGGCAGCTGCGGCGCGAATGGGATTCGCCGCCGGGCAACCTGTACGCGGCCCTGGTGCTGCCGCAGGTTCCCAAGGAGTTCGACAGCCTCCTGCCGCTGATGCTGGGCTACGGCCTGGCCGGTTTCCTGCGCTCCAAGCGCATCCCCGTAGGCATCAAGTGGCCCAACGACATCCTTTTGGGCAACGTGAAGATCGGGGGCGTCCTGGTTGAGGAGCGCCGGGGCGTGAGCCTGGCGGGCATCGGCCTCAACCTGACGAGTTCCCCCGCCGAGGTTCTGCTGCGCGAGGGGCACGCCGTGCCTGCCGGACATCTGCTGGCGGCGGGGCATTCTTTTACCCCCTTGGGCCTGTGGTGCGAACTTGTGGATTTTGTGAAAATCAGTTACGAAACCTGTCTTATTCAAGGCCCGCCCAGTAATGTGGCGGCCTTGGTCGAACCGCTCCTGTGCTGGCTGGGACAGGATGCCGTTATCCGGGAGGGCGCCGAAGCCCCCTGGACCGCGCGCATTCTCGGACTGGCCCCGGACGGGTCCCTCAGGGTCAAGCCCGCTGGCGGAGCGGGCGAGCGGCTTCTCACCTCCGGCAGCATCTGGCGGGCGTCATAGCCCGCACAAGCATCCAGGTTGGGTACATTTCAATGGGCGTGAAGACCTTTCAGGACGTTCTCAAGGAAATCCAGGGAAAACGAATCCTCGTAGCCAACCGAGGCATAACCGCGCGGCGCGTGCTGCGCTCCGTCCGGGAGCGCTTCCAGGCAGTGCCGGTGCTCACCGCCACCAAGGTGGACATGACCTCCCCCTCGGTGGCAGGCGCGCGCGAACTTATTCTCCTGGGCGAAGACCCCAGGGCTTATCTGGACCTGGACCTCATCATCCGTGAGGCCAAGTCCAAACGCATCGCGGCCATCCACCCCGGCTGGGGCTTTGCCTCCGAAGACCACGAATTCCCGAAGAAGTGCGCGGAAGCGGGCATCGTGTTCATCGGACCCACCTCCGAGGCCATGAACCTCCTGGGCAACAAGGTTGCGGTGAGAAACGTGGCCAAGGCGCTCGGCATCCCCGTGGTGCCCGGCTCCGAGAACGCGGTCACCGTTCCCGAGGCCCGCGAGATCGCAAGCAGCATCACCTTCCCCATCATGCTCAAGGCCGAGGGCGGCGGCGGCGGGCGCGGCATCTACGTGGTGCACGAGCCCAAGCAGCTGGAAGAGGCCTTCTCCAAGGCGTCGGCCCTGGCTCTGGCCAGCTTCGGCAACCCCCGCCTGTACGTGGAGAAATACCTCCAGAGCGTTCGCCACATCGAGATCCAGGTCATCGCCGACAAGCACGGCAACGTCCTGGCCCTGGACGAACGCGACTGCACCGTGCAGCGCAACCACCAGAAGCTCGTCGAGATCACGCCCTCCCCCTGGAAGGGCATGACCGTGGAGCTGCGTGAGCAGCTCAAGGAGTGGTCCGAGAAGCTCATCAAGCACGTGGGCTACTACTCGCTGGCCACGGTGGAGTTCCTGGTGGAGCCCGACGGCACGCCGTATCTCATCGAGGTGAACACGCGCCTACAGGTGGAGCACGGCATCACCGAGTGCCGCTACGGAATCGACCTGGTGGAAGAGCAGATCGCCGTGGCCTTCGGCTCCAAGCTGCGCTACAATAAATCCAATACCAAGCCCTTCAACTGGGCCTTGCAGGTGCGCATCAACTGCGAAGACCCCCGCGCCGGTTTCACCCCCAACGCAGGGCTCATCACCCGCTACATCTCGCCCGGCGGCCCCGGTGTGCGCCTTGATTCGTGCATCTCCGCCGGATACGACTTCCCCTCGCAGTACGACTCGGCCGGAGCCCTGCTCATGGCCTACGGCCGCACCTGGGACAAGGTCGTGGGCATCATGGACCGCGCGCTGCGCGAGTACATCGTGGGCGGCGTCAAAACCACCATCCCCTTCCACCTCCAGGTGATGGGCAACGCCCGCTTCCGCTCCGGCGACTACGACACCAACTTCATCGCCACCGCGCCCGAGCTGCTGGACTACCGCGACGTGGAGCCCGAGCAGCTGCGTCTCTCCAAGCTGGTGGCCGAAATATCCGCCAAGGGCTACAACCCCCACGTGCAGCTGGGCGAGTACCGGGGCCGTCAGGACAAGCGCCTGGGCCGCTTCACCCCGGCCATGCCCATGCTGGACCACAAGTCCTGGGTCGCGCCCTATCCGCGCGGCGACCGCCAGGCCCTGCTGGACCAGATCCGCGACTCGAGGTTGGTGCATTTCGTGGACACCACCACCAGGGACATCACCCAGTCCAACTCCGGCAACCGCTTCCGTCTGGCCGAGGACGCGCTGGTCGGCCCGTATCTGGACAACTGCGGCTTCCTGGCCCTGGAGAACGGCGGCGGCGCGCACTTCCACGTGGCCATGATGGCCAACATGACCTACCCGTTCACGGAAGCCGAACAGTGGAACTGCTTCGCGCCCAAGACCTGCAAGCAGATCCTCATCAGGTCCACCAACGTGCTCGGGTACAAGCCCCAGCCCAAGAACCTCATGCGCCTTACCGGCGAGATGATCTGCGAACACTACGACATCATCCGCTGCTTCGACTTCCTGAACCATATCGAGAACATGCTTCCCTTCGCCGAAGTGGCGCTCAACTCCAAGGGCAACGTGTTCCAGCCCGCCATCTCGCTCAGCTGGGCCAAGGGCTTCGACGTGCACCACTACATGGGCGTGCTCGAAGATATCCTTGAAACCTGCGGCAAGGTCGCCGGGCTCTCCAAGAAGAAGGTCACGAAGATCATCACCCTGGGCCTGAAGGACATGGCAGGCGTCTGTCCGCCGCGCTTCATCTCCGCCCTGGTGACCGCCATCCGCGAGAAATACCCGGATCTCATCATCGACTACCACCGCCATTACACCGACGGGCTGTTCGTGCCCGCCGTGGGAGCGGCGGCCAAGGCCGGCGCGCACATCGTGGACACGGCCATCGGCGCGTCCGTGCGCTGGTACGGCCAGGGCGAGGTGCTCTCCACCGCCGCCTACCTTGAGGACGAACTGGGCCTCAAGACCAGCCTGAACAAGGAGATGATCCGCTCCTGCGGCTTCGCGCTCAAGCAGATCATGCCCTACTACGACAAATATACCGCCCCCCACTTCCAAGGCATCGACTACGACGTGGTGGACCACGGCATGCCCGGCGGTGCTACCAGCTCCAGCCAGGAAGGGGCGCTCAAGCAGGGCTATATCCACCTGCTGCCCTACATGCTGAAGTTTTTGGCGGGCACCCGGCGCATCGTGCGCTACCACGACGTGACCCCCGGTTCGCAGATCACCTGGAACACCGCGTTCCTGGCCGTGACCGGAGCGTACAAACGGGGCGGTGAACGCGCCGTGCGCGACATGCTGGAAGTGCTCGACGCCACCAGCCAGCATCCCGACGAGTGCATCACCCCGGCCTGCCGGGACGACCGGCTCATGCTCTACGCGGACGCCAACGACGCCTTCCGCCAGCTGCTTTTGGGCAAGTACGGAAAGCTGCCCCTGGGCTGGCCGCCGGACTGGGTCTACGAGTCCGCCTTCGGCCCCGAGTGGAAGGCCGCCGTGGAGCAGCGCACCACGGAGTCGCCCCTGGCCGCCCTCAAGGACGTGGACCTCTCCGCCGAGTTCATCGCCCTGACCAAGCGCCTCCAGCGCGACCCCACGGGCGAAGAGTTCGTCATGTACCTGAACCATCCCGGCGACGCCTTGAAGACCATCGAATTCCGCACCAAGTACGGCGATCCCAACCGCCTGCCCCTGGACGTGTGGTTCGAGGGCCTGGAGCCCGGACAGGAGCTGTTCTTCGAGGACTCGCGCGGCAAGCCGCACACCTTCACGCTCCTGGATATCGCCGCCCCGGACCATCAGGGCATGAGCGTGGTGCGCTACGTAATGGACTCGGAAATCCTGTCCTACCAGGTCAAGGTGGCCGAGGCCCTGAGTGGAAAGTCCGACCTGTCCGTGGAGATGGCCGATCCCAGCAACCCCTATCATATCGCGGCCCCGTGCAACGGCGACCTGTGGGTCATGCACGTGAGCCCCGGCGATTTCCTGAAGCCCGGACAGGAAGTGCTCAACATCTCGGTGATGAAGCAGGAGAAGTCCATGCTGTCCCAGGTGGAGGGCGTGGTGAAGCGGGTGCTCAAGAACGCCGACTACTTCGAGGACAAGAAAATGGTCCCGGTGAAGGAAGGCGAGCTGCTGGTGGAGTTGATGCCCGTGGGCAAGGCTTGCCCCGGCTGCAAGGAGCCCCTGGCCACCGAGGACTTCCACTACTGTCCCTGGTGCGGTTACGGAATGGAGTATACAGATTAGGGGCGCGCGGCGGGTTTATCTTGCCCGCCGCCCCCTGTTTCTGATAGCGCGAAATTTATGAGGTTGGCGTCCTGGTGACGCCGTGTGGATATTCCAAGGAGGAATCGAATGGCTAAAGCCGCTCCCAAAGCTCCCGCCAAAGACAAGAAAGAGACAACCAAGAAGCTCATCCTCACCGGGGCCGACATTGCGGTCATTGGCGAGGAAGCCGAGCTGCTGGTGGGGGGCAAGAACTACAACACCGCCATCATCAGCCAGGTTGCTGGCATCCGTTCGCCCCAGTTTAGGGCTGTTTCCTCCATTGCCTTCCATAAGCTTCTCGACGAGACCAAGGTCAACGCGGCGCTTATCCGCCAGACCGTGGATCACGAATACAATCGCGTTGACTGGACCAGCGAAGAGGTCAATAAGGACCCGGAATTCCTGAAGCATTTCGTGCGCACCCTGGCCCAGGAAGTGAAGAACTCCGCCCAGGAGAAGGCCACGCTCATCAAGCTGCGTACCTTCGTCAACAACGTGGTGGAAGGCTTCGCCACCTCCCCCGAGGGCATTGATCAGCTGCGCAAACGAAGCGTGCTGGTGCAGGTGGCCATCCTCTGCGTGGAGATGCCCGAGGACGTGGCCGAGGCAGTACGCTTTGCCTATCAGGACATCTGCAAGGACGCCGGCCTGGAAGACGTGCCCGTGGCCGTGCGTTCCTCCGCTGCGGGCGAGGACTCCTGCAAGAAGGCCTTCGCGGGCCTTCAGGACACATATCTCAACGTTGTGGGCGACGACCGCGTGGTGGAAGCCTACCAGTGGGACTGCTCCTCCGCCTACAACCTGCGCTCCATGACCTACCGCCGCGAAGCCATTCTGGACGCCGTCCAGTTGGCTGAGCGCACCGGCGACGACTCCATCGCCGAAATGGCCAAGCAGGAATGGGCCATCGAGAACACCTCCCTCTCGGTGTGCATCATGCGCATGATCAACCCCGTCATCTCCGGCACGGCCTTCTCCGCCGACACCTCCACCGGCTGCCAGGGTACCGACCGCAAGGACCTCGTGTCCATCGACTGCTCCTACGGCCTGGGCGAGGCGGTCGTTGGCGGCATGGTCACCCCGGACAAGCTCTATGTGTTCCAGGGCGACGACACCCGCGAGGTGGTCATCCGCTTCATGGGCTTCAAGGACAAGAAGATCATTTACGACGAGCGCGGCGGCACCAAGATCGTCCCCGTGGACGAGCTGGAAGCGTATCGCTGGGCGCTGTCCCTGGCCCAGGCCGAGGAAGTGGCCAAGGGCGTGCGCGCCATTTCCGCCGCTTATCGCGGCATGATCATGGACACCGAGTTCTGCATCGACCAGTCCGAGCGGCTCTGGTTCGTGCAGGCCCGGCCCGAGACCCGCTGGAACGAAGAATTCGAGCTGCATCCCGACACCATCTTCATGCGCCGCATGGAAGTGGACAAGACCGCCCTGGCGCGTGCCCAGGTCATCCTGGAAGGCAACGGCGCCTCGCGCGGCGCGGGACAGGGAACCGTGCGCTTCCTGCGCTCGGCCCTGGAGCTCAACAAGATCAACAAGGGCGACATTCTGGCCGCCGACCGCACCGACCCGGACATGGTCCCTGGCATGCGCGTGGCCTCGGCCATCCTGGCGGACGTTGGCGGCGACACCTCGCACGCGGCCATCACCTCGCGCGAGCTTGGCATCCCTGCGGTCATCGGCATCCAGCGCGCCGAGTTGCTGCGCTCCCTGGACGGCCAGGAAGTCACCGTGGACGGCTCGCGCGGCGTGGCCTATCGCGGCCTGCTGCCCCTGGTGGCCGTTGGCGGCGAGATGGACCTCTCCAAGCTGCCCGCCACCAAGACCAAAGTCGGCCTGATCCTGGCGGACGTGGGACAGGCCCTGTTCCTCTCGCGCTTGCGCAACATCTCCGACTTCGAGGTTGGCTTACTTCGCGCTGAATTCATGCTGGGTAACATCGGCGTGCACCCCATGGCGCTTGAAGCCTACGACCAGGGCGTTCTCGGACAGCTGGTGGAGAAGAAACTCCAGGAGTACGAGCACAACCTGACCAAGGCCATCACCGAACAGATGGCCGCCGGCTACATCCCCATGGACCTGAAGCTGCGCCAGTACGTCGGGCTGGTCACTGGTCTGGCAAAAGAGCTGGAGAACCTCACCGAGCGCGAGGGCGCGCGCGGCACCGACGAGGTGCTGGCCATTCACCGCAAGCTTCGTGAGCTGGACAAGAAGCTCGACGAGTACCTGGGCAACGCCACCCGCCGCCTGGACGTGCTGAAGACCTCCATCAGCCTGGAAGACCACGTGGCGGTCATCATGGGCTACTGGGATGAGTTGAACGACACCTCCACCCATGCCGAGGCAGTTAAGCGCCGCATGGAAGTGAAGGCCCACGTGGCCGAGCGCGCCCAGTCCGTGGCGCACGAGCCGCTCATCGTTGAGACTATCGAGAAGATCAAGGAGATGCGCGCCGAGATCGCCCGTCAGGTGGGCATCCAGCGCGACATGGAAGAAGTGCGCACCCTGCCCGGGCGCATCGCCAAGCAGTTGCGTTCGCGCGGCTACCGCACCGGCAAGGAGCTCTACGTCCAGACCCTGGCGCAGAACCTGTCGTTGTTCGCCATGGCCTTCTTCGGCAAACCCATCATCTACCGCACGACAGACTTCAAATCCAACGAGTACCGCAACCTGGTCGGCGGCATGCTGTTCGAGCACTTCGAGGATAACCCCATGCTGGGATATCGCGGCGTCTCGCGCAACATCCACGACTGGGAGATCGAGTCCTTCAAGCTTGCGCGCGGCATCTTCGGCGGCAAGAACCTCCAGATGATGCTGCCCTTCGTGCGCACCCTGGAAGAAGCCCGCTCCATGCGCCGCTACCTGTCGCGCGTGCACCGCATGCGCTCCGGCGAGGACGGCCTGAAGATCCACCTGATGAGCGAGATCCCCTCCAACGCCATTCTGGCCAAGGAGTTCATCGAGGAGTTCGACGGCTTCTCCATCGGCTCCAACGACATGACCCAGATGGTGCTGGCAACCGACCGCGACAACCCGAGCCTCAAGCACATCTACGACGAGGAAGACCCCGCCGTGGTGTGGGCCATCCTGGTGACCATCTTCACCGGCCAGAAGATGGGCAAGAAGGTCGGCTTCTGCGGACAGGGCGTGTCCAACAGCCTCATCCTGCGCGGCCTGGTGTCCATCGCGGGCATCGTCAGCGCCTCGGTGGTGCCCGACACCTACTACCAGACCAAGTTCGACGTCGCGGCCGTGGAAGCGCTGAACATTCCCGTGTCCGGCCTTGGTGGCTGGGTGAGCGAGCAGCACCTGAATCGCCTGCACGAGATGCTCATCTCCCACAAGTACGAGCACATCCTGAAGAAGTACAAGTCCTCCAAGGATCTGTCCGAGTGGTACGAGGGCGAGCAGACCAGGCTCTCCACGCAGCTGCGCGACCACCTGGACACCCCCAAGGAGAACTTCTACCGCCAGGAGCTGGAGAAGTTCCGCGCCGCGTTCCACAAGCCGGTCATCTACGCCGCCTGGGACTGGGAGAGAACCGTCGCCGACGCCCTGTACCACGCCGGTTTCGAGGACTGGCAGGAGCAGGCTAAGGCGCTGGAAGACCAGCGCAAGAAGAGTTGGTAATACGAGAGTGAAGCCGGAGTGGAAAAAGCCTCCGGCGGCCAAAGTGGCAAGCCCCTTTGGAATCCCAAATAGCAAAAAGGCGGCCTTCGGGCC
>WSYE01000012.1:52940-86201 GCA_009773665.1 Desulfovibrionaceae bacterium | reverse complement strand
GACCGGAGTTGAGTACTGGACCTGAGGCGCTTCAATGACCATACTCCCCCCATGTCGCGTACGCCCCTCACCCAACCCGATTTCCTCCCCATGACCCGCGCCGAGATGGACCGTCTCGGCTGGCACGAACTGGACATTCTCCTCGTCACCGGCGACGCCTATGTGGACCATCCGTCCTTCGGCGCGCCGCTTCTGGGCCGCTGGCTCGTGGAACACGGCTACCGCGTGGGCATTGTGGCCCAGCCGCGCTGGGACGTCCCCGACGACGTGGCCGCCATGGGCCGTCCGCGCCTGTTCGCTGGCGTCACCGCCGGGGCGCTGGACTCCATGCTGGCCCACTACACTGCTTTCCGTAAGAAACGCTCCGACGATGCCTACACTCCCGGCGGCAAGGCCGGAAACCGCCCCAACCGGGCCGGTATCGCCTACACCAACATCGTGCGCCGGGCCTTTCCTGGCATTCCGGTGATTCTGGGTGGCATCGAGGCCTCGCTGCGGCGCGTGTCGCACTACGATTTCTGGTCGGATGCGCTTCGGCGCTCGGTCCTGTTCGACAGCAAGGCCACGGCCATCCTCTACGGCATGGCGGACCAGTCCATCATATCGTTGGCAGACTCTCTCGACGCGGCACTGGAGGAGGGCGGCGACCTGCGCTCCGCCATGGCCTCGATTCCTGGCCTGGCCTTTGCCGGGAAGCCCGATGACCTTCCGCCTGACGCCGACGTGCTGGAGCTGCCGTCGCATGAATCCATGCTGGCTGACCGCACGCTTCTGGTGCAGGCCACCAAGCTGCTGGAGCGCCATGTCCACCAGGACCGCCAGACAGCCACGCAGCCAAGCGGCGACCGCCTGCTCATCCTGACGCCGCCCGGACCCGGCCTGGACGGCCCAGGCCTGGACAGGCTCTACGCCCTGCCGTTCTCGCGCCGGGCGCACCCGTCCTACAAGGAGGCCATCCCGGCCACGGCCATGATCGCCACCAGCCTGAACACCCACCGGGGCTGCGCCGGGGGATGCTCCTTCTGCACCCTGGCCCTGCACCAGGGGCGGCGCATCCGCTCACGCAGCCGGGCCTCCGTGCTGGCCGAGGCCAAACGCATGGCTTCCCAGAAGGATTTCACCGGAAGCGTCAGCGACGTGGGCGGCCCCAGCGCCAACATGTGGGGCGGGCATTGCGCAGGGGATACGGCCTCCTGCGCGCGCCCGAGCTGCCTGACGCCGCGCATCTGCAAGCACTTCAAGGTGAACCAGAAGGAATTCGTGGAGCTTTTGCGTGGAGTATCCGGCCTGCCCGGTGTCAAGCATGTGCGGGTGGCCAGCGGCTGGCGCATGGACCTGGGCCTTGCCGACAAGACTGCGCTTGGTGTGATGATCCGCGAGTTCACGGGCGGGCAGGCCAAGGTTGCACCGGAACACCGCTCCGAGCACGTGCTGCGGCTGATGCGAAAGCCATCGTTCACGCTGTTCGAGGAGTTCCTGCGCCTGTTCTCGGACGAATCCCAGCGGGCGGGCAAGGAGCAGTACGTGGTACCCTATCTGCTGAGCGCCTTTCCCGGCTGCACCGTGGAGGACATGCGCGGCCTGTCCGACTGGCTGGCCTCCAAGGGCTGGAAACCGAGCCAGGTGCAGTGCTTCATCCCGCTGCCTGGCACGGCTGCCGCAGCCATGTTTTTTGCCGGGACGGACATGGAATGTAAGCCCATCCATGTGGCCGCCACCGACGCCGAGCGCTTGCAGCAGCACGGCATCCTGGCTCCGTCCAGGCCGGAGACCCCGTATGGCGGGGCTCGCCGAGATACACGTACCGGACGCGATGATGCCCGAAACGGGCGGGATACACGCACCGGACGCGACGATGCACGCCCCGGACGCGACGCACGAACTGGACGCGACGATGCACGCATCGGCCAGGGCGACGGACGCGGCGGGCGGGCAGGGGATCAACGCCAGGGTCGGCGCGCCTCCGGCAGCGGACGTGGTCCCAAAGGCCCGAGGAAGTAGGGCGTCGCTCAGGGCCTCGTGGGGTGTCCCGCGCGTTCGCGGCCAAGCTGCCTGAATGAACCTGCGCATGTTCACGCAGGGCGCAGTCTGTTTGCAGGGGACCACCGCGAGTCCATTTTTTATGTTCGCCACGAAGGGAACCGGATGTGCATCCGGTTCCCTTTCTGTTTCAAACGCCCTGGAATCATAGCATTATATCTCAAACAGCGTCCTCTGGCCGGACCCGGCCTGCCACCCCTCCATGACCTCTGGCGTCCATGCCGCCAGCCTCTCTGCAATCTGTGCCGCCGAAAATATAATTTTGCGTTGCCATCCCTTCGCAGTGTGCTATGGGGAGACAGGCTTGAAATTTTCCGTCAGCGGGTAAAATCTACATAAGGAGGCTTGTCATGCGCGAATGGTTATCACTCCCAGTCGTCGACAACATGAACGGCGAGGTCATCGGCATGATCCCCCCCAGGCAGTGGCTGGTGACCAACCTTGGCACCATCCAGAACTACGACGGAGGGGGCGGATACGTCTTCGTGGATTCCAACGGCGTGCTGGCCCAGTACAGCGAGGCCACCCCGTGGGTCGAACTTGATGAGGCCGTTCGCTGGGGTTTCATGGATCGCGGTTATTCGGTCACGGCCATGGCGGTCTGAGCATGAGACGTAGTGTCCTGTCCCAACGAGGAGATTCATGACGTCATTCGCACGCAGCACGGGCTGGTTTCTGACGCTGGTCGCGGTGGGCTGCATCTGGCCAATGGGCGACGGAGCCGCCGCCGTGACCGCCCAGGACCTTAAGGCCACCCCCGGAGAGTCCGTGGCGACTTTCGCGGGCGGCTGTTTCTGGTGCACCGAGTCTGATTTCGAGAAGCTGCCGGGCGTTATCCGGGTCATATCCGGGTACAGCGGCGGCAAGGAGCCCAACCCGACCTACAAGGACGTCTCCGCTGGAGCCACCGGACATCTGGAGTCCATCCAGGTGTTCTTCGACCCCAAGAAAGTGAGCTTCTTGCAGCTGGTGGAATTCTTCTGGAAGCATATCGATCCCACTGACACGGGGGGACAGTTCGTGGACCGGGGCAAGCAGTACCGCTCCGCTGTATTTTATCACGACGACGAGCAGCGCAGGATTGCCGAGGAATCCAAGGAGCGGCTGGCCAAGTCCGGCGTGTTCGGCGCAAAGCCCATTGCCACGGAAATCCGGCCCTTTGAGTCGTTCTATCCCGCAGAGGACTACCACCAGGACTATTTCAAGAATAATCCCGTCCGCTACAATTACTACCGCTGGGGCTCCGGGCGCGACCAGTTCCTGAAGAAGACCTGGGGCGAGGGCGCTGCCGAGCCGGTGAACCCTGATCAGCCAGCGCCCAAGGCCCAGACCGCAAGGCAGACGGGCGACGCGGCTTCGCCGCCCAAGCCCTTCGTGAAGCCCACGGACGAGCAACTGAAAGCCATGCTCAATCCACTTCAGTACAAGGTGACGCAGCACGAGGGGACCGAGCCGCCCTTCAACAACGCCTACAACGACAACAAGCGCCCCGGCATCTACGTAGACATCGTGTCCGGTGAACCCCTGTTCTCGTCGCTCCAGAAGTACGACTCCGGCACGGGCTGGCCGAGCTTCTTCGCGCCGCTGGAGCCGGGCAACATCGTCACCAAGGAAGACCGCTCGCTTTTCTCGGTGCGCATCGAGGTGCGCTCCAAGCTGGCGGATTCGCACCTGGGCCACGTCTTCGACGATGGCCCCAAGCCCACGGGGCTGCGCTACTGTCTGAATTCAGCGGCGTTGCGCTTCATCCCCGTGGAAGACCTTGAGAAGGAAGGCTACGGCCAGTATGTCAAGCTTTTCAAATAAATGGGGTAGTGTGATGGGAGGCTTGCGCCTCGCCGTGCTGCTGTCTGTCGTCGGATTTGCGGGACTGGCCATGGCCGCCGGGACGCAGACGCCTGCGGACTCCGGCGCGGGGATCGCCGCAGCTGCTTCAGATGCGAGAGGGGAGCCTGCGCCCGCGTGGGCCTTCGACCCGCCGCACTGCTCGGTGTTGTTCTTCGTCAAGCACATACTTGCCCAGGTTCCGGGGCGTTTCGACAGCTATTCCGGCACGGTGCGCTTCGATCCTGCCAACCTGGGCGGCAGTTCCATCGACGTGAGCGTGGACATGGCCAGCGTGGACACCGGTGTGGCCAAGCGCGACGAACACCTGAAGAGCCCGGACTTTTTCGACGCGGCCAAATATCCCGGCATGCGGTTCGTCAGCCAGCGTATCACCTCCAAGGGCGGCAACGAGTACGTGGCCGAAGGCGACCTGACCATAAAGGACGTCACCAAACGTATCCAGCTGCCCTTTACCTCTCTGGGAACCAGGCCTTCTCCCATGGAGCAGGGCAAGCAACTGGCCGGCTTCGAGGCGCATTTTTCCATCAATATGCTGGAGTACCACGTGAGTGACGGCAAGTTCCAGAAGATGGGCGTGCTGGGAGACACGGTGGACATCGTCATCAACCTGGAGATGCTTCGCTAAACATGCATTGAAATTGTCGGGAGATCAGAAAATACAAAGGCCGCCGATTGTCGGGAGATCAGAAAATACAAAGGCCGCCGGAACCCGTTCCGGCGGCCTTTTCGTGTCGTGCTTGGGCTATTTCTTTACGCGCTTGTATTCCACATAACCCGCCCTGGGATTTGGTCCTCCCGCGTGCAGGAAGTAGAACGTGAAGGCGTCCGGGCCTTCCATCTTGCCGATACGCACTGCGTCGGTGTGGCCTGCCATGTAGAAGGTGACGTTGTCCTTGTCGATCACGCCGGAGAAGGTGTCCTTGCCGGGAGCCTTGCCGAGCCATTCCACCACGCCGTGGAACACTCGGCCCTTCTGGTCTGTGACGGTCAGCTTGGCCGATGTGGGCTCGATGTTGATGAATCCCTGTTTGCCGTGGTGCAGGTCGCTTTTTCCGGCGCTCCAATCGCCGACCAGGTTGGGGATCTTGGTGTCCTGGGCAAGCGCGTTTACGGCCAAGAGGCCGGTGAGCAGGAGGGCGGTGAGGAGTGCTTTGATCATGTAGGCTCCTTTGGAAATGGGGTTGAGAATTCTTGTCATTCTCTGCACCAGACCGGCCATGAGGTCAACGAATCTCCAGCACCACCTTGCCCACGGCCTTGCCTGACTCCAGGTATTGTTGGGCCTTCGCGATCTCCTCAAAGTGGAAACGGCGCTCGGCCAGCACTGGGCGCAACTCTCCCACCTCGGCCAGGGCAGCAGCCAGGGCCATGATCTCCCCGTGGCGCTCCCGGCCCTGGCCCGTGACCAGCGGCAGCAGCATGAACACCACCGACAGGGTCAGTCCCTTGGCGTGCAGTTGGGACAGGTCGTGACTGGAGCGGGTGTTGGTGGAGACCACCGTGCCGTACAGGGCGGCAGCCTGGAAGGACGCGTCCAGCGTTGCCCCGCCCACGGTGTCGAACACCATGTCGAAGCCGCGTCCTGCGGTCAGGCGCGCGACGTAGGAGTCCACGCCCTCCTCGCGGTAGTTGATGATGTCGTCCGCCCCAAGCGACGCCGCCAGTTTCGCCTTGTCGGGCGAGGACACCGTGGTTGCCACGCGCGCGCAGTGGGCCTTGGCCAGCTGCACGGCTACGTGACCAACCCCGCCCGTGCCGGCGTGAATCAGGGCGTGCTGGCCGGGTTTCAGGCGCGCGCGGTCGAACAGGGCCTCCCAGGCGGTGATGGTCACCAGGGGCAGGGCTGCGGCTTCGGCCATGGACAGGCGGGCGGGTTTGGGGGCCAGCAGGCGCGCGTCGGCCAGCATGTATTCGGTCAGCGCGCCGGGCAGGTCGGCGATGCCCCCAGGACAACCGAACACCTCATCGCCCGACTTGAAGGCGGTGACGCCTTCGCCCACGGCCTCGACCACCCCGGCCACGTCCATGCCCATGACGGCAGGCAGCTTTGGCGCGAAAGGTGGCGCAAGGGTGCGCATCTTGATGTCCACCGGATTGACGCTGGTGGCGGCCACACGGATCAGCACGTGACCGGGTTTGAGTTCGGGCATGGGGACGTCGGCGGCGGCGAAATCGGGCTTCGCTCCGTAGGAGCGCAGTATCTGGGCTTTCATGGCAGTCTCCTGTCAGGATACGAGATGGCTGCACTCTTACATGTTCAAAGCATGTGGGGGAAATGAAAGCTTCTCCTTTCGTCCATAAGGGATTTTTCTGGATGTCCCGCGCACTGTCCTGATCATGGCGCTATATCTGGGCTTCCAACGCGTGGCAGCCTCACATTGGTCACGAGATGGCTGATTGGGGCTTGGAATCCGAACATCTGAGCCGGATACTGAAAGAGGCCCCGTCGCTTGCGCGGCGGGGCCTCTTACTCGTTCTACTGGAACTTGCTGGTGATGTTGTCTTTGATCCAGTGCGGGTCCCACCATTCGATGGGCTGTATCTCGATGCCCTGGAGGGCGATTCCGAAGTGCAGGTGGTCACCGGCGGCAAGGCCGGTGGCCCCGGTGTTGCCGATGATCGTCCCGCGTTTCACCTCGTCGCCTTCCTTCACGCTGATCTGGCTCATGTGCGAGTAGATGCTCTGAATCCCCCAGCCGTGGTCGATGATCACGGCGTTGCCGTAGATGCCGAAGAACCCGGTGAAGATGACCTTGCCGTGGTTGGCGGCGGGAATCTGGGCGTTCTCCAGGGAGGCCAGGTCCACGCCCAGGTGGGTTTCCTCGTCGATCTTCTGGTTCTTGTACATGTAGGAGCGCCCGTCGCCGAAGCCCGCGCGCGGGGCGGCGTTGGGCAGGCGCAGGAAGGGGCCTTCCCAAAGCATCTTGGGGGACGTTTTCTTGGCAAACTCGAAGAGCTTGGCCACGTTTTCCTTGCGCAAGTCCCGATTGACCTTGATGTAGATCTGTACGGGGTCCTTCAAGTCCGGGTACATGGCCTCGAACTGGGGCATCTTGGACTGGAGGAAGTCGTCGCCGACGTTGATGCTGTCGAACTTGAACTTGGTTGGCTTCGCGTTGTAGCGGAAGGATATGGACCGCTCGTTTCCGGCGGAATCCTCAGCGTAGAGCCTGGGCTGGAACTTGGAGATTTCCATGTTCCAGGGGAAGGCGAACACGCAGGCATAGTTGCCGGAATCGAGCTTGTAGCCGGGGAAGAAGTAGTCGCCGACCATCACGCCGGAGCGTTCTACGTCCTTGTTCACCTGATAGACCACGCCGCACGCGCCGCCCTGCTTGATGTGGTGCGCCTGGGACAGCACCGAGATCACCGGGGCGCGGTTGTCCAGGGTCATGGTCTTGGTGACGCGCGTGGTGTTGCCAGCGCCGAAGTTGAACACGGATTTGTCCGTGACCACCACCACCAGATCGAACTGGCCTTCGCGCAGCCCGGCCTGATCCAGGTTGAACTTCTCGACGAGCTCACGCGGAGCGGGTTCCAGGTTTTTCTGGACGATGGTGGTCTCTTTCTGGGCCTGGAGCACCGAAATCTTGATGGACTTGATGCCCGACGTCGGGTCCGACGCCGTCACGGTGAACTCGCGCTTGCTGCCTGTGGCTGGGCGATCCGGTGTGAGGACCACCTGCGGCGCGGTCATGTCCCTGGTGAAGAAATATGCGCCGACGCCAAGGCCGGCGAGGATGAGTAACAGAAGAACCGAGAGAAACTTGCCCATGCTGTGCCGTGATGATGTAAGTTAAAGTGTTGCGCCCGAGCCGGGGGTGATGATGCGAGGAGCTGTTGGGGGACTCTAGTAGCTTGGGCGGGAGAGGAGCACAAGTCCCGTGAGGGGAAAACCCTCTCCGCTTTACGCTTGTGGGCAAAAAGGATAAAAAATAAAAATGCAGATTTCTCTGGGGCGCATGTGGTGAAAATCGTTTTCATTGTCGTCATGGCGGCCATCCTGCTGCTGGGTTGCGAGAAGAAGAAGGATGCCCCGCCTGTTCGTCCGGTGCCGGTCCGCGTGGTCAAGGCCGAACTGCGCGACGCCCCCATCACCGTGAGTGGAGTTGGGCATGTGGCGGCAGCGCGCACTGTGGCCGTGCAACCCCAGGTGACCGGCATGCTTCAGTCTCTGCATTTCCTGGAAGGGGCGCTGGTGCGCGAAGGCCAATTGCTTGCCCGGATCGACCGCCAGCCCTTCGAGGCGAAACTGAACGAGGCCGTGGGGGCGCTCAATCGCGACTGGGCCAAGGCCGCCCAGGCCGGGCGCGACTACCTGCGCTATAAGGACCTCATCCGCCAGCAGGTGATCAGCCAGGACGAATACGAGCTGCGCCGCATGGACTTCGAATCCGGTTGGCAGCAGGTCAAGGCCGACCAGGGCGCGGTGGAAACGGCGCGCATCAACCTGGAATACTGCACCATCGTCTCGCCGGTAACCGGGGTGACCGGGTATCAGCAGGTCAAGCCCGGCAACACGATCAGCGCCTACCAGTCCACGCTTGTCACCATCAATCAGGTCCAGCCAGTGCTGGTGCGCTTCTCGGTCAGCGAGGGCGAACTGGCCCTGGTGCGCCGCTATTACGGCAAGGAGACCATCCCAGCCACGGTGCGCGTTCCCAAGGAGGAGCAGGACCTCAAGGAGCGCGGACGCCTGACGGCCATCGACAACGCCGTGGACCCCCAGACAGGCATGATCGTCCTTCAGGCTGAGTTCGAGAATAACTCCCTGGGCCTGTGGCCCGGCCAGTTCGTGAACGTGGTGGCCACCCTGGCCGTGGACAAGGGCCGCACCGTGATTCCCTACGACGCGGTGATGACCCGGCAGGACGGTTCCTTCGTGTTCGTGGTCACGGACAAATCCACGGCCGAGCTGCGAAAGATCGTCACCGGTCGAAACGTGGGCAAGAAGGACATCGTGGTGCTCGAAGGGCTTTCTCCGGGCGAGACCGTGATCACCGACGGGGTTATCCAGGTGGCTCCGGGCGGGCCGGTGACGATTCGGCAGGAGCCGGGCCAGCCTGCCGGGCAGCCCGCTCCCGCCGCTGCCCCGGCTTCTGGTTCGACCTCGGGGCAGGGCGCGTCCGGTAAGCCGCAATGACCGATCTCTTCATCAAGCGCCCCATCGCCACGGCGCTCATCACCTTCGGCCTGATCTTTTTGGGGCTGACGGCGTACAAGTCGCTGCCGGTGTCCGAGATGCCGGCCATCGACTTTCCCACCATCCAGGTGTCCGCCAACCTGCCCGGCGCGGACCCGGAGACCATGGCCTCCTCCGTGGCCACGCCCCTGGAAAAGCAGCTGGCCACCATTTCCGGCATCACCTCCATGAACTCGGTGAACACCCTGGGGCAGACCAGCATCACCTTGCAGTTCGAGCTGAACCGCAACATCGACGGCGCGGGCTCCGACGTGCAGACCGCCATCTCGGCGGCCACGGGCTACCTGCCGCCCAACCTGCCAAACCCGCCCACCTACCAGAAGGTGAACCCCGCCGACGTCCCCGTGCTGTACATCGGCATGCGTTCGGCCACGCTGCCGCTCTACAAGCTGACGGAGTTCGCCAAGACCTTCGTGTCGCAGCGCATCTCCATGTCCTCTGGCGTGGCCCAAGTGCTTATCTACGGCGACCAGACCTACTCCCCGCGCGTGCGCCTGGACCCCGACAAGCTGGCCGCCTACAACCTGTCCATCAACCAGGTGGCCGAGGCCATCCAGTCCGAGAACGTGAACCTGCCCACGGGCTCGCTCTACGGCCAGGTGAAGCTCTTCACCATCAAGGCCAGGGGCATGCTCATGAACGCCAAGCACTATCTGAACCAGATAGTTGCCTGGCGCGGCTCCAAGCCCATACGCATAAGCGACGTGGGCACCGCCGTGAACTCCACGATTAACGACAAGAACGCCTCCTACCACAACCAGCAGCCTTCCCTGACCATCGCGGTCAGGCGTCAGCCCGGCACCAATACCATAAAAGTTGTGGACGACATCAAGGCCCTCCTGCCGTCCATCCAGGCCACGCTGCCCCAGTCCGTGGAGTTCGAGGTCATGTTCGACCGCTCCCAGACCATCCGCGAATCCGTGGAGGACGTGAAGCTCACCATGGCCCTGGCCGTGTCCCTGGTGGTCGTGGTGGTGTTCCTGTTCCTGAAGAACATCCGGGCCACCATCATCGCGAGCCTTGCGCTCCCGGCGGCGCTCATCGGCACGTTCGCCATCATGAAGGAGATGGGCTTTTCCCTGGACAACCTCTCGCTCATGGCGCTCACGCTGGCCGTGGGCTTCATCGTGGACGACGCCATCGTGATGCTTGAGAACATCGTGCGGCACATGGAGATGGGCAAGCCGCCCATGATGGCCTCGCTCGAAGGCGCGCGTCAGATCGGCTTCACCATCGTGTCCATGACCCTCTCGCTGGCCGTGGTGTTCGTGCCCATCATGTTCATGGCGGGCATCCTGGGGCGCATCCTGAACGAACTGGCCGTGACCATCACCATCGCCATCCTGGTGTCCGGGTTCGTCACACTGTCGTTCACGCCCATGCTGTGCAGCCAGTTTTTGCGCCACGGCTCCGTGGGGCACTCGGGCAAGGTGTTCAAGTTCGTGGAGGGGCTCTACGAAAAGAGCCTACGCTTCGTGCTGCGCCATCGCTTCGCCACCCTTATGGCCAGTTTCGGTATCCTCGCGCTGACGCTGTGGCTGTTCACCAAAGTGCCCACCGGCTTCATCCCCACCACGGACACCGGTTTCATTTTCGGCTACGCCCAGGCCGAGCAGAGCGCCTCCTTCGAGACCATGAAGACCCGCCTGCTGGACGTCTCCGGGCGTATCTCGCCCAACCCCAACGTGCACAAGGTGGTGGGCATCGTGGGCGTGGGCGGCCCCAACACCTCCATGAACAACGCCGCTTTCTTCACGCTGGTGAAACCCGCCTCGCAGCGCAAGGACGACATCGACACCGTGTTGAACCAGCTTCGCGGCGCGGTCTCCGGGGTGAGCAACCTGCGCACCTTCATGTTCAACCCCCCGGCCATCCAGATCGGTGGGCGCAGCACGCGCGCGCTCTATCAGTTCACCATTCTCTCGCCGGAGGTGGAGAAGCTCTACGCCGCTGCGCGCGACATGGAAGCAAAGATGCGCGACCTGCCACAGCTTCGCGATGTGAACTCCGACATGCAGATCGACGGACCCCAGGTGCGCCTGAACATCGACCGCGACAAGGCCGCCAGCTTCGGCATCTCGGCCAAGGCCATCGAGACCGCCCTGTGGTCGGCCTACGGCGCGCGCCAGATCTCCAACGTCTACGCCACCACGGACACCTACCGCGTGGTCATCGAGGTGGAGCCGCGCTTTCAGACCGACCCGGCGATGCTCTCCAAGCTCTACGTGCAGCCGGACCTGGAGAACAACAAGGACAAGAACAAGGACAAGCTGGTCCCCCTGGACAACCTGGTGGAAATCGAGGAAGCAGTGGGGCCGATTACCGTCAACCACACCGGACAGCTCACCAGCGTGACCATCTCCTTCAACACTGCGCCGGGCTATTCACTGGGGCAGGCCGTGAGCGCCATCGAAGAGATGGCGGCCAGGGAACTGCCCGGCGAGGTAAGCCACACCTTCGAGGGTCAGGCCACAGCCTTCAAGGAATCTGCGGCCAGCGTGCCTTTCCTGCTGCTCCTGGCCATTGTGGTCATCTACATCATCCTTGGAGTGCTGTACGAGAGCTTCATCCATCCCATCACCATCCTGTCCGGGTTGCCCTCGGCGGCGCTGGGCGGGCTGATCACGCTGCTCATCTTTGGGCGTGAGCTGGACCTCTACGGCTTTGTGGGCATTATCATGCTGATCGGCATCGTGAAGAAGAACGCCATCATGGTCATCGACTTCGCCATCGAGAGCGAGAAGTCAGGCAAGAGCGCCTATGACGCCGCCTTCGAGGGGTGCCTCACGCGTTTTCGCCCCATCATGATGACAACAGTGGCCGCCATCGCGGGCATCATGCCCATCGCCATGGCCTACGGAGCGGGCGGTGAGGCCCGTCAGCCGCTGGGGCTGGCCGTTGCCGGGGGGTTGGTGATCTCCCAGGTGGTGACGCTGTTCCTGACCCCCGTCGTGTACACCTATCTGGACGAGTTGCAGAACTGGATGAAGCGGCGCTATGAGAGGGGCGAAGCGTAGCGGGAGGTGGGGGGAGTGCGGCTTTTTGGGGGACATTTGTTGGTGGGTGCGACGTTGTGACGTGAATGCAAGATTTCTGCGTGTGCATGGGTATTGTGGTATCGCATTCTCCTGGGATGGTTAGGGGAGATAGGCGTGGGAGAAGCCTCCGGCGGCCAAAGGGACAAGTCCCTTTGGAATCCCCTATGGGGTGCGTCGCGGGGTGTTCGTGTTGCAGTGTGTGTATTAAGAGTGTCGCAGCGTAAATCATAAGAGAATCAGGTGCTGTCGTGAAAGTATATGATGCGGCGGCCACTGCCGCCCTGTTGCCCTATGTCCCCCTGAGTGAGGAAATCGCGGGCGTCCTGGCCGCGAAGAGCAGAGGCGAATTGAACGTTCCCGAACGGCTGAGTCTGCCGTTGCCGGGGGGCGGGGTGCTGCTGGTGATGCCCGCCACTGACGGGCAACTGGCCGTCACCAAGCTGATAACGGTCAGCCCTGGAAATCCTGCCCTGGGATTGCCGCTCATTCAGGGCGAGGTGGACGTGATGCGCGCTAACACAGGCGAGCGCCTGGGGCTTCTGGACGGCCCTGAGGTCACGGCACGGCGCACCGCAGCCGCGTCGCTCCTGGCGGCGGAGCTTTTGGCCCCTGAGCCGCAGGGGCCGCTGCTGGTGGTCGGGGCCGGGGTGCAGGCCCTGTCGCACGCCATGGCCTTCCACGCGGGCCTGGGCGTGCAGGAGGTGTTCGTCTGCGCCCGCGACTCCGCCAAGGCCGAAGCCCTGGTCGTGCGCCTGCGCGGGGCGGGCGTTCCGGCTAGTAGCGTGGCGCGTCCGGAGGACGTGCTGGACCGGGCCACGCTTATAGTCACAGCCACCAACAGCCCGACGCCGGTCATCCCGGAGACGGTGCGCGGGGACGCATTCATCGCGGCCATCGGCTCCTTCAGCCCGGAGCGGGCCGAGATTCCTGTCTCGCTGGTGCGGCGTTGCCGCCTGTTCACGGACAGCCTGGAGGGCGCGCGCACCGAAGCCGGGGACCTTCTTCTTGCGGTCGTGGACTGGGCGGAGGTCACGCCTCTGGAGCAGATGTGCATCGCGCGGAGCGGGCAGGGCGGGGCGGAAGGGGGCGCGCTTGCGCATCGAGGCCCTGTGCTCTACAAGGCCGTGGGCTGCGCTGCGCTCGATCTTGCCGCCGCGAGACTGGCCTGCCTTGGGATGGGGTGATTTGCGCGCAGTGCGCCTGTGAAGGGAGCATGTGTTCCAGAAAAGTCGCATTGACTCTTAATCGGCAATGGGCGGCTATCAGGAACGCAGAGTCATCGCCGCGAAATGTGCGCCTACTGTTTGCGCAGGACGATTTCCCTGTCCAGACAGCTCCGCAGGAACTTCGTGAGCGGCGTGAGGAAGTACTTCCCGTAGAGAATGGCTGCCGCCATGAACAGCGCGAACAGTGCGGCGGACGCGGCAAAGATGCTCTCCTGAAAAGGCCAGGGTGCAACACCTGCCGCTGTGGCGAGAATGTCGTGTATGGTCTGGTTGTTGTTGAAGAGCCTGACCAGCATGTAGTGGAAAAGATATACCGTGTATGTCGCGGTCCCTGCCAGTCGCAACATGTTGCTTTTCAACATGGGCAGCAGCATCCCTGCGCTGATGAAAAATACGAAACACAGCATTCCTGCCGCATGAGTGGAGTACTCGAACCTCTCTTTGACCTCGATTCCAATATAAAGAGTCTGATGAAGTCCGTACATTGCGCATATTGTCAGCGCTGCCAAGACGATTGTGAGCGCCGGCTGGTGCCTGTCCAGAAATTGGCGCAGCACGTAGATCATCTCGGATGCCAGGATGCCCGTCATGAAGAATGTGAAGGCTATAGGCAGGAAACTTTCCCTGGCCAGTGCATCCTTCCAGCCGAAGAAGTAAATACAGAGCGCCCATGCGGCAACGATGCTGATCGTTCCCAGTTTGGAATACAGAAGTGGAACGGCGGGATATATCAGGTATAAGACGAAAAGTACTGCCATGAACCAGAGCGTGTCGTTGTAGAAGTACGTTTCGCGTGCCCTGGCGACGCCAAGAAGCAGATAGTTTATGTCGTGTTGTCCGGGCGTGTGTCCCAGAAGTGTGATTGCCGCCAGGAACGCAGTCGTTGCCGCTATCGCATAACCGAGGTAGACACCGAAGAATCTTCCCGTAAAATAGCTTCCCAGCGTGAATGTGTTTTTTACGCGGCACGACAGCCACAGGCTGAGTCCACTCAAAGCGAAGAACGTGAAATTCAGCGACCAATAGCTGAAGTTCAACATGAGATAATATTTATCCACGACCCATGTCTGGCTAGAGAGGCTTTTTACGAAATTTTGGAAGTCGTCAGGCTGGAATGGATATCCGGCTCCGTCCGTGAAATGAGTGTAGAATCCCTTCAATTGCATGAAATGGCCAGTGGCTATCATGAACATTGTGCAGATGCGTGCAATGTCTATGCTTACGCTTACTCTGGACAGTATATCGACGTTCTTAGAATATTGCATGGGGGTATGAGCTGTCTAGTCGCGTTGTTGGCCGCTGGAGAGGCAGTCCGGGCGGATGTCGTATCGCCTTGTCACCTCTAGCAATTAGGCGCTGCCGGGACAAGCGTTTGACAAGGGGTGTTTCCCTCGATTATCAAACTTTTTTTAAAATTAAGTAAGGTACAACAACGAATATGAGCAACGAACCGAATAAGATAATTTACTCCATGATCAAGGTTTCCAAGTTTCACGACAAGAAACCAATTCTTTCAAATATTTCGCTGTCCTACTTCTACGGCGCGAAGATCGGTGTGCTGGGCATGAACGGCTCGGGCAAGTCCACTCTTCTGAAAATCCTGGCCGGGGTGGACAAGGACTTCCAGGGCGAGACCGTGCTCGCGCCCGGCTACACCATCGGCTATCTTGAGCAGGAACCCCAGCTCGACGAGACCAGGACCGTCCGCGAGATCGTGGAGGAGGGCGTGGCCGAGACCATGGCCCTGGTGAAGGAGTTCGAGGAAATCAACGCCAGGTTCGCCGAGCCCATGGACGACGACGAGATGAACGCCCTCATCGAGCGTCAGGGCCAGGTGCAGGAGAAGCTGGACGCCGTCAACGCCTGGGACATTGACTCGCGCCTGGACATGGCCATGGACGCCTTGCGCTGCCCGCCGCCCGACACCCTGGTGAAGGTCATCTCCGGCGGCGAGAAGCGCCGCGTCGCCCTGTGCCGCCTGCTGCTCAAGCAGCCCGACATCCTGCTGCTGGACGAGCCCACCAACCACCTCGACGCCGAGACCGTGGCCTGGCTGGAGCACCATCTGCACAGCTATCCCGGCACCATCATCGCCGTTACCCACGACCGTTACTTCCTGGACAACGTGGCTGGCTGGATTCTGGAGCTGGACCGGGGCCGGGGCATCCCCTGGAAGGGCAACTATTCCTCCTGGCTTGAGCAGAAGCAGGACCGCCTGAAGAACGAGGAAAAGGTCGAGGACGAGCGCCGCAAGACCCTGGAGCGCGAGCTCGAATGGATCAGGATGAACCCCAAGGGCCGCCACGCCAAGAGCAAGGCCCGCGTGAGCGCCTACGAGGCCCTGGCCGCCCAGGACGCCGACAAGGTCTCCAAGGATCTGGAAATCTTCATCCCCGCCGGTCCCCGCCTTGGCAACAAGGTCATCGAGATCGAGCACGTGTGCAAGGCCTTCGGCGACAACATGCTGGTGGACGACCTCAATTTCATCGTCCCCGCCGGTGCAATCGTGGGTATCATCGGCCCCAACGGCGCGGGCAAGTCCACCCTGTTCCGCATGATCACCGGCGTTGAAAAGCCTGACTGCGGCGAGTTGAAGCTCGGCGAAACCGTGGTGCTGGCCCACGTGGACCAGTCCCGCGACGCGCTCAAACCCGACATGAGCGTATGGGAAGCCATCAGCGAAGGCAAGGACACCATCCCCCTGGGCAAGCGCGAGGTGAACTCGCGCGCCTACGTGTCCCGCTTCGGCATGACCGGCCCAGACCAGCAGAAAAAGGTCGGCGTGCTCTCCGGCGGTGAGCGCAACCGAGTGTTCCTGGCCCGCATGCTGAAAAGCGGCGCCAACGTCATCCTTTTGGACGAACCCACCAACGACCTGGACGTGAACACCATGCGCGCCCTGGAAGACGCGTTGGTGAACTTCGCGGGCTGCGCCCTCATCATCAGCCACGACCGTTGGTTCCTGGACCGCGTGGCCACGCACATCCTGGCCTTCGAGGGTGATTCCAAGGCTCTCTGGTTCGACGGCAACTACTCGGAGTACGAGGCCGACAGGAAGGAACGCCTGGGCAAAGAGGCCGACCAGCCCCACAGGATCAAGTACCGCAAGTTCAGCCGCGCCTAAGATCGGCGATTTTGCAGGGAGTCTGGGGGCGCTGCCCCCAGGCCCCCGGCAGGGCTCCGCCCTTGGCCCGCAAGGGCTCCACCCTTGATCCGCCAGGGAGGAGCCCCCCTGGACCCTGCTTTCCGCTTCGCGTCGTGTGCGGACGGGTTAAGTGGGACTGGTGACTAAGGCGACTGGGGGCTGTCCCGTTCGGGTCCTGGCGGGCGGGCTAGAAACGATTTGAAGACGATTCGTCGCCCGCCCGCCAGAACCCGACCGTGACAACCCCCAGTCACAGTCGCTACCTTGTTCTGCCGCGCTGTAATGCGACGCTGCCTGGACGTTTTGGCGAGTGGAGTCCAAAAGGCGTATTCTTTCGCTTGTTCGCCCCTCTGCGCAGTGTGCAGGACACTGCCATGTTGGCGAATGCCGTTGCGAAGCGGAGAGGGTGTGCAGAGGGCGAAGCCCTTTGCCCGCCGGAGGCATATTCTTCTTCTCCCGGAGGTCCGCCAGTGGACGCTGACGACGATACCACCGTTCTCGCTGCCGCTGCCCTTGAGCAAATCCGCCTCATGGGCGTCCACTACGGCCTTTGGTTCTCGGAGACCGTCCACCAGTTCGGGCTGGACGCCGCGCTCCAGGCCGAAAGCCGCGCTGGCGACCTGACCAGGGATATGGTCTTGAAACGTCTGTCCAACACACAGAATCCATTCGCGAATCTCAGTAAAAAACAACTGGAAACGTTTCTGGATACGTTCAGCAAGCTTTGGCTCGGCATGGACGGCGTGTGGTTCCAGGCAGTGGAATCCCTGGAGGGCATGGACGGGGCCAAGCGGGTGAACGACACCTGCTGGGCGCGGTTTGCCCCGCTGGAGGCCGTGCGCCTGAAGGCCATGCTGAAGCTCTCTGAGCGCGGCGGACTAGATGCGTTGGAAGAAGCCCTGAAATGGCGCATGAACAGCCGCGTGAACGAGGTGGCCGCCGTGCGTGAGTCGGATTCGCTGACGTTTCGCGTGCTCACCTGCCGGGTGCAGGCCGCCCGCCGCCGCAAGGGCCTTCAGGATTATCCGTGCAAATCCGCTGGGGTAACCGAGTACCGGGGCTTTGCCCGGAACGTGGACGCGCGCATCCGCACCGAATGCCTGGCCTGCCCGCCAGACCCCCTGGGCGAGGGAAAGTTCTGTTCCTGGCGCTTCACCTTGGAGAAAGACCAGCCCGACGGACAATGAGGCCTCCATGCTCGACAAGCTTTTGCAGTATACCCGCGCCATATTCGAGGACCTGGACACCAAGGCTCTTCAGCGACGTTTCCTGGAGGGGCTGCTGGCGGCCCAGAACGTGGAGCGCGGCTCGCTGTGGGTGAAGCGGGGCGATGTCATCGCCTGTATTGAGGTCGCTGGTGAGCAGAGCGATCAGATCCTGGGCGTGGAGATCCCCGCCGACAAACCGAGCGTGGTGGGCTGGGTGATCGAAAACGCCCGCATGACCATCGCCGAGCCCGCCAAGGACCCCCGCCACTACAAGGAGATGGAGGACGGGCTGGAGGCCAAGAGCACGCTCATCCTGTGCTATCCGCTGGTGCTGCGCGACGGCACGGTCTACGGCGCGGTGGAGCTTATCGACACCTCGTCGCAGGGCAGCCGCCTCAACCTGCGCGCAGACTTTCTGGAGCTGCTGGAGCATCTGGTGGCCGTGGGGGCCATCGCTCTGGGGCAGGCCCTGGCCTTCGACAACCTCGGGCGCGAGTGCCGGGGGCTCAAGTCCGCTCTGGAGCGTTTTCGCGGCCAGCCGCCGCTGGTGGGGCGCTCCCAGGTGGTGCGCGACGCCTTCAAGAAAGCCTGCTCCTACGCCCGCACCGATTACCCCGTGCTCATCACCGGCGAATCCGGCACCGGCAAGGAACTTTTCGCCCAGGCCGTCCATCAGGCCAGCCCGCGAAAAAACAAGCCGTTTTTCGTGCAAAACTGCTCGGCCATCCCCGAGACGCTTCTTGAGAGCGAACTGTTCGGCTACAAAAAGGGGGCTTTTACCGGCGCGGACCGCGACAAGGCCGGGCTGTTCGAGAACGCCGATGGCGGCACGGTCTTCCTGGACGAGATAGGCGACATGGCCCCGGCGCTCCAGGCCAAGATCCTGCGCCTTATCCAGAACAGCGAGGTCAAGCCGCTTGGCGGAGCCGCCACCCGCACCGTGGACGTGCGCATCGTCTCGGCCACCAACAAGGACCTGCGCCAGGCCATCGAGGAAGGCGAATTCCGCGAGGACCTCTTCTACCGCCTGAACGTTCTGCCCCTGGAACTGCCGCCGCTGCGTGAGCGCGCCGAGGACATCCCTGAACTGTTGGACTACTTCGTCCGGCGCGACTGCCTGTGTCTGGGGCTCCCCCCCAAGCGCATCGCTGCTCCGGCGCGTGCCCGCCTCCAGGAATACGCCTGGAAGGGAAACATCCGGGAGATGGAGAACCTGGTGAAGTACATCCTCACCGTGACCGAGGGGGACGTCATCGAGGAACGCGACCTGCCCGCTCACATTGTTGGGGAGCAGGGCGGCCACGAGCCGCGCTCCGGGGCCAGGCAAGCCGGGGCCGAGGCAGGAGCGGACACGCCGCAGGATTTCCCGGACTCTCCTGACGTTCCCGATGCGCCGGGCTGCGGACTCGGGCTCTCGGGCATGACCTGGGATCAGCTGGAGCGCACCTACACCCTGGAACTGCTGGAGAAGTACAAGTGGAACATCACCAAGGCCGCAGCCAGCGCCGGGGTGAACAGGTCCACGTTCGATTCCCGTCTGAAGAAACTTGGCATTTCCAAGGATTGACACCGATAGTTCGCCAGACGAAAAGAATACTTGTAACCTCTGTTCGCATCCGGCGGACTTCCTGGTGACTGCCGTGGCCGGAAAAGGCGACCGCAGCCGTCATGAACAACAAGGAGACACACATATGAACCTCGTCACGCGCGGCACTTTTGCTCTCTCCAGTCTGGTCCTGGCTGCCGCCCTTCTTACTGGCGGCCTGTCTTCGGACGCCCTGGCCTACAAGCGTCAGTCCACAGCCACGGGGGCGGGCGGCAAGACCGCAACCCAGGACGTGAACGCCAACCGCACCGCCACCGGATACGAGCGTTCCTCCACCACCACCGGCCCTGGCGGGAAATCCGCCTCCACCGAGTCCTCCGGCAATTTCGACAAGGCCACCAACACCTGGACAAAGGACAAGTCCGTCACCGGTCCCGGCGGCAAGACCAAAAGCTGGCAGAAGTCGACCACGGTCACTAAATAAGCAGCCATAATGGGCGGAGGCCGGATGCGGCTGTCGAATCAGCGCGTCCGGCCTTGGCGAGCCCTGCGCAGCACACTGGTTTCGGTCCCTTGCCTTTCGCTTGACACAAGATGCGTTTGCGTCGCAGTAGGGCATCATGAAAGGAAGTGTCGTCTCGACGCCTCCATGATGTGTGTATGTCCCGTGTATGCCCGCACGGAAAGTATCGGTGTGTCAGGATGCGCGAACGCTTCTACGCCGAAATGAATCCTGCGGGTCCGGCGCTGACTTTGAACTGGCAGGGAGCCCGTCTCCCGCCGGAATCCCGTATGAGTTCTGGAGAGAAAAGAGATGGAAACTGATTACGACGTCGTTTGCGCAATCGTGGCGATTCCCCTGTGCCTGGCTCTGCTTGCGCTGCTCGCCCTTCGCGAGGCGGGCGCGGCGCTGAGCGCCTGCCGGTGTGGGGTGTGCGGTCGGCCGTAGGCTCCTCGCGTTTCAGGGCTGTTCTTTGGCCATGTCCTCGAAGATTTTCAGCGCTGCCGTCCCCCCTTGGCCAACCGCCGTGATGATCTGGCGCACGCCGCCGGTCACGTCTCCCGCCGCGTACACGTGGGGCACGTTTGTGCGCATGTCGGCGTCCACCACGATGTTGCCCTCCGGAGTGAGCGCGCAGCCCAGGCGGGCTGCCACCTCGGAGTTGGGCGTCTCGCCGATGGCGATGAACACGCCGTCCGTGGGGATGTCCGTCACCTCGCCGGAGGTCACGGATCTTGTCTTCACGGCTGTCACCTTCACGTCGCCCAGGATGGCCTCCACCACGCAGTTCAGGTGCAGGGGGATGTTTTCGCGTTCTACGGAATCAATCAGATGCCGCTCCGCCCGGAACTCTCCGCGCCGATGCACCAGGGCCACGTTCACGCCCAGGTTCTTAAGATACAGTGCGTCCGTGAGCGCCGTGTTGCCGCCCCCCACCACCAGCACTGTGCGTCCCTTGTAGAGATAGCCGTCACAGGTGGCGCAATAGTTCACGCCGTGGCCGAAGTATTCGGTTTCGCCGGGGACTTCCAGCTTGCGCCACTTGGCCCCGGTGGCGATGAGCAAAACCTTGGCCTCGATGGTGATGGACGCCGTGCCCGCCATTACGCCCGCCTCGCCCGCGCTCAGGCTGAGGGGCTCCTCTGGAAGAATCTCGCAGTACTGGCGCGCCTGCGCTGCCATGACTTCCATCAGGGCAAGGCCTGGAATGTTTGAGAAACCGGGATAGTTCTCCACCACCGGGGTCACGGCCACCTGCCCGCCGATAGTGTCCTTCTCCAGGATGAGCGTCTTCAGGCCCGCGCGTCCGGCGTAGATCCCGGCGGTCAGTCCTGCTGGGCCAGCGCCCAGGATCAGGCAGTCTACCCGCACGGTTTCTCCCGGCTGGTGTCTGGGGGCCAGAAGCTCGGCCTGCATGTCCTTGAGCGTAACGAGTTCCGTGGCGAAGCGTGTCTCCGGCTCCAGGCCCAGCACGGTCAGCTTCTCGTTGAAGACGGTGTGGGGCACGCTGCCCACGTTGTAGCGCTGTGCAAGTTCCACCATCTGCCCGGTCTCCACGCACCAGGCGCTCACCAGGTCCGGGCGTTCCACGGCGCAGCGGAAGGCGTTGACCGCCTGGGGCGGGCAGTAGGGACAGGTGGGGGAGGCGAACACCTTGACGATGCGCTCCTCGTCCAAGGCTTTCAGAATGTCCTTGGTGGCGTCGGTGAGCCCCGATTCACGCCGGGAGACCATGAGCAGCGCCGCAAGGAAGCTGCGCCCTTCCTCACCCATGGGCGCTCCCACAAACCGGATGCGGTAGCGCTCCGGTTCAAGGAGTACCGTGGGTGAGTAGGTCGCCGCCCACTTCCGGGCGGTATCGTCGCCGATGCGGTGCTGATGCAGGATGATCTTGTCGCAGACCCTGGCGATGTCGGTGCTGAAGCGGCGCAGGTATTCGTTGAACACGTCTCCGGTTCCGGGCAGGGTGAAGATGTGCAGATTCACCGGATGGATCATGTCCACAAAGAGGGCTTTCAGCTGCTCCCGGCTTTTTTCCGGCAGGAACCAGTCCTGTTCGGGGGCGGCGTCAGGCATGTCCGAACCCTCCTCTTCTTGCTGGCCGAATATTTTTTTGAGAATGTTCATAAGTCTGCCTTCCATACACGCATTCGCTGCGATTGCTCAACTCTCTTTTCTTTTTCCCGCCCTGCGGGTAGAGAATGCCGGACCATCAGCAAGGAGCAAATCCATGAGCGCCAAGCAACCCGGCATCGAAACCCTGGCCCTGCACGCGGGGCAGACCCCGGACAGCCAGACCCGCTCCAGGGCCGTCCCCATCTACCAGACCACCTCGTTCACCTTCCGCGACACTGAGCACGCCGCGAACCTCTTCGCGTTGAAGGAGTTCGGCTTTATCTATTCGCGCATCATGAACCCCACCAACGACGTGCTGGAGAACCGCCTGGCCGCCATGCACGGCGCAACCGCCGGGCTGGTGACGGCTTCGGGCATGTCCGCCATCTTCTACGCCGTGGCGGCCATCACCCAGGCCGGGCAGAACATCGTGTCTGGCTCGAACCTCTACGGCGGCACGGTGACGCTGTTCGCCCACACGCTCAAGCGCTTCGGCATCGAGGTGCGCTTCGTGGATTCCTCGGACCCGGCCAACTTCGCCAAGGCCATCGACGAGAACACGCGCCTCGTCTTCACCGAGTCCATCGGCAACCCGCGCTGCAACGTGGACGACCTGGAGGGCATCGCCAGAGTGGCCCACGAGCACGGCCTGCCGCTCATCGTGGACAACACCGTGTCGCCTCCGCCGATCCTGAACCCCTTCGATTTCGGGGCGGACATCTGCGTGTACTCGCTCACCAAGCTGATCGGCGGGCACGGCACCTCCATTGGCGGAGCCATTGTGGAGAAGGGCAGCTTCGACTGGGCCGCAAACGGGAAGTATCCCGAGATCACCGAGCCCGATCCCACCTATAATGGCGTGAGCTTCTTCAAAAGCTTCTGCGGCCTGGACGAGAGCACGCTTAAGTGCATGGCCTACCTGCTCAAGGTACGCTGCGGCCTGCTGCGCGACACCGGCGCGTGTCTGGCGCCCCAGAATGCCTTCCTGATCCTGCAAGGCGTCGAGACCCTGCCGCTTCGCGCCAGGGCGCACTGCGAAAACGCCATGGCCGTGGCCTCCTGGCTGGAAAAACATCCGGCAGTGACCTTCGTGAACTACGCAGCCCTGCCCGGCCATCCGGACCACTGGCGGGCCCTGAAGTATTTCCCGAACGGCCCAGGCGCGGTGTTCGGCTTCGGCGTCAAGGGCGGCCTGGAGGCGGGGCGCAAGTTCATCGAGGCGGTGAAGCTCTGCTCACATCTGGCCAACATCCTGGACGCCAAGACCCTGGTGATTCATCCGGCCTCCACCACCCATTCGCAGTTGACCCCCCAGGAGCAGTTGAACGCGGGCGTCCCCCCGGATCTGGTGCGCATTTCCGTGGGCCTGGAAACAGCCGAGGACATCATCGCCGATCTGGATCAGGCGCTGGCGGCGAGCCAGGCGTGAGTCATCCCACTTTCAACAGGCCCAAACGCAGCCTCGGGCAGAACTTCCTGACCGACGCCAACGTGGCCCGGCGCATTGTGGAGTCCCTGCGGATAAAGCCCGGCGACACGGTGCTGGAGATCGGTCCGGGCCGTGGGGCGCTCACGGGCTTTCTTATGGAGTCCGGGGCGGGGAGGGTGCTGGCGCTGGAAAAGGACTCGGACCTTGCCACTGAGTTGGCGAGACGCTGGCCGGAGCTTGGCGTGGTGAACACCGACGCCATGCAGTTCCCCTGGGAGCGCCTGGACAGGCTCGAGTCCGTGCGCATCGTGGGCAACCTTCCCTACAACGTGGCCTCGCCAATCATGTGGGACATCGCCCGGCGCGCGACGCGTTTTGAGCGCGCGGTGTTCATGGTGCAGTTCGAGGTGGCCGAGCGTATCGTAGCCAAGACTCGCACCGGGGATTACGGCGGCTTGAGCGTGTGGCTGCAAAGTTTCGTGCGCGCGGAGAAGCTTTTCAAGGTGGGACCGGGTGTTTTCCATCCCAAGCCCAAGGTGGATTCCGCCGTGGTTTCCTTTACGCCGAAGCCGCTTTCCGAAAGGCCGGACGAACCGGAGCGTTTCGCAGGATTCATCAAGCGGCTGTTCGGAATGCGAAGGAAACAGCTTGGGCGAATTCTTGGGCCGGATTTATCGGCTCGTGCAAGAGAATATCTTGAAGCAGAAGGTCTGGGGGCCACCAGCAGGCCTGAAGAGCTCTCGCCGGGAGTCATGTATAACCTTTGGAAAACCCTCGGATAACGGGATATGGGGTGAAATACGCCTTTCGGCAGGGCAAAATGGGGGGAAACCCGTAGATTAAGCAAAAACAGGGCTTTCCCGCTGGACATTGATCTTTGATTGCTTTAAGCCTGACCCGTCTTCCGCCGAGCGGTCGGACCCCGAAAAGGTCCGCCCTTACTGGCTTTCGAGGGCTTGAAGAACCAACCGAACGCGCAAGCCTCGATACGCTGAAGTCGTATCGCAACAGAACCGAGGAGGAGAGGACCGATGACGAAGGCTGATCTGGTAGTGAAAATCGCTGAGAAGGCCGGCATCACCAAGGCCAACGCCGAACGCGCCCTGAACGCCTTCCTGGAGGCTGTTGAGGCCACTCTGGTTTCCGACGGGAAACTGACCCTGACTGGCTTTGGCACCTTCATGGTGGAAGAGCGCCAGGCCCGCACTGGCCGCAACCCCCGCACTGGTGCGGAAATCAACATCCCCGCCTCCAAGGTGGTGAAGTTCCGCCCCGGCAAGCTGCTGAAAGACGCAGTAAAGTAGTTTTTTAGGGGTGGTTTCGTGCCGCGCTTGCGGCCGGTCCTCCTCTGCTGTTCCTGCGTTGCGGGTGCTTTCTGCTGCCGGGCGCCGTGTGTTTCCCGCATGGTCCCAGCTCGGATGTACGGAGGCTCCTCGATTGCCCGAGGTGGTTGCCTCGGTGGAGCAGATGGATTTGCGCCGCCCGGTCGAGAGGCCGGGCGGCATTATTTTGTGGATTTAGCAAAATAGTTCTTGATGCCTGCCCCCGTGCAGGCTAAGAAGTCGGTCTTTACGCTTATGCAATTTTCGGGCGTCCAGCCTGATGGCTGGACCGAAAGAGGGGGTGATCTCTTTGCCCGGTGTTTACCTTGAAGAATCTGATAACTTCGACATCTCCCTGCGTCGTTTCAAGAAGCAGGTGGAAAAGGCCGGCGTTCTCTCCGAGCTGAAAAAACGTCAGCACTATGAAAAGCCGAGTGTCATGCGCAAGAAGAAGAAGGCTGCCGCTCGCAAGCGTCTGCTCAAGAAGATGCGCAAGATCAACCAAATGTAATGAATCTCCAAGAAAAAATCGAAAAAGACTTTCTGGTTGCCTATAAGGCCAAGGAAGAAGTTCGGGTGGCCGTCTTGAGGATGCTCAAGACGGCTGCCAAGAACCGCCAGGTTGAACTGTTGCGTCCCCTCACCGACGAGGAGATGCTTGAGGTCATTGCCCGGCAGGTCAAGCAGCGCCAGGAGTCCATCGTCTCGTTCCGCCAGGCTGGCCGCAACGAGATGGCCGACCGTGAGGAAGCCGAAATGGCTGAACTCATGGGCTATCTCCCCACCCAGCTCACTGCCGAGGAAACCTCCGCAGCCGTGGACGCAGCCATTGCCGAAACGGGCGCGACTTCCGTCAAGCAGATGGGCATGGTGATGCAGGCGGTCATGGGCAAACACAAGGGGCGCATCGACGGCAAGGCTGTCGGCGAAATGGTCAAGGCCCGGCTGTCGGCCTGATCTGGCCAGATATGGCTTGGTCTGGTTTGCACAGGCCTCCCGGCCAGGTTTTGCCGGGCGTTGTTTTTCCGGTTTGCGCCGTTGGCTCAGACGACGTTGCAAGTGGGGTTTCGGAGGCGTTCCGGCTCCACTTTCCCGTTTTGTGATGAATGTCCGGCACCGCCCCCTGTGGCCGGAGCGTGTTTTCGGTAGTGATGTGCGTGTTGATTCAATCCCTGGCAGGACGCGTTGCATGCCGCACGCACCGCTGGGGCCATGATCATTGCGGGGCCGTCACATGAGTTTCGCTGTTATTGCCGGGCCGACAAGCCCTTTGCATTTTGTGTCGGTCCATTCCATCCCAGTGTCTGCGTATCAATCAGACTCTGTAGAGTAGGCGATCCCCATGCATTCCCGTGCCCTCGTCCAGCTCGAATTTCCCAAAGTCCTGGCCCATCTGTCCCGGCTCGCAGTGAGCGAACCCGGAGCCGAGGCCTGCCTTGCGCTGTCCCCTTTGGAGAGCCCCGCCGCACTGGCCGCAGCCCAGGAGCTGCTGCGCCAGGGTCTGGCCTGCGCTGAGGACACCGGACTTCGCGTTCAGACCTTTCCGGCCCTGGACGGCGTCTTTCAGTATCTTTCCCAAGCGCACCGCACCCTGGATGCCGACGGCCTGTGGGCCGTGCGCGAGGTGCTGGACGCCGCCAAGATTCTTCGCGACCACTTCGAATCCGCCCGCGAACCCCTGCGCTGGCCCACCCTGGCCGACACGGTGCTCTCCTGCGTCTGGCCACAGCGCCTGCACCCGGCGTTGAAGCGTTGCCTCTCCAAGGACGGCGGTCTACGCGACGAATCAAGCCCCGAGCTCTTCTCCGTGCGCCAGGAGATACGGCGCATCCACCAGCGCTGCACCACCCAGGTCAAGGACTTCGTCTCCAAGGAAGGGCTCGCCCTGTTCCTGCAGGACGATTACATGACCATCTCCTCGGACCGCTACGTGTTGCCCGTGAAGTCCAACTTCAAGGGGCGCATCCAGGGCATCCTGCACGACTACTCTCAGACCGGCGAGACCTGCTACGTGGAGCCGCTGTTCCTGGTGGAGGTCAACAACCGCCTCCAGGAGCTCAAGCGCGAGGAGCGCGAAGAGGAACTGAAGGTCCTTCAGTTCCTCACGGGCCTGTGCCGCGCCGAGGAAGATGAGCTTCGCGGCGTGTACAACCTGTCCGTGGACATAGACGTGCTGCTGGCCAAGGCTGCGCTGTCCGGTCTGCTGGACGGGCAGGTTCCTTCTGTCGGCGGCGAGGGCTCCGTGGAGCTCTTCGCCGCGCGCCACCCCCTGCTGGCCCTGTCCGAGCCGGGCAAGGCCCGCCCCGTGGATATTCTTCTCAAGCCTGACCAGCGCGCGCTCATCATCAGCGGCGCCAACGCAGCGGGCAAGACCGTGTGCCTGAAGACCCTGGGGCTGAACGCCGTCATGGCGCTGTCCGGCCTGCCGATCCCCGTGAAAGAGGGCAGCCGCCTGCCGTTCTGGACGGACGTGTCCGTGTTCATGGGCGATGAGCAGAGCCTGGAAGACCATCTCTCCACGTTCACCGCGCAAATCAGCCACCTGAGCCGCTCCTGGCCGGACCTTGGCCCGGACTCGCTTGTGCTGCTGGACGAGTTCGGCGCGGGCACTGACCCCTCGCAGGGCGCGGCCCTGGCCCAGGCAGTGGTGGACAAGCTCCTGGAGAAGGGCGCTTTCGTGGCTGCGGCCACGCACTTCCCGGCGCTCAAGGCTTACGGCTTGACCAAACCGGGCGTGCGTTCGGCCTCCATGCTCTTCGACCCTCGCAGCAAGAAGCCGTTGTACGTGCTGGCCTACGATCAGGTGGGCGCGTCCGTGGCCCTGGACGTGGCGCGTGACTGCGGCCTGGACGAAGGCGTGCTCGATCAGGCCCAGAAGTACCTGCTGCTTGGCGGTGAGGACTCGGCCAAGCTCTTCGAGCGGCTGAACGAACTGGCCCTGGAGCGCGAACTGGAGATTCAGGCCCTGGGGCGTGAGCGCCTCAAGCTGGAAGAGAAGCGCCGCAAGCTGGCTGAAACTTTCGAGAAGGAGCGCAAGGTCCTTCTGGATGAATTGCGCGTTCAGGCCCGCACACTGCTGCGCCAGGCCGAAACCGAAAAGATCGGGCGCAAGCAGGCCATGAAGGAACTGGCCGAAACCCGCAAGGCCGTGGAAAAACTCGGCGCGGGTGAAACCCAGGGGGCCTCCGGCCCGTTCTGGTCATGGGAGGAGTCCAAGCCCGGCGATCAGGTGCGCCTGAAGGGCTGGGACAAGTCCGGGACCGTGCGCGAAAAGGACGACAAGCGCCGCGCCCTCAAGGTGGACATGGGGGGCGTAAGCCTCTGGGCCGCTTTCGAGGACGTGACCCCGGTTCATGGCTCCGGCCAGCAGGCAGCGTCTCTCCCGGCCCCTGTTTCCGGCAAGAAGGCCAAGGCTGCGGCGCAGCTGTCCGGCACGGCTTCAGCAGGCGAAGCGGGCAAGCCCTCGTCAGGACCCACTCTGGTGCTGGACATTCGCGGCATGCGCGCCGAGGAGGCCGTCGCGGACCTCTCCAGCTTTCTGGACAAGGCCATCCTGCGCGGCGTGAACAGCCTGGAGATCGTCCACGGGCGCGGCACCGGGGCGCTTCGGCGCGAGGTGCACGCCTTCCTCAAGGACTTCCCCGCCGTGGCGTCGTTCGCTGTGGCCGCCGAGGATCGCGGCGGCGACGGCATGACCATGGTGGAACTGAAATAATGCTTCCGGGGGGTTGCCCCCGGCGAAAACGGACTTAGCTTGAGCGCAACCCCAACACTGGCGGATCATGAAGAGCGATCCCAGGGCCATTCAGGCCCTCAAGTCCCGGATGAATATTGCCGATGTGGTCAAGCGCTACCTCGCGCTTCGGCCCGCCGGGTCGCGTCTTGTGGGATTGTGTCCGTTTCACAACGAGAAAACCGCATCGTTTAGCGTCAACCCGGACAAGGGCGTCTTCTATTGTTTCGGGTGTCAGGCGTCCGGCGATGTGATCGACTTTTATTGCCGTATCAACGGCCTGGACTTCCGTGAGGGTTTGGAGCAATTGGCTCGGGAAGCGGGTATCGCCCTGGCCGAATTCAAACCGGATCCCCAGGAGGAAATGCGGCGCAAGCAGCGTCAGGCCGCAAGCGACATGCACGCCCACGCCAGGGACCACTACCGCGACAATCTTCGTGGTCCCCAGGGAGCGCATGCGCGCGAATACCTGGAGCGCCGGGGCGTGAGCCAGGAGATGGCCGAGCGCTTCCAACTGGGATACGCGTTGGACGATTTTCACGGGCTGGCGCAGCATCTGCAACGCAAGGGGTTCAAATCCCAGGACGCCGTGGCCGCCGGGCTCATGGTCAAGGGTGACAACGGCAACGTGTGGGACCGCTTCCGCGACCGGCTGATGTTTCCCATCCACGAGGTGTCCGGCAAGGTCGTGGCCTTTGGCGGGCGCGTGATGGGCGAGGGTGAGCCCAAGTATCTGAACAGCGCCGATTCGGTGGTCTACAAGAAGGGCGACCATCTTTTCGGCCTGCATCAGGCCAGGGCGAACCTGGCGCGGGCCGGGCGGGCGCTCATCACCGAGGGCTACCTGGACGTGATCGCCCTGCACCAGCACGGCTTCACCGAGGCAGTGGGCGTTCTGGGCACGGCGTTGACGCCGCATCAGGTCAAGCGCCTGACCGGCTTCACCCGTCAGATCATCCTGGTGTTCGACGGCGACTCCGCCGGGGAGAAAGCCGCACTGCGAAGCGCCCAGATGCTCCTTTCGCAGGGCGCGGAGTGCCGGGTGGTGCTGCTGCCGCAAGGCGAGGACGCGGACAGCGTGCTCAAGTCCGGCGGCGCACCAGCGTTTCAGGCCTGCCTGGACGCGGCCCGCGAAGGGCTTGATTTCTGCCTGTCCACCATCAGGCGCACGCGCTCCCCAAAGGAGCTGGTGGAGTGGGCCTTTGAATTTCTGGACGGCCTGGACTCCGACGGGGTCAAGGCCGCCATGCTGACCCGGCTGGCCCACGGGCTTGGCCTTGGGGAGCATGAGCTGCGCAACCTGAACGCCACGCGCGCCGCGTCCCGGCCCGGTGGCCGCTCTGGCGCGCAGGGCACGACCGGCAGGGCCGCCAAGGCCCAGCCTCTGAGCAATGAGGCCAAGAAGGACGCGCAGGTGCTGGAATTTGCCATCCGCAGCCCGGCTCACATACCGGAATTGGAGCGGATTGGGGTTTTTGAGACCCTGGCCACGGATCGGGCCAGGGCTTTTTGGCGTCTTCTTGCCCAGTTCGGCCAGTACGACGTGCTGCCTTACCTGGACGAGCGTCAGAAGAGCTTCTGGGGACAATGCGCCAGCAAGGAGCCTCTCTCCGATGAGGAGGCGAATAGCTGGTGGGAAGACATAACGGCCCATGCGACACGCGAGCGGGCCGATGGACGCAAGCGCGAACTCATAGAGGCCATGCGTACGGCGCAGGACGCGGGCGACACCGCCGAGGTCACCCGGCTATCCCAGGCGTTAAGCGAGCTTGTGGGGAGGAATCAGTGAGCAATATCAAAGACATTCAGCAGATCAAAACCCTCATCGCCAAGGGCAAGGAAAAGGGCTTTCTCACCTTCGAGGAAGTCAACAAGGCCTTGCCCACAGAGTTGTCCACCAATCCGGAGCAGATCGAGGAAGTAATCTCCATTTTCGATTCCATGGACATCGCCATCGTGGATTCCGAGAAGGAGATGCGCAAGATCGAGGTCATGCCCGCCGAGGGCGAAGAAGCCCCCGAAGAGGCCGGGCTGGAACTCACCGAGACCGAGGACGCGCTGGACTACTCCGCGCGCTCCACCGATCCCGTGCGCATGTATCTGCGCGAGATGGGCGCGGTGCCGCTCCTGGACCGCGACGGCGAAGTGACCATCGCCAAGAAGATCGAGAACGGCGAGCTGGACGTGCTCTTCGCCCTTGTGGAAGTGCCCGTCGCCCTTGAGGAACTCATCCAGGTGGGCGAGGACCTCAAGATTGGCCGCATCAAGCTTAAGGATGTGGTCAAGACCATCGAAGAGGACGACCCCTCCGAGGACGAGATGAACCAGCGCTCACGGGTCATCTACCTCCTGGACGAACTCAAGGGCATCTTCAAGAAGCGCCGCAAGGTCTACCACAAGCTCGACTCCTGCGCCTGCCTGGAACGCCGCGTGGCCGGCGTGCAGAAAGAGATCATGGCCTTCAAGGAAGAGGTGGTGGGGCGGCTTCGCGACATCAAGCTGGAGAAGACCCTCATCGACCGCGTCATCGAGACCGTCGAGGACTACGTGCGTCAGATGCACAACTGCCAGCGCGACCTCTCCGCCTATATCCTCTCCACCGGCAAGACCCAGGTGGAGATCCAGATGCTGTTCAAGCAGCTCGAAGCCCGCGAGATCAACCCCATGGTTGCCGCCGAGGCCCTGGGCATGACCGTGGAAGAGGTCTTCTCCTTCAAGGAGATGATCCTGGCCAAGATGGAAATCCTGCATCGCCTCCAGGACAAGTGCTGCCATCACGTGCATGACCTGGAAGAGGTGCTGTGGCGCATCAAGCGCGGCAACAACGCCGCCGCCCGCGCCAAGCAGGAACTCATCCGCGCCAACCTGCGTCTGGTGGTGTCCATCGCCAAAAAGTACACCAACCGTGGCCTTCAGTTCCTGGATTTGATCCAGGAGGGCAACATCGGCCTGATGAAGGCCGTGGACAAGTTCGAGTACCAGCGCGGCTACAAGTTCTCCACCTACGCCACTTGGTGGATCAGGCAGGCCATTACCCGCGCCATCGCGGACCAGGCCCGCACCATCCGCATCCCCGTGCACATGATCGAGACCATCAACAAGCTCATCCGGACCTCGCGCTATCTTGTGCAGGAGCTCGGGCGCGACCCGACCCCTGAAGAAATTGCAGAGCGCATGGATTATCCGCTGGAGAAGGTCAAAAAGGTCCTGAAGATCGCCAAGGAGCCCATCTCGCTGGAGACGCCCATCGGCGACGAAGAGGATTCGAGCCTGGGCGATTTCATCGAGGACAAGAAGGCCCTGGCCCCGGCTGAAGAGGTGGTGAACACCAAGCTCATGGAGCAGATCGCCCGGGTGCTGTCGGATTTGACCCCCAGGGAGGAACAGGTGCTCAGGAAGCGCTTCGGCATCGGCGAGAAGAGCGACCACACCCTGGAAGAGGTGGGCAAGCTGTTCAACGTCACGCGCGAGCGCATCAGGCAGATCGAGGCCAAGGCCTTGAGGAAGCTGCGCCATCCGGTGCGGAGCCAGCATTTGCGGTCGTATTACGAAAGCTAAGTCGAAGACAGTCAAGCCGCAGGGGGAAAAGCCTCCGGCGGCCAAAGGGCTGCGCCCTTTGGAATCCCATATAGAAAGCGCCGGGCGGTTATGCCGCCCGGCGCTTTGTCGTTTCAATGTGATGGGCTACCGTTCCCCCCGCCGAAACTGATCCTGCAAATCCCGAATCTTCTTAGGCAGCAGCATCCGCATCTTGAGCCCCTCAAAGAGCCATGCCGCCCGGCGGTCCATCGGCCACGTCCCGTACTCTTTTATCATTCCCGGGGTCGGTTCATGGTAAAAGCCCAAAAGAAGCTTTTTATCATCCATGGGGCCAGTCTTTTGATGTGTCATGGCTCCTGATACGCCATGTCCTGGAAAACGTCACGCGCCATACCATGTAACCCTTCCCCCTCTCCTGCCGACTTCCTGTGGCGCACCGGTAATCCAATCCGACCGGCGCGACCACACAGGGAGTCTCATCAATGCGTATCCATTTGAAAGTTGCCGTCATCGCTGCTCTTCTGGCCTTTTGCACCGCCGCCGTGGCCCACGCGCAGGGCAAGCACCGCTTCTTCGACCGCATGGACACCAACACTGACGGATACCTGAGCACAGCAGAAATCCAGAAGCAGTTCCCCAAGTTCACCCCCGAGATGTTCAAGATGGCCGACACGAACGGCGATGGAAAACTGAGCGTCGAGGATTGGCAGACCTTCGCCAAGGCCAAGCGCGCCGAGATGAAGGGGGCGTAGGCTTATCAACGCCAGGGGCGCTGGTCTGTAGCGTTGTAGGGATGCTGAACTGGCTTTGGAGGCGTTGCGTTCGGGGATGGTCCGACGGGAGCGGGCGAGGCGTTCAGGCGAGAAAACAGGCGCTTACGGCGAGAGCGTGAACCGGTCCAGGCTCATGCGCTCCAGGTCGATGACGGCCATCTGCCCCTGCGGTCCGCCGAGTCTGGGCGTCTGGCCCAGAGCCAGTCGTACTGTTTCGGCAAGCACCAGCCCGACGGCCACGGAAATCGACGGGGTCAGGCAGCCAAGCACGTCTTCCGCGCAGGGGACGCACGGGGCATCGCCAGAATCTGATTGCGCGCCGGGGCAGAACAGGCTGGCCGGGCCGGTCTCACCGGGCAGCACAGTGGCGGCCATGGCGGTCCATCCGGCCACGCTGGCCGTTACCAGCGGCACGCCAGCGGCTGCCGCGCCGCGCTCGGCAGCCGGGCGGCACGCGATGCCCCCCAGCGCGTCCACGGCGATATCAGCTCCACTGAAGAAGTCCGCGAAACTGTCAGGTTCCACGTACAACTGCCGCACGGTCAGTTCCATGGACGGGTTCACGTCGCTGGCCCTGGCCTGGGCCGCGCCCG
>WSYE01000012.1:0-52907 GCA_009773665.1 Desulfovibrionaceae bacterium | reverse complement strand
TGCCCAGCGTCTTCTCCGTGGCCAGCAGTTGCCGGTTCAGGTTGGACGGCTCGAACACGTCGTGGTCCGCCGCTGTGACAACCCCGAAGCCCAGACGCGCCAGCCCCTCCAGAATGGGGCCACCGAGTCCTCCAAGGCCCACCAGGGCCACGCGGGTTTCCAACAGACGCGCCTGCGCGGCGCAGTCCAGGGTCTTGAAGTTTCGGATGTATCGTTCGGGAATGATGCCCTGGCGAAGGGCCTGGATCTCGGTCAGGCGCAGGCTGGTTCCTGCCATGTGCGCGGCGCTTCTCACCGCTCGGTGCTTCAGGACGCGAACCGGGGTTCCGTCGGGCAGACGCCCGTCCTCGGCCAATTCCTGGGCGGGGGAGGGCGTCATCAGCCCCCGGCCACAGCCGGGAAGATTCCTACGCGGTCGCCCTCGCTGAGCACCTTGTCCATGGTGGCGTGCAGGCCGTTGACGAAGACCGTTTTCACGTTCGGGCGGGGGATGCCCAGAAGGTCGATGGTCTGGCCCACGCTCAGACCGGCAGCCGCAGGCATATCTGCGTCGGGCGGGGCGAAACGGGCCAATGTGGCGAAGCAGTTTACGGTGACGCTCATGGTTTACTCATAACACCTGAATCGGCTGAACGCCAGATGCGCACTGGAGCCGGGCTGTTCAAGACGCGAAGCAATCGCCGGAGGCCGGGGGAGGCGTTTGCTCCCCCTGGCCCCGGCGGGGTACGGGGCAGAGCCCCGATTTTCTTCTTCTTCCGTCTTATCTCTACATTGCCTTCACGGCCTGCATCTCGGCGGCGGTGAAGTCCCAGGTGACGTTATGGGGCGCGAGGGGCTCCTCGAAGAATTCGGGGAGCTGGTCGTGGGCGCTGGTGAAGCCCGCCGCCTGGTTGAACGCGAACTCGTCCTGCAGGATGGTCCTGCCGAGCTTCAGGAAGTCCTCCGGGTGGAAGGGACTGCCCGAGGCGGCGGTGATCATGTCACACATGCACTGCACGCCGTCGGCGGTGTCCAGCACCGGGAAGGCCACGAACAGGCAGAAGCCGGTGGCGTCGATGGCGGCTGTGGCGATCTGGAGCGCCTTGGAGAGCTCCACTTGTCCGGCCTTGTCCAGGGGGTCGACCTTGCCGCCCACGCCCAGAATGTTCTGGCACACGGAGTAGCCAGCGGTGTGGTCCGCGCCCTGGGGGGTGGTGCAGTAGGTGACGCCGACGCCCTTGACGGCGCGCGGGTCGTAGGCGGGCAGGGACTGGCCCTTGACGGTGGGGACGCGGGTGACGCCGTAGGCCTTGGCGGTGTATTCAGCGCCGCCGCCGATGATGCGGCCCATGGGGTTCTTGGGGTCGTAGACCTGCTTGAGCGCCTCGATGGCCGCCGCGCCGTCGCCCCAGTTGAGGACTCCGGCTTCCATGAGCATGGCCATGGTGTTGGCGGTCTCGATGGTGTCCAGGCCGAGGTCGTCGCAGAGGCGGTCGAGCATGGCCATCTGGTCGTAATCCTTGACCAGCAGGTTTGCGCCGAAGCCCCAGATCGTCTCGTACTCGAAGCCGCTGGTCAGGTACTTGCCGTCGGGGCCGTGGTAAGCCTGGGAGCACTGGATGATGCAGCCCGCGTGGCAGCCTTCCTTCACCTTGCCGCCGCGCTCCTTGATGATCTCCACCATGCGCTCGCCGGAGATGTCCTTGGCGAACTCAAAGCGGCCCTCGCGGAAGTTCTTGGTGGGCAGCGCGCCCGCCTCGTTGATCACGTTCACCAGCACGGCGGTGCCGAAGCCAGGCAGGCCCTCGGCGGTGACGGGGTGGCCCTTGATGATCTCCACCCAGCGCTTGGAGGCCGCCTTGAAGGCTTCCTTGTCGACGATCGGGGGCGCTTCGCCGGTTTCCACGATCACGATGGCCTTGATGGCCTTGGAGCCGAGCACCGCGCCCATGCCGCCGCGTCCGGCAGCGCGCGCGGGACGGCCCTCGGGGTCGGCCACCTGAATGGAGGCGTTCTGGCGCAGGGTCTCGCCCGCAGGCCCGATGCACAGTACTGATGACTTTTCGCCGTACTTGTCCATGAGGCGCTTCACGGTGTCGTAGGTGCCCAGGTACTGCATGTCGGAGGCGTCCTCGAAGGTGACACCGTCCTTGCCCAGCACGATGTAGCAGGGGGCGGAGCCGTATGCGGGCTGGTTCTCCAGCACGATGCCCATAAGGTCCAGCCGGGCCAGACGCTGCGCGAACGAACCACCGACGTTCGATTCCTTGATGCCGCCGGTCAGGGGCGACTTTGCACCGACGGACAGGCGGCCCGAGGACCCGGCGGGGCGGCCCGTGATCATGCCCGTGGCAATGACCAGCTTGTTCTTAGCGCCCAGCGGGTGACAGGTGGGCGGCACTTCGCGGCTGACGATGCGCGAAGTCAGGGCGCGTCCGCCCATGCCGGAGTACGGACCCATGTCGGAAAATGCGAAGGTTTTGTCTTTGGTGTTTATGCGCAGAAGTCTGGACATGTGCAATGCCTCCTGTGTTGGTGCGAATCCGGCCGGAACACGACAGTCGATTCCCATGGCCCGCGACCGTTAATTGTATGACACCACTTGTGTATGATGCGCTTTAGGAGGAGTGTTAGTATGTGTCAATTTATGCCACAGGTGGCATAAGAGTAATAAGGTCCCAGGTGCTACAAAAATGTAGCAAGGGAGTCTGGCGGGGTGTCGCGAAATGACTCGCGCGGGCAGCGCAGGGGGGGCAGTTGGGCAGGAAGAAAATGAGAACATCAGACCGGTAACCTGTTTGTTCTAGCATAGATAGGCAAGGGCCACAGAGCGTGTTGAGAAGATGTCTCGAGAGACACTATGTTATCTATCGTGTTTTTCGATGGGTCTGCGGGAGCGAAAAAAAACTGAAAAAAGTTGTCGGAGCAGGCGGATGCGCGTTGCGCCGCCGCTGCGACGCGGCAGCGGCGGATGTGTCGCCGGTCGTCGGTAGGAGGCGGAGGCTTTGGCGCGCTACTTGTCCTGGTCCGGGGCCTTGGGGGCAAGGCGCTCGCAGCGGGCCACCAGGGGTTCGAACGAGCCGGTCTCGGGCAGGTAGCTCAGCAGTTCGCCCTTGCGCAGGTCGAAGTACCAGCCGTGCAGGTAGATGCGCCCGGTCATCACCCGCTCCCAGATCCATGGGAAGGTCAGCAGGTTTTCCAGCGACACCAGCACGGAGGCCTGTTCGCAGGCGCACTGGCGCAGAGCCTCGTCTTTTTCCGTAAGTTTCTCGGACACTTCGCGCAGCGCGGGCGCGGCGATCTTCACCCAGGGGGCGATGAACTCGCCCAGGGTTTCCGGGTCCGAGTGCATCAGCGCCCGGATGCCGCCGCAGCAGGAGTGCCCCAGTACGATGACGTGCTCAACCTGGAGCACCTTGATCGCATACTCTACGGCGGCGCTGACGCCGTGAAGGCCGGGGGCCTTCTCGTAGGGGGGAACGAGGTTGGCGACGTTGCGCACCACGAACATGTCGCCGGGGGAACAACCGGTGAGGATGGCCGGGTCCACGCGGGAGTCGGAACAGGCTATGACCAGGACCTTCGGCTTCTGATCCTCGGACAGGTCTGAATAGAACTTGTTGTCGTCGCAGAAGTAGGTGCGCTGGAACTCTTTGAAACCGGACAGGAAACGGGCAATATCTTTCATTGGCGGGAGTCTCCGTATGGTGGCGGCTGGCAGGCCGATACGGTTGCCTTCTAGACCAGGGCGGGATGGTTCGCAAGTGGCGAAAGTCCGGGAGTGATCTGGCCGAGCAGGGTAGGGATGAGCCGGAACGTGAAGAAGGCTCGTCTAGGAGCGCGGGCGCGGACAGCCTGCCCCGCATGCACTTGGCCATGAGGTGGATTGGGAACGGCTCGAATCCCTGACCCAGTGGGAAGGTCGGGCAACAGGCAGACAGCCGGGAAGGGCATCGCTAGGTCATCGATGGTACAGCGCCGACCAGACTGGAGCCGATGCGTCTCCTTTCAATGTTATTGCGTCGCTGTAGATGAAGCACCTTCAGGAAGCCTCTCGGTCGAGCAGCAGCTCTCCCGCTTTGAACTTCGCGGCCAAGGGCCTCGACAAGTGGGTGTAGATGGACTCCACCTTCTGCATCCGCCCGAAGCACTTGCGGCAGTAATCGGGCTTGTTCGGGCTGTTTACCGTGGATCGTAGAGCCTGAATCGCCGCGCCGTTCCACATCTCCATGAAGTCCGATTCGTTCAGGTTGCCCACGGCGTCCGCCCCGCCGCAGCAGATCTGGCACACGCCGTCCATGTTCACCAGAAACGCCCTCCACGGCTCGTCGCAGCGGGTGCTCACACGGGTCTGCGAAACGGCCTCGCCCTTGAAGGGAACCGGCAGGTTGATGCGCATCCCGACCGCCGTGGCGGCCTCGGACGCCTTGAGCAGGCACTCGTCCGAATAGTCCTGATGAAAATACAGGGACTCGGGAAGCCACTCCTCGCGTGTGCAGTTCATGTAGTGCACGTTGACCTGGTACACACCGAGGGAATCGGCCAGGGCGATCAGCTTGGTCAATTCGCCAACGTTGGACTTCATGGCCACCACGTTGAACTCGACGATGGGCCACTCTGTCCCGGCGAGCTGCTTGAATCTGGAGAGTTCCTGGACGTTGTTCAAGAGGCGCAGAAAATTGCCACCCCGGATGTGCTTGTAGGTCTTGGAGGTTGCCGCGTCCATGCTGATGCGCAGATCGAAGACCTCGTTCTCCACGAGGAAGCGGTTCATTTCCGTATCCATAAGAGAACCGTTGGTGGTGATGCGCACCTTGGTGGATGTCTCGTTGGCCAGGGCCACAGCCCGTTTGAAATGCGACCAGATCATGGGCTCGCCGCCGATGATTTGCAGTGTGTCCGCGAAATACAGCGCGTCGCGCAGCTTCTCAACCATCTCCCAGGGCATCTCCCGCTTGTCGTAGTGCTCCTGGAAGCACATGCGGCAGCGGTAGTTGCAGTTGAAGGTGGTGGTCAGCATGATCTCCTGGGGAAACGTGGGGATCTCCGCCACGCCGTTCTGGGCCATGGACGGATAGAGATACTTGCTCATGAGCGTGGCTTGCTGCGAGTAGCGCATCGGGGGCTCCTTGGTCGCCTGGAGACATGCCGGAGGCTTGGGAGATTCGCGTCAGGCTGTTGACGGATTCCGGCTGCCGGAGAACAGAGCAAGATGCAGGCCAAGAGGGTGACGCCGGGGAGTCAAGTACGCCGAAGAGCATGCCGAACGCGCTGCCCTGGACAATCAAAGCCGGAGCAGGAGGACGCGATACTTGCTTAAATTTCATACTAATTAAGTATGGTATTTTAACTCAATCTTCAAAAACGTAACGTTCTCCCCCTATCCCCCTCAAAACCCCGCCAACCCGCCATCCAGGCCAGTTCTGCCGGGAATTTCCGCCATCGGCGCGCCCTCTCCCAATATGACAACTCTGGTGCGCCCAGAGGAACGCCGTGAAAAAAGTTTCCATAATGTAAATACCCCGGAAGCCGCGAAAAACGCCGGATTCCGTTGACTCGCCTTGTTTCCGGGGTTATCGTTACCCTCTTTTTTGCTTGACGAATCACAAGATAATACACATTCTCCATTTCCCACTTTTAAGCCCCGGCCACCCATGCCGCAGGGGCATCTCGGCCCGCCGTCTTGCAGGGGAAGCGGGCCGGGGACGCCGCACCAACGGCCCCCTCATACCCCCGCTAAAACGTTTCGAAAGAGGTGACCGTCTTGGCCTTCGCTCCCATCAACAAGAACTACCACGACTTCTTCGTCGTCCGGGACAAGGACGCCTGCATCAATTGCCAGGTGTGCGTGCGCCAGTGTTCATATGGTGTCCACTTCTGGGATGAAGCCCGGCAGTGCGTCCGCCACGACAACACGAAATGCATCGGTTGCCACCGTTGCGAGGCGTTGTGTCCCACACAGGCTCTCCTCATCCAGGAGAAGCCCTCAAACTTCAAAGCGAACGCCTTGTGGCGGCCGGTGTTCATCAAGAACATCTACAAGCAGGCCGACACCGGCGGCGTGTTGCTGTCCGGCATGGGTTCCCCGGCGGATATTCCCGTCTACTGGGACAACCTGCTGCTCGACGCCAGCCAGGTGACCAACCCCTCCATCGACCCCCTGCGCGAGCCCATGGAGCTTCGGACCTTCCTTGGTTCCAAGCCCACCCGCCTGGAGTTCGAGGAGACCCCCGAGGGGCCAAGGGTCAAGACCAAGCTGAAGCCCAACATCGCCCTGAACTTCCCCATCATGTTCTCGGCCATGAGCTTCGGGTCCATCAACTTCAACCTGCACATCGCCATGGCGCGTGCGGCGTCGGAGCTCGGGACCTACTACAACACCGGTGAAGGCGGCTTGCACCAGTCGCTGTACAAATACGGCAAGAACACCATCGTGCAGGTTGCGTCGGGCCGCTTCGGCGTCCACCGCGACTACCTGAACGCTGGCGCCGCCATCGAAATCAAGATCGGCCAGGGCGCCAAGCCCGGCATCGGCGGACACCTGCCCGGCGAGAAGATCAACGCCAAGGTCTCCGAGACGCGCATGGTGCCCATTGGCTCCGACGCCATCTCCCCGGCCCCGCACCACGACATCTACTCCATCGAGGACCTGCACCAGCTGATCTACGCCCTCAAGGAAGCCAGCGAGTACAAGGTCCCGGTGTCGGTGAAGATCGCGGCAGTGCATAACGTCGCGGCCATCGCCTCGGGCGTTGTTCGCGCCGGCGCGGACATCGTGGCCATCGACGGCATGCGCGGCGGCACTGGCGCGGCTCCGGCCATGATCCGCGACAACGTGGGCATCCCCATCGAGCTGGCGCTCGCTTCTGTTGACCAGCGCCTGCGCGACGAGGGTATCCGCAATAACGCCTCCATCGTGGCGGCAGGCGGCACGCGCTGCTCCGCCGACGTGGTCAAGGCCATCGCCCTGGGCGCGGACGCCGTGTACATCGGCACCGCCGCGCTGCTGGCCGTGGGCTGCACCCTGTGCGCCCGCTGCTACACCGGCAAGTGCCCCTGGGGCATCGCCACCAACGACCCCTACCTGGCCAAGCGCCAGAACCCCGATATCGCCGCCAAGAAGATGGCCAACCTGATGAAGGCCTGGGCGCACGAGATCGAGGAAATGCTTGGCGGCATGGGCCTCAACTCCATCGAGAGCCTGCGCGGCAACCGCGACAAGCTGCGCGCCGTGGGCCTGAACCAGATCGAGCTGGACACCCTGGGCGTCAAGGCAGCCGGGAGGTAAGCCATGAAAAAGATATACCCCAACAAGGAAGTCTGCATCGGCTGCCACCTGTGCGAGGTCGCCTGCGTGACGGCCCACTCCAAGACCAAGGACCACATCCTGGCCCACAACGTGGAGAAGGCCCAGGAAGGCCTGGCTCCCCGGCGCAACGTCGCCCAGGAGGGAGCCGTGTGCGTGGCCCTGTCCTGCCGCCACTGCCAGGAACCCATGTGCGTGGCCGCCTGCATCTCGGGCGCGCTTACCAAGAACACGGAGACCGGGCGCTGCGAATACAACGAAGAGCAGTGCGTGGGCTGCTGGTCCTGCCTGATGGCCTGCCCCTTCGGCTCCATCCGCAGGCACCCGTTCAAGGAAAAGATCGTCAAGTGCGACATGTGCGCGGGCCGCGACACGCCCGCCTGTGTGGAAGCCTGTCCCAACGCTGGCCTGGTCTTCGAAGATCGCGGCTCGGACTAAACGGAGAATCACGATGAAATATGTTATCGTGGGCAACGGCGTGGCCAGCGTGGGCGCGATCGAGGGCATCCGCAGGGTGGACCCGGACGGCGAGATCACGGTCATCTCCGAGGAAAGCAGCCCCACTTACGGTCGTCCGCTCATCTCCTACCTGCTGGCCGGGAAGATCGGGCCGGAGCGCATGCAGCTTCGCCCCGTCACCTTCTACGACAAGTTCAAGGTCAAGATGATGCTGGGTACCAAAGTGACCGGCGTCGACGCCAAGGCCAAGACCGTGGCCACGGCCGACGGACACAACTATCCCTACGACAAGCTGCTGATCGCCACCGGCGGCGTGCCGTTCATTCCGCCCCTGTCCGGCAAGGACGGCTCCGGCGTGTACAGCTTCACCACCCTGGCCCACGCCGAGACGCTGATCGACGTGGCCAAGAACTGCAAGAATGTGGTGGTGATCGGCGGAGGACTCATCGGCCTGAAGGCTGCGGAGTCCCTGCATGATCGCGGCGTGAAGGTTTCCATCGTGGAGCTTGCCCCCCGCGTGCTGTCGGCGGCCTTCGACGACAAGGCCGGAAACCTCGTGGCCAAGCGCCTGGACGAAGTGGGCATCAGCGTCCACTGCGGCACCCAGGCCACTGAGATCAAGCGCGACGCGGGCGGCGCGGTCCAGGGCGTGACCCTGAAAGACGGCACCTTCCTGCCCGCCCAGGCCGTGGTCATCGCCATCGGCGTGGTCCCGGCGTCCAGCCTGGCCAAGGACGCGGGCATCACCGTGGACCGTGGCATCATCGTTGACGACAGCCTGGCATCCTCTGATCCCGACGTGTACGCGGCGGGCGACGTGGCCCAGGCCAAGGATCTCATCCTGGACGAGAACCGCGTGGTGCCCATCTGGCCCAACGCCTTCAACCAGGGCTTCTACGCTGGCAAGAACATGGCCGGCGCGGCCAGCCCCTACAGCGGCGGCCTGGCCATGAACGCCATCGCCTTCTACGGCCTGCCCACGGTCTCCGTCGGCGTGGTCAACCCCGCTCCCGGTGAGCAGGGCATAGAAGTGGCCGACAACCTGGACGAGGAACACGGCACCTACCGCAAGCTGGTCTTCAAGGACGGCAAGCTGGTGGGCTACGTGCTCCTGGGCGAGATCGACATCGCCGGTCTGTACACCGGCTTCATCCGCTTCAAATTCCCTCTGGACGCCGAAACCAAGGAAAAGCTCGTCAGCGGCAGGCCCTCCATCCTGCAATGGCCGGAAGGTTTCTTCGACGAGCAGTTCAACCCTGTCGGCGCGCAAGAGATCGTGTAAGGAGACGTGAAAGCCAATGAAGGCTCCAGAAAGATATTACGACTTCCAGAAGGACATTTCGGGCTGCGGCGTCTTCGGTGTCATCAACACCAAGCGTGAGCTGATCCCCGGGTCCATGCCCATCCAGGCCATGTGCACCATGCACGACCGAGGCAACGGCCTGGGCGGCGGCTTTGCGGCGTACGGCATCTACCCCGACCACGCCGACAAGTACGCCTTCCACATCATGTGCGAAACCCAGGAAGGCCTGGACTCCGCCGAGGAACTCATCAAGAAGTTCTTCGTGATCCACGAGTCCCAGCCCATCCCGACCAAGCCCACCCTGGCCATCAAGAACCCGCCCATCGTGTGGCGCTTCTTCCTGTCGGCCAAACAGGGCGGCGACCGGCCCAAGTGGCGCACCAACGACGAGAAAGACTACGTCGTCAACGTCATCATGCACATCAACAAGAAGACCCCGGCCTTCGTCTTCTCTTCGGGCAAGAACATGGGTGCTTTCAAAGGCGTCGGCTTCCCCGAGGACATCGCCGAGTTCTTCCGCCTGGACGAATACCAGGGCTACATCTGGACCGGGCACAACCGCTTCCCGACCAATACCCCCGGCTGGTGGGGCGGGGCGCACCCGTTCACCCTGCTGGACTGGTCCATCGTGCACAACGGCGAGATCAGCTCCTACGGCATCAACCGTCGTTACCTGTGCGAGCACGACTACGAGTGCACGCTCATGACCGACACCGAGGTCGTGGCCTACGAGATCGACATGCTCATCCGCAAGCATGGGTTGTCCCTGCGTATGGCCAGTTGGGTCTTCGCGCCCCCGTTCTGGGACGAGATCGACCGCATGCCCGAGGAACAGCGCAAGGCTTTCGAGGCCCTGCGCATGGTGTACGGCCCGGCGCTCCTGAACGGCCCCTTCGCCATCCTGGTCTCAGACGGCACCTGCCTCATGGGCCTGAACGACCGCATCAAGCTTCGGCCCCTGATCGTGGCCGAGAGCGGTTCCAACGTGTTCATGTCCAGCGAAGAGTCCTCCATCCGCGACGTCTGCCGTGAGCTGGACACCGTCTGGGCGCCCAAAGCGGGCGAACCCGTCATCGTGAAGCTGGAAGATTAAGAGGACGCGACATGCTGCTCGATGCCGACAATGTCTATTATCGTGAGTTGAACCAGCAGATCCGCGAACTGGTCGCCAAGGGCGAAACCGAGTTCGAGATCGTGAACGTGCGCGGCCAGCGCTATATCGCCGACGGCCTGGACGGGGACCTCAAGTTCCTCATCCACGGCGTGCCCGGCCAGGACATGGCCGCCTTCATGCGTGGACCCACCATCCGCGTGGAAGGTAACGTCCAGGACGGCGTGGCCAACACCATGGACGAAGGCCTGATCATCATCAACGGCATGGCCGGCGACGTGGTGGGTTACGCCATGCGCGGCGGCAAGGTGCTGATCAAGGGCGACGTGGGCTACCGCGTGGGCATTCACATGAAGGCCTACAAGGAGAAGTTCCCCGTGCTGGTGATCGGCGGCAAGGCCGGAGACTTCCTGGGCGAGTACATGGCCGGGGGAGCGATCATCCTGCTGGGCATGATCACCGGAAAACCCGACGCTCCCATCTGCGGCCGCTCCATGGGGACCGGCATGCACGGTGGCGTCATCTACGTGCGCGGCGAGATTCCCGCCGAGCAGCTCGGCCCGAACCTGAAGGTCGAACCTGTCGACGCGGAAGACATGAAGCTCATCACCGAGAACCTGGAGCAGTTCTGCCGGGAATTCGGGGTTGACTTGAAGGCCGTTTTAACAGAACCCTTCCAGCGCGTGAAACCGTTCTCCCATCGTCCCTACGGCAACCTGTACGTTGCCTGCTAGGCTGGAAGAACCCGCAACCTTTCACTGGAGGATTTCATGTTCCTGACCAGCATGGCCTACGCCATGGGCCAGCCGCCCGCAGGCGCCGACGGCGGAAACCAGTTGATGTCGTTTCTGCCCCTCGTCCTGATGTTCGTGGTCTTCTACTTCCTGCTGATCCGTCCCCAGCAGAAGAAGCAGAAGGAAACGCGTGAGATGCTCAAGAATCTCAAGCGCGGAGACAAAGTTGTCACCGGCGGCGGCATCGAAGGCCGTATCGACGCCGTGACCGACGACAAGGTGAAGGTCGAGATCGCCCCCGGCGTGGTCATCACCGTTCTTCGCGCCTATGTGGCCGGACTGGCCGACGCGGCCCAGGCCAAAAAGACTGACGAGAAGAAGGCAGACAAGCCGGAAGAAAAGAAGTAAACCGGTTCTGCCTGACCTTTTGACCATTTGCGAGGGGGAAACCGGCGGTTTCCCCTTTTCGCGCGTGTAAGGAGCGTGCATGTCCAGCTTGTCCTGGCGTTTGATCGTGGTGGCTATCGCCCTGGTTTTGGGGCTTGCGTTCACACTGCCTTCCGTCGAGTCCGTGCGGCAGTCGCCGCTGGGCAAGATGCTTCCTTCGAACCAGGTAGCCCTCGGCCTGGACCTGAAGGGCGGCATCCACCTGACGCTTGGCGTTGATGTGGACAAGGCCATGGGCAACTCCCTGGCCCAGGCCGGGCAGGACATCAAGTCCTTCGCCCAGGAAAAGGAGATGACCGTCATCCGGCAGAACCTGCTGGATTCCCGTCGTCTTGAATTCGTGCTGGCCACTCCCGAGAAGCGGGCCGACTTCGAGGAACTGCTGCGCAAGCAGGCCTCTGGCGTCAAGGTTGGCAAGGCCGAAGTCATCGACGACGGCAAGGTCAAATACACCGTCTCCTTTACTCCGGAATATGCCAAGAGCCTTGAAACTCTCACCGTTGATCAGGCGGTGAAGACCATCCGCAACCGCATCGACCAGTTCGGTGTGGCCGAGCCCGACATCCGCAAGCAGGCTGGCGACCGCATCCAGATCCAGCTTCCGGGCCTCAAAGACCCCGATCGGGCCATCGCCCTGGTGGGCAAGACCGCGCACCTGGAATTCAAGATCGTGGACGACTCCGTGGACATGGCCAAGGCGGCCAAGGGCCAGCTGCCCCCAGGCCGCGAACTGGTGATGGAGCGCGTGGCCGCTCCCGGCGGCGAGTTCACCGAGCGGGCCATTGTGGTCAAGTCCGACGCGGTGATGACCGGCGAGCACATCGCCGACGCCCGCATCAACTTCGACCAGCAGAACAACCAGCCCTACGTGGGCCTGACCTTCACCTCGCGCGGCGGCAAGATATTCGAGCGCATCACCGGCGAGAACATCAAGAAGCGCATGGCTATCATCCTGGACGGCAAGGCTTATTCCGCACCGGTCATCCAGGACAAGATCGTGGGCGGCAAGGCCCAGATCACAGGCCGCTACACTGAGAGCGAAGCCCGCGACCTGGCCGTGGTGCTGCGCGCAGGCGCGCTGCCCGCACCGGTGAACGTGCTGGAACAGCGCACGGTCGGTCCCTCCCTGGGGCAGGAATCCATCGACAACGGCATAATGAGCGTCATGGTGGCCTGTGGAGCCATCGCCTTGTTCATGCTGGTGTACTACGGCTTCTCCGGCGTGGTGGCCAACATTGCCCTGGTGTTTAACATTGTGCTCATCCTGGCCGGGCTGTCCCTGTTCGGCGCAACGCTGACCCTGCCCGGCATCGCGGGCATCATCCTGACCATGGCCCTGTCCGTGGACGCCAACATCATCATCTTCGAGCGCATCCGCGAGGAGATACGGCGCGGCCTGCCCTCGCGCGCGTCCATCAAGGAAGGTTTCCAGCGCGGCGCGCTGACCATCCTGGACGCCAACGCCACCACCGGCCTCACGGCTATCGTGCTTTACGAGTTCGGCACCGGTCCGATCCGAGGCTTCGCCGTGACCCTGCTCCTGGGCATCGTCGCCTCCATGTTCACGGCCATCTTCGTCAGCCGCACGCTGATGGAACTGTGGCTGGTGGGCAAGCCCTCCGAGACCAAGCTGTCCATCTAGCGTTTCGCACGCCTCCGATAAGCAAAGGGCGCGGCTTCGGTTGCGCCTTTTTTGTTTTCTTCTTTCTTGCACGTAAGTCTGGAGGCCAGTCTGGTGGAGGCCGACTGAGGATGTCTGGAGGCCTGGGAGCGACGCTCCGGAACAAAAACGAAGCCCCCTGAAGCTGTCGTCGTGAACGGCTCAGGGGGCTTCGAGGCGTGGCGGCGTCAGGCTAGTTTATCCGGTAGTGGCAGCCCAGGCTCTTGGTGTTGCGCATGGCGGCCAGGGTGATGATGTAGGCGGTCTGGCAGCCGTGGAACAGGTCCACGATGGGCTTGGATATGGGGGTCTCCCGGTAGAAGTCGTGCAGGTGGACGTTCAAGTCCCGCAGGTCCTCGAAGGCCCTTTTCAGGCGCGAGGCAGTGCGGTTGATGCCCACATAGTTCCACATAGTGCTCTTGATGGTGGACCAGTCCTGGCTGATCAGCGCCGGGTCCTCGTTGCGCTCCTGGCCGGGGCTGACCCAGTCCGGTATGGATTCCGCCAGCTTGCGTGTGATTGTGGGCTTGGCTCCGAAACGCGAGCCGATGTAGCTGCCAGCGCTGACGCCCCAGACGAGGCACTCCAGAAGCGAGGTGGAAGCCATACGGTTGGCCCCGTGCACGCCGGTGCAACTGCATTCACCCACGGCGTAGAGGCGGTCCACGGTGGTGCGCCCATGCACATCCACCAGCACGCCGCCGCAGGCGTAGTGCTCGGCTGGGACCACGGGGATGGGCTGCTTTGCGATGTCGATGCCGATCTCGGCGCACTTTTTGGCGATGCCTGGGAAGCGGCGCGTCACTTCGTCCACGTTGTTGGCGGCGTCCAGGAAGACGCAGTCTTCGCCTGTCTTCAGCAGTTCTTCCATGATGGCTCGGGTGACGATGTCGCGCGGTGCCAGGTCGGCGCGGGTGTCGTAGCGAGCCATGAAGGCTTCGCCATTGGCGTTTATGAGCTTTGCGCCTTCGCCACGCATGGCCTCGGTGATCAGAAAGCGGCGTTCGGCGCGGTGGAAGAGGGCGGTGGGGTGGAACTGGATGAACTCCATGTTCAGGTAGCGCGCCCCGCAGCGGTAAGCCATGGCCACGGCGGAACCAACGCAGGCGCGGGTGTTGGTGGTGTGCAGATACACCTGCCCCACGCCGCCCGTGGCCAGGATGGTATAGTCCGCCAGGATGGTCTCCACCACACCCCCGGCCTCGTTGTAAACGTACGCGCCCATGCACTGGTTCACCAGATTGTACTTGTATTCCAGCAGCGAGGCGTGGTGGTGCGAGGTGAGCACGTCGATGGCCGTGCGCCGGGTGAGCACGGTGATGTTGGGGTGCGCCTCCACGGCCCTGACCATGTGCTGCATGATGGAATACCCGGTGGAGTCGGCACAGTGCAGGATGCGCGGCAGGCTGTGCCCGCCCTCACGGGTAAGGTGGTAGTCACCGCCTGAGGTGCGCTCGAAAGGTACTTCCAGGCGCTCGATGAGCAGGTCCTTGACCACCTGCGGGCCTTTGCGCGCCAGATAGCGCACGGCGGCCAGGTGGTTGTGCTTCCAGCCGCAGGTGAGGATGTCGCGTTCCAGGAGCTTGGGGTTGTCCTCGGGGCTGGTGTACACGATGCCGCCCTGGGCCAGGGATGAGTTGCCGTCGGTGAGGCGGTCCCCAGCGCACAGGAGCACTACTTCGCGCCCCTGGTCGGCCAGGGAGAGTGCGGCGGAGCATCCGGCCGCGCCGGAGCCGATGACCAGGACCTGGGTTTTCGTGCGGTATGGGTACATGCGCCTCTCCCTTAAGTCTTATCTTCCCGTAGCGACTTCCGTCACGGGAAGGAGGTCCCGAAGTTTCGCGGGGTCGAGAACGGCCAGGGCTCCGCGCTTGCCCGCGTTGACCAGGATGACGGGCAGGTCGAAAATCGTCTTTTCCACGTAGACCGGCAAGACTTTTCGCGTCCCCAGGGGCGAGATTCCCCCAACCTGGTAGCCGGTGTGGCGCTGGGCGGCCTCGGGCGAGCAGGGTGCGACCGTCTTGACCCTGATCTCGCGGGCCAGTTCCTTGAGCGACACTTCCCTGTCGCCGTGCATCAGCACCAGAAAGGGGCGCTTGGCGTCATCCTCGAAGACCAGGGTCTTTACCACGGCGTGCTCGTCCACGCCCAGTTCCTGAGCGGCGCGTCCGGTTCCTCCGTGGTCCACGTAGTCGTACAGGCGCACCTCCACCGGTACGCCTTTCTGCTTGAGGAGGCGCGTGGCGGCGGTGGCGGGGGCTTTGCTCATTTGGCGCAGACCTGGAGCATGCGCGTAAGCGCCAGCCGGGCGGGGTCCTTCAGGGCCTCGTCCACCTGCACCGTAGGCGCGCTGTCCAGGGTGGTGATGAGCCTGGCAAGATTGGGCTCGGTGACCTTCTCCATGTTGGAGCAGGTGGAGTGTTTAAGCGCCCGCACCATCTTGACGCCCTGGTACTTCTGGGCCAGCCGGTTCACCAGATTGTACTCGGTGCCGATGTAGATGACGGAACCCTCCGGGGCTTCGGCCACGTACTTGATGATGAGCGACGTGGAACCGCAGGCGTCGGCCAGAGCCACGGTGTTGGGGTGGCACTCGGGGTGAACCACCACCAGACAGCCCGGCGACTCCTGGCGGGCTTTGCGGATGGTCTCGGGCTTGAAGCGCGAGTGGATGACGCACTGGCCCGGCCATAAAAGCAGCTGCGCCTTTTTGGCCTTGTCCAAAAGTACCGCCTTGCCGTGGTCGCGTACGTCCAGGATATGGCGCTGTTCTTTGGGGAGGGCGATCCAGTCCGCAGCGTTCAGGCCCAGGCGCACGTCCGGCAGGAACAGCGTGTGCGGCCCCTGTTCCAGAGCCCAGGTGAGCATGGTCTTGGCGTTGGCAGAGGTGCACACCGAGCCGCCGCGCGCGCCCACCAGAGCCTTCACCGCCGCTGAGGAGTTCACGTAGGTCAGCGGCGTGACCGACAGCCCTCCCTCGGCCAGATGGTCTAGGGTGGCCTTCACCAGCCAGTCCGGGGCCATGTCGGACATCACGCAGCGCGAGTTCATCTCCGGGATGAACACCTTCTGGCCGGGCTTGGCCAGGATGGCCGCCGTCTCGGCCATGAAGAACACGCCGCAGAAAATGATGTATTCGGCGTCCAGGTCCGGGATGCGGCGCGACAGCTCCAGGGAGTCCCCGGTGTAGTCCGCGTGGCGGGCCACGGCGTCGGACATGTAGTGGTGCGCCAGAATCACCAGCCGCTTGCCCAGACGGGCGCGGGCTTCCTCGATGGTATCGAAATCGTTGCTACTGTTCATGTTTTACTCCACTTGGGCCAGCTGCATGCTGAAGTCCGCGTAGGGCGCGGAGTGGGTGATGCGGCCAACCGATATGAAATCTGCTCCGAGCGCGCCCAGAGAGGGCAGGGCGTCCAGGGTGACGCCGCCGCTCAGTTCGGTTTCGATGGACGAGGGGATGAGGGCCAGGGCCTCGCGCATCTGGTCCTGGGTCATGTTGTCCAGCATGATGCGCTCAGGCGATTCGGCCACGGCTTGGCGGACTTCCTCCAGGGTGCGGCACTCCACCTCAAGGGGCGGGCGCGAGTCCGGGAAGGCCCGGCGCACTGCGGCCACGGCCTGGGGGATGCCCCCCGCCCGGTCGATGTGGTTGTCCTTCAGCATGAGCATCTCGGCCAGATCGCGCCGGTGATTGCACCCGCCGCCCATGAGCACGGCGTACTTCTCGGGGTAGCGAAGGCCCGGCAGGGTCTTGCGGGTGTCCAGAAGCCGCGTGCGGGTGTCAGACAGCGCCGCCACATACCGGGCCGTGAGGTTGGCGATGCCCGAGAGATGGCACAGAAAATTGAGGATAACGCGTTCCGCCTTGAGAAGCCCGACGGCAGGGCCGGTGAACAGGGCGACTACGGTGCCCGGCGCGACGCGCTGGCCGTCTGCGGCGCGGTAGTCGCACTGGGTCACGCTCAGGATGCCCATTCGCTCAAGCACGATGTCCGCGATGGGAAGCCCCGCCACCAGGGTGTCCTCCTTGGCCACGATGCGCGCGGTGAGGCGGTCGCCGCGAACGAACACCGCCTTGGCCGTAAGGTCCGGGCCGTCCTCTTCCAGGGCCAGGTCCACGGCGCGCAGCAGGAAGTCGCGCGCGGGGCCTGTGAAGTATTCTGCGAAGGAAGTCATAGTGATTGTGGGCAGTAGCACCAAACTTTACGGACATGAAGATGAGTGAATGAAATCACAAGCTTTTTCGTGTCTCAGTTCTCAACAATTACGCTGGCGGCTGGGTTGAAGGGGTTGGTTCGCACCGCCAGATAGAAGAGATACGGGTAGGATTCCTTCAGGTACAGGGCGTAGGCCAGCCACTGCCTGCTGATGAGCCCGTAGACGCGGGTCATGTCGCCGCTCAGGTGCTTGAGGTCGCTCTCCGGCAGCCCGGAGAGGTCCTCCGGGCGGTTCATGAGCTCGTCGCGCAGATGGTAGATGGCCCGCAAGGTGTCGGAGAAGATCTCGTGCTCGCCGATGCTGGGGTTTTCCAGGAGGCGCAGCAGCAGGTCGGATTTCTCGCGCAGCATGGCGCGCATGCCCGCCAGATCGACGCGGGCGGCGTTCAGGGCGAAGGCGTGTCCATCCAGCAGACGCTCGGCGGCCTTGAAGCGTTTGCGGTCCCAGGATGCGGCCACGTCCAGCTTGCCGTAGAGTTCGGGCGAGTCCGGATCAGCGGGGACGACGCGCGCCAACAGATCAAGCCCCACGTCCGAGAAGAAAATTCCCCGGATCATATTGCGCTTTTCGCGCTTGGTTTTCTCTTCCTTCACCGCCAGCACTGACTCGGCGACGGTCTCCACAACGCCCACAAAAGTGCCGATGCCCGCGAACACCAGGGCGATGGAGATTATTTTACCCGGCACGGTCCAGGGATGGATGTCGCCATAGCCCACCGTGCCCATGGTGATGATGGTGAAGTAGAAAGAATCGAACAGGCCAAGGCCCTCGACCAGATGGAATCCGATGGTTCCCCCGGCCAGGGCCAGCAGGAAGAGGCTTCCGAAGAATATCAGGCGGGTGTTTTTCATTGTATCCGGCCAGGGTTTCAGACTTTGCTGGCGCGTCCGTTGGTGCGACTGAGTAACTCTTTCCTGGAGGACACGCGGGCGCCATGTCCAGGATGCATGGCCGTTACGCATGTTCGGGCCGGGCGGGCTTGTTCATGACGAGAAAGTCCGCAACATGGCGAACTCAATGCTTCTTCTTGAGACCCTTCAGGCGCGCGGCCAGCTTGGGCTCCTCGCCCTGGTCCTTCTCCTGGTAGAAGCGCACGCCCACAAGCTCGGGCGGCATGTAGTCCTGCTCCACCCAGGAGCCGGGATAGGCGTGGGGGTATTTGTAGCCTTCGCCGAAACCCCATTGGCGCTGGAGTTTGGCCGAGGGATTTCGCAGATGCATGGGTACCGGCTTCAGCCCCTGCGTGGCGATCTCCTTGCGGGCGGCGAGATAGGCGGCGTAGGCCGAATTGCTCTTGGGCGCCAGGGCCAGGTAGACCGTGGTCTCGGCCAGGGGGATGAACCCTTCGGGCATGCCCACCATCTCTACGGCCTGCTGGCAGGCCACAGCCAGGGGCAGGGCGCGAGGATCGGCCAGCCCCACGTCCTCGGACGCCGAAAGAATCAGGCGGCGGCACACGAAGCGCGGGTCCTCGCCGGATTCCAGCATGCCGGCCAGATAATACAGAGCAGCGTCCGGGTCGGAGCCGCGTATGGACTTGATGAAGGCCGAGGCCAGCTCGTAGTGCTGGTCCGCGTCGCGGTCCCCGCGCATCACCTGCTCGGGCAGGTTCTGCTTCAGCTCCTTGGCCTCGCGCTTCTCCGGGGCGAGCTGGGCCGTGTATTCCAGCAGGTTCAGGAAGGTGCGGGCGTCTCCGCCGGACATGAAGCACAGCATGTCCAGGCTGTCCTGTGGCAGGGTCATGTCCAGGGTCACCAACGCGCGCTTGGACACCTGGAGCATCTCAGCGTGGGACAGAGAGCGCAGGCGCATGACGTGCAGCCTGGACAGCAGCTGCTTGGTCACGGAAAAGGACGGATTCTCGGTGGTGGTGGCCAGCAGAGTGATGTCGCCGTGCTCCAGCAGCGGCAGGAAGAAGTCCTGCTGGGCCTTGGAGAAGCGGTGCAGCTCGTCCAGAATCAGGATTTCCTTGCCCTCGATGAGGGTGCGCAACGTGGCCAGACCCGCTTCCGGCGCGCTCACCCGGACGTAAGGGACGTTCTTGGTCTGGGCCAGCAGCAGGGCCAGGGTGGATTTTCCGCAGCCCGGCGGCCCATGAAACAGCAGGCTCGGCAGGCGTTTGGCCTTGAGCATTGCCTGGAGCCGGGTGATGACGTGGCCCTGGCCGGTGAAATCCTCAAAGGTTTCCGGTCTGATGGCATGTGCTAGGGGCGGCATGGATAAATCCTAAGTGCTTGGCGTCGCCTTGTCACGCCCGGCGTTTCAGGCGGATCGAATCTGGTTCTTCCCTTGGCGTTTGGCATTCAGCAGGGCCTTGTCCGCCCTGTGCAGCAGGTCAAGCGGAGACAGGGGCTCGCCGTGCGGCGCGTACGCGATGCCGATGCTCACCGTGGCCCGCGTGTGGATGCCGGTGATGGTTTCGCACGTGGCGGCAACGCTCTCCAAAATGCGCCGGGACACGACCTCGGCCTCTGCGTGGCCTGTCCCGGCCAGGAGCACGGCGAATTCGTCGCCGCCCATCCGGCCGATGACGTCGCCCTCGCGCACATGTGAGCGGATGGCCGCTGCCACGGATTGCAAGACCATGTCGCCCGCCAGATGGCCGTGGGTGTCGTTGATGTCCTTGAAATGGTCCACATCCAGGTACAGCATGCAGCAGTCGCGCCCCTGGCGGTGCATGTGTTCGGCCAGAGCCTCGAAGCGTTCGGTGAAGCCACGGCGGTTGAGCACGCGGGTCAGTTCGTCGCTGTTGGCCTCGGCAATGAGCCTGCGCTCCACGCAGAGCCGGGCGGTGTTGTCGTGCAGGAAGGCCAGAATGGCTCCGGCGCCGTCCCAGTCGATACCCACCACGTTGGCCTGGATGTCGATGATGTCCCCTTCAGCGGTGACGCCCCGAAACTCCAGCGAATGAGGCACGCCGTTTTCGCGCGTTGCCTCGTCCAGCATGCGGTCCACGGCGTCGCGGTCGGCGGGGTGCACGAAGTCTGAGAAGCTTACGGCCTGGATGTCGGTTTCGTTCAGGCCGGTCAGCTCCAGGAGCTGGGCGTTGTGCAGCAGGTACAGGCCATTTTTCACCACGGCTATGGGCTCGCTGGCGTTCAAAACCAGCTGACGGTAGCGCTGTTCACTGCGCTGGAGCAGCGCCTCGGCCACCTTGCGCCGCTGGATCTCCTCCTGGGCGGTCTGAAGTTCCACCCGCAGCTCGGAGAGTTCCTGCAGGATGGCGAAAACGGGACGGTGGGGCATGTCCACGCCGCGAATCCCGCGCTGCCAGCTCAGGTATCCCCAGAGGATCGGAGCGGCAAAGGCCGTGATGATAAGGCGGCTCAGCAGGGTGCCGCTCATGATGGAAAAGTAATCGGGTTGCCCCAGGAACGCACCGGTGTTGAAGAGCACCACGTCCAGCCACATGACCCCGAGAAACGTCAGGAACGCTTTTGCGGGAAGCGGCACGCGGCGCAGCCTGCCGTGCAGGTACTCCCAGGAGATCGCCAGGAACAGGAGGTCCGCCAGCGTGGTCAGCAGGGAGGCGATGTTAATGCGCAGGCTCGGTATGGGTACGTAGGACAGCGGGGTGGTGCTGGAAAGATGCATCTGGAGGTGCAGCACCACCGAAACCAGAGGCACCAGGGCCGAGACGCCGACGATGGTCAGGATGGCCACCCGCGTGGCGCGCGGGCCGTCAAACACGTACACCACGAACACGCCAAGCAAAAGCGACGTGTAGAAGACCGTGGAACCCACCAGGAATGTGGTGTCACCCAGCTTGACGGCCACTCCCGCGTCCGTGACCCAGGACATGACGGCCGTGAGGCAGCCGATAAGCGAATAGAAAAAAGCCAGCCCGTATTTGTGGCGCAGAGAGTGCGACCACAGCACCAGGCCATATGTTGTGAAGGCTTCAGCAGCGAGAATCCAGGCTTTCATACATCTCCACCCGGTTCAGTTGGTGTCGGCTCCCAGCCAGGCCATGCCCAGACACAGGAGCGCGGCAGTCTCCCAGCGCAGGGGCCTGGAGCCCAAGGTAGCAGCGAGGTAGTCCGTGTTCTGAAACAGTCCGGCCTCAGAATCAGTCAGGCCGCCTTCCGGGCCGACTACAAAAACACGCCGCCCCGTTGGGGTCAAGTCCCTGGCCGACATCGACCGCTTCACGTCACGCGATTCCCACAAAAGCCAGCGCTGGTCGAAATCCGCGCATCGGGTGACGACGCCCGCTGCGCCACCCGAAACCATCTCAATCACCGGCAGCCAAGGGTTGCCGCATTGCTTTGCCCCCGCCACCAGCTGCGCCTGCCAGGTCTCCTTGGGGACGCCGGGCATGCCTCCCTGGCTGCGGGAGGCCTCCCAGAACAGAATGCCCGCCGCGCCAAGCTCCACGGCCTTTTCCATAAGCCAGCCGCGCCGCGTGGACTTGTTCCAGCCAAGCGCCAGCCAGGTCTCGCTGACTGGTGGCTCGTGGACCGTCTCCGAGTCCAGGCGAAGCGTCACGCCGCCCTTGGCGGACTCCACGGTGAAAAGGCCTTCGCGACCCTGGCCGTCGAAGCAGCGCACGGTGGCGCCCGGCCCCAGGCGCAGGACTTTCGAGAGGTGACGGGCCTCGTCGCCCTCCAGTCGGAAGGGTGCGCACCAGGCCTGGGGGGGAAGATAGAAAGAGTCGAGTCGTGACATGTGGGGGCTCCGAAAACCAGGAGGGAAGAGATGCCTCCGGCGGCCAGAGAGGAAACTTTTTGGAAAAATTTTGACTCGGGCCGTCCTGGCCCTCGCCCTTCGAGCGCTGCTTCGCAGCGTCCAACTTATCTTCCTGAAAAGTTGTCCTCTCTGGACTCTCCTTCAAAAACTTTTAAGTAGCTTCGCGTCTAGCGCGATAGCACGTCGTTTGAGCGGATGAGGCGGCTGGAGGCTGTGACGGGCGTGTCCTGCGCGGCAGACGACGAATCGTCTCCAAATCAGTTCGAGGATGCCGCGCAGGGCACGGACGGGAAAGTCCCCAGCCGCCGCAATAATCAGGTTTCACAAGACTTCAGGTTTTGGCGAAGCAAGGTCGGGTGACGCCTTGTCCTGTATCACCTCGAAGCCTCGTTTGGCGATCGCCGCGCGAAAACTCGCCGAAATCGCGTGCCAGTCCAGCACATCCACCATGAATGGCAGGCCGGACTCCGAGAAGGCGTCTTTTATGACTTCGATTTGCCGCCACTCAAACGTCGCGTCACCGACCAGCGCCAGGTCCAGATCGGAATACTCGCGGGCCTGTCCTTGCACGCGGGAGCCGAATGCGCGCACCTCCACGCCGGGAACGTGCTCACGGAGGATGCGCCGGACCTCTTCCAGGTGTTCTCCGGAGAGGTCAATCATTGCGCTCTTCCAGGCGTCCGAGCAACTCCTGGGCGTAGGGGAGGAACTGCAGCGCGACGTCATACACCGAGATGGCCTGGGCCTCGTCATATGTATGCGAGGTCAGATTGCGCGCGTCCCCGAAGGAAAACCAAGGCAGCGGATCGGAGATCAGGCCGTGTCTGGCCGCGATGCGGAACAATTCCTTGCGGGTGCGCGGGTAATCCGCTTCATCGGAGGAAACGTTCTCGCGAACCCAGCGCTGGATGAATTTCCAGCATTGTTCGTAGGCCATCTCGAAATGTTGGATGACACCGGCGCGGACCGTGTCGCGCATGTCATCGTCAAGCGAGGCCATGGCCTTTTGCGACGCATCAAGCGAGCGCTGCAATGCGCTCACTGTCTTGCGCAGGCTTTCAAGCTCGAGGGCCATGGCGTTACCTCCGCGTGCGTAAAAGGGGAGAAGGCCTCCGGCGGCCAAAGAGGAAACTTTTTGGAAAAAAGTTTTCCTCTCTGGACTCTCCTTCAAAAACTTTTAAGTAGCTTCGCGTCTAGCGCGGCAGGGTGTCGTTTGGGCAGGGGCTGGGGGCTGTCACGTTCACGCCATGCGCGGCGGGCTCGAATCGATTTGACGCCCGCCGCGCATGGCGCGTCCGTTACAACCCCCAGCCCCTGGCAGAGCCTGCGCGCACTCACGCGAAGCTAATTGCAGGGTCCAGGGGGATCATCCCCCTGGCGGGTCTGGGCGGAGCCCAGCTCTTTTCTTCTCTTACTCTTCTCTTACGACAGCTTCGTCCGGGCCGAGCCGCCTGCGTAGAAGGGCAGATCGACCTTCCTGGCGGGCAGGTCCACCTTGGCGGCCTTGACCACGAATTCTGCGGAGTCGGCGGCGTCAGCCTTCACGTAGGCCAGCGCGACGCTGTGACCCAGCGTGGGCGAGAACGATCCGCTGGTCACCATGCCGACCTCTTGGCCGCCGGGCAGGCAGACCTTGTCGTAATGGCGGGCGCTGCGGCGTCCTTCGATGGAGAGGGCCACCAGTTTCTCGCGCACGTCGGCCACATGGGGCTTGCCCACGTAGTCGGCTGCGGAGGTGAGCATCCCGGCGTATCCGGCCTCGGTGGGGGTGTGCTCGGTGTCCAGGTCCTGGCCGTAGAGAGGATAGCCCATCTCCAGACGCAGGGTGTCGCGCGCGCCGAGCCCGGCGGGGATGACCTCGGGGTCTGCGGCCAGCTTCTCCCACAGGGCCTGGGCCCTGTCCGCCGGGAGATAGAACTCGTAGCCTAACTCGCCGGTGTAGCCGGTGCGGCTCACGATGATGTCCATGCCCTCGAAGGCGGTCTTGACGAAGCTGAAGTAGCCGAGCTTGGCCCAGTCGCCGGGCAGCATGCGGGTGAGCACCTCAAAGGATTTGGGGCCTTGCAGGTCGATCTTGGCGGTCTGCTCGGAGATGTCGGTGAAGGCGAGGGCTTCGGGCAGGCGGCTTTTGATGGCGGCGAAGTCGGTCTCGACGCAGGCGCCGTTGACCACCAGCATGAACTCGTCCTCGGCCACGCGGTAGACGATCAGGTCGTCCATGACGCCGCCAGCGGAGTTCAGCAGGAAGCCGTAGCGGCACTTGCCGGGGGCCAGGGTCTCCAGATTCTGGGTGACGGCCTTGGCCAGGGCGTCTTTCGCGCCTGCGCCTTTCAGGCTGAATTCGCCCATGTGGCAGATGTCGAAGATGCAGGCCCTGGTGCGGCAATGCTGGTGCTCGGCCAGGATGCCGGAATATTGGACGGGCATTTCCCAGCCCGCGAAAGGAACCATTTTGGCCCCATGGGCCTTGTGCCAGGCATTGAGGGGCGTGATGAGGAGCTTTTCCACGAATCGTCTCCGTCTGATTAGAGTGTGGTGGGCGGTTGGGGCCTGGGCTGCTCGCTGCGCAGCTTGCGGATGCGGATGAACTCGTCGAAGAGCGAGACGAGCCTGCCGTACATCTTTTTGAGCGCGAGGCCGTATTCGGAAAGGTCCTCGTCTTTGCGGCCCACGAAGTTCTTGTGCAGGTAGCGGTCCTGCAGGATGGTTTCGGTCATCTTAATGACGCGTTCAACCAGCTCCTCGAAATAGTTGACCATCTCAAACTTCAGGTCAGAGACGATCTCCGTGAAGCTGGCGAGCATGGAGAGATAGGAGAGCTTCTTGCCCTTCTGCTGGCGGTTCAGCAGGTCTTCCAGGGTCTTTACCTTGCGGGCCTGCTGTATGTAGCTGTATTTACTCCATACTTCCTGGTGCAGGCCGCGCATGGGCGTGAAACGCTCGTAGTTGTCGGGCGAGAGCAGGTAGCTGTCCAGCACTTTGACCACATTCGCGTAGAAGTCCTCGGAATAGCTGATGATCCTGCGTTGATGCTTGGTGAGCCAGCTGTGTAGGAACTTGAGGCGCTTGTCGTCGGTCTCGGTGCCCTGCACGATCTCGTGGCGCTTGAACACGATGCGGCCATGAAACTCCCCGCGCACGATGTCGTTTAGGCGCAGGAACATGGAGTAGGAGTCCTTGATGATGTTCAGGCCCGAGAGCGCCTTGCCGGTAAGGGGGTGGATGACCTCCTGGCGCACCACGGAGAGGGCGCGGTCCTGGCGGACGTTGTCCGGGTCGTACTTGTGCTGGAGGTAGCCCACACGAAGGATCACCACGCGCCTGGCCGGGTCCACGAAGTAGCCGCCCTCGGTGAGGAGCTTCACCGTGTCCTTGAAGTGCTCGTGCACGCTCACCAGGGCCAGCTTCTCCACGCGGGGATAGTGCTTGGCATCCGGGTGCGAAAAAATGCTGGTGATGGTGCGGTCGGATTGGCCCAGAACGCGCACCATGAAATGCTCGCCTGAGCGGAACAGGCGGCGTCCGAACATGGCCGCCGAGGTGCGCCGTTCGCTGACGATGGGGAAGCCGTAGAGTTCCATGAGGAACTGGTACACGAAGAGGCGGTTCTTCTCGTACTTCTGGTCGTCGCCAGCGCTGAACTTGCCGATGCGCAGTCCGAACTGCTTGAGTTCAGTGTCCAGGTAGGAGGGGAACGAGCTGTACACCCCGGACAGGTGGAACTTGCCGCGCGAGTTGAGCGACAGCACGTGGGCGCGCTCCATGTGCAAAAGAGTGCCGAGCAGCTCCGGGTAGTTGGCCAGGGCGGTGATGTCCGTGGCGGAGAAACGCTGGCGGAGCTGGTCCTGGCTGTGCTTGGGAATACGCAGCGTCAGGGAGTTCAGGTTGGCCTGGCGGATGCGTTCGGTCAGCGCGGGGTTGGTCTTGCGCTCCGTTATGGAGACGTCCTCGGGGGAGTGCAGAATGTCGTACTGGAAGATCTCCTGGAAGTACGAGAGCCTGCGCGGCAGGACGACCATGGAAAAGCCGGGCAGTTCCTTGTGCTCGAACAGGTCCATCTCGAAAGACGGGAGCAATTCGCGGTTTTCCACCACGGGGTAGTTGGCTGTCTCGAAGTAGGGCTGGAGCAGGGCGTACTTGATGTGCGCGAGATCCAGGAATTCCTTGAGGGCTGGCAGCCCGCCGTCCTTCACCGCCCGAGCCCGAGCGGCCAGACCGCGAGGTCCGGCGGCTTTGCTGAAGGCTTGTTCCCAGGTGAAAGACATGTGGACCGGCTCCGGATGCTTGGGGCTTGGTGCGCCGGGAGGGCCTTGGCCCCATCCCTGGCTGCTTTCCAAACGGGGTTGTTTGGGCTAATAGGGAAAAACGGTGGTCAGGACAGCTCTTTTCTGTCCGAAGTTCCCGTCCCCAAAGTCCTCTATCAAAAGAGCATTTCCCCTGTTCTGTCAAGGTAGGAAAACCCGACGCAGCAGGGCCATAACGGAGCCGAGAAAAATGAGTGAAGCCTGCGCCCGCCAAGCCTCAGGAGCGGGAGACTGCCCCTGCACCTATCCCGGCTGTTCGCGGCACGGCAACTGCTGCCAGTGCGTGAGCCATCACTGCGCCAAGGACCAGTTGCCCGCCTGCTATTTCACGCCCGAGCAGGAGAAGAGCTACGACCGTTCCGTCGCCTATTTCATCTCTTGCCGCAACGGATGACATGACCCGTCCCGACGTCTTCGACAGGGTCCTTCAGCTGGTCTGCAACGTCTTCGACAGCTATTCGGCCGTTTTGTTCCTGCCTGCGTCAAACGGCGAGGGCTGCCGCCTCGCCGCGTCCTTCAGCCTGGGCGACGACGTGCGCCAGGGCATGACGCTGGCTCCGGGCCAGGGGCTGGCCGGGTGGATAGTCCGGGAGAAGAAGCCGCTCCTCGTCAGCAATTTCGACCAGAAGCGCGGCGTGCTGGGGTATTATTCCGGCAAGGCCGAGGACGAGATACGGGCTTTCCTGGGCGTGCCCCTGGAGGGCGTGGCCGGAGCTTTGTGTCTGGATTCCAAGAAGGTGCACAGCTTCGCGGACAAGGACCAGAAGATCCTGGGCGAGTTCGCGCGGTTGGTGTCCGCGCTGTATAGTGAGCGCGATTCCCTGGCCGAAGGACATCTGGAGACACGGCTCTGCCAATGCCTGCGTGTCACTTCGCTGCTGCCCCGGCAGCATCCCAAGTGGAACGCCTATCTCTCGGAGCTTCTGGGGCACGTGTCGCGGTCCATGTCCTTTGGCCACTGCTTCCTGGCCGTTCGCGACGACGCGGCCTGCGTGTTCTCCGTGGAGGGCGCAAGCCAGGTGCTCTTCTCGCCCAACCAGCCGAGCCCCGGCGGCTTCCCTTTGGGCGGCGGCATGATCGGCTGGGTGTTCAAAAACGACGCCCCGGTCTACTCCGTGGACGGAGACACCACCGCACTCAGACTTTTCGGCGCGCAGGCCAGTTCACCGGTTTTCAAAACGGTCATCTGCCAGCCGGTCCATTTTTCCAAGCGGACCAGGGCGGTGCTGGTGCTTGCCAGCCAGGACCAGGACGTGCTCTACGACATTCACAAGGACTTCGCCCGTACAGTGGCGGACCAGCTGGCCTTGTTTCTGGAAAACCTGCATCTGAAATCCCGGCTGGCCAAACGCAAAGCATAGACTTTTTTGCGGCCTGCTCGTAGACAAAAGCGGTTTTGACAAGAACCAACCTTAAATCAAAACGGGCCGCGCACATGATATTCGACAGACTCTTCCGCTTTCTGGGCAAAGACCTGGCCATGGACCTGGGCACCGCGAACACCCTGCTGTACACGCCGGGCGAGGGCATCGTGCTGAACGAACCCTCAGTGGTGGCCATCGAAACGCGCACGGGCCAGCTGGTGGCCGTGGGCAAGGAGGCCAAGGAGTTCCTGGGGCGCACCCCCGAGCGCATCCGGGCCATCCGTCCCATGAAGGACGGCGTCATCGCCGATTTCGAAATCACCAAGGAAATGATCGCGTTCTTCATCCGCAAGGTCATCACCGGCTTCAGGCTGGTGAAGCCCAAAATCGTCATCTGCGTGCCCACCGGCATCACCCAGGTGGAGAAGCGCGCCGTGATCGAGAGCGCCCAGCAGGCCGGAGCCCGCGAGGTCCGGCTGGTGGAGGAGCCCATGGCGGCTGCCATCGGCGCGGGGCTTCCCATTGAGGAACCCGTGGGCAACATGGTGGTGGACATCGGCGGCGGCACCACCGAAGTGGCCGTCATCTCACTTTCCGCCGTGGCTTATGCCGAGAGCGTGCGCGTGGCGGGCGACGAGCTGAACGAGGCCATCCAGCGCTACATGCAGGACCAGTTTCAGCTGCTTATCGGCGAGAACATGGCCGAGCAGATCAAGATCAAGGTCGGCAGCGCCGTGCCCCTGAAAGAGACCCTGACCATGGAAGTGGCGGGCAAGAACATGGTGACCGGCACGCCGGGCCATGTGGAAGTGACCGACGCCCACATTCGCGAGGCCATCAAGGACCCCGTGGCCATCATCGTTGGAGCCGTGCGTAAGGCCCTGGAGAAGACTCCCCCCGAGCTGGTGGCGGACATCGCCTCGCGCGGGCTGCTGCTGGCTGGCGGCGGATCGCTCTTGCGCGGACTGGACAAGCTCATCGCCGAGGAGACGCACCTGCACGTCATGCTGGACGACGATCCCCTGACCACCGTGGTGCGCGGCACCGGCAAGACCATCGAATACCGGAACAGCTACCAGCAGGTTTTCATAAACTAGCGCCAAGTTATTGAAAAACATGAAATGTTTTTCAATGATAAAAAGAATGGTTTTCTGGGGTTGGTTCTTGAACTGACTGGGCGGATTTTTAAGGACGACACACTAGCCATGCGCCTGAACACCACCGATCTGGCCGGACTGGCCGCCGAGGCCATCAAGGCCGTGGCAGCCGCCGGGGACATCATCCGCGATCACTGGGACCGCCCCAGCCAGGTGACCCGCAAGGGCCGCATCGACCTGGTCACCGAGACGGACCTGGCCGTGGAGGCCGCCCTCAAGCAAAGTCTGTCGCGCGTGCTGCCGGGCTCCACCTTCCTGGCCGAGGAATCAGCCGAAACTCTGGACCCGGGCGAGCTCACCTGGATCATCGATCCTGTGGACGGCACCACCAACTTCGCGCACCGCGTGCCCTTCGTGGCCACGTCCGTGGCCCTGTGGAGCGGCGGGCGAAGCGTCCTGGGTTTCGTGAACGTGCCGGTGATGAACGAGATGTTCCATGCGGTGCTGGGCGGCGGAGCCTTCCTGAACGGCAAGCCCATTGCCGTCTCGGCAATTGATACTTTGGAAGAATCTCTCGTGGCCACGGGCTTTCCCTACACCGTGCGCGAGGACATGCGCAGCCTCATGGCCGACCTGGAGAACATGCTGGCCAACACCCAGGGCGTGCGCAGGCCCGGCGCGGCCTCGGTGGACCTGGCCTACACGGCGGCGGGGCGCTTCGACGCCTTCTATGAGATCGGGCTCAAGCCCTGGGACACGGCGGCGGGGTGGCTGCTGGTCACTGAGGCAGGTGGCCGCGTGACGCAGTACGACCCGGCAGCGCCGTACCATCTGCGTTCGCGCTCCATCCTGGCCTCCAACGGACTGCTGCACGACGCTACAGCCGGACTCCTGGGGCCGATCTAGCTATTGCCGCGCCCCCAATAAGGGGCGCTTCTCTACAAGTCAGGCAAGAACCGCTGCCCCATAAGGGTTTCCAAAGGGCGCAGCCCTTTGGCCGCCGGAGGCTTCTCCCCCGAATGAACCACCGCGCTCGATCAAACGAACAAGATTCAGCCATCCTCTGCTTGTTTCCTGCCCGCACCGTCGTTGCACGATCAAACGAACAAGCGCCCAACCATCCGCCGAAGCTTCTACAACGGCAGGCGCCCGCCCGCCCATTCAGGCGAACAGAATCCCCGCCTCGAAGGCCTGCACCACCGCAGGGGTGAGCAGTTCCCGGAAGTCGGCCGCCAGAACGGCCAACTCTTCGTGGCTGACGGCCAGGATGTTGCGCTCTGAGGGATCATTCTGGAACCCTACGGGATAGCGGTACACGGCCAGGGCCTCGAAGTCCGAGCGCTCGGTTGGGGACAGGCGCGCCTGGAAGGCGGGCAGGCCGCCCTGGGCAGGAAAAAGCGAGTCCGCCAGACGCCGGGCCGCGTCGAAGTGGGCCTCGCCCGGCTGAAGATGCCCGCGCGCAGGCAGATCCCAGCGGGATGGGAACACTGGCGCATCCTTGGGGCGCTTGGCCAGGAGGATTTTCTGCTCCCGGTCCACGAACAGCACCAGCACCGAGCGGTGCGGCAGCGATTGACGATGGGCCTCCCCGGCGGATACCACTGCCAGCAGGCGTCCCCGGTCGTCCACAATTTCTACCGGCAGCGCGTCCGCATGCGGAGCGTGTTTTTCCTGACTCACAAACAACACCTTGAAATTATGAACATGGTTTCCTTTTTGCTATGACAAGCCTGCCAGAAAATCCAGAAGCCGCTCCCTGCGGCGACACATCGGAGCAGGATATGCCGCGCGTTTCAGGCTGGACCGAAGCCAAACAATGCATGCCAGTCGCGGCGGGCATGCCCGTGGAACTCGGCAAGTGCGACATCCCGGCCCTGGTGGCCCTGGAGCGCTTGTGCTTCTCCGTTCCCTGGTCCGCCAAACAGTATGAAACCGTGATCGGCAACGAGCCCTTCCACCTGTTCGGTATCCGCGAGGGGCAAGAACTCGTCGGATATCTGACGCTGTTCGCCGCCGCCTGGGAGATGGAAATCCTCAATATCGCTGTGCATCCGTCCAATCGCCGCCAAGGCCACGGCCAGCGCATGCTTTCCCACGTCTTGCATCTTTGTCGCAAGATGGGCATAAAACGCGGGTATTTGGAAGTGCGGCGGTCCAATATCCCTGCCCAGAGCCTGTACACGGCTTTCGGCTTCGAGGAAGTGGGCGTGCGCAGGCGCTATTACCCGGATAACCGGGAAGACGCCATCATCATGCGCCTGGACCTGGAAACGGCCCCCTCCCGGACGGACTGAACGCCGCCTCCCGTTCCGGTCTTCGCTTGCGGCAGACCGGAGACACCGGAATCTACCTGACTTGCGTGCACCGCGCCACGGTGCGCCGGTTGCTCCCATGGCCAGACGCCGTGAGGCGTCCGCTTGTTGTGTTCACCAAATGATCCTGGGAAAGGAGCGTTCCATGCCCATGCGCTTTTTGGACGAGATGGATATCACAGGCAAGCGCCTTGTCATCCGCGTGGATTACAACGTCCCCATGAACGGCAGTGAAATCACCGACGACACCCGCATCGCCGCCAGCCTGCCCACGCTCGAACTGGCGCTCTCCAAGGGGGCGTCGCTGGTGCTCTGTTCGCACCTGGGCAAGGCCAAAGGCGAGCCAGACCCCAAATTCAGCCTGGCCCCCGCCGCCAAGCGCCTCTCCGAGCTGCTGGGGCGCCCTGTGGCTTTCGCCCCGGATTGCATCGGCCCCGAGGTTGAGGCCATGGCAGCCGCGCTCAAACCCGGCGAGGTGCTCCTGCTTGAGAACCTGCGCTTCCATCCGGGCGAGTCCAAGGGCGACCCGGAGTTCGCCAAAGCCCTGTCCAAGATGGGCGAGGTCTACGTGAACGATGCCTTTGGCACGGCCCACCGCCCGCACGCCTCGGTGTCAGGCCTGCCTGCCGAAATGGCGGCCTGCTGCGGGGGGCTTCTGCTCAAGCGCGAATGGGAGTTCCTGGGCAAGGCCCTGGAGAACCCCGTTCGCCCCTACGTGGCCGTGACGGGCGGGGCCAAGGTGTCCTCCAAGCTCGCGGTGCTGGAGCATCTGCTGGGCAAGGTGGACGAGCTGGTCATCGGCGGAGCCATGGCCAACACCTTCCTGAAGGCCCAGGGCCTGGAAGTGGGCAAGTCCTTGGTAGAGGACGATCTCCTGGGCGAAGCCCGGCGCATCCTGGAAATTGCCGCCAAGAAGGGCGTGCGCATCGTCCTGCCGGTTGATTTCGTGGTGAGCCTGGACGCGGGCAAGCCCTTAAGCGAGATGACCGCCAGCGCCACCGTGGACGCCAAGGACATCCCCAAGGACGCTATGGCCCTGGACATCGGTCCCGCCTCCGTGCAACTGTTCGGCAAGTCCCTTGATGCGGCCAAGACCGTGGTCACGCCGTGACCGTGATCGGCGGCGGAGACACCGACGCAGCCGTGCACGCCTCGGGTCTCTCCGACAAGATGAGCTTCATCTCCACCGGGGGCGGCGCGTCTCTGGAATTCATGGAAGGCAAGGAACTGCCGGCATTCAAAGCCCTGAGGGAGTGCGGAAAATGAAAAAGCTGATGGCCGCCAACTGGAAGATGTACAAGCTTCACTCCGAAGCGCGCGACACCGCCGAAGCCCTGGTAAAGGCCCTGAAGGGCGTTCTGCCCGAGGACCGCGAGGTGCTGATCGTTCCGCCTTTCACGGCCCTGCGCAGCGTGCGCAAGGCCATCAAGAAGGTTCCGGGATTCGCCCTGGGCGGCCAGAACTTCTTCCCCTCCATGCAGGGAGCCTTCACCGGCGAGATCGCCCCTGACATGCTCACTGACATGGGCTGCACCTACGCACTGGCCGGACATTCCGAGCGCAGGCACATCCTGGGCGAGTCTGACGAGTTCGTGGGCAAGAAGGTGACCTGCGGACTGGAACGCGGCCTGGGCATGATTCTGTGCGTTGGGGAGACCATTGACGAGCGCAAGGAAGGCAGGCTTGAGGAAGTGGTGCGCCGCCAGATGGAACTGGGTCTGGCCGAAGTTCCTCTTGATGTTGCGCCTGAGCGCCTGACCGTGGCTTACGAGCCCGTCTGGGCCATCGGAACCGGACTTACCGCCGGGCCTAAGGAAATCCTCGCCGCGCACGCCCTGGTGCGCTCCATATTGTTGGAGAAGTTCGGTCAGGCAGCCCAGCAGATGCGCATTCTTTACGGCGGTTCCGTGAAGCCGGAGAACGCTTCTGAAATTTTGTTGCTTGACAATGTCGACGGTGTCTTGGTAGGAGGCTCATCCCTGAGCGCGGACAGCTTTTCAAAGATTGTCGCTGCTTAAAAGCGGCGCTCGTACAAAGTATCGGAGACAGTGTTGGACACTCTTATCGCTACGATTCATATCATCGCCTGTGTCATGCTCGTCGTGCTGGTTCTTCTTCAGTCCGGCAAGGAAGGCATGGGAGTGATCTTCGGCGGCGGCAGCGGGTCGGTTTTCGGCAGCTCCGGTGCAGGGGGACTTCTGGTGAAACTGACCGCCGTGTTCGGCGCGGTTTTCCTGATCACCTCCCTGGCGTACAACTCCTACACCGGCAAGGGTGCAAAGCCTGACACTTCCGTGATGGAAGGCGCTCCCATCGAGCAGAAGGCCGCCCCCGCCGAGAACAAGAAGCCTGGGCAGACCCTCTTCGAGGAACAGAAGACCCCGGCTGAACAGAAGCAGTAAGACCTTTGACGATATTTGCCGAAGTGGTGGAACTGGTAGACACACCATCTTGAGGGGGTGGCGGGCGAAAGCCCATAGGGGTTCGAGTCCCCTCTTCGGCACCATCCGTTAGTCCAGGGAAGGCCATATAAAGCCTTAAACCCCTGGAAAATCATGCAAACCCGGACTAGTGATAGTTCGGGTTTGTCCGTTTTTGTCCCTCTAGGTCCATTTGTTTGGTGGTAATTTTGGGCCGTTCATTGTCTTTAGACGCAAGTCCCCGGTCAGTTCGATCACACCTCGTAAACAACGACCTGTGCGGGCAGGACGCATCCTAGCCCCTATCTAGGCAAAAGGGGGCCTGGATAGCCCAGGCCGCATCCTGAGCACTTTCTGCCTGCCTCTGGATCAGGCTTTCCCCTTTGCCTTCGAGATCAAATTTATATGTCTGACCTCTCATGCTGCTGGGCCGGGAAGCCGGAGCCCAAGGTGACGGACGACACGAAATAAACCGATAGTGCACCCTCCTGGGGATGTGCCGCTGTTCTCGCCTAAAGCAATCCACACCCCCCAAAAAAAACAAAGGGGGCGGCTGAGAGATGGGAAACCTGCATGGGCTCCATGGAAGCGTTTCGAGCTGCCAAAGAGGCAAACAAATGCAAGCTGAGACCATGAAGGCTTGGTTCCATCGGAATCATTCATAGACTCTAAGGTCGACGAGCTTTTTCCCGCCTTCCTGGAGATCATCGGCTTCACAGGCCTCCAACTCCGGGCGCAACTTGCACTGCGCCTGGAACTGCTCCTTCAGTGCGTCCTCATCCATGTCAGCGCCATGGGCATAGCGCAGTCGCAGCCTGTCCTTGCCGCCGGGGTTGTCCACCACCACCTGCCAGGCGGAAATCGCCGGGAAATGAGCTACGGCCTGGGCCACCTGGGCGACGTAGAGGAACTGCCCCTTGACCTTTGCCGTGTCGTCCACGCGGCCAAGGATCCCCCTGAGCTTGGGCGCGGTGCGCCCGCAGGGGCAGGCGTCCAGGTTGAATGCGGAGAGATCGCCCGTGGCCAGCCGGATGAGGGGGTAGTCCTTGCAGAAAGGCGTGAACACCACCTCGCCGATCTCGCCGGCCTCCACCGGAAGGCCGGACTGCGGGTCGCAAATCTCCACAATGCCCCGGCTGGTGGCGTGCATGCCGCCCAGTTCCCGGCACTCGTAGGCGATGGCCCCCACGTCCGCCGTGCCGTAGCCCTGGCGGATAACCATGCCGAACATGTCCTCCACCTCGGAGCGCAGCGACTTGGAGAGCCGCTCGGCGGCCACGAACCCCACCCGAAGTCGAAAATCCCGTCTGGGATCAAGGCCCATCTCCAGCGCCTTCTCGCCGATGGAGCGCAGATAGCTGGTCATGCCCACGAAGCCCGTCACCGGCAGGCGAGACAAAAGCTCGATCTGGACCGGGGTGTTGCCCGGTCCGGCGGGGATCACGGCACAGCCGAGCTCATGCAACGGCTCCTCGAACATCATGCCCGCCGGGGTGAGGTGATAGCTGAAAGTGTTCTGCACCAAGCCGCCCGGGCGGAACCCGGCAGCGTGGAACGCCTCGGTCCAGCCCCAGGAGTCAGGCTCGCGGCTCTCGGGGTCGTAGATCGGGCCGGGCGACTGATAGACATGGCGAAGCCGCCCGAAATCCACGCTCATCAGCCCACCCAACCGGTCGCCCTGGGTCTGGGCGGCCATCAAATCCTTTTTGCGTAGCACCGGGATGCGCGCGAAGGCGTCCATGCCGGTTATGTCGGCGGGGGCGAGTCCGGCCTGGTCCATGCGGGTGCGAAACGCAGGGGCGTTTGCGTAGGCGTGGGCCGCCAGCTCTTGAACGCGCGACAGCAGCAGGGCCTCGCGCTCTGCTGCCGGGAGGGTTTCGACGTCGTGATAGGGACGCTCCATGGTCATTCAGTCCTCCTCTGGAGAAGTGGAAGTATCCGGCTAGCCCAGCCAGCGTTTGCGCCTGCGGTAGTGCTTAACGTCACGGTAATCGCGCTTCAACCCGCCGTGGGACAGCCCCAGGTAGAACTCCTGGACGTCGGGGTTGTTCAGCAGCGTCTGGGACTCGCCCTCCAGCACGATGCGCCCGTTTTCCATGATGTAGCCGTTGTGGGCGATGTTCAAGGCCGCCCTGGCGTTCTGCTCCACCAGCAGGATCGTGGCCCCGGCTTCGCGGTTGACCCGCGCGATTATCTCGAAGATCTCCTCCACCAGCAGCGGAGCCAGCCCCAGCGACGGCTCGTCCAGCAGCAGCAACCTGGGCTTGGCCATGAGCGCGCGCCCGATGGCCAGCATCTGCTGCTCCCCGCCGGACATGTAGCCAGCCAGCTGTTTGCGGCGTTCCTTGAGGCGGGGGAAGTAGCCGTAGACCATGTCCAGGGACTCGGCTCGCTCGGAACCTGGGCGGGTGTAGCCGCCGCAGCGCAGATTCTCCTCCACGGTCATGTCCTGGAAGACCCGCCTGCCCTCCATCACCTGGAACACCCCGGCGCGCACGATGCGCTCCGGCGGCTGGTTGTGGATGGGCGCGCCGTCCAGGAGCACGCGCCCGTCCGTTATCTTGCCTTCCTCGCCCATCAGGAGCCCGGAGATGGCCTTGAGGGTGGTGGATTTCCCGGCCCCGTTGGCTCCCAGGAGGGCGGTGATCCGCCCGTCGCCGCAGGTGAGCGACAGGCCTTTGAGCACCAGGATCACGTCGTTGTACACGACCTCGAGATTTTCAACGCAGAGCAGATCCACCAGGGCCTCCAGGCTGTCTGAGCAGGGCGATCGGGCGGAGTGTGCGCACCGCCTTGGTGTTGTATTCGCGGAATGCGTCCAGACGCTTCCCGAAGCACACTCCCGCGTCTTTCAATACTCGCTGCGGGCTATTTGCCCAGCCATTCCTTTTTGCGCTCCAGGGACTGCTTGGCCAAAAGCTCCATCTTGCCGCCCTTGAACACGTAGAGGTAGGCGGTCATGTTGGGGCGATGGTCGTCCGGGAAGTAGCTGATGGGCGCGGTGAGTCCCATGGGGTCAAAGTCGCGCAGGGTTTCAAGCGCCGCCTTGATCTCCTCGCCGCCGAGCTTGCCCTTGGCCTGGGCGCGCTTGATGCCCTCGGCCATGACCAACATGCTGGCGAAGCCGCGCACGTAGTGGGTCATCTGGGGTTTGCCGCCGGTCAGCTTCTCGATGGCCTTCATGCCGGGCACGTCCTGCCCATAGGCCACGGCCGCCTGGAGGGAGATGACGCCCTCTGCGGCGGGACCGGCCAGGGGCGGCAGGTTCTCGTCCGCGCCCCAGATGTTGGTGAAGAACTGGGTCTTGAGATTGAGCTTCTGGGCGTCCTTCAAGATCACCGCCGTGCTCTGGGTGGTGCCGCCGATCCAGGTGAAATCCGGAGCGGCCTTGGCCAGACGCAGCAACTGAGCCGTGGCGTCCATGGCCTTCAGGTCCACGATCTCCTCGCCCACCAGCTCGAAACCCAGCTCCTTGGCGTATTCCTTGGCCGGGGGTATGGAGGCCAGCCCGTAAGGCACGTTGGGATACATGAGGGCCAGCTTGGGAGCGCGGGACTCTTTCCAATTGTCTTTGAAGTACTTGAGGGCCGCGCGGACCTGAGTGGAATAGTCGGCGGCCACGAAGAAGTTGTAGGGCGCCTTGGCCGGGTCGGTGAGGTGGGCCGAGTAGGAGGCTGAGATGGTGGGGACCTTGTCCTTGGTGACGAACTGGGTCAGGGCCTCGGTGTCCTGGGTGCCCCAGCCCTGCAGGAAGAGGATGTTGTCCTGCGAGGTAAACTTCTTGTAGGCCGAGAGCGCCTGCTGGGCGTTGTAGGCGTAGTCCACCAGGGTGAACTTCAGCTTGGCCGCGCCCAGGAGCCCGGCCTCGTTGATGTATTTCGCGCCGTCGCGCAGGCCGTTGGCGTAAGGGGTGCTGACGTCGGCGGTGGGGCCGGACAGGTCGGCCAGCATGCCGATGCTGATTTCCTGGGCCAGGGCCGCCGGGGCCGCAAGAGCCACGATGAGTGCAAGGGCGGCCAGGGCGCGCGCGAGTCGCCTGAGGGGATGTTTCACGGCGTTCCTCCTGTTTGGTTGATGACTGCGGTTTAATGGGCGAAGGGGTAGAGCTTCCAGTAGGCCTTGGCCATGCGCCAGCGCTGGGCCAGCCCGTCCGGCTCGAAGATAAGAAACAGGGTCAGCACAAGGCCGAACACGCCGCCCTTGAGAGCGGCCAGGCTGGCCGTGGGGTCGCCGCCGAGCATTTGGCCAGCCAGCGCGGCCACGGCGTTCAGGGCCTCGGGCAGCACGGTCAGGAAAACGGCCCCGAAGATGGCCCCCAGCACGCTGCCCAGGCCGCCGATGATGATCATGGCCAGGTAGTTGATGGACAGCCCGATGTTGAACTGCTCCGGGGTGATGAAGTTGGTGTAGTGGGCCCACAGGCAGCCACCCACCCCTGCCAGGAAGGAGCTCAGCCCGAAGGCCTGGAGCTTCCCGGCGAACAGGTTCACCCCCACGATCTCCGCCGAGAGATAGTGGTCGCGGATGGCCACGAAGGCGCGTCCGGGCCGGGTGCGGGTGATGTTGGACACGGCCAGCACGGTCAGCGCGGCCACGCCCAGGGTGAGATAGAACATCTTGATGTCCGAATCGAACTTCAAGCCGAAGATCTCCGGGGCCATGAGCATGAGCCCGTTGGACCCTCCGGTCATGGACTCCCAGTGCAGGAACACGTATTCCAGGATGAGTTGCGCGGCCAGACTCGCTATGGCCAGATAGATCCCCTTGAGCCGAAGCGAGGGCAGCCCGAAGGCCATGCCCGCCATGGCGGCAACCGCGCCGGAAGCGGGCAGCACCAACAGAAACGGCACGCCCTTGGCCGCCAGGATGCCCGCCGTGTACGCGCCCACCCCGAAAAAGGCCCCGTGGCCGAGCGAAATCTGCCCACACAGGCCGGTAAGCAGGTTGAGCGACACCGCGCCGATCACCGCGATGTTCATCAGGCAGAGTATGGACACGTAGTAGCTGTTGATGCCCAGGGGAATGATGACCAGGGCCAGGAGAAACGCCGCGAGGCAGGCCCGCTGGAAGCCGCTTGGGAACAGGGCCGACTCGGCCCGGTAGGAACAGAAGAACAGCCCGCACTTGTCCTGCATGCTAGACCCTCTCTATTTCGTGGGTTCCGAACAGCCCGTGGGGTTTTATCATCAGCACGATCACCAGCACCACGAAGGCCGCCACGTCCCTGAAGCCGTCCAGCCCCAGGATGTCCTTGGCCAGTCCGTCGCAGACGTTCTCCAGGATTCCGATGATGAGCCCCCCCAGGGCCGCGCCCAGCATGCTGTCCAGCCCGCCCAGGATGACCGCCGGGAACACCTTGAGCCCCAGGTAGCCCAGTTGGGAGTTGATGCCGTTGATGTTGCCCAGGATGACCCCGCCGATGGCCGAGACCACCGCCGCGATGCACCAGGACATGGCGAAGATGCGTTTGATGGAGATGCCCATGGAGGCGGCTGCGGCCTGATCGTAAGCCGTGGCCCGCATGGCGATGCCGGTGCGCGAGTACTTGAAGAAGGCCGAGAAGGCCACGAAGAGCGCTAGCGACAGGGCGAAGGCCACGATGTACACCGGGGCCACGGGCAGCCCGCCGATCGTGATGGGGACCACGGGCAGCACCTGAGGGAACACTCGGATCTGCGTGCCCCAGACGAACTGCACCACAGACTTGAGCACCGAGGACAGCCCGATGGTGACCATGACCACGCTTATTATGGGCTGGCCGATGAGGGGCCGGAGCGCCAGTCGCTCAACCGTCAGGCCCAGTACCAGCGAGAAGCAGAGCGTCAGCAGGAAGGCAGCCGGAAACGGCAGACCGTACTCCACTGTGAGCGAGAAGCACACGTAAGCGCCCAACATCAGAAGCTCGCCCTGGGCGAAGTTGACCACCTTGGTGGCCTTGTAGATGATCACGAAGCCCAGAGCCACCAGCGAGTAGATGGAGCCCACCACCAGCCCGGATATGAACACCTGAAGATAATATTCCACGCCTAGGCTCCTCCCTCCATGGTCTCGAGCCGGATCGGCCCGGCCATGCGCCGCGAGCGGCCGTCCTGGTATTGGATGGACACGGTCAGGTCCACGCCTTCCTGGCTGGTGAACAGGGCCTCCACCAGCGGCTGGTAACGCTCTTCCACGATTTGGCGGCGCACTTTGCGAGTGCGGGTCATCTCCCCGTCGTCGGGGTCGAACTCCTTGAAGAGCAGCGCGAAGCGCCGCACGCGGATGTCTGCGGGCAGCACCGCGTTGATCCTGGCCACTTCGTCCTTCACGAGCCCATACACCTCGGGCTTGGCGGCCAGGTCCTGGTAGGTGGTGTAGGTGATCTGGCGACCCTCGGCCCAGCGCCCGGCGATCTCGCCGTCGATGCAGATGATGGCCGTCAGGTAGTCACGACCGCGCCCGAGCACTGAGGCCTCCTTGATGAAGGGCGAGAACTTGAGCTTGTTCTCCACGAACTGCGGGGAGAAGCGCGTGCCCCCGGCCAAGAGCATCACGTCCTTCAGACGGTCGATGACCACCAGACGCCCCTGGTCGTCGAAGTGTCCTGCGTCACCTGAGCGCAGCCAGCCGTCCTGGAGAGTCTCGGCGGTGGCCTTCTCGTTCTTGTAGTAGCCCAAAAACACCGCCGGACTGCGCGAAAGGATCTCGCCCTCCTCGGAGAGCATGATCTCGGTCTCCGGGATGGGCTTGCCCACGGAGAGGTAATCCACCTTGCCGTTCTCATGGATGCAGGAGATGCCCGCGATCTCGGTCTGGCCATAGATCTGCTTGAGGTTCACCCCCAGGGCATGGAAGAACTTCATGGTGTCCGGCCCCAGCGCCGCCCCGCCCGTGCTGGCGGAGCGCACGCGCGAAAAGCCCAGCCTGTCCTTGAGCGCCCGAAACAGCAGGGCGTTGGCAAGAACGTAGGCCAGCCTCAGCCACAGGCCGGGTTTGTCGCCTTCGAAGCGCACCTGCGCGTAGCGTTCGCCCATGGGCATGAGCAGGTTGAAGAGCGCCCGTTTGAACGGAGTGGTCTCCATGATCTTCACTCGCACCCTGGCCGCCAGATTCTCCCACACTCGCGGCGGCGAGAAGAGGATGTGCGGGCCGATCTCGCGGATGTTCTCCTGCACCGTGTCCGGCTCTTCGGGGAAACTCACGCAGAAGCCGAACAGCAGGGCCGAGGCCACGGCCATCATCTGTTCGCCCATCCAGGCCAGGGGCAGGAAGGAGACGAACTCGTCGTCCGGGCGCTTAGGGTCAACCTGTCCCAGGTTGGAGGCCATGGACAGGAGGTTCCTGTGGGAGAGCACGGCCAGCTTGGGCCGCCCCGTGGTGCCGGACGTGGTGGCGATCAGGCAGGGATCCTCCGGGGAGAGGGCCGCCACCCGCGCCTCGAAGTCCCGGACGGCGGACTCATCCTTGCGGCACACGTCCTCGAAGCGCATCAGGCCGTCGCTAGAGTACCCGGCCATGCCCTTGGGGTCGTGGTAGACGATGTGACGCAGGTCCGCGAGCGAGTCGCGTATGGAGAGGATCTTGTCCACCTGCTCCTGGTCCTCGGCCACCACCAGCTTGGCCTGGGACAATTCGAACACGTAGGCGATCTCGTCGGCGGGGGCGTCCTGATACAGGCCCAGGGCCATGCCGCCCAGCGACTGGATGGCCAGCTCCGCGAAAAGCCATTCCGGGCGGTTATCCCCGATGAGGATTACGATGTCGCCCTTGCCAAGGCCCAGTTCCGCGAGCCCGGCGGCAAACTGCGCGGCGTTGTCCAGGTACTGCTTCCAGCTGACGGTCTGCCAGATGCCCAGTTCCTTTTCGCGCAGCGCGGACTGGTTGGGCCTGGCCTTGGCCTGTTCGATCAGCAGCCCTGGGAGTGTCTTGTGGTAGGTCATGCGTGCTTCACCTGCCCAGGAAGGTCGCGTCTTCGCTTCCAAGATATGCGGCCAGTACCTTAGGGTCGGCCTGCACGGCCTCAGGCGCGCCCTGGGCCAGCACCTGCCCGAAGTCCAGCACCACCACCTGATGCGAAATGTTCATGACCACGCCCATGTCGTGCTCCACCAAGAGCACGGTCAGGCCCCACTCCTCGTTGATGTCCAGGACGAAGCGGGCCATGTCCTCGGTCTCCTCCAGGTTCATTCCGGCCATGGGCTCGTCGAGCAGCAGGAGTCGGGGCTCTGCGGCCAGCGCCCGGCCAAGCTCCACGCGCTTCTGCAGTCCGTAGGGCAGAAGCCCGGCGGGCTGGTGGCGGTAGGGGGAGAGGTTCAGAAAGTCGATGATCTCCTCCACCCTGCGGCGGTGGGCGTCCTCAGCCCGGCGGGCCGCGCCGAAGTAAAGGATGGAGGACAAGAGGCCGTATTTCAGCTGCGCGTGGCGGCCCACCATGAGGTTGTCCAGCACCGAGAGGCCCCGGAACAGGGCGATGTTCTGGAAAGTGCGCGAGAGCCCCATGGATGTGCGCCGATGGGTCGGAACCGTGAGAAGCTCGCTTCCGCCCAAGGTGATGGAGCCAGCCTCCGGGTGGTAGCGCCCGGAGATGCAGTTGAGCATGCTGGTCTTGCCCGCCCCGTTGGGGCCGATGAGCGAGACGATCTGCCCCTCTTCCACCTGGAAGCAGACGCTCACCAGGGCGGCGATGCCCTTGAAGGTCAGGGTGACGTCAGAAACGTCCAACAGCGGCATCAGCGGATCCACTCTCCGGAAAATGTCTCCGGGGTGTTCATGCGGTAGCCCTGGGCCTCCAACTCGGCGATTATTTCGGAGGGGTCGTCCGTGGCCAGGCGGATGACCAACTGGCGCTTGCCGCCCAAGGGGAAGGTTGCCGTGGAGATGATGGACACGCCCTTGTCCTTGATGACGCCCGCGATGGCGTGGAGCACACCGCGTTTGTCCTCCACCTCGAAGAAGATGCGCGAACCGCCCTGGCGGAAGCCCATCTCCTCTATCAGAAAATCGAGCATGACCGTCCGGTTGATGTAGCCGACGAGTTTCCCGGTGGAGTCCACCACGGCAAGCCCGGAGAGCTTCTTCTGGTACATCATCTCGGCGGCGGCCTCGATCTCCATCTCCGGGTGCACGGTGACGATGTCGCGGTGCATGATCTTGTCCACGGTCAGCCTGGAGAGCAGGTACAAGGCCTCGTGCTTCTCCAGGGTGGACATCACCGAGGGCAGGGCGGCGGACACGTCCGCCTTGCGCACATAGCCCACGGCCTTGTCACCTTCGGTTACCAGAAGCATACCTAAAGCTTGCTTTTCGAGCAGATCCTGCACTTTTGCCACGGGAGTTTTCGGGGTGACCGTGACAAAGTCCTTCAGCATTTTCAGACCGACGTACATGGCGACCTCCACTGAGTTCACCATTCATGACCTGTCTGAATGTTTGAAGCAAAAACTATTCGATCAACGGCATGATTCCTTCCGTGAACGGGGGATTGTATACTTGCCTGGTATAGTTTTCGTGGCGCATTGTGACTTTGGTAACACTGGACATCGTGACTGTTTGGGACTGCCTTGTTTAGGGCCTAGTAAAATTACATCTGTAATATAAGAGCTTTGAGTTTGTGGTCGAAGCAAGTCGCCCCCGAAGCCCTTCGGGACACAGATCAAGGAAGAGTGGCTGCGTGCTAAAATTATTGGATAAGTAGTGAATATTGGTCGATCAATCATACCATGCAGGTATTGATTCATGTGGCACTCAACTGACCCTGAGGCGTGAGGCAGTCGTCATGCTCACGCCTCTACTCACAGAAATATGGGATATCAACGGACCAAAACGGACGAAGGCGGCCCTTGCGGACCGCCTTTTTCCTTAAATTCCTGGTGGATGTGGACTTTGTCGGACTGTACTGGAAGTCCTGTTGGTGGGGCGGGGGGAATCGAGTCGCGATGTATTATGCTTATATGATTAGAGTATTTTTCATGTCAAAGTTGAGTTATCCGTAAACTTATACGCTTGAAATGACCCCTGCGTTTTCTGGCGGGTAAGGGGTCCCCGTTCGCAATCGACGAGTTTGCGCTCATTTAGTCACGTCACCTCTTGTGTTTCCTAGGTTTGTCCCCCGAAATCAGTATAACCTTGGCAACTGATAATCGTTTTCAACAGATCCTGGCAGATCTTCTCCTGAAAATGCCCGCGCCCAAGGTTCCATCATGCCTACCCTGACGAAACGCCGGTCCACTTGCCCCCTTGCCACTACTCGCCCCCCCCTTTGCCATCATCGCTGGAAGGGCCTATATCGAATTAAAACAACCCGGTGACTTGGCTCCAACCTCGAACAGAACAACGTCAATGCGGACTAGGAGGGACAATATGACATTCGACTCTAACGTGACAGTTACTGCCCTCATATTAGTGTGCCTTGGGATTTCAACATGGGCATGGAGCTATTTCGGTAGACATCCACGTATGCGTTTCACATCCAAATTTCAAAACGGCGTTACCAGCTTTAAAGTAGTTGTACTCAATCCAGGTGGACAGCCATTCACTGTTGATAAAGCAGTGACACAACGAGGTAGATTGATGGCAACGCCACTTATATTTTTTCTTGAAGATACTTACGAGCTTTGGCCAGCCGGTGACAGTGTTCAGTTTGGAAAGGTACTATCCCCAGGAGAGCAATCTGAATTTTCTGTTATGGTCGAGGACTCAGGGAGTGGAACACTTCAAATAAAGTTGAAGCGAATGACCTCCCTACTTGCCCCGAGAAGTTATGACTTAATCGTCTACTGAGGGGCGAAGCAACTCAACACCATGAGTCAGGCCACTACGGATCACCAGCATAGATGCCAAACAGAGGAGCGTGGTCAATCGGGAACAAACATGCTCGGACAACCTCTCGTGCCATGCATCCAACCCAGCCTGTCCACGATCGTATAATTTGCCGGACAACTTCCACCTCGCCTTTCAGCCCTCCATTCACCGTGTCAGTCACCATCCACTTGTAGTTTCTTGACACTATCTGCGCCAACGAGAGGGGATAGACGCGGCACAAAAGCGAGGCGTCCGGTTTGGCCGGGAACGCAAGCTGAGTGACGAACAAGTTGCCGCAATGCTGGCTAGGGCACAGGCGGGAGAACAGAAGGCCGCGCTGGCGAAGGTGTTTGGGATTAGCCGGGAAACACTTTGTCAGTATTTGAGGGCTTCAGGGGGGAGCTCTTGGCCGCTCACAGGTCGACTATTGAAAATGGCCGCTGCCGCGATAGCGGGGGGTGTCTATATGGGCGTTTTTAGCGCGAAAAACGGGCTATATCCAATGCCTGTGTGTAGTCTGTCGCTGAAGACGTACTTTGATCCGCCGTGACATTCAGGACGCACAAAAATGGCGGATATAACCCGCCCACGCATTGAGGCTGACGCGCCTCACTTGGGAACTTCCCCTCACGCCTCTGAGAGAAACACAAGGGGATGCCACGGCGTAACCACGTTTTCCATCTTAATAAACGATCTTTCCCAGGGCAGGGTGGTTGCCGTGTTCGCCACCCTTGGTTCTGAAAATCTGAATGCTGACCGCAACATTGAACTTGTGCAACGTGGTTTCCGACAGTCCACGGGATTTCGCCCACCAAGTCAAAGTCTCCAGGTTCTTATCCGGAGCGCTAAGCGTGATTTGTTTCGGTGCATCATTCTTCTTGGTGTCAAGTCAGTCAGTAAACCAACATTTATAAAAGCTTCAAGCACCATCGTCAATGTTGACACTAAGGCAAAGATCGTTCGCCTTCCGTCTACCATGGCTGCAACTCGGACACATCGCCCGAAAGTTACCCCTGGCGTTGCTGGGGACAACAATTCCGTAATCAATAAAGTTGTTCACTACTGCCGCCTAATACATTTGTTGAAAAACTGAAAGCTGGGGTTTCGCCTTAACATCCGGGGACTTCTCCATTATTTGCGGCATAACCTTGTTCCGATGCTTCACCAGCCAATTACTCAGGATGAAGAACGCCCTCTTTTTTTCCAGCCAAGGCCGCGTTTCAGATGCGTGTTGCTGGTACTCCAAGAACTCGCGGACGTTGATTAGCGGGTGACTCGCCTCCCACTTCCGCACGTCACTTTCCAGGATGCCTTGGTATCCGTCCAGGCACCGGAAGAGATACGAATACCGCTCCCCCGTTTCAGCCTTCACCCAAGGATCAGGTGGCGGTGACGGCGAAGCCGTGTGCCTTTCGCTAACCCCGCGAGATTCCTGGGGCGAGGGTAACTGTATTAAGTCTTTTTCTTCTTCTACTTCTACATCTACTTCTTCTTCTACTTCTAGGGGAACTTTCTTCACAGTAACTACGGAGCGGCGCGTCCAATTGTCGCATAATTCCAGCATCTTAGGACACTCAATTGAGATGGTTTCCCCGTCAAATGCTGCCCGAATGAGCGCCAATTGGTCAGCATATGCCAGCCAATTGCGGAGCTTTTGGGGCGCAAATGGGATTCGTTTGCGCCACTGTTTGACGGACATTGTAACCTGGGCCGTCTTCCCGCCCTCTACTCCCGAGGCCAATACCTCAAGCAACACCCAGAAGGCCCCGATACCCTCAAGGCCGTAGCGGTCTTGCATGGCGAGCATTTTTTCGTCCTGACTCGCGTTAGCCATATGTTTGAACCATTTCAATTCTGTCCCCCTTCCCCGGCCATGATGCCATCCATGAACTTCTCGACCTGGCTATTCTGCCACACGGATGTCCTCGTGCCGAGCTTCCTCGGTTTGGGGAACTTGCCCTTGCTGATGAGGTCATAGAACGTGGATTTGCTGATGCCCAGACGCGGCCAAACTTCTTTGGCTCTGAGAAAGTGGTCCTGTGGGGTGTAGTTCGCTGATGCCATTGTGATGTGTGCTCCTTTGGCACGGTCGAGGATAGTGTTTCCCTGCATGGGCCTCTGACGTGGTTGTAAAGTAGCGGATGGACCAGAGAAGGCCAATCCCCAAATATATTTTGGGCGCTGATTTACGGGGGAGTGCTGAGGTCAGGGATTATTCTGGGAAATCATCCCAGGAATTCGGGGGGAATGGGGGCAGTGACGGGTTTCACGGAAAAGGAAGGGCGAGATGCGCTCCCCTGGCTGAGAATCTGGCGCTGGTGGGTTTCAACCGTGGGCTTCCCGATGTATCGGGATGATCTTCACCCCGTCTTTCAAACTGTCTAGATAGTCCGCCCACGCTTGCATCATGCGGCGGCGTTCGGGTAGGAACTCGGCATAGTTGTAAGCCGCCCGGATGTTGTCGCGTTCCGCATGGGCAAGCTGGCGTTCAACTGCGTCACCATTCCATCCCTGTTCGTTAAGGAGAGTAGAGGCCATGCTGCGGAATCCGTGGCCGGTCAATTCGTCCTTGGTGTAGCCAAGGCGGCGCAGGGCTCCGTTGATGGTGTTCTCGCTCATGGGGCGTTCTAGTGTCCGCATGGAAGGGAAGAGGTACTTCCCGTTGCCGGTCAGCGGTTGGAGCTCCTCGATGATGGCAATGGCCTGCCGGGAAAAGGGCACGATGTGCTGCACGCGCATTTTCATCTTGGAAGCTGGGATACGCCACTCTTTGGCCTCAAGGTCGATTTCGGCCCACTCTGCGTGGCGAAGCTCGCCTGGGCGAACAAACACAAGGGGAGCCAGTCGCAGGGCGCAGGCGGTGAAAGGTGAGCCCTGATAGTTGTCCATAGCCCGGAGAAGTGGGGCGATTGCTTTGGGGTCCGTGATGCTTGGGTGGTGTTTCTCTTTTACCGGGGGGAGTGCTCCTTTAAGGTCTCCTGCCGGGTTGCGTTCGCACCGACCGGTGGCGATGCCGTAGCGGAAGACTTGGCCGCAACCTTGAATGGTCCTGTGCGCCATTTCAAGTGCACCCCGCGACTCAATGCGGCGGGCAAGAGCCAATACTTCAGGGGCGTTGATTTCCTTGATAGGGCGAGAGCCAATCCACGGGAAGACATTCAGCTCAAACCGGCGCAGGATTTGGTTGCCGTGTTCCTCGGTCCAGGTGGGCTGAAACTTGGCCCACCATTCGCGGGCAATGCGTTCGAATGTCTCCTCGCACGCCGTCGTCGCGCATTTCGCGGCCTTCCGCGCTTCGCTGGGGTCGATGCCCTGGGCTATCATGCGCCGGGCTTCGTCGCGGCGTTCTCGGGCCATTTTGAGCGTTACGTCTGGATATGTGCCCAGACTCATGAGCCGTTCGCGGGATTTCATCGAGAAGCGAAATCTCCACCATTTCCCCCCCTCGGGCCGGACCTCAAGGAAAAGGCCTCGCTCATCTTTGAGGCGGTAAGGCTTGCTGTCGGGCTTTGCGTTTTTGACGGCGATGTCGGTCAGGGGCATGTCCGTATAACCTCCCGAGCTAGAGATGGCGTGGCTTGAGGGTGTTATACGGGCGGGGTCCGTATAACCTTCCCGAGGATACGGAAAGTTATACGGGCTGCGTTTGGATGTCAACGGCCCAAAACGGACGAAGGCGGACCTTGCGGCCCGCCTTTTCCTTGAAATTCCTGGGGGATGTGGACTTTGTCGGACTGTACTGGAAGTCCTGTTGGTGGAGGCGGGGGGAATCGAACCCCCGTCCGAGAACGCTCGGGCAAAGCATCTACAGGCGTAGGCCGGAAATTGATCTCGGTTCGGACGTGCCTTCCGGCCGGGCGTCCCGAACCCAGACCGTTTAAGTTCTCACGCTCGCTTCAACGGACAACTGCGAACGCCAGCTTGGTGGGGTGTCCCCCGCATCCGACTTACCAGGCGTGGGTCAGAGGGAGGCTGGCCTTAAGCGGCCAGAGCGTATTCGTAATCGTTGGCGATTAACTTGGTTCCACGTTTTTTACGAGGCCTCGTGGATCCTCGGCCCGCAACTTTGTCGTCACTATCCCCGTCGAAACCAGTGCGCCCCCAGGGATGTCCAACAGACTATCTAAGGCCTTTTTCGGCGTTCGGCAAGTGCCAAGAGTGTGAAAAAATCTCGTATTTCAGACCAATTTAGGCTATCCGGGCCACCAGCAACGCAAGGAGGAGCCAATGAGCCTGCCGACAACCATCGATCGCGACATCTCCCGGCGTATCAAGGACCTGCGCGACGCCCTGAGCCTCTCCCCGGAGGAACTGGCCACCCGTGTGGGAGTCCCCGTGGAAGATATCCTCACCTTCGAATCCGGAACCCGCGAGGTTCCGGTCAGCTATCTGTACGCTGTGGCCAAGGCCACCGGCGTGGACCTGACCGCCCTCATCACCGGCTCGGAGGCCAAGCTGCACCAGTTCAGCCTGGTGAAGAAAGGGGAAGGGCTCTCCGTCACGCGCCGCAAGGCATACAAGTACCAGTCCCTGGCATACCGCTTCAGCCGCCCCGGCATGGAGCCGTTCCTGGTGTCTGTTCCGCCCCGCGAACGCGACGGCCTGGAGTTCAACCAGCATGCAGGCGAGGAGTTCATCTTTCTGCTTCAGGGCCGCATGGAGGTCACGCTCGGAAAGGAATCCGTGGTGATGGAGCCCCAGGACAGCCTGTATTTCAGCTCCACAATTCCCCATGCCATGCGTGCCCTGGACGGCAAAGAGGCCGTGTTTCTGGACGTGATCATCTAGAGGAGGCGGCGATGCAGCCCGAGTTTAAGCGTTACGACACTTTTGAAGAGTATTCAGCCCGGTACGCCGTGAAAGCCCCCTCCGGGTACAATTTCGCGTTCGATTTTCTCGACAGGGAGGCCGCGCTCCACCCCGAGCGTCCGGCCATGGTCCACATCGGGCCAGACGGCACGCGGCGCGACCTGAATCTGGCCTTCTTCAGTGAGCAGTCCTCGCGTATGGCCAACGCCTTCAAGGCCATGGGCATCGTCAAGGGCGACAAGGTCATGCTGGTGTTGCAGCGCCGCGTGGAGTTCTGGGTCACCAGCCTGGCGCTCCACAAGCTGGGCGCGGTCCCGGTGCCGTCGCCGCACCTCCTGACGGCCCATGACGTGGAGTTCCGCGTCAACAAGGCAGGCATCAGGGCCTGCGTCGTGGAAGAGGATTTCGTCGAGCGCATCGACGCCGTGAAGGACGCCTGCCCCAGCCTGAACGTGCTGGTGCGGGTGGGGGACATGCCCGCAGGAGACGGCTGGAACGCCTACGAGGCCGGGCTGGCCGCAGCGTCTCCGGAATTTCCCCGCCCTGCGGACGCCGCCTGCGGGGAAGACGTCTCCTTTATCTTCTTCTCCTCCGGCACCACGGGCATGCCCAAGATGGTGGTGCATAACCACAACTATCCCCTGGGGCACATCACCACTGGCGTCTACTGGCACGACTTGCGCCCCGGCGACCTGCACCTCACCGTGGCGGACACCGGCTGGGCCAAGTCCATCTGGGGCAAATTCTTCGGCCAGTGGATGGCCGGGGCGAGCGTGTTCACCTGGGACTACCGCGGCAAGTTCGTCCCCGCTGAGCTGCTGCGCGTGATGGCGGAGCACGGCGTAACCACCTTCTGCGCCCCGCCCACCATCTACCGGTTCCTCATCCGCGAGGACCTCACCCAGTTCGACCTGTCCAAGCTGCGCCACTGCACCACAGCTGGGGAGCTCCTGAACGAGGGAGTGTTCCACGCCTGGAAGGAAGCCACCGGACTCACCATTTACGAGGGCTACGGCCAGACCGAGACCACCCTTCAGATCGCCGCCTTCCCCAATATGCCCGTGAGGCCGGGGTCCATCGGCAAGCCGTGCCCCGGTTGGGATATCGTGCTCCTGGACGCCAAGGGGCACCCCTGCCCGCCGGGCGAGGAGGGCGAAATCTGCATTCGCGTGGGCAACGGCAAGGAACTCGGACTGTTCGAAGGTTACCTGTACGAGCCCGAGAAGACGGCCTCCGTCCTGTTTGGCGGCTACTACCACACCGGCGACAAGGCCTGGCGCGACGAGGATGGCTACTACTGGTTCCTGGGCCGCAATGACGACCTCATCAAGTCCAGCGGCTACCGCATCGGACCCTTCGAGGTGGAGAGCGCCCTGGTGACGCATCCTGCTGTGATCGAGGCGGCGGTCACCGGCGTGCCCGACCACGAGCGCGGACAGGCCGTCAAGGCCACCGTGGTGCTCGGCGCGGGCTACGAGCCTTCGCCCGAACTGGTGAAGGACATTCAGAACCATGTGAAGCGGGTCACCGCTCCGTACAAATATCTATCCACGCATCGTGGAGTTCCTGCCCGAACTGCCCAAGACCATAAGCGGTAAGATCAAGCGCGCCGAGATCCGTGCCAAGGACGAGGGCAAGGCCCCAGAAGCCACCAGCTAGGACGCTCATCCCCGCTCCCGCAGCATCCCGCCGCCGCAGGCCGTTGTTTCCGGCCTGCGGCGGCTTGTTTCTTTGGCAAGCCTGCGCGCCCCCCCTGCACCGGCGAATCCGGTGCGACGACAGCGGGGCTGGTTGTGATTCAAACCCAGGGATGTCCCTGTCCCGTTAGGAATCGCCCGCGCCGTCACCTCGAGTACATCTCCTGCCCTGATGGCCGTCGTGCAAGGGTCCCCCCAAGGGAGCCGCACATCTGGGGCGGCGGCATTCTGTCGCCGTCTTTTCGGGATGTCTCCCATGTCTGCGTCTTGCTCCTGAGCCGCATATGAGCCCTCCTGAATCGCATTCGTGAAGGATGCTCGTCAAACTATAGTCGTAAATTCAGTAGTTTAGATGTGTTGTGTTGTGGTTAGGTGCATTTGTTTTGAGGTCCCATGCCAGGTCCGGGAGGGCCGGGCGGGTGCGGCCCGGACAATGGGGTATGCAGAATGTTGACATGTATCGTGTTTCGCATTTAATGATGCATGATGTGTAGTGGATTTATGTGCGCTGCTTGGATGTTATGCGTTCAATGTGTTTCTCCTGGTCCGTGTTTACGTGTAGCGAGGAAGAGGTCTCGGCTGGTGCATTCTCATCGCGAGGGGCGTGAGAACGGTCACTGCGTGTATGTCTATCGGTTGGCCGTATGAGAATGCCCTGAAAGTATTGAGTTTTCTCCTTTTCCTACCTTTTGGGGGGGCATGGAACATGGTACGGGTTCCAAGCTATACGGGCGGTTTCCAATCGCACGCATCGGCTGGCGCGCGGTTCATCTGTGTCTACAAACGCTGGGGGGGCTCATGAAATGGTCTGATATGCGCATCGGGCAGAAAATCCGTGCGGGCTTTTTTTGCGTTACGGCAATATTTGTCCTGGTGCTCGTGGTGGCGGCCCGCGAGGTGGGCGACGTCGAACAGCATACCAAAGCGGCTGTCCAGAAATACGACCTGTCCATGAGCCTGCTTCAGCGCGAGATCGACCACCTGAAATGGGCGCAGTCCCTGGGGCAGTTCGTGCACGACCACAAGGCCACGGAACTATCCGTCTCCTCGGATGCCAGGAAGTGCGCCTTCGGGCGCTGGTTCTACAGCGAGGAGCGCGCCAGCCTGGAGAATGTCAGCCCCGAACTGAAGCCCCTGCTGGCGTCCATAGAAGACCCGCACGTCAAACTCCATGAAACCGCCATCACCATCCAGAAGTTCAAGAAGGAAGGCCAGCAGGAACCATCCGAGGAAGTCTACAACGCGCAGACCCTCAAGCTGCTTGGTTCGGTGCAGGAAATCCTCCAGGCCATGCGCGAGAAGGTGAAGACCGGCATCGACCAGGATCGCACGGACCTGTTTTCGACCATCGATTTCATGAAACTGCTGATCTACATCTCCACCGTAGTGTCCGTGGGGCTGGCCATCCTGTTGAGCCTTTTCATCTCCAAGGCGATCTCAAAGCCCCTGAAGTTCCTGGCAGACTGTTCCACCAGCATCGCGGACGGCGATCTCAGCAAGGAATGCAGATTGCCCCAGCAGGACGAACTCGGGCAGCTGTCGCAATCCATGGAGACCATGGTGGAGAGCCTGCGCAGCAAGATCGCCGAGGCAGACCACAAGGCCGTGGAGGCCGACGGGCACGCCCGGCAGGCCAAGGACGCCCTGGCCCAGGCCGAATCCAAGGAAGTGCAGATCAAGGAGATGCTGGACCTCATCCGGTCCATCGCCAGCGAATCCATGGGGCTCTCCGACAGCCTGAGCGATTACGCGGCTCGTTTGTCGGCCCAGGTCGACCAGGTGCAGCGTGGCACTCAGACCCAGAAGAACCGACTCTCCGAGGCCGCTACGGCCATGGAACAGATGAACGCCACGGTCCTTGAGGTGGCGCGCAACGCCAGCGAGGCCGCAGAGAGCGCGGGACAGGCGCAGGGCAAGGCGCGTGAGGGCGCGGATATCGTCATCGAAAGCGTGGCTGCCATCGGGAAGGTCAGCCGCGTGTCCGAACAGCTTCGCCAGAACATGAACGAGCTGGGTTCCCAGGCCCAGTCCATTGGCCAAGTGATGAACGTCATCTCAGACATTGCCGACCAGACCAACCTGCTGGCGCTGAACGCCGCCATCGAGGCCGCCAGGGCCGGAGAAGCCGGGCGCGGCTTCGCGGTGGTGGCAGACGAGGTGCGCAAGCTGGCTGAAAAGACCATGGGCGCGACCCAGGAAGTGGGCGAGAAGATCAA
>WSYE01000011.1 GCA_009773665.1 Desulfovibrionaceae bacterium | reverse complement strand
ACATCAAGGGCAAGTACGTCACCATGGAGGAGATCGCCTGCGATCCGGTTCACGCGCTCTGGGAAGGGTTCGTGGCCGTGGAATGGGCCGGGCCGCCGCCGGTGGACGCGGCGGGGTTCATGCACATCGTGGCCCACTCCACCGTGAACCGCAACATCGCGGCGGGTGGCGATAGCGAGTACGCGCAGGGCAACTACTTCATGATCTCCAAGCATTACATGTGCCTGAGTTCGCGCTTCGGCTACCATTTCTGCACCGTGGAGGCCCTGGTGGACGAGCGCGAGAACGAGAACTACGTGAGCTTCCAGCTGAAGGGCGGCGCAGCCGAGCAGGACCGGCGCATACGGCGCGCCCGGTTCACCGGCGAGATTCTGGAGAGCTACAACTTTCGCGTGGAGATGCAGGGCGACGAGATGCGGGCCGTGTACGCCAAAGGCCCCATGGACGTGATGCTCGATAGGCTGCGCGTGATCGGCTACCTGCTGATGCACACCCGGCAGTTGGACATGGTGATGACCAACGAGGCCCTGGTGAACCACTACCGCCAGCGCTTCGACACGGAAATCGGCGACATCCTGCGCGATTCAGGCGAAAAACACATGTCGCAGGTGATGCGGGAGATGGCGTGAGGCCCGACGAGGCCGAAAGCATCACGAGACTTACGCAGCAGGAGATAGACTTCCTGCTGGACCTCTACCCCTTCGACTCCTCCCGTTGCCTCTCCGGGACCGGGCAGGAAACACCGCCCGCAACCTCCCCCTGGGTCCGGTATTTCCCCAAGGTGCACCGCCAGGGGCGGCACGGACTCGGCCTCTCCGTGGCGGAGGCGTCCACGCTCTGGCGCTCCCTGCTGGACGGCGTTTTCCTGCGCGAAATGGGGCTTGGTCCCCACCAATGGGTTATTTTGTGGCTAGTGGCCGTCCAGGGAGGCGAGGTCCCCGTTGACGGGCTGAAAGAGGTCCTGGGACTGGAGGCTGGCGAACTTGACGCCGAACTGGCCATCCTTCAAAGCCGGGGCATCCTGAAGCTGCTGGACGCGGGCCGAACCGGCGGGCTGGCCACAGGGTCCGTATGCATCAAGGATCTGGCCGCCATGCAGCGGCTCATAACCCTCGCGCAGGACGTGCGCGGCGTCGTCCTGCAAGGCCTCGGCGACGAAGAGGTGCTTGCCATGCACTCCACGCTCCTCAAGGTGATCGACAACCTGCGCGCCGTGGCCGGAGCTACAGGTTCGCCTACAAATCCTCCTCCAGCTCCCCGCTGACCTGGAACCTCTTCATGAAGGCCCGATCGACGCGGTCTTTGAGCCACATGGCCGTCTGGCCTTCGTAGGTCAAAAATCCCTTGCTCAGTATCCCCTGGCCGTCGCCGCAGTTGAGAATCAGCAGGTAGCCGCCTTCGGTGTCCGTGAAGGCCATCAGGTCCCGGCCTTCCAGGGCCGCCATCAGGTTATGGCGCAGTACCGGGTTCTGGCGCACCGGGTACACCCCCACCTTGTCCAGCTCACGGGGTTGGAAGCTGATGCAGTCGCCACCGCCGAAGATGTTGGGGTGATTGACGCTGCGCAGGAACGTGTCCACCAGGATGCCGCCCTGGCCTTTCGCCCCTCCCATGGCTATTCCAAAGCGCGCAAGATCTGGCTGCGGGGTCACGCCGATGGCCAGGAAGGCCACGTCGTAGGGCACGCGCAGGCCGTCCGACAGTATGGCCGTGCCGTCCTCCAGACGCGAGACGGTCAGGCCGTCGAAAATCTTGATGCCGCGCCGGGCAAGCGAGCGGTAGGCCAACTGGCGCACCCGCTCGGGAAAGCGCGTCAGCAGGCCGCGCCCCGGCGCGACGGCCACGTCGGGGGTGTCGTTGCAGCCGCAGCCGATCAGCTTGCAGGCGTTTCCGGCCAGCTCGAAACCGGCGGGGCCGCCGCCGATCACCAGCACCTTGGGGCTTCCCCCCATGGCCACGATGTCTTCCATGTGGCGCTTGGCGTAGAGCAGGTTCTCGATGGGCTTCACCGGGAAGACGTCCGCCCGTCCGCTGCCCGCCACCTTGGACGGCGGAAGCGAGCCGGTGTTGAAGGAGCAGACGTCGTACCCCACGGCCATGCCGTTCTCCAGGCGCGCCGTGTTCTTTTCCGGCACGATGGATAAGACCTTGCTGCGGATGAACGTGGCCCCGCCCTTCTCGGCCATGCGGCGCACGTTGAAGCGGCACTCCTGGGGCGTGTAGTAGCCCGAAAGCAGGCCCGGCCCCATGCCTGAGTAGTAGTGGTGGTCGGCAGGGCTGACCAACGTGACGTGATGCCCGGCGTCCTGGAAGCTGGCCAGATCAGCCAGAACAGACAGATGCGCGTGCCCGCCGCCCACGAGGAGAAGGTGCTTTCCCATGTATTGGATATGCGCCAGAGCGCACAAGAAGGCAAGTGGGAGATGCCGGGGGGGGGGAGGCGAACGGAGCGGACAAAAAAAGCCCGCAAAAGAACGCAGGCCTTCAGCCGGAGTTGCTCCGGCCAAACAACATGATTTCAGGGAAAAGCTCGCCGCGTGTTCCCAAAGATCGCCGCCTAATGTTCTTTCATCAGCCCCAGGCGCTTGAGCTCGGTCAAGAGGGCGCTCTCTTCGATGGGCTTTTGCAGGAAGGCCGTGGCCCCGCCCAGGAACATGGCATTGTGGGTGTCCTCGGCGTCTTCGAGCACGGAGGTGATGATGATCTTGGCCTGTTTGGCCTTGTCCACCCCGTGGTCCTTCTCGACGTCGCGGATCTCGCGCATGGCTTCGGAGCCGTCGATCTCGGGCATGCGCAAGTCCATGCATACGAGATCATAGGGTTTCATATCCTTGAGAGCACGCTGGAAGGCCATCACCGCCTCTTCCCCGTTTTCGGCAACGTCACACATGGCGTAGGGGTGAAGGATGTACTCCAGAAAGCTGCGACTGTAGAAATCATCATCGACGATAAGCACGCGCATGCCCATCTCCGGTTTTTGGCTGGCAATTTCAGGCGGATGCAGAAACCCTAGCGTCTGACTCCCCGGCCTGTCAAGGCTTGGCGAACGGAACCATGTTCATGGCGTTGCCCGCGCAGTGGCAATTGGAGTCGTAACGCGCCACGTATTCCAGGCGCGAACGCAGGCAGCTGACCTGCCCGTCCTCGAAGACCACCCAGACCCGCCCGTACCCCAGGCACAGATAACTCCCGGCCTGGACCGATGCGGCTGCGCCGCGCGGCTCTCCCAGAAGCTCCTGGACCTCGGCCACGCCCATGCCTGGGCGGACGTAGCGGCGGGCAAGCTCTTCGTCGTCCTTGAGCTTCGTGTCAAGTTCGCGGCCCTTTTCTTCGGCCTTGGCCTTGCGGTCGTGCAGGGAGGGTGGCTGCGGCGCGCCCGGCGTGGTGGGCCAGACATCGCCCGATGCAGCCGGAGCCTGGGAAAAACCTGGCCCGGCTGTCGCGGCAAGGGCTAGAACGACGAGCAGTGCAATGCGATACATGGTCACGCTCCTTGCGGGTGTGGCGCGCTCAAATCTTACGGATGCCGAAAATCGCTCACCAGCAGGGCCTCGGCCTCCTCGCTGGGAACGGGCCTGGAAAAGAGGAAGCCTTGGCCGTACTGGCAGGCCAGCCCCTTCAGTTCGCTCAGTTGGCCGAGCTCCTCCACGCCTTCGGCCACCACGTCCAGGCCCAGGTTCCGGGCCAGGTTGACGATGGCCCCCACGATCTCCGAATTCTCATGGTCCATGCCCATCTTGCCCACGAAGCTGCGGTCGATCTTCAGGGTGTCCAGGGGGAAGCTGTGCAGATAGGACAGGGAGGAATACCCCGTGCCGAAATCGTCAATACTGATCTTGACGCCCAGGTCCTTCAGGTGGGCCAGCATGCGCGAGGCGAACTCGGCGTTCTCCATGACCTTGCTCTCGGTGATCTCGAGCTTCAGCGATTCCGGAGAGATGCCGGTCTGCTCGATCACGCCCCGTATCTCGCTCACCAGTTCCAGGTTCATGAACTGCTTGGCGGAGAGGTTCACGCTCATGGTCAGGAGCGGCCCCTCGGGACGCAGTTTCTGCCATTTGGCCAGTTGTTCACAAGCATTACGCAGCACCCAGCTGCCGATGGGAAGGATGAGCCCGGTCTCCTCGGCCACGGGGATGAACTCGCCCGGCGCGATGAGCCCGCGCCTGGGGTGGTTCCAGCGGGCCAGGGCCTCGAAGCCCTTGATCTCGCCGGTGGCGATGCTCACGATGGGCTGATAGTGAAGCGCCAGTTCGCCCCGCTCCACGGCCAGACGCAGGTCGGTCTCCAACTGGAGCAGCGAGGTGGCCGCCTGATGCATGGTGGCGTCGAAGATTTCGTAGCGCGCCTTGCCCAGGGCCTTGGCCCGGTACATGGCGATGTCCGCGTCGCGCACCAGATGTTCGGGGCGCTCGTAGGTCCAGGTCTTGAGCACCACGCCGATGCTGGCCGAGGTGAACACCGGGCGTCCCTGGATGACGAAGGGCCGGGCCAGCTCGTCTTGCAGCCGGGACAGCACGTGGGTGGCGTCCAGGGTGCCGGAGATGTCGTCCACCAGGATGGCGAACTCGTCGCCGCCGAAGCGGGCCACGGTGTCCATGGGGCGCAGCGCCCGGTGCAGGCGCGCGGAGGCCTCCACCAGCAGGGCGTCTCCGGCCTGATGGCCCAGGCTGTCGTTGACCACCTTGAAGCGGTCCAGGTCCAGGAAGAACACGGCGAAGCGGTAGCCGTGCTTGCGCTGGGAGCGGTGCAGCGCCCACTCCAGCCGGTCCATGAACAGGATGCGGTTGGGCAGGCCGGTCAGGGCGTCGTGGAAGGCCTGATGGCGCAGCTGCTCCTCGGCGTTCTTGCGCGCGGTGATGTCGCGCAGGAGCCCCTCATAGTACTGGATGCTCCCGTCCTCGCCGCGCACTTCCCAGGCGCTCTCGGAGAGCCACACGGTCAGGCCGTCCTGGCGGCGCACCTCGGACTCGAAATCCATCACCTGACCCTGCTCGGCCAGCGCGGACAGGAAATCCTCGCGGCGCTTGCCGTCCAGGAAGAGGCGCGCGCCAAAGTCCGTCAGGTCGGCCATGAGGAATTCACACGAGTCGTAGCCCAGGATGCGGGCCATGGCCGGGTTGGCCGCAATATAGCGCCCGTCCGGGGAGAGCTGAAAGATGCCGTCCAGGGAGTTCTCGAAGATGGAGCGGAATTTTTCCTCGGCGCGCCTGAGCTTCTCCTCAGCGCGCTTTCGCTTGCTGATCTCGATCATCGAGCCTTCGTAGAAGAGCAGCTGCCCGCCGTCCGAGTACACCGCCCTGGCGTGTTCGCTGATCCAGATGATCTTGCCGTCCTTGCGGTACACCTGGGACTCGAAGGCTGCGACGCTGCCACCCCGCTGGATGGACGTGCAGAACAATTCGCGCCGGTCGGACTGCACGTAGAGCATGCCGCCGATGTCCAGGAGCTGCTCCATGAGTTCCTGGGGGGAGTCGTACCCGCAGATACGGGCCAGGGCCGGGTTTGCGGAGATGAAGCGCCCCTCCGGCGTGGTCTGGTAGATGCCCTCCTGCGCGTGCTCGAAGATGGTGCGGTATTTCTCTTCGGCCAGGCGCAGGCGCTCCTCGGCCAGTTTGCGCGCGGTGACGTTCTCCACCGTGCCTTCCAGGAAGCGCTGGTCCCCGGCAGGGCCTGCTCCGCCGACAGAAGGCCCGCCCTGCACCAACTTGGCGCTGAGCGCCAACCAGATGGGCTGGCCGTCCAGGCGCCGGGTGAGCACCTCGAAGCCGGATATCTCGCCGTTCTCCTCCAACTGGCTCCACAGCTCCACGGACCGCTCGGGATCGTTCAGAAACAGCTCGCACAGCTCCGGACGCTCCAGCAGCTCACGCGTGGAGGAGCAGCCCAGGATGTTCGCCAGCGCCGGATTGACCATGGTCAGGTTCAGATCGAGCGAGGCCTGGAAGATGCCCATGACTGCGTTCTGCACCACGCTGCGGTACTGGCGCTCCGCCCGGCGCAGGGCCTCCTCGGCTTTCTTGCGCGCGCTTATGTCCGTGTAGATCCAGAACACCCCGACCCGCACCCCGCCCACCGTGATGGGGCAGGCCACCACCAGCACATGGACCTGCACGCCGTCCTTTCTCCTGCGTGCGGTCTCGCGCTGGATGATGCCGGTCAGGGAGGCCCTGCGGCGAAGATCCCTGGACTCCTCGCCCAGTTCATCCGGCACCACCAGTTCGGGCAGGGAGCGCCCCTTGGCCTCGGAAGGCGTGTATCCGAAGAGCGATTCGAACCCCCGGTTGACCTCGACGACCTGATCGTTTTCATCGACAATCACGATGGCCTGGGGGGAATTCTCGAAGAGCTGCTCGAAATAAGCCCGTTGCAGCTGGAGCTGTTCGCCTTCGCACTGGGCTGTGCCGATGTCCATCTGCGCGCGCACCAGCCCACCGGCCAGCACCCGCAGCACCACGAGGCGCAGGCGGTCCGGGTCGTCCAGGGACACTGCGTTGATGCCCTGGCAGGAGCGCGCGGTCTGGCCCTCGTCGGGCATGCCGCCGTGGTTCACCAGGAGCACGGGGGTGTCGGGGCGGCGCAGGCGGATAAGCTGCAACGCCTCCGTAAGGGTCATGTCCGGCAGGCTGGAGGCGATCAGGATGAGGTTCCAGCCGTATGAGGAGAGGCGCGCGTCGAGCGCGGATTGCGTATCGACCCGGACGTAGGCGGGGCTCAGGCCCGCCTTGCCAAGCTCACGAATCAGCGTTTCCGAAACATCCTCGCTGGGATGCACAATAAGGATCCGGAAGGCGTTGCTCACGGTTTTCTCGATGCGAAAGGGGGCTGCCACAGCCCGTTGGAAGGACAGGGGACCTTGCCGAGAGGCCATGGCGCACGCGACCCGCCGGACACACTCACGCCGCGCCGCCGATGCGTGCGGACTCTGTGCGCGCCTGGGCGGTAAAACTTTCCAGAGCCTCGGAGAAAACGGCCAGGGCCGCTTCGCGCCCGGTAATGTCCTCTTCGGACAGACGCTCCTCCAGAATCCGCGCCGCTTCGGCCAGCTGCTGGCCGCCAAGGTTAGCGGCCAAGCCCTTCACGGAATGAGCGAACATCACCGCGTCGCTGGTCCGGCGCTCGGCCAGAAGCCCGTCCAGGATGGACGCGGCGTTCTCGTACTCGCGAACGAACCCGGCCAGCAGACGCGCGTACAGCCCCTGGTTGCCCATGAGCAGCTCCAGCGCCTGCCCGCAGTCCAGCACGAGCCGGGAATCCGCATCGCGGAACACGGATCGGGGGCGGTGCTGCCGCAGGGCGGCGAACAGAGAGGATGACCCCAGAGGCTTGCCCAGGTGGTCGTCCATGCCCGCCTCCAAGGCGCGCAGACGGTCCTCGCCGGTGGCATGCCCGGTGAGGGCGATCACCGGCAGCTTCCGGCAGGAGGGAATCTCGCGGATGGCCTTGAATGCCGCGTAGCCGTCCATACCGGGCATCTGGATGTCCAGCAGCACCACGTCGAAGGACTCATCGGCCAACATGGCCAGTGCGGCTGACCCGCTGGACGCCCCGACGGCGTCGATGCGCGCCTGACGCAGCATCTCAAGCGCGGTGTGGCGGCCCAGCTCGTTGTCGTCCACCACCAGCACGCGCATGCCTTCAAGCCCCTTGGCCAGTTCATCCAGGTTCTCCAGCAAGACGCACTCTCCGTCCTGATCCGTTTCATCGGCCAGCGGCAGGTCCACGCAAAAATGGAAGGAGCTGCCAAGCCCCGGCACGCTTTCGGCCTTGAGCCTGCCCCCCATGGCTTCCACCAGCCGCCGCGCTATGGACAGGCCCAGCCCGGTTCCGCCCACGGACCGGCTCAGTTCCGCATCCGCCTGGGCGAACGGCTGGAACAGCTTCTCCAGACTTTCACGGGCCATGCCGATGCCCGTGTCCGTCACGCGGAAATCGTACACGCTTCGGCTGGTATTTCCTGGCTGATGGGCATCCACCGCAAGCTCCACGTGCCCGGCAGAGGTGAAGGCCAGGGCGTTCTCCAGGAGATTTCCCAGCACCTGCTCCAGGCGCAGGGCGTCGCCGAGCACCATGCAGGACATGTCGCCCCCGGCGCGCAGGCGCAGCGAAAGGCCCTTCTCAACCGCCCTGGACTCGAAACGCTCCCGCAGGCGTTCCGTCAGGTCGCGCATGCTGAACGCAAAGGCCACCAGCTTCATGCGGCCCGCATCGAGACTGGCATAATCCAATATGGACTCGATGACCTTGAGCAGCGCCCGGCTGGCGGTGAGGGCCTTTTCCAGATTGTCGCGCTGTCGGGGCTCCAGGGGGGTGCGCAGGGTGAGCTCGGTAAGCCCCATGATGGCGTTCATGGGGGAGCGGATCTCGTGGCTGACGTTGGCCAGGAAGCGGCTCTTGGCGGTGTTGGCTTCCTCGGCGGCGCGCTTGGCCTCCAGGAGCTCGGTCACGTCGGTGATCACCGACACCGCGCCGGTCAGTTCGCCCGATGGCCCGCGCAGAGGACCCACGCTGACGTTGGCCCAGAACGCCGAGCCATCCGAACGCAGGTGGCGGGCCTGAATGCAGAACCGGCCCACCGAGGCATCGGCCACCTTCCGGCTCAGCCTTGCGGCGGCCTCGTGTTCATCCGGATGCAGGAAGTCGAAGTAGGGTCTGCCCAGGAAGTCCTCGGTATTCATGCCGAAGAGCGGCCCCATGGGCTGATTGACGAAGAGCACTCTGCCCTCGCCGTCCAGTTCCGCAATGCCCCAACTGGCGCTGTTGACGATGGCCTCCAGGCGCTCCTGATTGCGGCGCAGTTCCCGGCGGGATTCTTCCCGTTCGGTAACGTCCTGGATCACTGACTGGAGCAGTGCCCTGCCGCCGTGGTGCACCGGCCCGGAATAGATCTCCACGTCGCGCCTCTCGCCCGAAGCCAGCCTGTGCACTGCGTTGAGCGGCGGAAAGTCGCCGCTCATGGCCTTGGACACGTTGGCGGCTATAAGTTCACGTGGTGCGACGTTGATGCGTTCCAGGGGCATGCCCGCCATTTCTGAGCGCGGCCAGCCGTAGAAGCGCGACGCGGCTGGGTTGGCGTCTACGAGACACAGGCAGTCCGGGTCCACCAGCAGCTTCACAGCGGGCGAATTCTCGAACAGGCTGCGGCTGAGTTCCAGGGACGTTTCCAGATCCCAGGCGGCCTGCCTGCCCCGACGAAGCTCACCGGCCAGACGCCGGTTGACCAGACGCAGCTTGCCGGTGCGTTCAGCTATCAGCTGACGCAGCCGCATCGGCGAACGCAGGAAGGCGTGCAGCAACCCCGAGGCCACCAGGGCTATGAGCAGGGACACGCCATATCCAGCCCAGTAGATTCCCAGAGTCGGCCAGGGCTGCGTTGAGCCCATGAGCAGAAACAGCGTCACGCCGGGGACTTTCACGGGAAGGGACACAACCGGATTGTCGTGCGAACCAAGCGGGAGGAGGTCGCGGCGGGCGGCATCGTCGTAGAGTGTCTGCCCGGTGGCCGAGTCCAGGCGGCACACCATCCCGTGTCGGCCCAGGTCATCCAGCCCGCTTACGCGCAGCAGCCGTTCCAGACTGGTGACGGCGGTGACGAATCCCCAGAAACGCTCTTCTCCCGCCTGCCCCAGAAATACGGGAATACGGCTCGCGAAGCCCAGATGTCCGCTCGCCATGGTGAATGGTCCCGTGACAAGAATGGTACTGGCCGCCGCCGAATTGGATGTGTCAACGGCCCATTCCGACGCGTTCAGGAGGTCCTTGCCCACGGTATGAGAGAAACCACGCTTGGGATACACGGAGGAGATTACCCCGTCGGGAGCCAGGCCCATCACCTCCACCACGGGAAAGACCTTTTCCAGGGTGTCGGCTGCGGATTCGAAGCTTGAGCTGTCGAGCGCCTGCGAATGGACCAGGGCAGCAACGATGCTCGGGGCAGTGCCGAGCTGCGCCAGGGCGTCTTCCATGCTCCGCACGCGTTGCGCGCAAAAACTATCGAGCCCGGCCTGGATCGTCTGACGCTTTTCCTTGAGATGTGCCGAGAAATGAACGTGAGCCAGCCCCAGGATAAGGGCCGCCAGAAATATCGGCGGGAGAAGGGAACGCAATGTCGTCATGGCCGCCTTCAACGGTTGCGGAAAAGAAAACAACCAGCCACGCGGCAGCATCCTTACCGCGCGTGGCGGTGCTTGTAAATGCTTGCAAACAAAGAAGCCCCGCCCTTTCGGGCGGGGCTTCTGCCAATTGCGTGCGAGTGTTCCGGGCCTAGTAGACGCCGAACAGGTTCAGGGCCAGCAGCAGAAGGCCCACCACGGCGACGCGCTTCACGGTCAGGGGGCTGATGCGCTTGGCGATCTGGGGGGCGATGAAGCCGCCCAGGATGGCCGCCGGGAACATCATGAGGAAGAAGGTCAGGTCGAAGTTGCCGAACTGGTAGTGGCGCATGGAACTCATGGCCGTGTTGAAGAAGATGGCCAGAAGCGAGCTGCCCACCACCAGGTACATGGGCAGGCCCAGCACAACGGACATGAGGGGCATCATGAAGGGGCCGCCGCCGAATCCCATCATGGAGGCCACGATGGCCAGCAGGAAGGAGCCAATCAGGCCGATGATCATGTTGACCTTGAAGGTCTGTCCCCAGAATTCAACTTCCATATACATAGTCGTCTCTCCCTTTGGGTGCTGGTTAGCTCTTGGCCGATTCTTCGGCGCGCTTCTTGAATTCCTTGAGAATGGCTTGTTCCTTCTTGTTCTTGGCGATGTAGCCAGGCGTGGTCTGCCAGAACAACAGGGCGGCCAGGACCAGCAGGATCCAGCCGAAGACGAACTTGTACTGCTCGATGGAGATGAGCTCCGTCAGCTTGGGGCCGATGAAGCCACCCGCAGCCATGGCCAGGCCCAGGATGATGCCCAGCTTCCAGCTGATGAACTTGATCTTGGAGTAGTTGTACACGCCCGAGCCCTGGGAGAAGAGCACGGTGGGGGTGACGGTGCCGGCCACGATGGTGTGGGGCAGGGTCGGGAACAGGGCCAGGAGCACCGGGTTCATGATGAAGCCGCCACCCGCGCCGATGAGCACGCCGAACACAGCGATGACCAGGGTCAGCAGGAAGGGCCAGAACACGTTCAGGCTGGTTCCGGCGTTCTCCAGGTACATCACGGGGAAGGCGATCTTGTTGTCGATGGTTGCCGGGGCGGACTTGTCCTTACCGGCGTAGGCCACGATGGTGTACTTGCCGGGGGCGGAGCCGGTGGGGATCTTCACCATGGCGGTGAAGGCGCCGTCGGCGGCGGTCTCCACGATGGGGGCCAGCAGCTTGCCCTTGTTGCGGAAGCGGGCCTTGGTGAGCTGCATGGAGCGGCGCTTGGTCTCGGGGGCGTCCAGCTTGGGCATCAGGTCGCCGCGCGAACCGATGATGGAGGCCATGATCGAGGCTTTGAAGGCGTCGATGTCGATCTTGGCAGGGGCGTTATAGGCCACGTCCGCGCCCAGATCCTTCAACACCTGGGAATACTGGAACTTGGGTCCTGATCCGGGCACCTTGGACAGGGCCTCGGCCTTATCCTTGGGGATGCAGATCTGGTAGAAGGCGGGCATGTCATGGGTGAGATAGAGCTTGTAGGGAGGCGGGGTGTTCTCGTCGGGCTTGCGGTCGTCGAAGTAAACGGCGCGCACCTTGTTGTCGTTGTAGACTTCCAGGTACACTTGGGAGCCGGGGGCGGCCTTGCCGCTCACCTTGAGGTCGCCGCCGTTGTCAATGGCCTGCTTGTCCACGGTCAGGGTGATGGTTCCACCAGCCTGGGGGGCCGGGGCGGCAGCGGCGGGCGTACCAGGGGCGGCCGGAGCGGCCACGGCGGGAGCCGCCGCTTTGTCCTGTGCCGTCCCCATGGGCACGTAGTACGATGCCAGCACCAGGCACAGCATCACCGTAGAAATGATCGCGCGTTTTCTCGACATGCCTACAACTCCTTTCTCGTATCGGATTGAAGAGCGACCCCCCCGTTGTCAGGGAGGTTAGAGTCCAGGTTCTTCCAACTGATGCTTCAGAAGCTTCTCGCCCCATGAGGCGCGGACATTCCTGGAAGCAACGTTTGGCCGCACGAACTCCAGCGCGTGGGCAGTGCAGCCGGTGACGCAGGCTGGGTTCTTGCCGTCGTCGATGCGGTCGCGGCAGAAATCGCACTTGATGGCTTTTCCGGCGCTTTCATCCCACTGGGGTACGTTCCAGGGGCAGGCCACGATGCAGGCCTTGCAGCCGACGCACAGCTTGGGCTGCACGAACACGATACCGTCCTTCTCGCGGCGCGTCATGGCACCGGTGGGGCATGCGGACACGCACCAGGGCTCCTCGCAATGGAAGCAGGGCATGAACAGGCTCATGATCTTGGGCTTGCCGCCCTTGTTCACCGGGCCGACGCTGACCAGCTGTCCCAGCCGCGCTCCCAAAGGCACCCTGTTCTTGGATTTGCAGTGGACCTCGCAGGCCTTGCAGCTGATGCAGCGTTTCGCGTCCGTCTTGATGTAGTAGAGGCTCATGCTTACCCCCGCGGCCCTGGCGACCGCCTTGCTGGTTTTACGGCTTCACGCGGGGCCTGGGCCTTCGCGCTTGTGTTCTATCAAGAAAACAAATCAAATCACTTGAGAAGTTCGCAATAAAGCGATAGTCCATTTTCATTACACACTTGTAAGGAAATCCGCAAGTCGAAGCACCATCTGGGAGCGGTACCTGCCCTCGTTCAGTGCCAGCCGGTTCCCCACGGGGCTCCACGACGCGCCGTCCATCAATGCAAGCAGGCAGGCCCGGCGAGAACCCGCGTCGGACATGCCACCCTGGCCTGCCAGATGGTCGTACAGATTGGCCTCGGCGTAACGCAGATGGTACTCAACGCTTACCGATTCCCTGAACATGCCCCCTGAGGCGTGTTCCAATTCGATGATCCGGGCGTGCGCGCCCCGCGCCATGCGCTTGAGCCGTTCCACCGGGTCCAGGCGACTCCAATCCGAAGCGCTGCGGTAGGATATGGCAGTTGCCTGACTCATGCGAATTCCATAGGTGCAATTAAAAATAGTGGCAACCCTTGTTATTATTATCCCAATCTCCACGCCGCCTTGTCATGGGTTTTCGGAACTGTTACGAGGGGCGGCAAAGAATCCAGGGTTGCGTCTGCGCGAGATGCGCCGTCCCGTCCAGAGTCGATAGCAAAAGCCGTCAGGAGGCCAATATGTCCAAGAAGGAAGTCTTCAGCGTCTGCGGCATGTGCACCGTGCGCTGCCCGATCATGGTGGACGTGGAAGACGGGGAAATCCGTTTTATCCAGGGTAATCCTCATTCTCCGCTCAAAGGAGCCTTGTGCGCACGCGGCGCAGCCGGACCGGCCCTGGAAGCCGACGCCGAGAGGCCCCAGTATCCCATGATACGCCAGGGAGCGCGCGGCGAGGGCAAATGGGCGCGCGTAAGCTGGGAGGAAGCCTTCGACTACGTGGGCGCGAAGCTTCAGGAACTCATGGACAAGCACGGCCCCCGCACGGTGCTCTTCTCCGACCGGGGCGGCCCCTTTGTGGACCTGCATCAGGGCTTCATGCGCGCGTTGGGCTCGCCCAACTACTGCAACCACGACGTGTCCTGCGCGCGAAACGTCATGCACGGCTGCCGTTCCGTCACCGGGCGACCCCGAACGGAGTTCGTCTACGACTACGCCAACGCCAAGCACATCGTGCTCCAGACGCGCAACATCTTCGAGGCCATCAACGTGGCCGAGGTCAACGGCGTCCTGGACGGCATCGACAAGGGGTGCGAGCTGACCTGCATCGACATCCGCGCCAACGTGTCCGCCAGCAAGGCCGACAACTTCTTCATGATCCGCCCCGGCACGGACTATGCCTTCAACCTCGCCGTGATCCACGAGCTTCTTCACAAGGGCCTCTACGACAAAGCCTACGCCGAAATGTGGATCAAGGACCTGGACCGCCTGCGCACCTTCGTGGAGCCCTACTCCCCGGAGTGGGCCGCCAAGGAGTGCGGCGTGGAGGCCAAGGCCATCTCCAAGCTGGCCAAGGACCTCTCCAAGGCCGCGCCCCACGTCATCTGGCACCCCGGCTGGATGGTGGCCCGCTACACCGACTCCTTCTACGTGTGCCGCAGCGCCTACATCATTAACGCCCTGCTGGGCTCCATCGGCGCCAAGGGCGGGCTGCCCATCGCCAGCACCCCCAAGGACGTCGGACGCCAGGGCATCAAGAAGCTGGTGGACCTTTTCCCCAAGCCAGAAGAAAAGCGCGCCGACGGCGTTGGCTGGAAGCTGACCGCACATGACGCAGGCCCCGGCCTTCTGCACAAGGCTTTCGAAGCCATAGACTCATCCGACCCTTACGACGTGAAGGCCTACATCGCCTTCCGCCACGACCCCCTCATGGCCATGCCCGACCCCGACGCCATCCGCCGCATCTGGGACAAGTTGGACCTGCTGGTGAGCGTCACCTTCACCTGGTCCGACACGGCCTGGTACTCCGACGTGGTGTTGCCCCTGTCGCCCTACCTCTCGCGCGAGTCCATCGTGGCCCAGAAGGGCGGCCTGAAGCCGCAGCTCTTCTGCCGCCAGCGCGCCGTCACCCCCCGCTTCGAGACCAAGGCCGACTGGGAGATCCTGTGTGGGCTGGCCGAGAAGATGGGCATCGAGAACTTCGCCTTCAAGTCCATCGAGGACATCTGGGCCTACCAGCTGGAAGGAACGGGCGTCACTCCCGAGGATCTGGCCAAAAAGGGCTTCGTGGGTCTGGCCAGCGAACCCCGCTATCTGAAGGTGGACGAACTCAAGTTCGCCACGCCCTCGGGCAAGCTTGAGATGATCAGTGAGAAGTGGGAAAAGGCCGGATACGAATCCCTGGCCCCCTACAAGTCGCCCGCCAGACCCGAAGGCGAAAACCAGTTCCGCATCGCCTTCGGTCGCGTTGGCACCCACACCCAAGGCCACACCGTCAACAACCCGCTCTTGAACGAGCAGTTCCCCGAGAACGTCCTGTGGTTGAACGCCGCGCGTGCCAAAGCTCTGGGCATAAAGGACGGCGATCTGGTCACGGTGTCCTCGGGCGGGTTCAGCGGAAGCCTCAAGGCTTTCGTCACCGAGTTCATCCACCCCGAGGCCGCCTTCATGGTGCACGGCTTCGGCCACACTCTGCCCGTGGAGACCCGCGCCTTCGGCAAGGGCGTCTCCGACAACGAGCTCATGCGCGGCGGGCTGGCCCTGGAGTCTGCGCCCGGCGGTGGTCTGGCCATGCAGGAGTTCTTCGTGACCGTCGCCAAGGCGTAGTGTTGGCGAAGAGAATCACCTGTTGAGAACAGGGGCCGATGGGAGGATATCCCGTCGGCCCTTTTTTCGTGGGCGTGAGTCGGGGAGGATTTTGGGGGCCATGGCCGAATTATGAGTGTGATGTCGAGAAGATAGCCTCCGGCGGCCAAAGGGCTCCGCCCTTTGGAAACCCTGATAAGCGGCCCAAAGGCAAGGGACGGCACACACGATCATTAGTTTGGTGCGGGAGCCGACTCGATAGAGGCGTATTTGGAACGCAGCGCTCCGCGTCTCTTTCCCTTTGCCCGGCAAGGCGAACCCGGCTAAACGTGAGTCATGAAACGTTCGATCATTACTCGCGCTTGTGTGAGGTCCGTCTTTCTGGCGCTGTCGTTGTCTGTGTGGACGCTGTGGCTCCCCATGGACAGTTTTGCGCAGGCGCAGAATCCGGGGGCAGTGCAGGAGTATGCCCTGCCACGCCCCCTGGCTGCGACCATCCAGGACCTGCCCGGAAAGCTGAAGACCCTGGCCGCGCGTCCCCAGACGCCCCAGAATTCCCTGGCTCTGGGCATCATGCAGGTCCACTCCAAGCAGTACGCACAGGCTGCGGCCACGCTGGCCCCCGTGGCGGCAAAGCTTCCCGAGATGGCTGGCTGGGCGCGGTTTTACCTCGGCTTCGCGCGTTTCAGGCTGGGCGAGTATCAGGCCGCTCTGGCTGAACTGGACGCCATCGCGCCCTCGGACCCGGTTTTGGGAGCCGAGGCGCTTCTTCTGTCCGCCTATTGTCTTGAGGGACTTGGTTCGGCGCAGAATCAGGCCCTGGAGCGCTATCGGCGTTTCCTGGAGCTGGACGGCCAGCCGCTGCGCCCCGTGGCCCTGTGGCGCGCCGCCGCGCTTGCCTCAGCCGGGGGAGACTACCCCGCCGCCGAGGGCTATCTGCGGGAGCTGATCCTCACCTCGCCCTGGACGTCCTCCGCCGACAAGGCCGAGCCCCTGGCCCTGGAGCTCTCGCGTGCCGGGCGCATCGCTTTCGCCCCAGACTCCGCCGACTCCCTGCGCAAGCGCATCGAGGTCCTGCTGGACAAATCCATGACCGCCAAGGCTACTCCCCTGATCGAGCAGATGGTGCGCGCCCCCGGCGCGGATCAGGCCCGCGTGCTGTACCTGAAGGCCAAGGCCCTCTACGCCAAACGCGACACCCAGACGGCGGTGCAATACTTCGAGGACGCCGCCCGCATGGCCACTGACCCGATGCTTGCAGCCTGGGCCGTCTACCATCAGGGGCGCTGCTACTGGCGCTTCTCCGGCCCCGAGGACGCCATCCGCATGGATGAACTCCTGAGGGACGCCCTGCGCCGCGCCGGTGCGCTCCCCGACGGCGCTGAACTGGCCGAGGCCAGCCGCCGCCTGCTCCTGCTCTCACGCATGGAGCGCGGGCGCTTTCTGGAAGCGCTGCCCCTTGCCGTGGAACTATCGCAATCCGGCCCGGAAGCCACCGAATCACGCGAACAGGCCGCATGGCTGGCCGGACTCCTGCGCTTCGCCCTGGAGGATTATGCCGGGGCCGAAGCCGCACTGGCCGCTTTCGCCCAAAAGTATCCCACTTCCGACTACGCCCCCGCCGTGCACTACTGGACGGCCCGCGCCAAAGAGGCCGCCGGTGATTTTGCCTCTGCGAAGACCAGCCTGGGCCGAGTGCTTTCGCGCTGGCCCAACGGGTACTACGGCATGCTGGCCGCCCGGAAGATGGCCGCCTTGGGAGCTGGGCCGGTTACCTCCGAAGCAGGAGCTCCTGGCGCTTCCGATCTGGATGGCGCTGGGGACGTCCGGGAAGTTCTGGCTCCGCCCACCTGCCCTCCGGCTGCCGGGCTGCCCCCTTCACCAGAAGCGGCGCAGGGCATCGCGCGCGCGGAGCTGTTGCGGGATTTGCTGCTGCCGGAACTGGCCGAGCGAGAACTGGCCGCCCTTGCCGCGCAGTACCCCAAAGATGCAAGCGTGGCCCTGCGCCAGGCCCGCCTGGCAACCGACCAGGGCAACCATCTGGCGGCGGTGCGCGCCGTGTCGCGCGCGTACTGGCCCTGCCTGACGCGCGGTTCGCGCCAGGATCTGCAACCCCTGCGCGACATTGTGTACCCCAACCGCTTCGAGGAGCTGGTCACGCGAAATCTGGTAGGAACGGACGTGGACCCCAACATCATCCGGGGCCTGATCCGCCAGGAGAGCTTCTTCGAACCCGACGCCGTGAGCGGGGCCGGAGCCGTGGGGCTGATGCAGGTGATGCCCGCCACGGCCCGTACCTTGCTGGAAAAACTGGGGGAGAAGGGATTTCGGCCCGAGAGCCTCAAAGACCCTGCCGTGAACGTGCGCATCGGCGTGCGCTTTTTCCTGGAGCGATACGAGGAATACGGCGGCAACCTGCCGCTGACCCTGGCCAGCTACAACGCCGGGCAGGTGAAAGTGAGGGTCTGGAAGGAGTTCCTGGGCGGCATCGACCCGGAACTGTTCGTGGAGTTCATCCCGTATACGGAGACGCGCGATTACGTGAAGCGGATTCTGGGGAATCAGGCAATGTACTTAATGCTCTACGGGCGTTGAGAGGCCCCGGCACGTCCCCTCGCGCGTAGGATGAGGGATCTAGTGGGCTGCAGAAGTCCGTCTCTGCGAAACCGAGAAGCAATACAGAGAACCATGGGTTTTAATTTTGAAAAACGTGTCCACGTTTTTCAAAATCGCGTCATTAATCACCCGTAAAAAGCCGCCCGCGTTTCAGGGCCGCCTTGCCGTGCTTGCCCCGGATGGCGTCCAGGGCCTTGTCCAGCTTGCTCAGGCGCTCTTTTTCCGGGTCTGGGAGCAGGCTTTCCTGGCGCATACCCTTGGCGAAGTTGGACACCCCGACGCCGATAAGCCGCACCTTCTGGCTTAAGGTCACCTGATCCAGCAGGGCGCAGGCCGTCTGGAAGATAATCCCGTCGGAGTCCGTGGGTTCCTTGAGCGTCAAACTCCGGGTTATCTGCTTAAAATCCGAAAACTTGAGCTTGAGCGTCACGGTGCGGCCCTGCCAGCCGTGTTTGCGCAGGTCGTGCCCTACCCGCTCGGACTGCCTGAGCAGCCAGCGGCGCAGCTCCTCCACGTCGAACAGGTCCCTCTCGAAGGTGTTCTCCGCGCTTGAGGACTTGGCCTCGCCGTGGGTGACGATCTCCGTGGAGCCTCGCCCCATGGCGCGCGCATGCAGCACCCGCCCCCACTCGCCCAGGTGGCGCTCCCAGAACTCGCCCGAGTAGCGCAGCACGTCGCCGCAGGTCTTCACCCCCAGGCCCGCCAGCCGGGGCAGGGTCTTGCCGCCAACGCCTGGAATTTTGCCCACGGGCAGGTCTTTCAGAAACGCTTCGACGTCCTCAGGTTCGATGATGGTCACGCCGCCGGGCTTGCGGTAATCAGAGGCTATCTTGGCCAGGAACTTCACCGGGGCCACCCCCACCGAGCAGGACAACCCCGTGACCTCTTTGACCCTGGCCTGAAGCGAGCGGGCAAGCTCACTTGGCGGCCCGAACAGGTTCCGGGTGCCGGTGATGTCCATGTAGGCCTCGTCCACCGAGGCCTGCTCCACCAGAGGAGAGAAATCCCCCAGCACGGCCATCACCTGGCGCGACACCTCGGCGTAGCGGCTCATGCGCCCGCCCACGAACACCCCCTGCGGGCACAGCTTGCGGGCCTGCACCACCGGCATGGCCGAGCGCACGCCAAACACGCGCGCCTCGTAGGAGGCCGCCGACACCACACCCCGGTCGCCCTTGCCCACGATCACGGGCCTGCCGCGCAGCGCCGGGTCGTCCAGCTGCTCCACCGACGCGAAGAAGGCGTCCATGTCCAGGTGCAGGATGCGGATTGCGTGGTCCATGTGCTTCTCTTCCGGGATGTCCAGGTGTGATGCGCACCCTGCGTAGGGCGCGCCTTCCCATGGCTCCCCATAACTTAAGGACGCGCGGAAGAAAACCGGAGGCGCGGACGCTTACATTTCAGACAGTTTCTGGACGCATCGCCCGGCCCGGCGTATCAGGTCCTATCCGACGCCCCGCCGCTCCATCAGAAAATACACGGACCAGCCCGTGGACCCGGCGCTTATCGACGCGGCGCTCCAGGCCGCCATGTCCGCCCCCAGCGCTGGCAACTCCCAGCCGTGGCATTTCGTGCTCCTAACCGACCGCGAAACACTTGATGCCATCCCCGGCTTCCACCCCTACTCGGCCATGTGCCGCCAGGCCCAGGCGGGAATCCTGGTCTGCGCCGAACCCGCCCTGGAAAAGTACCCGGATTTCTGGCCCATCGACTGCTCCGCAGCCGTGCAGAACATCCTCCTGGCGCTGCACGCCCAGGACCTGGGCGCGGTGTGGGTGAGCGTCTACCCCATCCAAGACCGCGTGGAGAACTTCCGCAAGCTGCTGGGCATTCCGGAGTCGGTCATCCCCCACAGCTTCATCCCCATCGGCCACCCGGACCAGCCATCAGGCCGGGCCGACCGGTTCAAACCCGAACGCATCCACCGCAACCGCTGGTAATAGCCGCAAAGGACCACCCCATGAAGACATCGCTCGGCGCAAAGACCCTGGCCTCCCCCACGCCCACCTGGATCGTGGGCGCATACGACCCCACCGGAAAAGCCACCGGGGCGACCATCGCCTGGGGCGGCATCTGCTCCTCCAAACCGCCCAGCATCGCCATCTCGCTGCGCTCGGCCACCTACACCCACGGCTGCGTCAAGGCCACCAAGGCCTTCAGCGTGAACATCCCCGCACAGAACCAGGCCGCTCTGGCCGACTACTTCGGCCTCGCCTCCGGGCGCGACGTGGACAAGTTCGCCGCAGCAGGCCTGACCGCCGAAAAGTGCGAGCTGGTCAACGCGCCCTCCATCAGCGAATTCCCGCTGGTGATCGAATGTGAGCTGCTTCATGTGATCGAACTGGGACTGCACACCCAGTTCGTGGGCGAGATCAAAGACGTGAAGGCCGCGCCCGGCATCCTGGACGCGGAAGGTAAGATCGACATCGAAAAGATGGGAACAGTGATCTACGCGCCCGGCTCCCGCCTGTATTACGGGCTGGGACCGTCGCTTGGAGCGGGGTTCTCCATCGGCAACGCGTACGTGAAGAAGTAAGAGAAGCGAAAGGCGAAGATGCCTCCGGCGGCCCAGAGGAGAACTTTTTGAAAAAAGTTCTCCTCCGGGACCTCCTCTCAAAAACTTCTAGTGGGCTTCGCATTCCAGAACGACAGAATGTCGTTTGGTGACGGCTGGGGGCGGGGTGTTGTCACGGTCGGGTTCTGGCGGGCGGGCGACGAATCGTCTTCAAATCGGTTCTAGCTCGCCCGCCAGGACACGGACGGGACAGCACCCCGCCCCCCTCCCGCCAGAAGCCCCCCGCGCACGACGCGAAGCGGAGAGGGTGTGCAGAGGGCGTAGCCCTTTGCCCGCCGGAGGCATATTAATTCTTCTCTTCCCGCACTAACAACACGTCGACCCGCCATCCCCGCCGCAGTCGCAGGACGGCGGCCCGCCCGTGATCCAGCCGTGGATGATGGCGCGGGCGCACCCCACTCCCTGGCTTACGGTGATGGCCCCCTCGCGGCAGTTCAGCGCGCAGGCTCCGCACTCCATGCAGGCGTCCAGATCCTCAATGGCGGCAACGCCGACGCCATGCCCGAACACGCCGTGCGGGCAGACCTCGCGGCAGGTCCCGCAGCCGGTGCAGGATTCGCGGTCCAGCTGAAGCGTGACCACGCCGTCGATATAGCGCATCTCTTTCATCACATGCCTCCAATTCCCAAACGCCAGAGCACCACGGAGAGAATAAGTCCTGCGACCTGGAACGGAATGGCCCGGCGCATCTCTTTCTCGACGCCAGAAGGTGACGTGTAGGTGGACGACCCGGTGAAGTTCATGCCGTACCAGGACGCGGACACCACCGCGCCGATCCACAGGCCGGTGGAGGCCAGCGCGGGCAGGCCGAAGGCGAATGCGCCGAGCCCTGTGAGGACGCCCGCCTCGGCCCCCTTGCGGGCGAAGGAGCGCCCCGGCAGCCAGGGCAGCGCCAAGGGCGTGAGGATATTGCCCGCGAAAAAGCCCAGGAAGTAGGCCGCCATGCCGGACCACAGGCCGGTCCAGGCGCGCGGGAACGAGAAAACGTCCAGCCCGATGCCAGCCAGCAGGAACAGTGCGCAGGCCAGCTGGCCCATGAGCTTCAAGTCGTTGGCGAACTCCACCAGCCCGAGCACCACGCGCTCGCGCGCCGTGAAGCTCACGCGGCGCATGGCGGGATCGGCCTTCATCCCGGCGCGGAGATATGCTGCCACGTCCGAGGCGCGCACCGGCCCGAACACCACCCGGAAGCCGCACAGGGTTTTGACCTCGTGCCCTGCCACGCCCGGCGCGCCCAATTGCGGCACGATCACCTTGCGGTGGCTGACCACCTTGTCCAGATTGGTGGAGAGGACGCGCCCGGCAAGCTCCTGCGTGCCGAAGCTCTTCTTCCCGGCGGCGCACCAGACGTTCACGCCCTTGGTGTCCAGCACGAGTATCCAGAGATGCAGCCCCGTGAGTTCCTTGCGCAGCGCGTCGAACGTGAGCTTGTAGTTGGCCGTCACCAGCACCGGGCTCTCGGGCGTGGGGCTGCCCATGGCGTAGAGCCCAGGCGCGACGCGGTAGTTCCCGCGCCCGATGCCCAGGCGCACCAGGGCCGCGCCGACATGATCCGGGCGCTCAAGTGTGGTCTTCACCTGGGGCACGCGCCCGGCAGGGGTGTCGATGAAGCCTTCCACAAAGTGCCAGCGTCTGAAGCCGGGAAGCTCCAGGGCTGAGGGCGCAGGGCCGGAAGGCGGAGCGCAGCAGGGGTCCGTGAGAATTGGGGGGCTCAGGGGCGACAGCACGACGAAAGGCTCCAGCGGCGGCGCACAACAGGAGGCCTGCGCGTTCAGTGGCTCCGGGCTACCGGGAGGACAACAGTTCGCGACCGGCTGGACCGCCGGTTTCTTTGGCGGTCAGCAAGCCTGTTTGGAGATTAGGGTACGGCGTTTCATGCAATGGGGCTTGCCTGTGTTCCCGGCATTTTGCAAGATGGGGCATGTCCGAAACAAGCCCCGTCCAGACGTCCTTGGATCTCGTCACCATTCCTCCCGCAGGATACGCCGCCTACTGGCTGTCCGTGAAACGGCTCATGGACAAGAAGCGCGGCCCGGAGGCCCTGGCCGACGAGCTTCAGTTCTCCACCGAGCCCTACACCAAGCTGCTGCTCCAGGCGGCGGCGTCCACACTGGACGACGAAACTCTGCGCCGCATGGCCCGCAACAAGGCGCTCACTCTCGCGCGCGATTTCCGGCGCAAGTTCCGCCTGATCCGCCAGACCGCCTGCGCCATGGCCACCGGGGAGAACCCGGCCAAGACGCTCATCACCCTGTCCGGGGCCTTCGGCATGCCCGTGCTGGACGAAGCCAGGACCATGGAGCAGGCCCAGGGGCTCATCGAGACCATGCGCGCCGGAGACCTGGACCCGGCGGTGTTCCCGGACATTTCCCACCTGACGCGCCCCGAGGAGCTGATTCTCAAGCTGATCTTCTTCGTGCTCTGGGCGCGCCGCCAGGGGAAGACGGGCCTCCAGGCCTTCCTGCCCGGAGTCTCCTTCCCGTACCTGGGCGACGCCCTGCGCCTGTGCATCGACGGACTGGAGGAGCCGTTCATCCGCCGCCGCCTGGACGCCCAGGCCAGCGAACTGCTCATCGAGGCCAGCCACAAGATGCGCATGGGCCTGGAGCTGGCCCTGGCCATCAAGAACCGCAAACCCTACGACGACCTGCTGGCCATGGCCCGCTCCTTCCTGCTGGACATGTAGCGCGCCGGGTGCTGGGTCGGCACACAACGCCGTTCGACCTTTGCGTTGACAAGCAGCATCCCAAACTGATGACTTCATGCGATAGCTTTCGCATACACACATGGTTTCACCCGCTGGCCGGGGAATCTCCGCCGTCCTCCTCAAAATTGTGGTCCTTCCGGATTGTCCGTGGCTAGGCCCCAGTCACGAACTGACCCGTCCGGATGTTCTCCAGGTGTCTCTGGATCAGGCCGCCCACCTTCGCATCGGGGCCAAGCCTGACTTGTTCATACGCCGTGTCAGGCAGCAGATATTCTTTGTCTATGTGGCAGACCATGCCTGTTGCTGTTTAACAGCGTCATTCACGTTTTTCCGTCACCGCCTGATCCCGCTTATTGGTTGACCAGCTTCAATAATGTGATACGTCCACGGTAAGCTTTGTTCTCTTGCCCATCCTGCCGGGGCATGCCCGCACTGCACATCAGATCTCCCTCAAGGAGCCACCATGAAAGCTCAACCAGCTAGCGTACCTTCGCCCCATCAATCGGTCTGGGCGGCGACAGTCGAACGTCCGATGTTTTCTCCGCTACAGGAAAATGTCCGAACCGACGTGTGCGTCATTGGCGCGGGGATCGCCGGGCTGACAACAGCGTATGAACTCATCCAGGCGGGAAAAAATGTGGTGGTGCTGGATGACGGCCCGCTCGCCGGAGGGATGACCGAGTTGACCACGGCGCACCTCACCTGCGCTATTGATGACCGGTATTGCGCGATCGAACGATGGCACGGCCAGGAGGGGGCGCGGCTTACGGCACAAAGCCACTCGGCGGCCATAGATCGCATTGAAGAGATTGCGAAGAATGAAGCAATCGACTGCGACTTCCAACGGGTGGATGGGTATTTGTTTTTACCGTCCAGGCTTGATGACGACATGTTGCGTCAAGAAATGGAGGCGGCACACAGGGCGGGGTTGACTGATGTGGTACGGGTCGATCGTGCCCCCTTTGAGTCTTTCGAATCCGGACCCGCGTTGCGATTTCCCAGGCAGGGGCAGTTTCATCCGCTCAAGTACCTCTTGGGGGTGACCGGGGCGATCATGCGCGACGGGGGAAGAATCTACTGCAACACCCATGCGGATACCATCCAAGGGGGCGACGCCGCCAAAGTAACCGCCGGAGACTTCGCGGTGCACTGCGATGCCATCGTGGTGGCCACGAACACGCCCATTAACGATCTGTTGGTGATTCATACCAAACAGTCTGGATACATGACCTACGTCATAGGCGCGAAGATTCCTCCGGGCCATGTTGAGCGGGCGCTGTATTGGGATACGGAGAATCCGTACCATTACGTGCGCGTACAGACCGTCAGGAAGAATGGTGAAGAATATGAGCTGCTCATAGTCGGCGGGGAAGACCACAAATCCGGCCAGGCAGAGGATACCGGCGAGAGGCATCAACGCCTGGAGACGTGGGCCCGGGCGCGGTTCACGGCAATGGGAAAGATTGAATTCACCTGGCCGGAGATGTGCGGGAGACAACGGACGGGCTGGCGTTCATCGGGCGCAACCCCTTGGATAAAGACAATGTGTTTATCGTGACCGGCGACTCCGGGATGGGGATGACCCACGGCACGATTGCGGGGATGCTCCTGAAGGATATGATTCTTGGAAAGGAAAACCCGTGGGAGAAATTGTACGATCCCTCTCGGATAACCCTGAGCGCGTCAGGAAACTATGCCAGAGAAACGCTGAACATGATGGCGCAGTATCGGGATTGGTTTACGGCGGGTGATGTGGAATCGGTGGATGCGATTGCAAAGGGAAACGGCGCAATCCTGCGGCGCGGAGTAAAAAAAATTGCCGCATTTCGCGATGAAACCGGAAAAATACATGAGATGTCGGCTGTTTGTCCCCATCTGGGGGGAATCGTGCGCTGGAACCCAACTGAAAAGACCTGGGACTGCCCATGCCATGGGTCACGGTTCAAAGAAACCGGGGCGGTGATGATGGGACCAGCGAATACCAACCTGACTCCGATCGAGGAGGACTGACCATTGCCCGGCGGGACATGCCGGAAACCTGTCTTTCATCATTCCCTTTCAGGAATGAATAAGCATGAATTACTCTGTTATTTTGCATAGTAACCGATAATTTTTCATTGGCATCGCATCACCTGTACTGTCATAAACCACACTGAGGGAGAAAAACGAAATGCCCGCTAAGCAAGAGTTCACAACTGAGCAGGCCCGTAAAATCGGTGACGAGTTGGGTATTGATTGGAGTCGCTTCGACACGGAGCAATTCCGCATGGGTTTGAATGTTGAACTGGAGCATGGCCTGATTGACCCGTCAACGGACGTGACAGGCAACGACCCCATCCTCACCGGCAAAATAGCCCTTGCCCATCTCAACGAGTTTGCCGATTATTACACCCGTTTAAAAACAATGGAACAGGAAGCCAAACGTGGAATAAGCCAGGGCTAAATCATACCCGCCCTTCGAGCGTGTCCAGTTCAACAGCCTCGGCAAACCATGGCTCGGCCAGGCCGAGAATCCGCGAATACAGGTCCGTGTTCTTCATGTGTGTCCTCCGGGGAGGACCTTAGCCGGTCAGTTACCCACGGGAAATCCTGAAGGACCAAAACTGTCACGACTAGGACGCTTCCCTAGTATTGGATCTCCAAAGAATGAAATCCGTTCACACGACGTTTCAGTACAATCCATATCCTGGGCGCCCGGTGTTCGTTTTCTTTCTTTCAATCCTTTTCGTGTTCTTCGGAACTGTAACGATCTCCAGGGCGCAAAGCACGCAGTGGGATGCCCTGCTTTCAAGCACAAGCTGGTACGTCCCTGTTCCCGGCCTGGTGGCGCAGGTTGCCGTCAATTCCAACAGCTTCACCACCCCTCCCCCGGTCACGGCAGGTGACCAGACGCTCTGGTCCCTGGGCACCGTCGTCAATGGCGTGCTTTCCGGCACCAGCACGGCGACCCTGTTCATCAACCCGGAGCACCTCACCAAGGCCCCTTCCGCCTCGATCGCCAGTAAGACGTTGATGTCTGGCGCCGTGGCGGACGATGGCACCGTGCGGATCGTCTTCACGGACCCATCCAGCGGATCAACAACGCTTGGTGTCGGGAACATGCGTTTGGTAAACGGCGTGCCCCTGATGGAAATGCAGATGATAACGGGAACGGGCCTGCTGCTGACCCACTGGGCCTACATGACGCCCTACAACCCCGCGAACTTCACCCCGCCGTCAGCCTCGCAGATTTCCACCGCCGTGAATACCTCCCCCCAGTGGGCCTGGACCGCAGGCACCCCGTGGCGGATTACCAGCGCGTCGCTGTTTGGTTCCAACAGGCCCGGAAACATCATCATCACCAGATACGGCAACGGGTATTTCCTGGGCCAAGGCGTCGGGCCAGCCGGAAGTCCCGCGCAATACTTCACGATTCTGGGTTCCATCACCCCTAAAGGGGCGGTCCTGTTCAACACCATCAACGCGGGAGCGCTCAACTCCCTGCTGGGGCAGATTTCCGGGAATCCCTTCGGCGCAGCCATGCACTTGTCGGGATATGGCTTCTCCGGGAACGATTTCTTCAACGCCGCCACGCTCAGTCTGGTCGCTCCCTACCGCAACGCGCTGCTGGCCAGCGGCAATCCGGCGGCGCTGGGCGCTGCCGCCAGCCTCTACGCCCTGGCCGGGACAGAGGCCGGTCTGCTGGGGCCGATGGCCCCTGTCGTCAGCGCCCTGAACGGCCTCGAGGGCGCTGCCCTCTCGAGCGCCGTCAGCCAGACCCTGCCGGTGCTAAGCGGCGCGGCGTCCCAGGCCACCGCCACCACGCAACGCCATTTCCACCAGATGGTGCGGGTTCGCCAGAACGCGCTGGCGGGCCTTGACGGCGGAGAAGAGATCGTCGGGAACAAGAGCGTCTGGGGAACGGCTTTCGGCAGGTGGTCCACCCAGGGCAACGTGGACAACGTGGCGGGATACAACGCAAATACCTACGGCATTGCCGGTGGCGCGGATTACGCCGTGTCGGCGCGCTCGAATCTTGGCGCGGCGTTCGCTTTCGGCAACAGTTACATCACCAGCACGGATTCCGCAGCACCGAGCAACCTGAACATAACCAGCTACCAATTGGGAGCATACGGCGACTACGCCGTCACGGACAGCTTCAGCCTCAACTTCCAGGGCGACCTGGGGCTCAACGCCAACACGGGGTCGCGCCCCATCAACTTCATCGGGACCACCGCGAAGTCGAACTACTACAGTTTCTCATGGCATGTAGGCACAGGCCTGAAGCGGAGCTGCGTCCTGGACGACAAGACCCTGTTCACGCCTTCGGTCCGCCTGGACTATCTGGGCGTCCAGTCTCCGTCATACCAGGAGACGGGCGCGGGGGTCTTGAACCTCAAGGTCAACGAACAGAGTTATCGGGAGCTTTTTGCGTCACTGGACCTGCGGATCGACCGGGAGATTACCCCGGCCATGAAAATCTCGGCCAATGCCGGAGCCGGGTACAACATGATCCCCAATCAGGCCAAGATCACCGCATCGTATGCTGGCGGTGGCGATGCGTTCGTCACCAACGGGCTCTCTGTTTCCCCATGGCTGTATCACGCAGGCCTGGGAGTATCCGGGATGCTGCGCAAGAACCTGGAACTGCTGGTCCGCTACGACCTCCAGGCAAGCCCCACCAGCTACCTCAGCCAGTCCGCCAGCGCCAGACTGAAGTTCACTTTCTGAAGCTTTGCGGCCCGCCTCCGGGGCTCAACGCCCATGCTGAGACTGCGCCCCGCTACACATCCCCAAGCAGAGCGGCCCGCTCAGCCATGCCGGTCAGCTCCACGGCCACTTCGCGCATGTTGTAGTAATAGCTAAAAAAACGCATCACCACTTCCAGGTCCTGTCCGGGCAGCACGTGCTCACGCCTGATGCGGGTCAGAGCTTCCTCGGCCGTGTGGACCGCGCGGCCCAGGTCGTCCATGGGGCCTGGGTCGCGCTCCTTGCCGATGGCCAGGGACAGCCGGATCATGGCGGTGATGGTGGTCTGGGCCAGGAGGTCCATCTCCTTGGACACCATGCCGTGCAGCGATTCCAGGTCGTCGTGGTGCACGGCGTGCTCCATCGACAGGAGGTGCTCCGCGATGCGCTCGGTGAAGTTGAACAGCGAGACGATAATGTGCTCGGAGCGCGTAAGCCCCGAGGGCTCGCGCTTGGCCTCCTCCAACAGGGCGTGGTTCTTCTCGCGCGTGGCTTCGAGCTGGGCGCGCGTCACGGATTCGTCGTGCATGTCGCAGTCCGGCGAGATGCGGCAGGAGAGCAGCACCGAGTAGTAGGCCGCCTCGTCGTTCAGGGCGCGCACCACGCCGTCCTTCAGGAAGCGCCCCGCGCGCGACGGCCAGATGAGCGCCGAGAAGGCCAGGGCCACGGCCACGCCCAGGCCGATCTCCAGGAACCGGAACAGCACGAAGTGCATGTACGAATCCGACTGATTGCCCAGCATGATGATGATCGTGGCGGTCATCCCGGCCATCCTGAAAGACTCGTGCATGTGCACGAAGTAGGCGCAGACCACGATGGTGAGGCCCACGCCAAGCCCCAGGGCCACGGCTCCGGAGCCGAGCACGGTCAGGCAGAGCGCGCCGAGCAGCGCCCCGACAGCGGTGCCGATGATGCGGTTCACACCTGCCTGGAACGAGCCGCCCAGGTTGGTCTGCATCACCAGCACAACGCTGATGACCGCCCAATAGCCCTGCGGCAGGTTCAGGACGACGGTAAGGAGATAGGCGGTCATGGCCGCGAGGGCGGTCTTGACCGCGTGCTTCACATGAAGGGGGGAAAGATGAGGAAGAGTCATGGTGTGCCTGGCGTTACACCGCGTCGGTCGCAAGGCGGGCGCGGGCGTAAAGGTAGATTGAGTGCGAAACGCACGCCGAGCACTCTGTCAGTCGCAGGACGGGCGCGCGGGCGTGTAGGTAGGCCAATCTTTCGGAGAATGCCACCCCTTCCAGGTGGGCTGCGCCGCTAAAATGCAGCGCCATCCTGGCTTAAGTGACAAGACAGGATGTTCCTATTCGCCTGGAATTTCTTGAAATTTGACAATAACAGTTGTCGCTCCAGGCTCTGAGCAATCCAGGACGATATCCCCATTCTGAGCTTTGGCCATGAGCATTGCTGAGTATGTTCCTATCCCTGTTCCCCTTTTTTTCCCATGCGAAACGAATTTATTGAAAAATACGTCTCTTATGTGTTCAGGGACCTCCCCGGAATTGTGTATTGTGATTGCGTAGTGTTCTTTTTTCTCAAATGAGACTGTCACTTCTGAGTCGACGTCAGAAGCTTCAACGGCATTAACAATCAAGTTGTTTAGTATATTAAACGTAAGAATTTCATTTCCATACACATAAAATACACCATCTCCTTCCTTAAGATCACTGACAACAGGCACAAAAGTAATATTTTTGCGATTAATTATTCTCTTGTTCTGCGTTATAATTGTCTTGACAACATCGAGTGCATCGATAGCTACAGGTTCAAGTTCAAACTCTCCATTCTCAATTTTATAAAGCGACAAATTAAAATCAACCAGGCTGAGCATCCTGGCTCCGGACATTTTCCCCTCTTCAAGCAATTGCCTGCTCTTTGGCGACAAATCACCAGCATCAAGCAGCAAGTCCGCTACATACACCCAATCAACCAGTGCGCTTCTGATATCATGATGTATTATTTGGTCCACTTCCTCTTTGGTGTTCAATTTTTCTTGAATCATGGCGAGTTCGCTTGACAGTCTATCGACCTCTTTAATCAAATCGAACTCGCGATCTCGGTACGAAGCAATGTCAGACTCTTTATTGTGTAAATGTAATTCATTCACAGTAGATTCAAACGCGAGTTTCTTGAACCCTGCCTCGTGTAGAGCACTCTTTGTAAGTGCATGATGCAACTCTTCTTTTAGAGATGCAATTCGTTGTTTAGACAACTCCAATTCTGAATGGAGTTCTTTAACGATATGTGTTTTAAAGTCGCCTGTATTTATAACCATCAATTCACCTTCCGTAAGCATTCGAGCACCACTGACACGACCGGGGACCATCGTGCCTCAATGTTGAACCGCTGGGTTCCCATTCCTCCATCAAGAAGCCTGGCGCGATGTGGCATTGAGAATGGTTATCGCAGCACTCCTACAGCACCCTTCATCCTGTGATACGAATGCTGCCAGTGCCATGAGGCGCGATACGCGTGCGCCGGACAAACAGCACCCTGACGATGAGCAGGAAGTCCTGGCACGGCTTACCCTATGAAAACCCACTTTCAATCATACCAAATCCACATCGCCTTGCAATAGCTTTCGCCCCGGACCGACGGACATAAACCATGCAGGCGAGGCATACGCGCACCAGCTGAACGCCTGAGCGGTATCAGCGGCAAGAAGGGCGAAGTCATCATCTACGATGACGGGACCGACATGAACAAGGGCCTGCTGGCCACCGAGATGCTCATCAAGAAGGACCAGGTGGCCGCAGTGGTCGAGTCTGCCACCTCCGGCAACACCCTGGCCATCAAGGACAAGATGGCCAAAATCAGGCCCCCCTCTTTGTCCACCGCGAGAAGATCGTGAACCCGGTGACCCCCTGGATTTTCAAGACCTCCAGTCCGACGGACTGGGGAGCAGATAGGCAATGAGAGAACAGCCGGATGGAGCAGGATACCCAGTGTCGCGTTCGTGAAACACATGGACATATTTTTCATGAACATAATGAATGGTTCTCTGGAGTTAGAACAACACAGTGTATGAACGTATTATGAGAACGCCACTCTAGCCAGCCCGGCTTTCTGCTTGCGCACTTTATTGCTGCACATCTATGGTTTCTCATGGTAATGTGTGACAGTATGACGTGTCCCCCTGCATCAGGACAGTCACAGGGCCTCCACTTCACCTTGCCAGGGACAAAACAGAAGGATTGCCCATGGAACGCAAAAGCGACGCACTCCATTTTCCTATCGTCTGCGTAGGCGGTTCAGCCGGCGGCCTCGACGCCTATACCCGGCTCCTGCGCCATCTGCCGACTGACCTGGGAGTGGCAATCGTCATTGTCAACCACCTGCGAACCGTGGCCACCTACCTCCACGAAATCCTCCCGAACGTCACAGCCATGCCGGTTGAGCTCATTACGGACAAACTAGACATCCAGCCAAACCATGTGTTCATCATCCCGCCAAAACGGGACTTACACGTTCTTGAGGGAGAATTCCTCCTCAAGCCGATCTCAAAACCCAGAGGATGGCCAGACGTGATTACCGTGTTCCTGCGTTCCCTGACCGCAAACTGGGATGGCAAGCTTATCGCCATCATTGTCTCTGGCTACGACGGTGACGGAGCGGAAGCGCTGTGCGGCATACGAGAGGCGGGAGGCATCACCATCGCGCAGAAACTCGAAACAGCACAGCATCCGGATATGCCCGAAAGCGCGATAGCAAGCGGATGCATTGACTACATACTCTCACCAGAGGATATCGCCAAGAAAATCGTCCAAATCATGCATGAGCAGCCTGATCAAGAGTAAAGGGAAATCCGTCTCCTGGCAGCGTCATAAAGAATGAATCAGGACGCGGGAGGAATAGCTGCGCCCTGAACTGTGGGGTGCGTCCGCCCCCACGATTTCACACCAAATTGGTATGGATATGTGGGACGGGTCACATTTTCGACACATTCTTGCCCGCCATAGGTCGCAGTCCTTGACCTATCCTCTCTCAGCCATTACCGTAGCTGCGGAAATGACGTTTTGGTTATTTCTTCCTCCGCCCCCACCCGCAACGCTTTTAAGGAGCTGATTCCATGGCTTGGCGTATCCTTGCGGCCTTGATGCTCGTGGTGTCTTCGGTTTCCCCCGGTCTGGCGGCTGACACCGTCAAAATCGGCGCGGTCCTGTCCGTCACCGGCCCCGCCTCCTTTCTGGGCGAGCCGGAGAAGAACACCCTGCTCCTGCTCCAGGACCAGCTGAACGCCCAGGGCGGCATCGGCGGAAAGAAGGTCGAGGTCATCATCTACGATGACGAGACCGACGTGAACAAGGCCGTGCTGGCCACCGAGAAGCTCCTCAAGAAGGACCAGGTGGCCGCCGTGGTCGGCCCCACCACCTCCGGAAACACCCTGGCCATCATGGGCAAGGTGGCTGACGCCAAGGCTCCGCTGGTGTCCATGTCTGCCGCTGAGAAGATCGTGAACCCGGTGAACCCCTGGGTTTTCAAGACTCCCCAGTCCGACCGCCTGGCCGTGGGCAAGATCCTGGCTCACGCCAAGGCCCAGGGCTACAAGAAGATCGCCATCCTCACCGTGTCCGACGGCTTCGGCCAGGCCGGACGCGAGGTGCTCAAGGAAATGATCCCCACAGCGGGCATGGAACTCTCCGCCGACGAGGTTTTTGGCCCCAAGGACACCGACATGACCGCCCAGCTGACCAAGATCGCGGGCAGCGGCCCCCAGGCGGTCATCTGCTGGGGAACCAACCCCGGCCCGGCCGTGGTGGCCATGAACCGCATGCAGCTCGGCATGAAGACGCCTTTGTACATGAGCCACGGCGTGGCCTCCGACAAGTTCATCGATCTGGCCAAGCAGTCCGCCGAGGGCATCATCCTGCCCGCCAGCTGGCTCATCGTGGCCGACCAGATGCCCGACGGCCCCTTCAAGACGCTGCTCACCACCTACCGCGCCGAATACTCCAAGAAGTTCGGCACGCCCCCCTCGGCTTTCGGCGGTTACGCCTGGGACGCCCTGATGCTTTTGAATGAAGCGGCGAAAATATCGGGGAATTCCACGCCTCAGGGCTTGCGCGACGGCCTGGAGAAGGTCAAAGGTTTCCAGAGCGCCACCGGAGTGTTCACCTTCACCGAGAAGGATCACAACGGGTTGGACGAATCCAGCTTCGCCATGGTCAAGATCGAGGGCGGCAAGTTCGTCCTGATGAAATAGCCTGCAAAGAAGGGGTAAGCTCATGATGCTTCGTCTGCTGAGCGTCGTCGCCGCGTTGGTCCTGTGTGCCGGACAGTCCCTGGCCGCCGAGCCGATCAAGATCGGCGCGGTGGTGTCCGTCACCGGTCCCGCCTCCTTTCTGGGCGAACCGGAAAAGAACACCCTGGAAATGATCCGGGACGAGCTGAACGCCAAGGGCGGTCTGCTGGGGCGCCCCGTTGAGCTCATCCTGTACGACGACGAATCCGACGTGAACAAGGCCGTGCTGGCCGCCGAAAAGCTCATCAAGAAGGATCAGGTCGCCGCCGTGATCGGGGCCACCACCTCCGGCTCCACCCTGGCCATCATGAACAAGTTCCCGGCGGCGCAGGTGCCGCTGGTGTCCATGTCCGCCGCCGAGAAGATCGTGAACCCGGTGAACCCCTGGGTGTTCAAGGTGGCCCCCTCCGACCGCCACGCCGTGGGCCGCATCCTGAAGCACGCCCAGGCCAAGGGCTACAAGAAGATCGCCATCCTCACCGTGTCCGACGGCTTCGGCCAGGCCGGACGCGAGGTGCTGAAAGAACTGGTCCCGGCCATGGGCTTCACCCTGACCGCCGACGAGGTCTACGGCCCCAAGGACACGGACATGACCGCCCAGCTCACCAAGCTGAAAGACGCCGCACCCGACGCCATCATCTGCTGGGGCACCAACCCCGGCCCTGCGGTCGTGGCCCGCAACCGCGCGCAGCTTGGCATGAAGACGCCCCTGTACATGAGCCACGGCGTGGCCTCGCGCAAGTTCATCGAGCTGGCGGGCGAGTCCGCCGAGGGCCTGATGCTGCCCGCCGGACACCTGATCGTGGCCTCGCAGCTGCCGGACTCCCAGCCCCAGAAGGTTCTGCTTCTGGCCTACACCAGCCAGTACAAGGACAAGTTCAAGGGCGACGTGTCGCCGTTCGGCGGCCACGGCTGGGACGGCCTGAAGCTGGTGGCCAAGGCCGTGGAAACCGCAGGGTCGGACAAGCCCGCCGCCATCCGCGACGCGCTGGAGAAGATCACCGCGTTCCCCGGAATCGGCGGCGTGTTCTCCTTCACGGACAAGGACCACAACGGACTGGACGCAAACGCCTTCGAGATGGTCGTCATTCAGGGCGGAGATTGGAAAATACTGAAGTAATGGGAGGCCGGGGCTAACCCTCCGGCCATTTTTTTATGTTCGCAGGCGCGCCTCAATACCTCATCTCCGGCCTCACGGTGGGAGCCACCTACGGCCTTACGGCCCTCGGCTTCACCATGATCTTCAACACCACCGGCATCATCAACTTCGCCCAGGGCGAGTTCGTGATGCTCGGCGGCATGCTCGCCGTGGTCCTCCAGAAGGCCGGGGCGCCGCTGCCCGTGGCCATCATGCTGGCCGTGGCCGTCACAGCCCTGGTGGGCTGCCTCATCGAGCGCGGCGTGATCCGCCCCGTGGGCCGCACCGCCCCGGTGAACCTGGTCATCATCACCATCGGCATCTCCATCCTGCTGCGCGGCGCGGTGATGCTGATCTGGGGCAAGGACACCTTCGCCCTGCCGCCCTTCTCGGGCTCGGCCCCGCTGGCCATCCTGGGCGCGGCGGTGCAGCCCCAGAGCCTGTGGGTGCTGCTCATCACCCTGCTGCTGCTGGTGGCGCTGAAGCTCTTCTTCAGCCGGACCATCCACGGCAAGGCCATGCTGGCCTGCGCCTGCGAACAGAAGGCCGCCGCCCTCATGGGCATCTCTGTGGACCGCATGGCCATGCTGTCGTTCGGCCTGTCGGGCTTCCTGGGAGCCGTCGGCGGCGCGATCCTCACGCCCATCACCCTGACCTCCTACGACGTGGGCGTGATGCTCGGCCTGAAGGGCTTCGCGGCCTGCATCCTGGGCGGCCTGGGCAACCCCTTCGGCGCTGCCGCCGGCGGCTTGATCCTGGGCGTGCTGGAGTCCTTCGGCGCTGGCTTCGTGTCCTCGGCCTACAAGGACGCCTTCGCCTTCATCGTGCTGCTGGCGCTCCTGTTCGTCAAACCCACCGGCCTGTTCGGCGGCCCCAAGTCCGACCGGGTGTAGCCGTGGGCCTCTTCAGAAAGAATTTCGGCCTGCTGGCCTTTGCCGCCGCCCTGGGGCTGGCCCCTCTGGCGCTGCCCAACGATTACTACATCAACGTGCTCATCCTGTGCTGTTTCAACGCCCTGATCGTCATGGGGCTGAACCTGCTGATGGGCTATGCCGGGCAGGTGTCGCTGGGACATGCAGCCTTCTTCGGGCTGGCCGCCTACACCACGGCCATCAGCACCGCAACGCTTGGCCTGCCCATCCCCGTGGGCATGTTGGCGGGCGTGGCCGTGTCAGCGGCCGTAGCCTGGCTCCTGGCCGTGCCGACGCTGAAACTCCACGGGAACTATCTGGCCATGGCCACGCTCGGCTTCGGCATCATCGTATCCATCGTGTTCAACGAGGCCGTGGGCCTGACCGGCGGCCCCTCGGGGTTCGTGGGCATTCCGCGCCTGAAGATCGCGGGCTTCACGTTCACCTCGGACAAGGCCTACTATTTCCTGTCTGCCGCCGTGCTTTGGGTGGCTACGCTGGTGTCGCGCCGGGTGATCGGTTCGCGCACGGGCCGGGCGCTTCGCGCCATCCACGTCAGCGAGTCCGCAGCCCAGGCCATGGGCATCGACATCGCCCGGCACAAGCGCTTCGTGTTCGTGCTCTCCGCCGTGTACGCGGGCGTGGCCGGGACGCTCTACGCCCATCACCTGACCTTTGTGGCCCCCTCCTCCTTCGGCTTCCATTTCTCCGTGCAGCTTCTGACCATGGTCGTTCTTGGCGGCATGGCCAGCATCTGGGGCGCGGTGGCCGGGGCTTTCTTTTTGACCTCGCTGCCGGAGTTCCTGCGTATGTTCGAGGAAGTGGACATCCTCATCTACGGCGGCCTTTTGATCGCCTGCATGATGTTCATGCCAAGCGGCCTGGCAGGCGGCGCGCAGGCCATCGCGCGCAAACTGAAGGCGGGCGTCCGTCGTGGCTGATCTTCTGGAAGTCAGGAACGTGTCTGTGCGCTTCGGCGGCGTCCAGGCATTGTCCGAGGCGGCTCTTACCGTGCGCCAGGGCGACATTACCTCGCTTATCGGCCCCAACGGCGCGGGCAAGACCACGCTGCTTGGCGTGGTCAGCGGCGCGGTGACGCCCACGGGAGGCACGGTGCGCCTGGCCGGGCAGGACCTCTCCGGCCTGCCTATCCACCTGCGGGCGCAGGCCGGGGTGGTGCGTACCTTCCAGAACCTGGAAATATTCTCCAACATGACCGCCCTGGAAAACGTCATGACCGGCGCGCACATGAAGGCCGGATACTCCATGCTGGACAGCCTGCTGCACACCCCGCGCTTCACGCGTGAGGAAAAGCGCCTGCGGGAGCTGGCCATGGAGAAGCTCGAATTCGTGGGGCTGGCCGAGCGCCGCGACGCCCTGGCCTCCGACCTGCCCTACGGCGAACAGCGCCTGCTGGAGCTGGCCCGGGCCATGGCCTCCGGCCCCAGGCTCCTCCTGCTGGACGAGCCCGCCGCTGGCATGAACAACAAGGAGACCGCAGGGCTCGGGACCATCATCCGCCGCATCCGCGACGAACTGCACATCGGGGTGGCCCTGGTGGAGCACGACATGGAACTGGTCATGGACATCTCCGACCGCATCACCGTGCTGCATTTCGGCAGCGTCCTGGCCGAAGGGACGCCCAAAGAGATCCAGGACAACCCCGACGTGGTGGCGGCCTACCTGGGCGAGGACTGATCCCCGCGCGCACCCTCGACACCTCCCGGCGTATGCGGTAGCTGAAACCGAGAAACACGAATCCGATGCTCACGCTCACCAATCTGGACATATCCTACGGCAAAATTCAGGCCGTCCGCCGCGCCTCGCTTCATGTGGACGCGGGCGAAATCGTTGCCCTTATCGGGGCCAACGGTGCTGGCAAGACCACCCTGCTCACCGCCATATCCGGGCTTCTGCGCCCCTCTGCCGGGACCGTCTCCTTCGACGGGCAGGACATCACCAAGGCCGCCCCGGACAAGATCGTGCGCCTTGGCCTGTCGCACGTCCCCGAACGCAGGCTGGTTTTCAAGCCCTTAAGCGTAACCGACAACCTGCTGCTGGGGTCTTACACCCGCAGGGGCCGCGTTCCGCGAGCCGAGCTGGACCGCGATCTGGAGTCGGTCTACGCCATGTTTCCCGTGCTCAGGGAACGCTCCGGCCAGCCAGCCGGGACGCTCTCCGGCGGAGAGCAGCAGATGCTGGCCATCGGGCGCGCCCTCATGGCCGGACCCAAAATGCTGCTCCTGGACGAGCCGGGCATGGGCTTGGCCCCCACGGTGTGCCGCGACATATTCAAGCGCGTGACAGAGCTTCGAGACGAGCGCGGCCTGACCGTCCTGCTGGTGGAACAGAACGCCAAGAGTGCCCTGGCCGTGGCTGATCGGGGCTACGTGCTGGAAACCGGGCGGGTCATCCTGCAGGGCCAGTCCTCGGAGCTTTTGGCCAACCGCGACGTGCAACGGGCCTATCTGGGCCGCGACAAATCCCAAGAGGAATCCTGATCATGAAACGCATCATCCTGTGCCTCGCGCTGTTCATCCTGGCCGCACCAACGCTGGCCCTGGCCCAGGGCAAGTTCATCGCAGACTACAAGGGCATGGTCTTCGGGAAGGATCTCTCCGAGTTCCAGCACATGAAGCAGGTCCGCAAGCAGGGCGAGCTGGAATTCTACAACCGCTACGGCGACGACCGCACCTTCCAGGGCGTCCCCCTGAAAGAACAGCTCTACGGGTTCTACAAGGGCAAGCTGTGCCTGGTGATGTTCACAGCGTCGGGTCCCAGCTCCTACAATACCCTCAAAACCTACTTCGACTCCAACTACGGCCCTGCCAGCCAGCCCAAGGTGAACATCAAGCAGTTCACCTATACGGCTGGCGAAGTGACCGTTGAGATGGAATACGACGACACCAACAAGGTCATGTCCGTGAGCTACGTTTTCAAGCCGATCATGCGGATGATGACACCCGTCGGCAAATAGCAACGCACAACGCACCAGAGAAGGGCTGGCGCGACTGCATGTCCGCGAGCCCCTCTCTCTCAAGAAGCCAGAGCGGAGGCCGCGCCATGATGTGGGAACCCAAATACGAATCCATGGACCGCGCCCAGCTGGCGCAGTTGCAGCTTGAGCGCCTTCAGTCCACGCTGACCCGCGTGGCCCGCAACGTCCCTTACTACCGCAAGACCTTCGGCCAACTGGGCATCGACCCCGACGATTTCCGCTCCCTGGACGATCTGGCGCGCCTGCCCTTCACCACCAAGTCCGTGCTGCGCGACGCCTACCCTTACGGCTTCTTCGCCGTGCCGCTGCGTGAAGTGCTGCGCCTGCACGCCTCCTCCGGCACCACGGGCAAGGCCACGGTGGTGGGCTACACGGCGGGCGACCTCAAGAAATGGGGGGCGCTCACGGCGCGCATCCTCACGGCGGGCGGCGTCACCCGCGAGGACGTGGTGCAGATCGCCTTCAATTTCGGCCTGTTCACCGGCGGCTTCGGCTTCCTGCAAGGAGCCGAGGCCCTGGGCGCGGCCCTGGTCCCGGCCTCCAGCGGCAACACGCGCCGCCAGGTGGCCATCATGCAGGACTTCAAAACCTCCGTGCTGGTCTGCACCCCAAGCTACGCCCTGTACCTAGCCCAGACCATGGAAGAGATGGACGTGAACGCCAACGCGCTCAGCCTGCGCCACGGCCTGTTCGGAGCCGAATGCTGGTCCGAAACGGCCAGGGCGCAGATCGAGGACCGCCTGAAGCTGACAGCCACGGACAACTACGGCATCAGCGAAGTGATGGGGCCGGGTGTGGCGGGCGAATGCCTGGAGAAGAACGGCCTGCATCTGAACGAAGACCACTTCCTGGCCGAGGTGATCGACCCTGCCACCGGGGAGCCCGTGCCCGACGGCGAGGTGGGTGAACTGGTCATCACCACCCTGACCAAGGAAGCCTTCCCGTTGATCCGCTTCCGGACTGGCGATCTGACCCGGATTCTGCCCGGAGCCTGCCCCTGCGGCCGGACGCTCAAGCGCATGGAACGCGTGCGCGGCCGCGTGGACGACATGCTCATCATCCGGGGCGTGAACGTGTTCCCCAGCCAGATCGAGGCCGTGCTGCTGGATATCGAGGGCACGACTCCCCAGTGGCGCGTGGTGCTGGAGCGTGAGCGCGGCCTGGACAAGGCCACCGTGGAGTTGGAAGTGGCCGAGAAGTTCGTGTTCGACCGCATCGCGGACCAGCAGAAGTTCCTGGAGAGCGCCAGGAAGCGTCTGGCTAGTGAGCTTGGCGTGGGCTTCGAGGTGCGCATGACCGAACCGGGCGCACTTGCTCCCAGCGAGGACGGCAAGACCCGTCGCGTTCTGGACAAGCGCGGGGAGGCGTAGGCTTATCTGCGCTTGATGCGGGTCAGATCGTTTTGGACATGTCTGGACGCCGCACACGCGCCCTGATTTCGCAGTTTAGCCCGGCCCGCTCACACAGAGAAGGCCGGGCTTTTTCGTACGATCCACGCCGCCGGATGCCGTGTATCGCAGTCAAATCGGTAGAAAGCTGAGGCGTATGCCGCCAAAGAGAAAGAGATGACACATCGCTTGGTTTTATTCTTGTCCGCTATGGCCGTATTTCTGTTTCAGAGCGTCTGTGATGCTGCGACGCATCCTGACGCATCATTTCTCTTCGGTTCCAGACAGGTTCTCGTGGTCACGTCAGAATCCTGGGAAGCGAGAACGGGACAGTTGCAGCTGTTCGAGAGGGGGTCACCGTCCAGCCCGTGGACGGCTGTCGGCAAAGCAATCCCGGTAAGCCTGGGGCGCACAGGCATGGCCTGGGGGATCGGCCTGCACACAGTACCTCGCAGCGCAGCTCTTGAAAAGCGCGAAGGAGACGGCAAGGCTCCTGCGGGTATCTTCAGCATCTCCACAGCCTTCGGCTACGCGGACAACGATTCCATACGGGCATTCCCGTACCTCAAGATCGCATCCGGCCTTGAATGCGTGGATGACCCGCTATCCAGCGAATACAACAGAATCCTGGATGCTTCTGCCCACCCCAAAGACTGGAACAGCTCCGAAACCATGCTCAGGCCGGACGGGCTTTACGCGGCGGGAGCCGTGGTGGACCATAACGGCGATCCTGTATCGGCTGGGAAAGGGTCGTGCATCTTCCTGCACATCTGGCGCGGCCCGGACAAACCGACGGCAGGGTGTACGGCCATGGAGGAAAGCGCACTGCGGTCGCTGCTGTCCAGGCTGGATGCTGGCAGCAAGCCGCTGTTGGTGCAGCTTCCCCGCGCAGAGTATCAGAAGCTGAAGAAGGAGTGGGGGTTGCCGTGACGGGGTATGCTTGCGCGCTTCATTGACTCAATAAAAATCCTGGTTTAGTTTTACATATTCATTCACACGCCAGTCGTGGATTAGCTGATATTGGAAGCGACCCTTGCTATCATACAAATTCAAATACACAAATGAAGTCTTCCGCTTTAGTTTTCCATTGTCGTCTTCAAAAAATTTGTTGTAAATATCTACCACTTCCTGATCAGATTTCTTCGTTATGGGTTCAAGTGATTTAACTATTAGATATAACTCACAATCAAATTTAATATGATAGCGAGGGTAAATCCCTGACAATTGTTTCAGCCTAGCTGTATCCTCGGGCGATGTGCGACAATCACACTTGCCAAGGCAATAGATGACACCAAACAATAGAACGATAAGGAGCGCTGTCACCTTGATACACGAGAGTATCAGACGGCGTATCGTAAACATCCCATTAACACCTGTCCCCAGTGAGTATGATAGTGCAAAATAACAAGTCCACATCGTTATGGCCAGCCCGGAAGAGTTTCCCCTCCCGGACTGGCTCAGTGCATGTATTCCTGGCAGCGTGAATGAAGACCTTACTTTCGACTTTCCATCTCTTGCTCTGCCTTCTGGATGCCCACTTCATTGGCACGGAGGTCATTCCATGAAAATGCCCATGGTCTCTCGCCGTCTATTCTGCCTGGCAAGTCATCTATATCGTGCTTGAAAAACCCTTGCAGCTCGTTGGCGACGCCCATCATGCGTGTCCAGGTGGGCCCATATTCCTTGGTAAGAAAGTTGCTCACAGTGGAGTGGCGCTCGTCTGAATACTCCTCTCCGGGGTAGAAACCATGTCCCCAACTCCTCAGCGTTTTAGCCCTTTCGTATGCCTCCTGCGGATTGAATACCGCATGCCAGAACCCTTTATACTCTGGCTGATTTTGCGTCAAACCGTCCCCTGTGCTGAGATCGATTGACGATGGCCCGACACTTGGCATCCTGAACCCTTTGTACTCCGGCACACCAAACGCATTCTTGGGCAGGCTGCTGTTCGGATCGAAGCCCATCCCGAAGGTCATGTTCCGCTGCGCTCCATACGACTCGGGGGACTTCCCGAAACTGAGTGAATTTGCCTTGTTGTCGGGCATGCTGAAGCCCCTGTAGTCCGGCACTCCGAAGGCGTTCCTGGGCAGGTCTGCCGCAGGGCCGAAGCCTGTTGTAAACCCCATGTGCTCCTGCATGGGGCTGAATTGATGTCCGTCGTCCTCGCTGGCGCTTTCATGACCATAACCGTTCTGGTCTTCGTCATTGCCGGAGTCGGAGAAACCCGAATCGTCGTGTCCGTACCCCGATTCCTGGCCGTTATCTCCACCTTGATATCCGCCGTGCTCGCCGGAGTCCCCGGTGTCGCCACTGTCGCCGCTGTCATGATTTACTTCGGTACTCATGTGTTTCCTCGTGGATTGTTGTTTTTGCGTTGAGTTCATCTCCCGGTTCACGCATCACGAACATACCGGGCGATCTTTGCGCCAAGGGCCGGGCGACATGCCCGGCCCGTACTTTCCGCACCGGCTACAGGCCGGACAGTTCCAGGTACTTGAGAAGGTCGCCCTCCCTGGCGCCGCCCGCTTTCACACGCTTGACCAGGGCGGCGCGCTCGGCAGCGCGGGTCGCGCCGGGCGAACGCTCATCGATCATGCCCGCGCTCTCCAACTGGGGCGGGCTCATGCGGCCCGCTACGGCCTGGCGGATCGCCTGGCGCGGGTCGCGTCCCCGGTCCATGTTGCCGCTAGTGCGGGGCTGACGTCTGCCCCCGAGACGCATGGACACTGCCACCATGTCGCGCATCTCCTTGTAGAGGTCGATGTACGCTCCCGGAGTCTCCTCCACGGCGCGCAGGACAGGGCGTTGCAGCTTGAGGGGAAGAGCCTTCACGTAAGCTTCGACTTTTGCATGGACGACCCCAAACAGCGGGTCATGCGTCTTCAGGTACGTCAGCAGCGCCTCGTTGTTGACGGCCTTGCGATGGGCACGACGCGCCTGACGTGCCTGCACGGCCTGCTGATGATTTTGCAGCATGGCCTGCCACTCCATGCGCCCCATGGGGTGCGCCATCATCTGGGGCGACGGCTGGGGGGGGATGTCCGGGATTCCGTCGCCGTCCAGGTCGATGCCTTCCAGGTGCTCGACCATGCCGGGGCGGGCCTTCAGGTGGGCCAGGAGGGTGTCGAAGGGAATGTCGTTGACGCCTCGTTGAACGAACTGCGCATACGACTGTTGCTGAGGGAATCCGGCTGATACGCCGGATTTCTGCCGCGCGGCGCGGCGGGCCATGATCTGTTCGTCGCTGAGTTGAGACTCGCCGGGCTCGAATCCGGCGAAGCGGTCCAGGGCGTCTTCGTACCGTTGGCGCTTAATGGCCTGTTCCTCGGCGAAACCTGTTTCTGTCGAACCTGCCTGAGTGGGATAAGGCATACGGGGATACCTCCGTAAGGTTATTTACCCCGGCTTCCCTGGCTGGGGCCCCCGTATGACTAGTCAGATTCGGAAATATTTCACCCCACATAGCGCTATGTGGGGAAAAACATGAAAATACTTGTGAGCCGATCACGCAAGAAAGCCGACGGGTTGCCCCGTCGGCTTCTGAAAATTCGTGGATGGGCGCGTTACAGCACGCCTGCCGCCAGCTACACCGTCACGTTCATGGACGCCTCGCGCCGCACGGACGCGGCGGTCCTTCTGTTGCGGCTGTAGGTGGTCACCTGGCGGTCTGCGGTCTTGAGCGACGCGATCACCGTGGAGAACTCGCCCTTGGAGATCGTGCCGTCTTCCATGGCCTTGTCCATGAGCGTAAGGCTCTTCTCCAGCACCGCGTCCAGCTTGGTCTTCTCGTCCTCGGTTATCTTGCCGGATTTCACACCGGCCTCGATTGCCTTGCCGATGCTGGTGAAGTTCTTCTGGAGCATGGCCAGGGCCATGTCCTGGTCCTGCATGGGCGTGGCGTCTCCCATGGACTCCTTCTTCAGCGTCGCCTTGTCCTTGGACTTCATGAGCTTGTCCAGCACGGCGTTCTGGGTGTTCAGAGCCTTCGTGATCCGGTCGTACTCGTCGCGGGTGACCTTGCCGTCCTTCAAAGCAGCGGCGATCAGGGCGTCGTTCTTGGCATCGGACTTGGCCAGCAGCTCCTTATTCTTCGCAGATATTGCTCCGGAAGCCACTCCCTCGGCAGTGCGCTCATCCTGGCGCTGCTGGCGGTCCTGGATGATGTCCTTGAAGTAGGAGGCCACGTTCAAACTGCTGCTGGTGCTGACGGTGCTCATTCTTCGCCCTTTGCCCGAAGGCTTTTCGAGAGTCGCTGCATCCAGGGATGCGCCCGGCGTCCGTGCCGACGTTCCGAGTTGCTAGACAGTCACGTTCAGAGGCTTGTAGTTGGCCGGAGGGGGTGACGCGGCCACACTGGGGGCGGAGACTCCGGCCTGCCCGTAGCGCGAGGAGGCCACCTGCCTGCTGGCCACGTCCAGTGAGCCCATCACCTGGCCGAATTCGCCTCGGGTGAGCACGTTGTCACCCATGACCTTGTCGATCAGGCTCTGAGCCTCGGCCTGGGCCTTTTCAACGGCGGTCTTCTCGTCGGAAGTGATCTTGCCGGATTCAACGCCCTTCTGCAGGCGCGCGTCGATGCTCTCCTGGCGCTTCTGGAAGGCTTCCAGGGCCACGGACTGCGCTTGCGCGTCCAGCGGCTTGGCGGCGTTGTCGGCGTCGTTCTTGAGCTTGGCGATGCGGTCGCTTTCGGCGCTCTGCGCCTGCATGATGCGCGTGAATTCCCCAACGTCCATGGTCCCGTCGGCCATGGCCTGGTTGATGCGCGCGTCGTTCCTGGAGTCGGCCCTGGTGAGTCTGGCCTGCTCTGCCGGGGACAGCTGCCCGGATTGCGTCCCTTGCGCCAGGCGCTCGTCCTGGTTCTGCTGGCGGTGCTTGGCTATCCCCGAGAAAACCGAGGAAGCCAGGGAGGTTCCGGTGGAGATGGCTGTGGAGAGTCCGATCATGATTCGCTCCTGGCCGATGCGTCTTTGCGGCAAGATTTTCCCGCCTGTTGTCGGCCCACCATGGAAGTGCCAGGGGTGTGCCAGCGGCAACATCTTCCCTGGCGCGAAAGACTCTGGTAGATTCGGGCATCGACAACGACAGGAGCTTTTCATGACGTGCGACTTCACTCTGGGCCAGGGCGTGGCCTTCCATAAGATGCAGGGCTGCGGCAACGATTTCGTGATCATCGACAACCGCGAGCTGGCGGTTCCCGTGGAACGCATGCCCGAATGGGCCAGGCTGGTCTGCCGCAAATGCTTCGGCGTGGGCGCGGACGGCCTGATTTTCCTGGAAACCGCGCCTGCTGGCTCGGGTCTTGATTTTCGCTGGCACTTCTACAACGCCGACGGTTCGCGCGCCGAGATGTGCGGCAACGGTGCGCGCTGCGCCAGCAAGCTGGGCAATCTGCTGGGGTTCGCGTCCACGAAGCACGTGCTGGGCACCGACGCCGGTGGCGTCAGGTCCGAAGTGCTGGACAACGGCCAGGTGAAGGTGCGCCTGACGCCTCCCCAGGATCTGCGCCCTGGGCAGGAACTGTACGTGGACGGCGAGAAGCTCACGGTGCACTTCGTGAACACCGGCGTGCCCCACGCCGTGGTCTTCCTGGATGACGTGTCCCTGGCGGACGTCAAACGCCTGGGCAAGGCCATCAGGTTCCACGAAGCCTTCGCGCCCAAGGGCACCAACGCCAACTTCGTCACTGTGAAGGATTCCGGCAGCCTGCTGCTTCGCACCTACGAGCGCGGCGTGGAGGACGAGACTTACGCCTGTGGCACCGGTGCGTGCGCTTCAGCCGTGATCGCCCATTCTCTAGGGCTTACCGGCCCCGAGGTGAACGTGACCACCACCGGCGGCGAAGTGCTCGGCGTGAGCCTGGAAGACGGCCACGTGGTGCTGCGCGGCGCTGCCGAAGTGTGCTTCAGCGGCGTGTTCTACCCCAAGGCCCTTGGCCTGACGCTGGGCTAGCCTCGGGGCTGGCCCCCGAGCAAGGAGACCCCATGCCCCGCTTCACCGGCATCAACCACCTGGCCATGGCCACGGGCGACATGGAAGCCACCATCCGCTTCTGGCGCGACCTGCTGGGCATGCGTCTTGTGGCGGGCATCGGCCACCCCGGATATCGCCATTACTTCCTGGAGATATCCGAGACGGACATGATCGCCTTCTTCGAGTGGCCCAACGTCAAGCCGCTTGAGCCTAAGGACCACGGCGTGCCGGTGGAGATTCCCTTCGCCTTCGACCACATCTCCGTTGGCGTGGCGGAGCGGGCTGACCTGTGGGAACTCAAAGCCAAGCTGGAAGCGGCTGGATTCTGGGCCTCGGAGATCATAGACCACGGGTTCATCCTGTCGCTCTACAGCTTCGACCCCAACAACATCGCCATCGAGTTCAGCTGGAACCAGCCGGGCATTGACCTGAGAAAACACCCCCGGCTGGTTGACAAGAACCCTCCCAAGGTTCGCCTGGAGGGCTCCGAACCGCAGCCCGGCCACTGGCCCGCGCCAGAGCCCATCGCTCGCGAGGACATGAAGATCTACCCCGGCGAGGGGCGCGAGATACTCGACAGAAGCTGACCTGCTCCAGCAAACTGACAAGAACGCCCCCGGACGATCCATGATCGTCCGGGGGCGTTTATTTATAAGCGAACCAATGCCACGTGAGCGCCGAGCAGAGACAAACACATGGCCTTGCATCATCCGTAGCGGATGGAAGCCCCCGCAGCCTTTAGGCTGCGCCCTTTGGACTCTGCTATTATCCCGGCCCGCTGCCGTCCCATCCATCTCTTCTGATGGCGATTCTGGAATGAGGACGCAGTATCAGGGGATGCGCAGGTCCTGGTGGCTCACGCGGTTGCGCCCCGCCCGCTTGGAGGCATAGAGGGCCGAATCCGCCGCGCGCAGGAACTCGTCGCAGCTGGGGGCGTCGCCGGAGTGGTGCGCTTCCAGGCAGGCCAGACCGAAGCTGATGGTGATGGGGAGGGGCTGATTCCCGTGAATGCATATGTTCTCGGCTATGGCCAAGCGCAAGCGGTCGGCCATGCGGAACGCCCCGGCACGCCCGGTTTCCGGGAGCAGCAAGGCGAACTCCTCACCCCCCACCCGCGCCGCCATGTCGCTGGTCCGCAGGGTCTTGCGGATGAGTTGCGCGACATGGCGCAGCACGGCGTCCCCGGCCTGGTGCCCAAACGTGTCGTTGACGTCCTTGAAATGGTCTATGTCGGCCAGCATGATGGACACGGGACGCAGGTGGCGCGAGGACAGGGCCAGAACCTGCTCCATGCCCGCGAAGAATGCACGGCGGTTGCAGAGCCCGGTGAGCGAATCCGTTGAGGCCTGTTCCTGGAGTTGCCCCTGGAGCTGCTTCTGGTCGGTGATGTCCACCAGTGTGATGATGTTCATGCCGTGGTGGCAGGCGAGATGTGCACGGATGGTGCAAACGCGGCCATCGGCGCAGGTGACCACGGACTCCAGGGGCTCGACGTTGCATTGATGGTTCCAGGCGGAGTTCGCCCGTCTGCTCCACTCCTGCGCGATGCGTTCGCGGTAGCGGGTATTCGGATAGGCCAGCGGGAACCAGTCACGCTCGTTGGTTATCTGCGCTTCCGTGTACCCGGACAGCTCGACGAATTTATGATTGAGCATCAGCACATCCCGAGAGCGGGCATCCACAACTGCCAGCGCAATCGGCAAGTGATCCAGAATCGCGAAAGAGTCCACATGGCCGTCAAGACAAAGCATGTGCGTATGATAGAACAAAAAAAGGCCGCCCGGAAGGGCGGCCTAGTTTTTTTCCTGAAACCCGTAGTCGGATTACTTGCCGGGTTCGCCTTCCACTTCGGCCCGCACTTCCAGGGCGATCTTCCACAGGACGGTCAGCACGAAGCCGCCCACCGCGTAGATCATGAGGGCGATCATCAGTTCCGGCCCGGTGGGCAGGTACTCGGTGACCTTCTCGAAGGGGTTGGGGGTGAAGCCCGCAGCGATCAGGCCCATGCCCTTGTCGAGCCAGGTGCCAATCACCAGCATGATCAGGGCGGGGACCAGGATGTCGCGGTTCTCACGCCACTTGGGCGGGATGAGCAGGAACAGCGAGGTCAGCCCCAGGAAGGCTGCGGTCCACATGAACGGAGTCATGTAGGTGTGGCCCTCGAAGCCGGAGAACAGGAACAGGATCGGGTCCATGTGTCCGGGCATGTTCGAATAGAACGCGGTGAACACTTCCAGCAGGAAGAAGAACACGTTCACGCACATGGCGTAGGTGATGGTGGTGGACAGGCTCTTGATGGCCTCGTTGCCCGGATCGAACTTGGTGAGCTTCTTGGCCAGAAGCATCAGCAGCAAGAGGATCGAAGGACCGGAGCAGAACGCCGAGGACAGGAACCGGGCGGCCAGAATGGCGGTGAGCCAGTAGTGGCGACCGGGCAGGCCCGCGTACAGGAACGCCGTGACCGTGTGGATGGAGAAAGCCCAGACGATGGAGGTGTACACCAGGGGCTTGACCCACGTGGGCGGCGAAACGCGCTTCCAGTAAGACATGAGGCTGGTCCAGCCGATGACCGCGTTCAGAACCAGGTAGCCGTTCAGGACCACCATGTCCCAGAAGAGCACGGAACCGGGCGTGGAGTTGATCAGCACGTTCAGCATGCGCTGCGGCTGGCCGATGTCGATGACGATGAAGCCCAGACACATGATGACCGCTGCAATGGCGAGGAACTCGCCCATGATGATCATCTTGGAGTAGGCTTTGTAGTGGTGGAAGTAATAGGGCAGCACCAGCATGACGGCGGACGCGGCCACGCCGACCATGTAGGTGAACTGGGCGATGTAGAATCCCCAGGAGACGTCACGGGACAGACCCGTAATCATCAGGCCTTGGTTGAGCTGCACCAGGTAGAACCCGCCGCCGATGCCCATGATGGCCAGAAAGGCCATCAGCGCTCCGAAATAGCGAGGGCTTCCCTTGAGGGCTTTTTCGATCATGGCCTCACTCCTAGAGGATGTAGAAGACGCCGGGCTCGGTGCCGGCGCTGGGGTTGCGTCTGAGGGCGAACTTCTCTTTCAGGATCTTGCGCACAGGCGAATTGGGATCCTGGAGGTCGCCGAATACCATGGCCCCGCCGGAAGCCTGCACGCAGTTGGGCATGAGCCCCTGCGCCAGCTTCTCAACGCAGAACGTGCACTTCTCCACCACACCGCGTGTGCGGTGGGGATACTGGAGGTTCATGTTCTTGATGAACTTCTCGGGGTCCTGGAAGTTGAAGCTACGCGCGCCGTAGGGGCAGCCTGCCATGCAGTAGCGGCAGCCGATGCAGCGGTGGTAGTCCATGATGACCAGGCCTTCATTGTTCTTGAAGGTGGCCTTGGTGGGGCACACGCGCACGCAGGGAGGGCTTTCGCAGTGGTTGCACAGGAGCAGGTACTTGCGGTGCTCCTGGGCGTCGGCGAGGTGCACGGGGCGCTCGGTGGTGAACGTTCCGTGGAACTCCTCGGTCCATATCCACTTGATCTCCTGCTTGCCGGGAATGGTGGGGACGTTGTGCGCGGTGTGGCACGAGTCGATCACCTTGGCAATCAGGGCGTCATCGAACTTGGCGGTGTCGATGACCATGGCCCAGCGCTTGGCGGTTATGGGTTTGGCGAAGTTCGTGGCCGTGGGGAGGGCATCGGCGGCCTGGGCTCCTTCTCCGAGGAATCCCAGAGTCCCTGCCGAGAGCCCCAGGGCCGAGACGCCAGCCAGCTTCAAGAAGTCGCGTCTGGAGCTTTGCATGTTATTTCCCCCCCTCTTTCTTCACGGGCGAGATATTGTGGCAGGTCCAGCAGTAAGGATTCACGCCGACGGTGACGTGGCACTTGTCGCAGAACTTGTCCTTGTTCTCGTGGCAGCCCATGCAGGTGTTGGTCAGGCTCATGTTGAATTCCTTGCCGGCCTCGTTTTTCCACACCCGGTTGCCGTTGCGGATAACGTCGTCGCGCCATTCGTTCAGGAGCACCATGTGCACGTCACGCATCTTCTCGGTCTTCATGATGCATTCTTTGACGTCCTTGGGCTTCTCGGTCTCCACCTTGAGCTCGGGCTGCCCCACTCCCTTGATGAAGGGGAACAGCACCAGGGCCAGGAATATGATCAGGCCTGGGATGATGTATTTTGCGTTGTACATTATTCCTCCTCCTCAGACCCTTCGATGCCGGGCAGGTCTTCCTGGCGCAGGTTCATGGTGCGCGGCTCCTCGCCGTCGAAGACCAGGGCGTTGCCCACCAGTTCGTGCAGGCCGGTGACCGTGACACCGGGTGCCCAGTAGTCGGCCAGGCCGGGCAAGGTGGCGCGGTCGATGGCGCAGATGCAGCTCATGGTGTTCACCCCGAACTTCTCCTGCACGTACTTGAGGGCGTTGCCGCGAGGCAGCCCGCCGCGCAGGCGCATCTCGGTGAACTCGCCGTTGTTCAGGCCCGCGCCGCCGCCGCAGCAGTAGGTCTGCTCACGGATGGTCTGTGCGGGCATGTCCACGAACTTCTCCACCACGTTTTCCAACACGTAGCGGGGCTCTTCGAAGAAGCCCATGCCGCGCGAGGTGTTACAGGAGTCGTGCCAGGTGGCGGTGATGCCCGCGTTGCGGCTCTTGTCGAGGTTCAGCTTGCCGTTCTTGATGAGGTCGGCGGTGAACTCGACAAGGTGGATCATCTTGGTGGACTTGGCGTTGTTGAACACCGTGCCAGTGATGGGGCTCTTGGGGACTTCCAGGAAGTCGGCCGGGCCGTTCATGGTGTCCATGTACTGGTTCAGCACGCGCCACATGTGGCCGCACTCGCCGCCGATGATGTACTTGACGCCCAGGCGCTTGGCCTCGTGGTACATCTTGGCGTTCAGCTTCTTCATCCACTTGTCGTTCATGAACGAGCCGAAGTTGCCGCCTTCCGACGCATACGTGGACCAGGTGACGTCCAGGTCCAGGTAGTCGAACAGCAGCAGGTAGCCCATGAAGGTGTAGATGCCGGGCTCGGCGAAGATGTCGCCGGAGGGCGTGATGAACAGGATCTCCGCGCCCTTGCGCTGGAAGCTGGGTTCGACACGGCGACCGGTGATGGTCTCGATGTCGTCCACCAGGAATTCCATCATGTCCTTGAAGGCGTGGGGCTGGATGCCCAGGTGGTTGCCGGTGCGGTTGCAGTTGGCCGCAGGCTCCAGGATCCAGTTGATGTTCACGCCGATGCGGTTCATCAGGTCACGCGCCAGGAAGGTGATCTCGGCGGTGTCGATGCCGTAGGGGCAGTACAGCGAACAGCGGCGGCACTGGGTGCACTGGTAGAAGTACATGAACCATTCTTTGATCACGTCTTCTTCCAGCTTGCGCGAGCCGGAGAGCTTGCCCAGGATCTTGGCGGCCACGGTGAACTCGCCGCGATAGATGGAGCGCAAAAGTTCCGCACGCAGCACCGGCATGTTCTTGGGGTCGCCGGAGCCGATGTAGAAGTGGCACTTGTCGGCGCACGCGCCGCAGCGCACGCAGCAGTCCATGAAGATCTTCAGCGAGCGGTACTTGCCGAGCAGCTCACGGAAGCCGTCCCGGATGATGTCACGCCAGTCGGGCGGAAGCTTCCAGTCTTCCTCGGTGGGATTCCATTCTCTGGGGTTGGGCAGGCCGAGGTACTTAAGCACATCGGGCTTGCCAGGATACGAATAATTGCCAAGCTTAAACTCTGGTTTAACGTCCATCCACGCCTCAGCGGGCGTGGCATAGTTGACGTTCATGAGTTCTTCAGGCGGCGCCATCTTCGACATACTATCTCCCTTGTGGAAATACGCCCAGCCCGGGGCGGTTTAGGCTTCCTTGTCCACCGGCAGGCCGGCCTCAATCATCTTCTCGCGGAAGTCGTCCTCGTATTCCTCATAGGTGTGAGGCTTGATGGAGGGGTCGTTCCAGGGGTTGATGTAGCGTTCCATGCGGGTGTTGTTGGGCAGGTTCCGGGTGGGGCTCAGGAAGACGCCGCCGAGGTGCATGAGCTTCGAGAACGGGAAGTAGGCCCAAAGCACGCACACCAGGAAGAAGTGCATGTAGAACGACCAGTCGATGTTGGGCGGAATGTAAGGCTTGAAGCTCACCAGCCCGATGGCCAGCTGCTTGATGGCGATGACGTCCACCTTGGCCACGTAGCGCATGTAGATGCCAGAGAGCGCGATGGCCAGAATCAGGAACAGGGGGAAGTAGTCGTTGGCCAGCGAGATGTAGCTCAGCTTGGGGTCCCACAGGCGCCTGGCCAGCAGGAAGGTGACGCCGACCACCAGGAACACGTCGGTGAGATACAGCGTGGGAACGCCGATCTGCAGGATGGAGTCAACGAACTCCACGCCCGTGATGATCATGGGCACGGGCTCCAGGAAGAAGCGGAAGTGCCTGATGAACACCACCAGGAAGCAGTAGTGGAACATCAGCGCGAACAGCCACAGGGACTTGTCCGAGCCGTAGGCCACGCGGCCCTCGGCGACGCGGTTGTCCAGCTTGGTGTTGCGGAAGAGGCTCCTGAAGCAGAGCACTTCCAGCGCCATGCGGATGAACGTCTGGCCAGGGGTGGAAGGGTTGTCGAATTTCGCCTGCTTCACCCAGGGAAGCGAGTACTGCTGCCCGCCCGTGGTCGCGATTGAAAAGGGCTGAGGCGTGGATGCCCAGCCGACCACTTTTTTGATGAATCCCGCCACGAATATCGCGACGGCCACGTACGGGACAGCTATCCCGAACACCTCCGACATTCCCGCCCCGGCCCCCAGGGCCGCCACCGCAGCCAATGCCACGACAGCTAGTAATGCGGTCATGAGTCCAGCCATGTACCCTCCACCTCGCGTTGAACCTTTTCGCCCGGTCGACCGCTAAGCCGACTCGCCCTCGCCGATGCCCACGATGAGCTTGGCACGTTTCAGAAGTTGAACCTGCGAGCGCTCCAGATCATTGTATTTGATCTCATGAAGCTTCTCGCGGCATTTCGCGTAGAGATCGAGGCTGGCCAGCGCCAACCCGTCGATGCGCGACTCCATGGCCGCGAACTGCTCCCAGATATCCAGGCGCTTCAGGTCGTGCCATAGCTTTTCCCGTATGGCTTTCTTGAGCAGGAAGATGAAACCCGCAGCCTGGGAGGGGGTGAAGTTCTGCACCGCGCGCACCCGGATCATCTCGTCCAGGAAGTCCAGCACGGCTTCCAGGGCTTTGGGGTCTTCAGCCATCGTCAGGTAACGCACCACCGCCTCCGCGCCCTGGCGGGAACGGACGGCAACGGGATTTGCGAAGGGATCGCCGCCCTTCTTCCAGAGTTTGGCCGTTTCAGCCGGATAGGTGTCCAGGATATGGTGATACCAATCCTGAACGATGGCCTCCCGGTTTGCGGCCAGAAGTTCCTCGATTGTGTTCATTGATGCCCTGCTACGGCAAGAGTGTGATGCCTTGTTCGCCCCGTCACAAACGCCCCCCCCAATACCCCGTGAGCCGCATTCTGTAAAGGTTGAATCCGGTTGGATGGCCGCTTGACCACGGAAAAAGCAGAGGAATTTACACTCTTGTGGTTTACAGCAATTGAGACAGGAAATATGTATCCGGGGAGTGCCAGCCAGCCTGGTCGACAACGACAAACATCGCAGCGAGACGCTTAATGCCCCCCACCGCAAGCCAGCACGCCATCCTGAAAGCCGCCGCGCAGTTCCGGGATATCCTCAAGTATCATGGGGTGATGCCGCGAAAGCACGCCCTGGCTTTTCCCGAATCCGACCTGTCCGCGCTGGTGGACCGGGGGCTCCTGGAGTGGGCCGAATTCACCTACGGCTGCGGCAAGGAACTCCGGGGGGTGCGCATCACGCCCGAGGGGATGCACCTGCTGGACGAGTCCGCCGCGCCCGCCGAGGAAGCCGAGCCAAGCGAGTTGGCCTATGAGCACATGCTGATTCTCCAGGACGTCTTTCATTTCAGCCGCATGCCGCGCTACCGGCGCATGATGCCCGCCAAGAAAGCCCAGACCTACATCTCCAGCGATCTAGAAGACCTATTGAACAGGGGCTATGTGCTGAAGATGAAGCTCAAGGTCGAGGGCGAACGGACCCTCAAGGGATTTGTGATCTCCGCCAAAGGGGAACGCGCGTTGAAGAAGGCCGGGCTGGACTCATGAAAAATACGGGCTCCCTGAGGAGCCCGTACGTGTCGCCTTCTCGGCTGGCCAAACCGACATGATTTCCATGGTTTGCGAGAGCGGCAAGCTCCTGCTCCCCAGGCCGTAGCGGTCTCAGGCCGCCTCGTCCGGCCCGCCGATGCGCACAACGGCCTCGTCCACGCGGCGCCATTCAACCTCCAGCGCGAACTTCTCCTTGTCCTTTTTCTGCGACACCTTGAGCGAGACGTCCATCACGCCACGGGGCTTGAGCGTCAGGCAGTCCTCGCCCACGGTCATGCACACGGAACCGGCCTTGAATCCGGCCACCACGTCCTCCAGGTAGTCGATGACTTCCCTGATATCCATGACTCCCTCAACCTTGACCTTGTCCTTGCCCATCTTGTTCTCCTTTTCACAATCAGGCGTCGAATTCGCCTGTTCAGTTCTTTCATTTGCGCGATTTCCGGCAGACAGGCTCATCCAAGAGCCGTCACGGCCAGCTCAGCGTACAGCTCCGACGTGGCAAACCGCACCGCCGCCGCCTTGCAGCGTGCCAGTTCCAGGAGCGGCGCGGCCCTGCGGGCTTCGGCCAGCGAGCCGTCCAGCGGGAAGAACCGCCTGGGTCCGGCAATGCGCAGGAAGGCCCGGCCTCTGGCGTCCAGGCCCGTGTACAGGGTCAGCAACGCCGTACCGCGCCTGCCGGGCCAGCAGAATCCTTCCAGCGAGGCCTGGAGCACCCGGCTCAGGGTGAAGGCCTTGTTCAGGGGGATCATCCCGGCGCTGCCGTCGGACACGACGCCGAGGTCGAAGCGCTCCCAATGGTCCGAGACGTCGCGCAGGAAGGCGGCGAAATCCACGCCTTCGCCCTGGGGCGTGACCGAATAGGCAGCCATGAGGCGCATGAACAGGAAAGAATCGCCCTCCCCGGTCTGCCCGCTCCAGGCCCATGCTCCGGCGGTGGCCGCCATGCGGCTCAGGTTCTCCATGGCTTCCGAAAATTTCCCGGCCACCTCGCGGTAGATTTCGCTGGCGTCCGGTTCTGGTCCGGGCGCACCCGCCGGTGAAGGCAGGCACTCCGTCGTCTTCAGGTCCGGGGGGGTGCCAGCCTGACTGACGGTTGGAGCCTGTCCCAGGTCCAGGATGTGGCGCAGGGCTTGGCCTCCCGAGGCTGACTGCGACGCTCCGGCGGACGCGGAGCGCAACAGGGGGTCCTTTCCCAGGCGTGATCCCGGGCGCGAAACGGAACTCATGCGAACCCCCTGGCGTCCACTTCACGGCTTAAGCCCAGGAAGTCGAGCGCGCCCGCGCTCCTGGGAGAGTAGGCGAAGATGCTCTGCCCGAAGCCCGGAGCCTCGGCCAGGGCCACGCTCTCGCGGATGCGGGTCTCGAAGATCAGTTCGGGGAAATGGGACCGGATGGCCCCGGCCACCTCGCGGCACAGGCGCTTGCGGTGGTTGTAGCGGGTCAGCACGATGCCAAGCACCGATAGACCCGCGTTGATGGAGCGCGCGGCCTCCACGGTGTCCATCAGCGCGCCCAAACCCGCCAGGGCCAGATACTCGGCCTGCACCGGGATGACGATGGAGTCCGCTGCGGCCAGCGCGTTGACCGTAAGCAGGCCAAGGTTCGGCGGGCAGTCCAGGATGCAGGCGTCGGCGTCCGGGACGGCTGCCAGGGCGTTTGCCACCAGCCGCTCCTTGCCGGGCTGCGCGGCGAATTCGGTGTCCACGCCCGAGAGTTCCATGGACGCGGGAGCCAGGCGGACCCCCTCCACTTCCAGGAGGGTCTCGGCCAGGGTCCGCTGGCCTTTCATGAGCTCGTACAGCGTGGCCCCTTCCGGCTCCACGCCGAAGCTTCGGGTCATATGGCCCTGGGGGTCCAGGTCCGCCGCGACTACGCGTCGCCCAAGCCTCGTAAGCCCCACGGCCACGTTGACGGCGACAGTGGTCTTGCCCACACCGCCTTTCTGATTGAGGAATGCTATGGTTCGCATATGCGGCCCGGTGTTCCTGTCCTTGGCATTTTTCAGACGTTCACCGAGCCGTTTAGCCTCTCAATGTGACGAATTCGTCTCAGCCCAAGCGCGCAGCCATTCCGCGCACGGCGGCCAGGGCGGTCTGGCGCTTCACGGCCAGCCGGTCGCCGCCGAAGTGATGAAGCCCGGCCTCGGCCACGCCGTTCACCGCCCAGCCGATCCAAACCGTGCCCACGGGCTTTTCCGGGGTCCCCCCAGTCGGCCCGGCCACGCCGGATACGCTCAGCGCGCACTGCGCCCCAAGCCTGCGCGCCGCGCCCAGGGCCATGGCAAGCACCACCTCGCGGCTCACCGCGCCGTGGCCCATGAGCGTTTCGGCGGGAACGTCCAAAAGCGCCTGCTTCACGCTGTTGGCGTAGGCCACCACGCCGCCGAGATACCAACCGGAGCTGCCCGACACGTTGGTCAGCTCGCAGGCGATGAGCCCGCCCGTGCAGGACTCGGCCGTTGCCAGCACCCAGCCCCGCGCCGTGAGCTTCCCGGCCAGCTGGCCGACATATTCTTCCATGCGTTCCCATTCCATAAGCGCCTCCTTGCTGGTACTGGGATGTCTTGCCCGCTTGACCCGAAACTGGCCCCGGCGTAAGACCCCGGCCACCATACACAAGCTCCCCGGAGGCCGCCAATGCTCGATGTGCGCTTCGTTCGCAAGAACCTGGACCAGGTCCGTGAGGCCCTGGCCAACCGCCAGATGAAACTGGACCTGGACGAGTTCTCGCGCCTGGACGAAACCCGCCGCTCCCTGTTGACCGAGGTGGAAGCCCTCAAGACCGAACGCAACGCCTCCTCCGGAGAGGTCGCCAAGCTCAAACGCGCCGGACAGGACGCCTCCCACCTGATGGAGCGCCTCTCCGCCATCTCCGAACAGATAAAGGCCCTGGACGAGGGCGCGCGCAAGGCCGACGAAGAGTCCGAGGCCTTCCTGTACTCCATCCCCAACGTCCCCCACGCCACCACCCCCGTGGGCAAGGACGAGAACGACAACCCGGTGATGCGCACCGTGGGCGATAAGCCGGACTTCGGCTTCACCCCCAAGGAGCACTGGGAGATCGGCCAAAATTTGGGAACCCTGGACTTCGACCGCGCCGCCAAGCTCACCGGCGCGCGCTTCGCCGTGCTCTGGGGCGACCTGGCCAAGCTGGAACGCGCCCTGGCCGCCTTCATGCTGGACATGCACACCGGCCAGCACGGCTACACGGAAGTGTCCACGCCCTACATCGTCAACTCCGACAGCCTGCGCGGCACCGGCCAGCTGCCCAAGTTCGCCGAGGACCTCTTCAAGCTCGATTTCAAGGACTTCTACCTGATCCCCACCGCCGAAGTGCCGGTCACCAACCTGCACCGCGACGAGACGCTGGAAGAGGCCGACCTGCCCCGGGCCTACTGCGCCTACACGCCCTGCTTCCGCTCCGAGGCCGGGTCCTACGGCAAGGACACCAAGGGGCTCATCCGCCAGCATCAGTTCGACAAGGTGGAGCTGGTGCGTTTCTGCCGCCCCGAAGACTCCTACGAGCAGCTGGAGCTTCTGACCAACCACGCCGAAGAGGTGCTCAAGCGCCTGAAGCTGCCGTATCGCGTGATCGCACTATGCACCGGCGACCTGGGCTTCTCCTCGGCCAAGACCTACGACATCGAGGTCTGGCTGCCAGGACAGAACGCCTACCGCGAGATCTCCTCCTGCTCCAACTTCGAGGACTTCCAGGCCCGGCGCGCGGGAATCCGGTTCAAACCCAAGGGTGGCAAGTCGCAGCTGGCGCACACACTGAACGGCTCGGCCCTGGCCGTGGGGCGCACCATGGTGGCCATCCTGGAGAATTGCCAGCAGGCCGACGGCTCGGTGGTGATCCCGGAAGCGCTGGTGCCCTACATGGGCGGCCAGACCGTGCTTTCACCCAAATGAAAGGAATGATTCGCGCAGTGATCGTCGCGGCCGGGGTGTTCGCCCTGGCCGCGCTCTTCTACATGGAGCTCAGGCAGGCCGTGCTGCTGGCGGGGCTGGCCGGAGCGACCGCCTGGGGGCTGGAGAAGGCCAAAGACTGACGTGGCTGGGGATGTCTCCCCCTTAGAAATCGCCGAAGCAGCACACCTTGTTGCGCCCGGTTTCCTTGGCGTGATACAGTGCGAGGTCGGCGCGCTTCATGAGCGGCTCCATCGACTCGTCCTTACCTTCATACGCCGACAAGCCGATGCTTACCGTATAACAAATCGATCCGGTTTTCGTCAGAATGCACACGCTTTGCAGGGCCTTCAGCAGGCGCTCTGCTATGAGAAGCGCCTCGTTCACTTCAGTCTGAATGAGCAACACTCCGAACTCTTCGCCGCCCAGGCGACCTACTATGTCCGTGGTGCGCATGGTGTGCTGCAACGTCACGGCCATTGATCTGAGGACGTCGTCACCCGTATCGTGGCCATGCTTGTCATTTATGTCCTTGAAGTGGTCGATGTCGATCATGAGGAATACCAGGGGAAGGCCGTAGCGATGGCTCCTGGCCATTTCGTCCTCAGCGCGTTCCAGGAAATGGCGGCGGTTGCCGATGCCGGTCAACGAGTCAGTGGCGGCCAGGATGTTCAGTTCCTTGACCCTGCTCTCCAGTTCCCTCTGTATTGTCTTGAGTTCCGTGACGTCGGTGACCAGCACGAAAAAACCCTTCACCTCCCCGCCCTCAACATCGGGGATGTAGCGGGCTATGGTAGCTCTCTCACTGTCGTCCACTTTGGTGTAGGTTCGTTCGAAAAGCTGCTGTTCGCCCTTCAGAGCGGCGAGGATGTGCGGTTCGTTCCTATGGAACAAGGCCTCCCCCAGCAAATCCAGCAGGCCGATGCCCCGCATTTCCACCATCGATCTGCCGAACCACTCCTGGTATGCCTTGTTGGCGTATTTGCAGCGTAAATCCTGGTCCCAGTAGGCCACCATACCCGGGATGTTGTCCGTTATCATGCGGAAGAAGCGCTCGCTGTCCTCCAGGTGCCGGTGGGCATCGGCCATGGCCCGCTCGTGCCTGCTCCGCTGCCGCTGGTAGATGCCGAATCCGATCACGCTGAGCAGAGTGGCCAGCACGTACAGCCCCCCCTGCCAGAGCGCGTCCTTGTGCCACTGCTCGTAAATCCGGGATGGATCGCGGTCGATGGCCACAATAAGCGGGCTGCTCATGTTCAGCGTGGCCGGACGGATGATGCGCATGGCCAGCATGCGCTCCTCCCCTGTCACGAGCGACGTGCCCAAAAACACGTCGGCCTCCTGGCCGCCTTCGCGATGCCGGGAGAAAAAACTACCCGGCTGGGCTAGGTCAACTCCGGCCATGCCTTCGCGCTCTGGAGCGATCAGGAAAAGCAGACCCTCTCCATGGGCCATGAAGGCACGCATGTCCGGGGCATAGAGCACGGAGTTCAGCAGTGGGGCAAAAAACTGCGGGTCCAGGGTGGCGATCACGAATCCTGCGAATTCGCCCTGCGGTCCGGGGACCACCCTTGCCAGGTTGATGGAGTATACGCCCAGCACGGTCACGAACGGCATGGAAACCTGCAACGTCTCCGAAGCCGGTTTTGTTCTAGCCCGCTGGAAGTAATCGCGCTCGCTCAGATCCCGACCGAGCAGTTCCGGTCGGTTGCAGGCCCGGACTACGCCCTGCGCGTCCTGGACAGACAGGGCGCGCACCCCGCTCAGCGCGTCGGTGAGGGTGACGAGACGTTGGTTGATGTCCCGATCCACATCGCCTTGAACCTGATCCTGGACCAGGTCCGAGAGCACAGCATCAAGCGCAATCAGGTTTTCTTCGGTGATCTTCTGAACGATCCCGGTGAGGAACAGCAGGCGCTCTTGCTCGCGTTTGGTGAGGTCGTCCCGAATCTGATACAGGTTCGCGCCGATGGCTGCCCCGAGAGCCGCCAGGCCGAGGCAGAGAATCATCCAGCGGATGAACGTGTTCGAAGCTCGTCGGGACATGGCTGTTGGCATCCTTTAAATTCACACGGGGGGGGCATGTCGTCAAGCGGGGTCTCTGGAGGCAGAGGGTTCGAGGCCGCAACTCGGCTCATAAACAAATAAAGGCCGCCCGTAGGCGGCCTTTAACAATCATAGAACCGCCTGCGCTAGGCTTTCTTGCGGTCCTTCACGTAGTTGACCAGCCCGCCTTTATCCAGGATCTCCTGCATAAAGGGGGGAACCGGCGAGGTCTTGATCACGTCGCCGGAGGTGATGTTCTTGATGACGCCCTTGATGACGTCCACTTCCAGGTCGTCGCCGTCCTCGATCTTCTTCACGTCGTCGCCGATTTCAAGCAGGATGAGCCCCATGTTGAAGCCGTTGCGGTAGAAGATACGGGCGTAGCTGTGGGCCACCACCACGGGGATTCCCGCGCCGATGATGGCCAGGGGGGCGTGCTCACGGGAGCTGCCGCACCCGAAGTTCTCCCCGGCGACCATGATGTCGCCCTTCTTCACCCGCTTCACCCAACCGGCCTCCAGGCCTTCCATGCAGTTGCTTCCCAGCACCTCGGTGTCCGTGGTCACCAGGAAGCGGGCCGGGATGATGGCGTCCGTATCGATATGAGCGCCGACTTTATGCGCGCGTCCCTTGTACATGTTCATGATCCTCTTACAGCTTGCCGGGGTGGATGATTTCACCCGCGATGGCCGAAGCGGCGGCCACGGCCGGGTTGGACAGGTACACCTCGCTCTCCAGGGAGCCCATGCGGCCCTTGAAGTTGCGGTTGGTGGTGGCGATGGAGCGCTCGCCCGCAGCCAGGATGCCCATGTGGCCGCCCAGGCAGGGTCCGCAGGTGGGCGGGCCAACAATGCAGCCGGAGTCCATGAAGATTTCCAACAGCCCTTCCTTGAGCGCCTGCTTCCAGATGGAGGGCGTGGCGGGCAGAACGATGCAGCGCACGTGCTTGGCAACCTTGCGGCCCTTGAGCACGGCTGCGGCTTCGCGCATGTCCTCGATGCGACCGTTGGTGCAGGAGCCTATGATGGACTGGTCGATGCGCACGCCAGTAACCTCGTCCACAGGCTTCACGTTGTCGGGCAGGTGCGGGCAGGCCACGCGCGGGGTGAGCGTGGAGCAGTCGATGACCAGCTCGCGCTCGTAATGCGCGCCCTCGTCGGCGACCATCTCCACGTCGCCGGTGCGCCCTGCGGCCTTGGCGTAGGCCAGGGTCTTGGCGTCCACCGGGAACAGACCGGCCTTGCCGCCAGCCTCGATGGCCATGTTGGCCATGCACAGGCGCTGCTCGATGGACAGCTCCGAGACCACGGGACCCGCGAACTCCAACGCTTTGTAGAGCGCGCCGGACACGCCGAGCTGGCCAATGACCTCCAGGATGATGTCCTTGCCACCCACATACTGGGGCAACTTGCCGTTCAGCACCACGCGGATGGTGGGGGGGACTTTGAACCAGGTCTCGCCCAGCACCATGGCTGCGGCGATGTCCGTGGAGCCCATGCCCGTGGCGAACGCGCCCAGGCCGCCGTAGGTGCAGGTGTGCGAATCCGCGCCGACGACCACATCGCCGGGGCCCACCAGGCCGATCTCGGGCAGCAGGGCGTGTTCCACGCCGCAGTCGCCGCCTTCGTAGTAGTGGGTTATGTTGTGGGCCTTGGCGAACTCACGCACCACCTTGACCTGCTCGGCGGAGTCGATGTCCTTGTTGGGCGTGAAGTGGTCGCAGACCAGGGCTATCTTGTCCTTGTCAAAGACCGTGTCCGCGTCCATCTTGTTGAAGCTCTTGATGGCCAGCGGCGCGGTGATGTCGTTGGCCAGCACGAGGCTCACCTTGCAGCGGACGATCTGTCCGTCCTGGGTGATGGTCTCGCTGGTGCGGCCCTGCAGGATTTTTTGGGCTAAAGTGTGGCGCATTCCCTCTCTTCCTCCTTTTTGGCCAACCGGTTGAGGGCGTTGACGTAGGCCTTGGCGCTGGCGACGATGACGTCGCCGTCCGAGCCCCGGCCCACGGATTTGTGTCCGCCCTCTTCCAGGCGCACGGTGACTTCGCCCTGGGCGTCCGTGCCGCCCGTGATGGCGTTGACCGCGTACTGCTTGAGCACTGGGCTTCGGCCCGTGAGTTGGCTGATGGTGTTGAACACGGCATCGACTGGGCCGACGCCGAAACTGGACAGCTTCTCCTCCCGCCCGTCAACTTCGAGAACCACGGCGGCAACAGGCTCCACGCCCATGTTGCCGGAGAGCACCGAGAGTTTGCGAAGCTTGTACTTGTCGGGCAGGCGGTAGATGTCTTCGAGCACCAGGGCTTCCAGGTCCTCGGAAAAGATATTCTTTTTCTTGTCGGCCAACTGCTTCACGGCTTCGGTCATCTGGGTGACCTGCTCCTCGGTGAGGGCGAAGCCGAGCTCCTCCAGGCGGGCCTTCACGGCGTTTCTGCCTGAGTGCTTGCCGAGCACCATCTCGTTTCCGGCGCGGCCCACGGACTGGGGCGTCATGATCTCGTAGGTCTCGGGGCATTTGAGCACCCCGGCCTGATGGATGCCGGATTCGTGGGCAAAGGCGTTGCCGCCGATGATGGGCTTGTAGGGCGGGATAGGCTGGCCGATGATCATGGAAAGAAGACGCGAGGAAGGATAGATTTGCTCGCCCTTCACGCCGGTCTCAAGATTGTACAGGCAGGCGCGGGTCTTCAAGGCCATGACCACTTCCTCGAGCGAGGCGTTGCCAGCGCGCTCACCGATGCCGCACAGGGTCACCTCGGCCTGTCTCGCGCCTGCGGCTAGGGCGGCCAGGGTGTTGGCGGCTGCAAGCCCCAGGTCGTTGTGGCAGTGCACGCTAAAAACGGCCTTGGAGGCGTTCGGCACAGTGGCCAGCAGGAACTTTATCAGGTCGTAGAATTCCTGGGGCTGGGCGTAGCCCACGGTGTCCGGGATGTTTATGGTGGTGGCCCCGCAGGCGATGGCCTTCTCCACGGCCACGGCCAGAAAATCGCGCTCGGAACGCGAGGCGTCCTCGCAGGAGAACTCCACGTTGGGCGTGAGCGACGCGGCCAGGGTCACCCCGGCCTGGAGCATCTCCAGCACCTGCTCGGGCGATTTGTTCAGCTTGTGGTGCATGTGCAGCGGGGAGGTGGCCAGGAAGGTGTGGATGCGCGGGTTTTGCGCGCCCTTGATGGCCTCGAAGCAGCGGGTGATGTCGGAAGCCAGCGCCCGGCAGAGTCCGGCCACCTGCACGCCCTTGACGGCGGCGGCGATGGCCTTGACGGCCTGGAAGTCGCCTTCGCTGGCGGCGGGGAATCCCGCCTCGATCACGTCCACCCCGAGTATTTCCAATTGCCGGGCGAGGCGGAGCTTCTCGTCCTGGTTCATGGTTGCGCCGGGAGACTGCTCGCCGTCGCGCAGGGTGGTGTCGAAAATCACGACACGCTCGGACATGGTGTTCCTCCGGTGTGGGTGAAACGGGGTGTGGGCAAAGACCGGAAGCGCTCTGTTAGCCCAAGACGCTTCCGGTTGACAATTGCCTAAATCGCAAAAAAATCGGGCGGAATCAGGACGGCAGCTCTTCGCTTGGTTCGCGAACGGCCGCGCGCCGGGGCAAGATCAGATAGGTGTAGATGATGCCGGATAGGATGTAGCCCGCGAAGATCAAGAAGCCCAGCAGCTTGGGCTGCGAGGCCACCAGCACGAAGAGCAGGATGGCCGTGACCATCATGGAGAACGGGTGGGCCTTTATGAGCCCGTATTCTTTGAAGGATGCGTAGCGCACCCGGCTGACCATGAGGAAGGACAGGACGTACACCATGCCCAGGCACACCTTGGGCATGTAGGCCTGCCAGTCCAAGGGCAGATACTGCGCGAACAGGTAGAAGGTGGCCACGGTGCAGGCCTGGGCCGGGATGGGCAGGCCCACGAAGAACTTCTTGTTGGCGGTCTTGGTGATGATGTTGAAGCGCGCCAGCCGCAGAGCCCCGCAGGCCACCAGCAGGAAGGAGGCCATGAGCCCCAGGTGCCCGAAGCGCGACAGCTCCCACTGGTACACCATGATGGCCGGGGAAACGCCGAAGGCCACCAGATCGCACAGGGAGTCGAACTGCACGCCGAAGTCGGAGCTGGTGTTGGTCATGCGGGCCACCTTGCCGTCCAGCCCGTCCAGCACGCAGCTGACCAGGATGGCCACGGCGCAGTTCTCGAACTGCCCGGAGATGGCCCACAGGATTCCCATAAAGCCTGAGAAGAGGCTGGCGGTGGTGATCAGGTTGGGGAGTATGTACACTCCCCGCGCTGGAGGCTTGCGAACGGGTTCGTCCATGGTGTGGTTACTCGTAGCGCTTCGCGATGACCGTCTGACCGGCAGCGGTGCGCGTGCCGACTGTTACGCATGTTTGATAGCCCTGCGGGAGGTACACGTCAACCCGTGAGCCGAACTTGATCATGCCGTAGCGCTGCCCGCGCTCGACCGTGTCGCCCTTCTGAGCCCAGGGGATGATGCGACGGGCGATGAGCCCCGCGATCTGCACCATGGTCCAGGTGGAGCCGTCCTTCTCGGCGATCTGCACGGCCAGGCGCTCGTTGTCCGAGGAGGCCTTGTCGAAGCTTGCGTTTATGAATTTTCCTTCCCAGTAGCGCATGGCGCTGACTGTTCCGGCCACGCAGGCGCGATTCACGTGCACGTTGAACACGTTCATGAAGATGCACACGCGGGTGCGCTCCTCGCCAGTCATGGGGTCGGTGGCCGGGGCTACGATGATCACTTTACCGTCGGCCGGGGCCACGGCAAGGTTCGGCTCATGAGGCACGAAGCGCTCGGGATCGCGGAAGAAGTTCAGGAGCAGCGCCAGAACAACCAGCCCCAGCACAGCGGGGATCGCCCAGCCCAGCAGCGCGAACACCAGCGTGGCGGAGCCTGCCAGCAGGATGGAGGGGCAGCCCTCGGGAGTGAGCGAGACGTACGGCTTATGCATGCGGTCTATCCTTCGAATAGGTGTCGTAATCTGTCGATTCGGAGTTGTTGTGGCTCGTGTGGCGTTCTCAAAACCTGGGCATGTTTTTCAAAAACGCATCTCTATCGGCCAAGCGCCTCGGGGCACAGCCGGGCGATCTCGGCCTCGAAGCCTTCACGGTCCAGGTAGAGATGGGCCTTGAGGCCCAGGGCGCGGGCGCGCTCCACGTTACCGGGGTTGTCGTCCACGAACAGCGTGTTCTCGGGCGTTAAGCCTGTCTCGCGCAGGGCCAGCAGGAAGAACGCAGGCTCCTGCTTGGTCATGCCGTGATGGTAGCTGTTCAGGACAACCTCGAAATACTTGAAAAAATCCTGGCGGGAATCCAGCAACGCCAGCCAGTCCGTCTGGTCGGACAGGATGGCCGTGGTCACGCCCAGGTCGCGAAGGCGCGTGATGATCGGGGGCATCCAGGACCGCACGGTGAAGCGCGAGAGGATGTCTTCCCGCCAGAGGGCCTCGTCGCCGACAAGGCCGGTGCGCTCCTTGAAGAGCCGCCAGAATCCGGCCTCATCCGACCTGCCGGACACGTACCCGCTGTCCCATACGGCCGCAAGGCCCGCGCGCCAGATGACGGCCTCGTCCAGCCCGTTCTCGCGGGCGATGGCCTTCATGCCCTCGGCGAAGCCTTCCTCGGCCAGGACGCCGCCGAAATCGAGCAAAATGCCGCGTAGTTGGCAAGTATGCATCTGGTATTTCACATTCCCTGGAAATGTCGTAAGGAAGGGCTGAGTATCGTCTTCCACCCGCCAATGCAAGGAGAGCGCATGGCCTTTCTGCCGGTTCCGCAAGACCGCATGATTCAATTCAAGGAGCTTCTCGGACTCACCGGGAAGCATGAGAAGTCCCTCGGCAAATGGGCCGACGTGTTCCTGCCCAGGGGAGCCGAACTGGCCAACCGCATCGAAGAGTTTGTCCGCTCCAGGCCGCAGCTGCGCATCATCCTGGAGAACCAGCCCCTGGGCAAGCTGAACAGGAACTGGAGCAACTGGCACACCCTGATCTTCACGGCGGGCATGGGCGACGAGTTCATGACCCACGTCTGGATGAGCGGACAGGCCCACGTGATCCACAACGTGGACCACCGCCACGTCAGCCTGGCCTACAACCTGGCGCGGGCCTTCATGCACGAGGTGGCCATCACCGGCCTGCCCGTCACCGAGCAGCCCCAGGCCATCACCGCCCTCGACCGGGCCGTGGACTTCTCCATGCTCATCGAGACCGACGCCTTCGTCACCTTCGCCACCCAGTGCGAACTGGAGGTCATCCAGGGCATCTCGCACCAGGTGCGAAACCCGGTGTCGATCATCGGCGGCAGCGCCCGCAAACTGCTGAAGATGCACCAGGGCGACGACGCAACCCGCGAGATTGCCGAGGTCATCCTGTCCGAGGCGGTGCGCCTGGAGCGCATGGCCAAAAACGTCAACGCCTACATGGATATCACCCAGCACCAAGCCATGTTCCACCGGGCCGAGCTCTCCGTGCTGATCGCCCGCGCCACGGAAAAGATCCTGGCCACAAGCCCCGTGCCCGCCTCGGCGCTCAAGGTGTTCCTCTCGCCTGAGGCCGACGTGCTTTCCGGCGACCCGCTGGAGCTGTGCATCCTGTTCGCCTGCCTGCTGGAAAACGCCTTCCAGTACGCAGACCAGCAGAACCCCAACATCAGCGTGACGTCCGTGCCGAGCACCACCAAGGACGGCTTCGCCATGATCACCATAATTAACAACGGCACGAGCTTCGACCAGGATAAGATGGGCCAGGCCTTCAGCCCGTTTCACTCCTCCCAGCCCACGGCCACGGGCTTCGGGCTGCCCATGGCCCGGGTGATCGCCAGCAAGTACTTCGGCAACATCACCCTGGCCCCGCTGGAAGGGCACGGCACCCGCTGCGTGGTGACCATGCCCGTGTACGACGCCGCCAAGGCCGAAGCCGCAAAGAGCGGACAGACGGAAGGACCGGATGCCTGACCACGCCGAAACACAGATGAGCGCCGCAGACCAGTCATCCGGGGACCTCACCGGAGCCCGGACACCTTTCCAGGGCGCGGGCCAACCAGGCGAAAAGCCCATCCGCCTGGGCGTCAGCTCCTGCCTGCTGGGTCGCCCCGTACGCTTCGACGGCGGCCACAAGCACGACCGCTGGATAACCGGAGAGCTCGGACGCTACGTGGAGTTCGTCCCGGTCTGTCCGGAGGTGGAGGCCGGTTTCGGCGTGCCGCGCGAATCCATGCGTCTGGTGGGCGACCCCGAAGCACCGAAGCTGATCACCACCAAGACCGGACGGGATCTTACCCCCATCATGGCCGCCTGGGCCAAGAAACGCGCGGACGAGCTGGCCGCTGAGAATCTGTGCGGCTTCATCTTCAAGAGCAAGTCGCCTTCTTCTGGCATGACGCGGGTGAAGGTCTATTCCGAGAAGGGCGGCATGGCCATCCACAAGGGCGTGGGCCTGTTCGCCAAAGCCTTCATGGAGCGCTTCCCGCTGCTGCCCGTAGAAGAAGAAGGCCGTCTGCTGGACGCACGCCTGCGCGAGAACTTCATCGAGCGCATCTTCGTGCTGCGCTCCTGGCGGGAGGTGTCCGCCGCCTGCGCCCGTCCCGGAACCTGCACCATGGCCGCCATCAGCGGCTTCCATGCCCGGCACAAGCTGCTGATAGTGGCCCACAGCCCGGAGCATGCCCGCGCCATGGGGCGCCTCGTGGCCCACGCCACAGACGCCGAGAGCCCGGAGCTCCACGCCAGCTACGAAAAGCTGCTGCTGGAGGCGCTGGGCAAACTGGCCACCGTGCCGCGCACCGTAAACGTGCTCCAGCACATCTGCGGCTACTTCCGCAAACTCATCACCCAGGACGAACGCCTGGAACTGACGGAGGTGGTGGCCGCCTACCAGCGGGGGCTCACCCCGCTCATCGTGCCGGTGACTCTCATCAACCACCACGTTCGCGTGCAGGGAGTAGCGTATCTGGCCGAGCAGGTGTTTCTGAAGCCACACCCGCTGGAACTCAAGCTGCGCAACTACTTCTGATGCCGCGGCCGTACAGGCCATGCCCAGAGGGCTTCACAAACAGAGACCGCATTCTTGAGGACGCGAGGGAAAGGGGGATCGGATGATCACCGTTATCGGCTGCGGCGTCATCGGCCTGACCAGCGCCTTGAGGCTGCGCGAAGCCGGACACCCCGCTCAGATTCTGGCCGAGCGCCTGCCCCCGCACACCACCTCGGACAAGGCCGGAGCCCTGTGCTTCCCCTTCAAGGCCGGGCCGCCCGAGCGCTGCCTGAGCTGGGCGAGCGAGTCGCTCGGCGTCTATTCCCGTGAGGCCGCCCTGCCCGGAGCCTTCGTCACCGAGGTCGACTGCCTGGTGCTGGAGCCTTCCCCGGCCAGGGACATCCCCTGGCAGATGACGCGCCTGGGGCCGGAGCGCCTGCGCCGCGCCGAAGCGTCCGAACTGCCCGGTGGCTACGCGGACGGCTTCGTGATCCGGGTGCCGCTCATCCAGTGCGGGCCGTACCTGCAATCGCTCATGGAGCGCTTCCTGGCTGCTGGTGGACTCATCCGGCAGGCGAGTTTCATGTGCCTGGAGGACGCGCCGGGTGATACGCTGATCAACTGCACGGGTCTGGGCGCGCGCGTGCTTGCCGCAGACGAGCTGGTCGCGCCGGTGAGCGGGCATATTCTGGCCGTGCGCCCGGCGTCCCCGTCTGCTCCGGTTCGCTGCTTCATATGTGAAGGGGGCAAGGATACCGGCGGCGCGCCCACCTACGCCTTCCCCCGCCCGGACCGCTGCGTGCTGGGCGGCACGGCAGTGCACGGCGACTGGTACGAGACCGTGGACCCCGCAATCATCCACTCCATCCGGGAGCGTACCGTCCGCATCGTGCCAGCTCTAGCCAACGCTGAGGAAATAAGCCGCTACGTGGGCCTTCGCCCGTACCGCCCCGAGGTGCGCCTGGAGGCTGGGCGCTTGCCCGACGGTCGCCCCGTCATCCACAACTACGGGCACGGCGGCTCGGGCTGGACCCTTTCATGGGGCTGCGCGGCGGAAGTCCTCACGCTGATTTAAGAGCCACGGCCCCTACCCCATATTCACCGCCCCGGAGAGCGACTGCCCTGCATTTTCGGGATGCGCGTGGTACATGTCGGTATTGGCCGCGCCGGGGCGCACCATGGGAAACACCATGGCTTCGCGGTCCACGCGGGCGTGGATGAGCACCGGGCCGCGCGCGCCAAGCGCCTCGTCCAGGGCGGCAGCAGGGTCGGAACAGGCGTCCAGGTCCACCCCGGCCACGCCGAAAGCCTCGGCCAGGGCCGCAAAATCCGTCCCGCGCCCATAGCGCGAGGCGCTTTTTCGCCCGAAGAACAGCTTCTGCTGCTGCACCACCAGGCCCAGGCTCTGGTTGTCCAAAACCACGATCTTCACGTTGGCCCCGGTCTCGGCCAGGGTGGCAAGCTCCTGGATGTTCATCTT
>WSYE01000010.1 GCA_009773665.1 Desulfovibrionaceae bacterium | reverse complement strand
TGGAGTGCAAGGGCAATCGGCCCGGCCAGACCGTGGTCATAAACTCCTCGCCCCTTCTGGACCCGGAGAACAACTTCGTGGGCGCGGTGCTGGTCATCCGCGATATCACCCGGCTGGCCGATCTGGAAAAACGCCTCACCGACCTGCACGGACACCGGGGCCTGATCGGAAAGTCCAAGGTCATGCGCTCCATCTACGCCGTGCTGGACCAGCTCTCCGAGGTGGAGTCCACGGTGCTGGTCACGGGCGAATCCGGCACCGGCAAGGAGCTGGTGGCCGAGGCCCTGCACTACGGCGGGCCGCGCGCCAAAGGACCGCTCATCAAGGTGAACTGTTCGGCCTTGTCCGAATCGCTCCTGGAGAGTGAGCTGTTCGGACATGTGCGCGGGGCCTTCACCGGGGCCATCCGCGACAAGGTGGGCCGCTTCGAGGCAGCTGAGGGCGGCACCATATTCCTGGACGAGATCGGCGACATCTCCCCGCGCATCCAGCTGAACCTGCTGCGGGTGCTGGAGCGCAAGGAGTACGAGCGCGTGGGCGACTCCAAGACACGCCGGGCCAACGTGCGCGTCATCGCAGCCACCAACGCGGACATGCAGGACAAGATTCGCCAGGGGCTTTTCCGCGAGGACCTGTACTATCGCCTCAAGGTCATGGTGATCCACCTGCCCCCGCTTCGTGAGCGCACCGAGGACATCCCGCTCCTGTGCGAACATTTCCTGGGGCTTTTCCGGGCCAGCTTCGGCAAGCACATCGCCAAGGTGGGCGAGGAGGTCATGCGCATCTTCATGACCTACCGCTGGCCCGGCAATGTGCGCGAGTTGCGCTACGCGCTGGAGCACGCCTGCATCCTCTGCCCCGGCGGGGAGATCCAGACCATGCACCTTCCCCACGAGCTGGCCAACGGCCCCTCCCCGCACGAGAGCCAGGAACAGCCCGCCCACAGGGCGCTCTCGCCACGGGGCCACATTCAGCAGGGCGGCCTGACCCGCGAGGACCTGCTGGACGCCCTGGAGCGCTCGGCCAACAACCGGGCCAAGGCGGCGCGCCTTCTGGGCGTGGACCGGCGCACTCTGTACCGCAACATGGAAAAGCACGGCGTGCAGTAGCATGCCCCCGTCGCCCGGCTTAGCAGCCTGTTGGACAATCCTCGCAGGCTGCGTTGCACGGAAAAAGCCAAACCCTCACGTATGTCAAATACGCTTCGGGCTTGGCTTTTCCCTGCGCCTTGCCAGCGAGTTTTTTTAGAACAGGCTGCAAGAATCGCCTTGCTCAACGGGCTATTAGCTCCGGACGACTGCCCCATCCCCCCCGACGCCGTCCCAACTCCCGACCAACGCTTGGGATTTACCGGACAAACTTCGCGACAGTATCCGTCTGAGACGCCGCCGCGCCACGCATGGGTGTGACGAATCTGTGGCACACGCCACATATGTGTGGCGCCACACCACACATATTGCCACACTTTTTCACCCCTGCACTTTCCCTCACTCGACATATCTTCATCGCCAACACCTCTTGATCTCATGCTATTAGGCTAGTTTTTCTCATTTTGGGCAAGTGGCACACAAATTGCCTTTGAGGCCTGAGCTTAAAGTGTGTTAGCTGAGAATACCGTGAGGAACCTCTAACCCGGCCGCTCTCCCAGGCCGGCATTTGAGAAGGAGGCAGCGGCAAGCCAGCACCGTGAGCAGCCGGAGCCGCACCGAACCACTGCGGCAAGGTCCGCATGAATCGTTTTACTTAACGCAGCGCGATCGAGGAGAGGAAAATGGCAGGGAAGAAAATTTACAAGACGTTGTATTTCTGGGTTCTTTTCGGCATCGCAGCCGGCATCATCATCGGCTTCATTCCGCAGACAAAGGCATTCGCCTCCGGTCTCGAGCCTCTGGCCAAGACCTTTATCAAGATGGTCAAGATGGTCATCGCACCCATCATCTTCTGTACCGTCGTCACCGGCATCGCCAAGATGGGCGACATGGGCAAGGTCGGTCGCGTGGGCCTGAAGGCCATGCTGTATTTCTGGACCATGACCCTCTTCGCCCTGGCCATCGGCCTGGCCGTGGTCAACATCACCAAGCCCGGTGTCGGCTTGGACGACTACGCGGCCAAGATGCAGGCCGACGCGGCTGGCGTGAAAAAGGTGCAGGCCTACGCGGGCGAGACCAAAAAGCTCTCCACGGTCGATTTCCTCACCAACATCGTGCCTGATTCGGTTGTCGGTGCCTTCTCCAAGGGCGACATCCTGCAGGTGCTCTTCTTCTCCATCCTCTTCGGCACGGGCCTTTCCGCTCTGGGCGACCGCGCACGCAATGTAATGTAACGACATTTATCGATGAATTTGCGCGAGGTATGTTCAAAGTCGTCCACTACGTCATGTATTTCGCACCATTCGGCGCATTCGGGGCCATGGCCGTGGTGGTGTCCACCCAGGGGGGCGACGCATTGATGGCGCTAGGCAGGCTGATGCTGGACGTTTACGTCACCTGCGCCCTGTTCATCTTCGTGGTGCTGTGGGCGGTCTGCAAGATGGCCGGATTCTCCCTGTGGAAGTACCTCAAGTACATCTCCGAGGAGATCCTCCTGGTGCTCGGCACCTCCTCTTCCGAAGCGGCCCTGCCCCGCATGATGGCCAAGCTGGAGAACGCCGGAGCCAACCAGTCCGTGGTCGGCCTGTGCCTGCCCATGGGCTACTCCTTCAACCTGGACGGCACCTGCATCTACCTGACCATGGCCGCCGTGTTCCTGGCCCAGGCCACCAACACGCCGCTGACCTTCGCCGACCAGCTGTACATGATGTTCATCCTGCTCCTCACCTCCAAGGGCGCTGCGGCAGTCACCGGAGGCGGCTTCATCACCCTGGCCGCCACGCTGGGCTCCGTGGGTTCCATCCCGCTGGCCTCGCTGACGCTGCTGCTGGGCGTTGACCGTTTCATGTCCGAAGCCCGCGCCATCACCAACCTGATCGGCAACGGCGTGGCCACCCTGGTGATCGCCAAGTGGGAAGGCGCATTGGACGAGCGCAAGCTCCAGTGCGTGCTGGCAGGTGACCTCTCCGGCGACTTCGCCGACGACCCCGAAGAGATGCTGGCCGAAGGCAAGTCCGTGACCAACGGCTCCTGCCCCACGGACAAGGCATAAGTACAAAACCGACTACAGCGGCGGCGGGCGGACCAACCACGCCCGTCCCGCTCTGACGGACAGTTCCACACAGACCCGGAGGATGTAATGTCGATCCCGTCCATCGCCACCCACAAACCCATGACCAGCTGCAAGTGCTCGGCCTATCTGGACTGGTGCCAGATGCTGTCCGGCGCTTTCCTGATCATGTTCATGTGGGCGCACCTGTTCCTGGTTTCCAGCGTCATCATCGGCCCCGGCGTCATGAACGCCATCGGCCACTTCTTCGAGGCCACCGGCATGGCCCAGCTGGGCGGTCCGGCGATCTTCGCCATCTTCCTCACCCACTTCGTGCTGGCCGCGCGCAAGATCCCCTTCGCCTCCAAGGAACAGGGGCTCATGCTGCAAAACGCCAAGCGCATGCGCCACGCCGACACTTGGCTGTGGGTGGTTCAGGCCGTCACGGCCATGATCATCCTGATCATGGGCTCCATCCACATGTGGGTGGTCCTCACCGACCTGCCCATCACCGCCGCAAAGTCCGCAGCCCGCATCCAGGGCGGCTGGTGGATGCTCTTCTACCTGGTGCTGCTGCCCATGGTGGAGCTGCACGTCGGCATCGGCTTCTACCGCATCATGATCAAATGGGGCGTCATCGACAGCAAGGGACGGTTCGGCTTCAAGAAGAAGGAGAACCTGCTCACGGCTATCATGATTGGCATTGGCGTGGTCACTTTGCTGCGCTTCTGGTTCCTCGCCACCAAATAAGGATAACGCCATGCAAATCATTCAAACCGACCTGTTGTGCATCGGCGCCGGTCTTGCCGGCGAGCGCGTGGCCATCGAGGCTGCGGAAAACGGATTTTCGGTCATCTGTCTGTCGCTGGTTCCGGCCAGGCGCTCCCACTCCTCCGCCGCACAGGGCGGCATGCAGGCGGCACTGGGCAACTCGGCCATGGGCGAGGGCGACTCCCCGGACGTCCACTTCTCCGACACCGTGAAGGGCTCCGACTGGGGCGCGGACCAGGAATGCTCCCGCATCTTCGCGGACACCGCCCCCATCGCCATGCGCCAGATGGCTTTCTGGGGCGTGCCCTGGAACCGCGTGGTTCCCGGCGAGGCAACCTACTACAAGGGCGGCAAGCCTTTCACCGCCTTTGAGAAGCCCGAGAACGAGGGTCTGATCCACTCGCGCAGCTTCGGCGGCACCGCCAAGTGGCGCACCTGCTATACGTCTGACGGCACCGGCCACGCCGTGCTCTACACTCTGGACAACCGCGCCGCCCAGATGGGCGTCGAGGTGCACGACAAGACCGAGGCCATCGCCCTGATCCACGACGGCGACACCTGCATGGGCGCCATCGTGCGCTGCCTGAAGACCGGCGAACTGCGCGCCTACCTGTCGCGCGCCACGCTGATCGCCACCGGCGGCTACGGACGCATCTACCGCGAGTCCACCAACGCGGTCATCTGCGACGGCGGCGGCATGATCATCGGCCTGGACACCGGCGTAGTGCCCTTCGGCAACCCCGAGGCCGTCCAGTTCCACCCCACCGGCATCGTGCCCACGGACATCCTGGTCACCGAAGGCTGCCGAGGCGACGGTGGAACGCTCCTGGACGTGAACCAGTACCGCTTCATGCCGGACTACGAGCCCGAAAAGGCCGAGCTTGCCTCGCGCGACGTGGTGAGCCGCCGCATGACCGAGCACATCCGTAAGGGCCTTGGCGTCAAGGGCTCCTACGGAGACCACCTCTGGCTGGACATCCGCCATCTGGGCGAGAAGCACATCTCCACTAAGCTGCGCGAAGTGCAGGAGATCTGCGAGTCCTTCCTGGGCGTGGACCCCGTACACCAGCTCATCCCCGTGCGCCCCACCCAGCACTACTCCATGGGCGGCGTGCGCACCAACAAGGACGGCGCGGCCTACGGCCTGAAGGGCCTGTTCTCCGCTGGCGAAGCCGCCTGCTGGGACATGCACGGCTTCAACCGCCTGGGCGGCAACTCCCTGGCCGAGACCATCGTGGCGGGCATGTGGGTCGGCGGCAAGGTGGTCGAGTTCCTGGCCGGAACCGACACCATCTTCAAGACCGAGGCCATCCGCGCGGCCCAGCAGAAGCAGGAGGAGCGCATCAAGGCCCTTATCTCCGGGTCCAACGGTCGCGAGAACGTCTACGCGGTGCGCAACGCCATGTTCGACACCATCATGAAGGGCGCTGGCATCTTCCGTAACGGAACGGACCTGGCCGAGAGCGTCACCAAGCTCACCGAGATCCTGCACCGCGCCCGCAAGGTGGGCCTTAGGTCCAACGGCCTGGGCGCCAACGGCGAGCTGTCCCTGGCCCTCAAGATCGAGGGCATGGTCAAGCTTGCGCAGTGCGTGTGCTACGGCGCGCTCCAGCGCACCGAGTCGCGCGGCGCGCACACCCGCGAGGACTTCCCCGAGCGCAACGACCGCGACTGGCTGAACCGCACCCTGGCCACCTGGGCCAATTCCACGGACGATCTCCCCACGCTGAGCTACGAACCCGCCACCAAAGTGTTCGAGATTCCTCCCGGAGAGCGCGGCTACGGCGGCGGCAAGATCATCCCCATGGACAACCCGCCCACGGCAACGCCCAAAGGCGCCAAGGCCTAAGGAAGCGAGGAGAGTACAATGGCCAGAATGCTGAAATTCAACATATTCCGCTACAACCCGCAGGACCCTGCGTCGGTCCCGCATATGCAGAGCTTCTCCATTGATGAAACAGAGTCCATGACCCTGTTCATCGTGCTGAACCGACTGCGTGAAGAGCAGGACCCCTCGCTCCAGTTCGACTTCTGCTGCCGCGCGGGCATCTGCGGCGCGTGCGCCATGGTGATCAACGGTCGCCCCGGTCTGGCCTGCCACACCAAGACCAAGGACCTGCCGGAAGAGATCACCCTCATGCCGCTGCCGATCTTCAAGCTGGTGGGCGACCTGTCCGTGGACACCGGAACCTGGTTCCGGGCCATGTACAAGAAGATCGAATCCTGGTGCCACACCAAGAAGGTCTTCGACCCCAACGCCATCGAAGAGCGCATGGACAACGACGTGGCCGAAGCCATCTACGAGCTGGACCGCTGTGTGGAATGCGGCTGCTGCGTGGCCGCATGCGGCACGGCGCTCATGCGCGAGGACTTCCTGGGAGCCACCACGCTAAACCGCGTGGCCCGCTTCATCCTGGACCCGCGCGACGAACGCACCGAGAAGGAGTACTTCGACCTGATCGGCACCGACGAGGGCATCTTCGGGTGCATGGGCCTTCTGGCCTGTCAGGACGTCTGTCCCAAGTACCTGCCCCTGCAGGACGTTCTGGGCAAGCTGCGCAAGAAGATGGCCTTCGCCGCCGTCAACAACATCCTGCCCAGTTTCCTGAAGCAGGACATCAAGCTGTAGAACTGAAGAGATCTGTCGGGGAGGCCCTGCACGTGGGCAGGGCCTTCACCGGGCCTCTTTTGAGGGAAATCACTGTGCTTCGCCGGCCTCACCACTGCCACTGTTGAGTCACGAAGCCATGAACCACGGGGGCCTGGGGGAGAACACACCACCCCCAGCACGGCGGGGAGAAGTCCCCGGACGGGGCGCGGGGGAACACCCCCGCCCCGGCCTCCAAAAGGGAGATGCGATGCGTACGATTCAAGCACAGACGATCATCGACAAGGTGGCCGAGATGTGCATCGCGGCCAACCGGGAACTGCCCGAGGACGTCATGAGGACGTTCAAGGAGCGCCTCGCGGCCGAGGAAAATCCCGCCGCCAAGGAGATTTTCCGCCAGCTCATCGAGAACGCCGAACTGTCCAAGGACACCGGTCTGCCCCTCTGCCAGGACTGCGGCCTCGCCGTGTTCTTCGTGGAAATGGGCGAGGACGCCCACGTGGACGGCATGAGCCTGCGCCAGGCCATCAACGAGGGCATGATCAAGGGCTACAAGGAAGGCTACCTGCGCAAATCCTCCTGCGATCCCTTCACCCGTAAGAACACCGGGGACAACGGTCCCGCGATCATCCACTTCGACATCGTCCCCGGCGACAAGCTGAAGATCTGGATGATGGCCAAGGGCGGCGGCTCCGAGAACATGAGCCGCGTCATGATGTTCCCCCCGGCTGCCGGGTGGAAGGGGCTGCGCGAGTTCATCATCAACCGCGTGGCCGAGGCAGGCCCCAACCCCTGCCCGCCCGTCCTGGTGGGCATCGGCATCGGCGGAAACTTCGAGCTGGCGGCCATCAACTCCAAGAAGGCCCTGCTGCGCGACATCGACGACACCCACCCCGATCCCGAAGTCGCCAAGCTTGAGGCCGAAGTGCTCGAGTCCATCAACAAGCTGAACATCGGCCCCATGGGCCTGGGCGGCAAAACCACCTGCCTGGGCGTGAAGATCCTGGTGGCCCCCTGCCACCTGGCCAGCCTGCCCCTGGCCGTGAACGTTCAGTGCCACTCCGCGCGGCACAAGGAGGTGGTGCTCTAATGGCTGAATACGAACTGAAGACCCCGCTCACCGATGCGGACATCGAGAAGCTCAAGTCCGGCGACGTGGTGTACATCACCGGCACCATCTACACGGGCCGCGACGCCGCCCACAAGCGCCTGACCGACTCCCTGGACAAGGGCGAGGCCCTGCCCTTCGACCTCAAGGGCGCGCTGATCTACTACGTGGGACCAAGCCCCGCGCCTCCGGGACGCCCCATCGGCTCGGCCGGGCCCACCACGTCCTACCGCATGGACACCTACGCCCCGCGCCTGCACGGCCTGGGCCTCAAGGGCACCATCGGCAAGGGCAAGCGCAGCCAGGAAGTAAAAGACGCCATGGCCACCAACAAGGCGGCTTACTTCGGAGCCACCGGCGGCGCAGGCGCGCTGTTGTCCCTGGCCATCAAGGCCGCCAAGGTCATCGCCTATGACGACCTCGGCCCTGAGGCCATCCGGGAACTGACCGTCGAGCGCTTCCCCCTGCTGGTCATAAACGACTGTCACGGCGGTGAGCTCTACACCAAGCCCAACCTGGAAGCAGCCCTCGCAGGCTAGCTGACATCAGGGGACCGGTCCGCCTTAAGCCAACCCTGGCGGACCGGTCTTCCCGCAAGCAAGCGATCGCTCGCCTGCTTGCGGGAAGGCTTGAACCCCTTGGACTCCGAGGCTGGCTGGCAGGCACGTATTGCCTACGGATCACGTCTATCCGGTTCGAGACTTCCACGGCGCGCGCGGGGGAAGCGTTTGGGAGGACGCCCCCCCTCGCCGCCACAGAAAGAGCCGCACGGCTCCCTCTCCGGCATCGCTTTTGGCCGGACCGGTTTGTGCTCTGCCGGTCCGGTGTCGGGGTGGGAACGCTCAACGGCACAGGGTCCCACAGCATCTCCTACCTTTTCGGGAGGAATTGCAGCCCCCTGAGCCCCGTGCAGCCTGAACGCGAGGAAGAGACCACCCAAGGAGTTCGTGATGCCTAGCAGGATACTCAAAAAACGAAGCCTGATACCGGGGCAGACCAGTGAGCTGGTTCTGGACGCCCCGCATATCGCGGCCAAGGCCAAACCCGGAAACTTCGTCATCTTGCGGGTCAGCGAGAACGGCGAGCGCATCCCCCTGACCATCGCCGACACCGACAAAAAGGCCGGAACCATCACCATCGTCTACCTGGTGCTGGGCAAGACCACCGCCCAACTGGAAACCCTCAAGGAAGGCGACGACATCCTGGACCTGTGCGGCCCCCTGGGCAAGGACACCGACATCCACAAGTATGACGGCCCGGTGATCTGCGTGGGCGGCGGCACCGGCATCGCGGCCATGCACCACATCGCCAAGGGCCACCACATGGCCGGAAACCACGTGATCGCCATCATTGGCGCTCGCACCAAAGACCTTCTGCTCTTCGAAAAGGAACTCAAGCGCTTCTGTCCCGAGGTGCTGGTTTCAACAGACGACGGCTCCTACGGCCACAAGGGCCTGGTGACCGAGATCCTGGAGGCTCGGCTCAAGGCCGACCCCACCATCGGCGAGGTGGTGGCCGTGGGCCCCGTGCCCATGATGGCCGCCGTGGCCCGCACCACCAAGCCGTTCGGCGTGAAAACCGTGGTGAGCCTGAACTCCATCATGGTGGACGGCATCGGCATGTGCGGCGCCTGCCGAGTGAGCGTGGGCGGCAAGACCCAGTTCGCCTGCGTGGACGGCCCCGAGTTCGACGGCCAGCTGGTGGACTTCAAGGAGTTGTCCAGCCGCCTCTCGGCCTTCAAGGCCATGGAACAGATTTCCTACGAGGAGTTCAAGAAGAGCCATGTCTGCAAATGCTCCCACTGAGAAAAAGAAGGGCAAGGCCGTTCCCCGCACAGCGATGCCGGAGCAGCCGGCCAGCGTGCGGGTCACCAACTTCAATGAAGTCACCCTGGGCTACACCCCTGAGATGGCCCTCACCGAAGCCAACCGCTGCATCCAGTGCAAGAAGCCCCTGTGCGTCAAGGGCTGCCCGGTGGAGATCAACATCCCGGGATTCATAAAGAAGATCGTGGAGGGCGACCTGCACGAATCCTACAAGGTGCTGCGCGAAACCAACTCGCTCCCAGCCGTGTGTGGCCGGGTCTGCCCCCAGGAGACCCAGTGCGAGGGTTCCTGCATCATGGGCAAGAAGGGTGAGCCCGTGGCCATCGGACGCCTGGAGCGCTTCGTGGCCGACACCTTCATGGCCTCGGACGCCTGCGAACAGCTCACCGGCACCCACGCCTGCTCGCTTGAGCACGAGGGGCTGAAGGTGGCCTGCATCGGCGCGGGGCCTTCGAGCCTCACCGTGGCCGGATACCTCTCGTCGCTCGGGATTAAAGTCCATGTGTACGAGGCGCTGCATGAGCTTGGCGGCGTCTTGATCTACGGCATCCCGGAGTTCCGTCTGCCCAAGGAGATCGTGCGCAAGGAGATCGAGGCCATGAAAGCCCAGGGTGTGGAGTTCCACACCAACTGGGTGGGCGGCAAGACCATCACCGTGCAGGACCTGATCGACCAGGGCTTCAACGCCGTGTTCATCGGCGTGGGCGCGGGGCTTCCCAAGTTCCTGCGCGTTCCCGGCGAGAACCTGATCGGCGTGTTCTCGGCCAACGAGTACCTGACGCGCGTGAACCTGGGCCGGGCCTACACCTTCCCCGCCGTGGACACCCCGGCCTACACCGGCAAGAACGTGGCCGTGTTCGGCGCGGGCAACGTGGCCATGGACGCGGCCCGCACGGCCAAGCGCCTCGGGGCTGACCGGGTGATGATCGTGTACCGTCGCAGCGAAAAGGAAATGCCCGCCCGCCTGGAGGAGCTGCACCACGCCAAGGACGAGGGCATCGAGCTCATGTGCCTGAACGCCCCCGTAGAACTGATAGGGGACGAAAAGGGCTGGCTCAAGACCCTGACCGTGCAGAAGATGATGCTGGGCGAGCCCGACGAATCGGGCCGGTGCAGCCCCATCGCCTGCGACGGCCAGTTCTGCGACATTCCCTGCGACATGGCCATCATCGCGGTGGGCACGGGCTCCAACCCGCTGATGACCAATTCCACTCCCGGACTTGAACTCAACAAATGGGGTTACATAACGGTCAACGAGGATACGGGCGAGACGTCCATCCCCAATGTCTTTGCCGGAGGCGACATCGTCACCGGTGCGGCCACGGTCATATCGGCCATGGGTGCGGGACGGCGGGCGGCGAAGGAGATCGCCAGAAGACTTTTGGGTTAGTGTCGCGTTTTTGAAAGCCATGAGCATGGTTTTCAAAAATTATGGAATTGGTTCTCTAGGCTTTCGTTCATCGCCTGATGAACGAAATGTGAGAACGCGACGCTAGAAAATCGGGACGGCCTCCCTGGACCGCCTGGCGCGGCAGCTTTGGCGAGCGGGCGAGTGCGAACAACGCGTGCGGCGGATGGTCTGCCAACGCGTACTCGGTCCGCGCCAGGCGTTTCAGGGGGGTCGTCCCGAAGAGCCCATGACAGGCAGTGACATGTCCAGGCGTACAAACGTCCAGGGATTTAGTCCCCGCGTTCCTCTCAAAGGACTTGCGGCGGATTTGCCATGCCTGTTATGAGGACCACCCACGCCCAAAAGCGCTGAAAACGAGCACCATCCTCTAACGCAAGGTTGACCGGCTCTATGAACGTCATCGCCCTCTCGCACAGCCAGGACCGGGACTTCATCGCCCAGGTGGAGAAGGAGTCCGGCCAGAACGTCAGTCTCTGCTACCAGTGCGGCAACTGCACCGCAGGCTGCCCCTATACCTTCGTTTACGACATACCCGTGCACCAGATGATGCGCCTTCTCCAGGCCGGGCAGAAAGAGGCCCTGCTCTCCTGCCGCTCCGTCTGGCTGTGCGCCACGTGCCAATCCTGCACCACCCGCTGCCCCAACAACATCGACGTGGCCCACATTGTCGATGTGCTGCGCCACATGGCCCGGCGCGAGGGCTACTCCACGGAGTACGGGGTCAAATCCTTCGTGGACAGCTTTCTGGAATCGGTCGAGAAGAACGGCAGGGCCTTCGAGATGGGCCTTTTGCTGCGCTTCATCGGCAAGACCGGGCGCTTCTGGACCGACGTCGATCTGGCGCCCAAGATTCTGCCCAAGGGCAAGCTCTCGCCGCTTCCCCACAAGGTGAAAAACCCCGAGGCCATCGCCAAAATCTTCGAGCGCTTCAGGCAGGAGTGTCAGAAATGAGCCAGAAGCTCCGCTACGCCTACTACCCCGGCTGCTCCGGCCAGGGCACGTCCAAGGAATATGAGCAGTCCACCCGCGCCGTGTGCGAGGCCCTGGGCATGGAACTGGTGGACATCCCGGACTGGAGCTGCTGCGGCTCCTCCCCGGCCCACACCGTGGACCATCGACTCTCAAGCGCCCTGTCCGGTCGAAATCTGGCCCTGGCCGAGCGTCTGGAAGGGGTGTCCGCCATCCTGACCCCCTGCCCCAGCTGCCTGACCAACCTCAAGGTGTCCGCCCACAAGATGAAGGACCCGGAGTTCGCCGCCGAGGTCAACGCCCTGCTGGACTTTCCGGTGCGCAACACCCTGCCCGTGAAGTCCATCCTCCAGGCCATCTATGAAGACGTCGGCCCGGACGCCCTGCGCCCCAAGGCGGTCAGGCTCCTGACCGGCCTGAAGCTCGCGCCCTACTACGGCTGCATCATGAACCGTCCGCCGCACATCATGGAGTTCGATGACCACGAGAACCCCATCGCCATGGACCAGCTCATGGAGGCCATCGGGGCCGAAGCGGTGACCTTCCCCCTCAAGGTGGAGTGCTGCGGCGCGTCCTTCGGCGTGGCCCGGCGAGACATCGTGCAGAAGCTCTCCGGGAAGCTGCTGGACACGGCGGCCTCCAACGGGGCCGACGCGGTGGTCACGGCCTGTCCGCTGTGCCAGATGAACCTGGATCTGCGCCAGGACCAGATAAACGTGGCCAACAACACCAGCCACAACATGCCGGTGTTCTATTACACGCAGCTCATCGGGCTGGCCCTGGGCATGACGCCGTCCCAGGTGGGCCTTGAAAAGCTGGAGGTCAGCCCCATGGCGCTTCTGGAGAGCCTACCCGCCAGGGCTGAAGCCCAAGCCCAGGCAGCGAAAAAGCCTGCAAGCAAGGGGGCGCAGTCATGAAGATAGGAGTTTTCGTCTGCCACTGCGGCTCCAACATCGCCGGAACCGTGGACGTGGTGCAGGTGGCCGAAGCGGCCAAGTCCATGCCCGAGGTGGCCTTCGCCAAGGACACCATGTACGCCTGCTCCGAGCCCGGCCAGCAGGGCATCATAGACGCCATCAAAGAGATGGGCCTGGACGGCGCGGTGGTGGCCTCCTGCACGCCGCGCATGCACGGCTCCACCTTCATGCGCACCGTGGCCCGCGCGGGGCTGAACCCCTACATGTTCGAGATGGCCAACATCCGTGAACACGTCTCCTGGATCGGCAAGGACAAGGTCGCCAACACCAGAAAGGCCATCGACCTGGTGCGCATGGCTGTTGCCAAGCTGGCCCAGAACAAGCCGCTCTACTCCCAGAGCTTCAGCATCAACAAGCGCGTGATGATAATCGGCGGCGGCGTGGCGGGCATACAGGCCGCCCTGGACTGCGCTGACGGCGGCCTGCAAGTGGTGCTGGTGGAGAAGACCACCACCATCGGCGGCAAGATGGCGAAGCTCGACAAGACCTTCCCCACCGTGGACTGCTCCAGTTGCATCCTCGGCCCCCGCATGGTGGACGTGGCCCAGCACCCCAACATCACCCTGCACGCCAGCGCCGAAGTGGACGAGGTGTTCGGCTACGTGGGCAACTATCAGGTTGAGGTGCGCAAGAAGGCCACCTACGTGAACTGGAAGACCTGCACCGGCTGCGGGGCCTGCATGGAAAAGTGCCCCAGCAAGAAGAGCAAGGACCCGTTCAACGAGCTGATCGGCACCACCACGGCCATCAACATTCCCTTCCCGCAGGCCATCCCCAAGCGAGCCTCCATCGACCGCGACTCCTGCATCAAATTCAAGACCGGCAAGTGCGGCATCTGCGCCAAAGTCTGCCCCACCAAGGCCATCGACTACGACCAGCAGGACGAGATGATCACCGAGGAAGTGGGCGCCATCATCGCGGCCACCGGCTTCGACCTGATGGACTGGCACGTGTACGGCCAGTACGGCGCGGGCCGCTACCCGGACGTCATCACCAGCCTCCAGTACGAGCGGATGCTCTCGGCGTCCGGCCCAACGGGCGGGCACATCAAGCGTCCTTCTGACAAGAAAGAGCCCAAGACCATCGTGTTCATCCAGTGCGTTGGCTCACGCGACAAGTCCGTGGGCAGGCCCTACTGCACCGGCTTCTGCTGCATGTACACGGCCAAGCAGGCCATCCTGACCAAGGACCACATCCCCGACAGCGAGTCCTACGTGTTCTACATGGACATCCGCGCCCCCGGAAAGATGTACGACGAGTTCACCCGGCGGGCCATGGAGGAATACGGCGCGAAGTACATTCGCGGCCGCGTGTCCATGGTCTACCCCCAGGACGGCAAGATGATCGTGCGCGGCGTGGACACCCTGGCCGGAGCGCAGGTGGAGGTCGAGGCGGACCTCGTGGTGCTGGCCGTTGGCGCGGAAGGCGCGGCGGGCTCGGCCCAGCTGGCCGAGAAGCTTCGCATCTCGTATGATTCCTACGGCTTCTTCATGGAAGGCCATCCCAAGCTGAAACCCGTCGAGACCAACACGGCGGGCGTCTATCTGGCGGGCTGCGCCCAAGGCCCCAAGGACATCCCGTCCTCCGTGGCCCAGGGCAGCGCCGCCGCCGCCAAGGTGCTCTCGCTCTTCTCCAAGGACCAGCTCCAGAGCGACCCCCAGGTGTCCAAGGTGGACCTCAAGCGCTGCGTGGGCTGCATGAAGTGCGCGATCACCTGCCCCTTCGGAGCCATCAAGGAGACCGAGGTGCGCGGAGAGATCAAGGCCCAGGTCATCGAGACCATCTGCCAGGGCTGCGGCATCTGCACCTCCACCTGCCGCCAGGGGGCCATCCAGCTTCAGAACTTCACCGACAACCAGATACTGGCCGAGGTCAACGCGTTGCTTTCCAGCGAGACGGAGGAGGCTTAGGAGATGGACAAGGAACTTCGCATCGTAGGCTTCCTCTGCAACTGGTGCTCCTACGGAGGCGCGGATACCGCAGGCGTGGGGCGCTTCGTGCAGCCCACTGACCTGCGCATCATCCGCATGCCCTGCTCCGGGCGCATCGACCCGCTGTTCGTGCTGAAGACGCTGATCGGCGGCGCGGACGGCGTGCTGGTCTCCGGCTGCCACCCGCGCGACTGCCACTACGCCGAAGGCAACTACTACGCCAGACGCCGCCTGGAGGTGCTCAAGCGCTTCCTGCCCATCATCGGCATCGATCCGGGCCGCTTCGAGTACACCTGGGTTTCGGCCTCGGAGGGCCAGCGCTGGCAGCACGTGGTGACCTCCTTCACCAACCAGATACACGCCCTGGGTCCCGTCCAGCGCATCGGCAGGCAGTCTCTTGCCAAGGCCTGTTCGCTGGGTACGGTCCTCGAGCCTTTGGCCTAGGCGGAGACACATATGTCGTTACAAGATGAACTCAAGGCGCAGATCGTCAAGCGCCTCCCGGAGCTGGACGTGGTCATCGGCTGGGGCCAGGGGTACGACTCCCTGCACCGCACGCCCCTGTTCATCACCAGCGAGGCAGACGTTGACAAGCTGGTCTTCGACCCGCTGTGCGTGCACAACCTGTCCACCTACCTCACCCGCTACGGCAGCGCCAAGCGCATCGGCGTGGTGGTCAAGGGCTGCGACAGCCGCTCGGTAGTGGAACTCTTGCAGGAAAAACTCATCCACCGCGACAAGGTGATGGTGTTCGGGCTGCCCTGCGAGGGCGTGGCCGACCTGGGCAAGGTCAAGCGCGCCCTGGCCGCCAAGGACCTGGACATGGGCCGGGTGCGCGCCGCCAGCTTCGCGGACGGCGATCTGGTCGTCACCGTGTCGGGCCAGGAGATCCGCCTGCCCATGGCCGAAGTGCAGGCCGACAAATGCGGGCGCTGCCGCTACCACAACGCGGTCATCCATGACGAATTCGCGGGCCAGCCCATCACGGAAGCGGCCCCGGACACCTACGCGGACGTCGCCGCCTTCGAGGAGCAGACCCTGGAGGAGCGCATGGAGTTCTGGCGCGAGCAGATGGAGCGCTGTGTGCGCTGCTACGCCTGCCGCAACGCCTGCCCCCTGTGCGTGTGCCGCGACTACTGCATCGGCCAGAGCCGCGAACCCAACTGGGTCAGCCAGCGCGACGGCCTGGAGGAGAAGTTCTTCTTCCAGATGATCCACGCCACGCACCTGGCCGGGCGCTGCACCGAGTGCGGCGAGTGCGAGCGGGCCTGCCCCGTGGACATCCCGCTGCTGCTCCTGAAGCGCAAGCTCGGCAAGGAGATTCTGGAGCTGTTCGACTACCGCGCCGGGACCGATCCCGACGCCAAGCCGCCGCTCCTGAACTTCAAGGTCCAGGAAGACACCATCAACGAGAGGGGCTGGTGATGGACGCCTTGTTTCTCGCAGACGACAAATTGTCCGCGTGGCTTGGCGAACTCGCCGCCGCGCGCCGGGTGCTGGTTCCCGTCCGGGAGCGTGAGGCCGTGGTGTTTCGCCCTTACGCAGCGGGCGTGACCCCGGTGCTGGACCGTCAGGCCAACGTGCCGCCCAAGGCCAGCGTGTTCCCGGCCTCGGAGGCGCTCATGAGCTTCCGCTACACCAAAAACCCCGAGAACCTGGGGCAGGTGGCCGTGGAGGTGCACGAAACCATCGACGCGCCGCCCACGGTGGTCTTCGGAGGCCGCCCCTGCGACGCGCGCGGCTTCCTGGTGTTCGACCGGGTGTACGACACCCCCAAAATCCAGGATACCGCTTACAAGAAGCGGCGCGAAAACACCCTGTTCGTGACCCTGGCCTGCGACGACCCGCAGAACACCTGCTTCTGCAACAGCATAGGCAGCTCCCCCTACGACGCCACCGGCTCGGACGTGCTGCTGACGCCTGTTTCCGGCGGCTATCTGGTGGAGTGCGCATCGGAGCGCGGCAAGGAACTTGTAGAATCGAAGCTCCTGAGCGACGGCAATGCCCTGCGCGAAGAGGCCAAGACCGTGCACGCTTCGGCCCTGAGCGCGCTCGGCCCCGCCTGGAACCCCTCCCCGGCCAAGGCCAAGCTTATCGAGAAGTTCGAGGACATGGGCTTCTGGGAGGACGTGTCCGCCAAGTGCATCAGCTGCGGTGCCTGCACGTACCTCTGCCCCACCTGTTACTGCTTCAACGTCACCGACGAGCGCACCGGCATGAAGGGCGAGCGCATCCGCACCTGGGACACCTGCATGTCCTACCTGTTCACCCTGGAGGCCAGCGGGCACAACCCCCGTCCCACCAAGGCCCACAGGCTGAAAAACCGCGTCGGCCACAAGTTCAGCTACTACCCGGAGATCCACGGCGGCCCCATCGCCTGCTGTGGCTGCGGACGCTGCATCTCGCTGTGCCCGGTGAGCGTGGACATCCGCGAGATCGTGCGCCTGTCCATCGAACGCCCCACGGCCAAGCCGGAAAACAAGTAGGGAGCCCCCAGTATGACCACCCTGCCAAATCCCTACATCCCCGAGATCGCCACGATCATCGAGACCATCCAGGAGACCCCGGCCATCAAGACCTTCCGGGTGACCCTGAACACCCCCGAGCGCATGAAGTCCTTCCGGTACGAACCGGGCCAGGTGGGCCAGCTCTCGGTGTTCGGCGTGGGCGAGGCAACCTTCGTCATCAACTCGCCCCCCACCCGCATGGACTACCTCCAGTTCTCGGTGATGGCAGCAGGCGAAGTAACCTCCAGGCTGCATTCGCTGAAAGCTGGCGACCAGATCGGCGTGCGCGCCCCGCTTGGCAACGCCTTCCCCTACGAGTCCATGAAAGGCAAGAACGTGGTGTTCGTAGGCGGCGGCATCGGCATGGCCCCGCTGCGCACCCTGCTGCTCTTCATGCTGGACAACCGCAAGGACTACGGGGACATCTCCCTGCTCTACGGCGCGCGCAGCCCCGAAGACATGGCCTTCCGCTACGACCTGCCCGACTGGACCACCCGCAAGGATATGAAGACGGTTCTGACCATCGACCGCGAAGCTCCGGGCTGGGAGCACACCGTGGGCCTCATCCCCAACGTGCTCCTGGATATGAACCCCTCGCCCGAGAACACCGTGGCCGTCACCTGCGGGCCGCCCATCATGATCAAGTTCACGCTCCAGGCGCTCAAGAAACTGGGCTTCCCGGACGAATCCATCTACACCACTCTGGAAAAACGCATGAAGTGCGGCGTGGGAATCTGCGGTCGCTGCAATATCGGCACGAAATACGTCTGCATGGACGGGCCGGTGTTCACCTATGCGGAGCTCAAGAAACTCCCCAGCGAACTCTAGCGGAACTCTCGCGCACTACTCTCACATGTTTATGCGCACGAATGAAATGGCTTATTCAGCCACGACATCATATTGAATCGTTATCCATCAACCTTTCAGCACATGATTCCCTTGCGTCCGATCCTATATGCGGGCGCAAGGGAATGCGACAGGCAGCTCCTGCGTCGCTCCAATACGCTCCGGCGGGAACTGCCCCCTGACAGGCTGATCTCCGGTTGCACACGTTACATTCCGATTCCGCTTGATGCCCTTGGCCATATCCACTAAGACCTAAAAAGCAGTTTTGAATCGCCGTTCATGTTCTCCCGACATGAACGCCGCCCCGAGTGGAGGGATGCATTTCTGTCCAGCCTGCCAACTGTACTGCAAAAGTATGAATTTTGCGCCGCTGCACGGCAGCGACCTAACGCATTGCATACGTGGAGGTTTGACCATGAGGCTGTCTTTGAAGGCTGCGTTTCTGACCCCGGTTCTTTTGGTGGTCACCGCCGGACTGGCCGGACTGGTCTGGATGGGAGCCAACGCCACGCGTGATTCGGCCACAGTCATGCTGCGCTCCGACATGCCCATCATCGCCCAGGCCATCGTCAAGGACGTGTCCGACTCCATGCGCCTGAAAACCGAGGCACTGAAAACCTGGACCGACATCGCCGTGGTCAAGGCCACCGCCGAGGGCACAGGCGACCAGGAGGCCTTCCTCAAGCGCATGAGCGCCACGGTATCCGGCATGAAGAGCCTGGGCATCGACTACGTGAGCCTCTACAATAGCAAAGGCGATCTGGTGGGCTCCAGCCTGACCGGCCCCCTGGCCAAGGCCAACATGGGCGACCGCGACTACTTCAAGGCCGTGACCAGCGGCGGCAAGGACTCCTTTCTATCCAAGGCCATCGTAAGCCGCATCTCCAACAAGCCCGTGCTGGTGGTGGCCGTGCCGGTTAAATCCACCGCAGGCGCGATCACTGGTGTGCTCACCGCCGCCGTGGACCTCGCGGCCCTGACCGGTGCCGTCTCCGCCACCAAGATCGGCTCCACCGGCCATGTGCTCATCTACGAACCGGACGGCAAGGCCATCGCCCATCACGATCCGGCCCAGCTCCTGAAGGACGAATCCTCCAAGAACGAACTTATCCAGAAAGCCCTGGCCGTGTCCGGCGATGCCCTGCTCACCTCGGCGGACGGACGCCTGACCGCAGTGCGCAAGGACGCCTTCACCGGCTGGACCTTCTGCGTGCTGGCCCCCATGGAAGACCTGATCGCCCAGGTGAAAAGCTCCATCAACCGACAGGCTTTGCTGGCGGCGGTGGTGACCGTGGTGCTGGCAGCGGCCATCTGGCTGCTCTCGGCCAAGGTGGTCACCGGGCCGCTGACCCGCTGCCTGGGCTTCGCCAAGGCTGTGGCCGGAGGTGAACTGGGGCGGCAATTGGCCACCGAAACCAGCTGCACGGAACTTCGTGAACTGTCCCTGTCGCTCTCCGAACTGGTGTCCACCCTGAAAGACAACCTGGCCAGCATCGCCGAAAAGCAGGCCCTTGCCAACGCTCAGGCCGAAAAAGCTGAGGAGGCTCTGCGTCAGGCCGAAATCGCCGGGTGCAAGGCCGAGAGCTCCCGCCTGGAAGGGCTGGCCGAGGCTGCTTCGCGCCTGGAGGGCGTGGTGACCGGCGTGAACGACTCATCGGACCTGCTCACCCGGCAGATGGACGAAGCCATCGGTGACGCCCAGTCCCAGCAGGACCGCACCATGCAGACCGCCACCGCCATGGAGCAGATGAATGCCACCATCCTGGAGGTGGCCCGCAGCGCCCAGCAGGCCGCCAACCAGACAAGCATGGCCAGCGAGAAGGCCAACGACGGTAAACATCTGGTGGAGCAGGCCGTGGCCGCCATCTCCGGTGTGGACACGCTGGCCGGGGAGCTCAAACAGGCCATGGACGGACTGGCTTCGCGCACCAAGGCGGTGGATCAGGTGCTGACCGTCATTTCCGACATTGCGGACCAGACCAACCTGCTGGCTCTGAACGCCGCCATCGAGGCCGCGCGCGCGGGAGACGCCGGGCGCGGTTTCGCCGTGGTGGCCGACGAGGTGCGCAAACTCGCCGAAAAGACCATGGTGGCCACCCGCGAAGTGGGCACGACCATCAGCGCCATCCAGAGCGGCACCCAGGAGAACGTATCCAAGGTGGAGGACATGACTCAGGCCGCCAGCCAGGCCAGTTCCCTGGCAAAAACCTCCGGCGGGGCTTTGGCTGAGATCGTCTCCCTGGTGGAGACAACCTCCGATCAGGTCCGGGCCATTGCCACGGCCAGCGAGGAGCAGTCCGCCGCCAGTGAGCAGATCACCCGCTCCGTGGACGAGATCCGCGAACTGGCCGGGCGTATCTCCCAGGGCATGACCCGCTCCGAGGACATCCTGCGCACCCTGGGCACCCAGAGCGAGTCACTGGAAACGGTCATCGGCCAGCTGCGCAGCAATCAGCTGGAAGCGTAAGACCGCAGGATACACATCAGGACGGGGCGGGTTCGCATGGACCTGTCCCGTTTCTTTTTTTGTGTTTTCCGCTACAAGAGCCCGGCGGTGCCGCCCGTGTCTCCGGACGGGTTCGACGCCCGCGCACTTGCCACCAGTCTCAGGAGCCTTACATGCTGGCCGAACTCGTGGAGTATCTGCTCACGTCCTGCCCGTTGCCTGCGCGCAAGCTGGGTTACCTCACCGAGGCCGTGGCCATCCGCGCGCGGCACCGGCGCTGCCGGGCCGCGTGGCAGAGCCATCTGGAGAACAGCCGGGCCGCCATCATGGAGGCTGCACAAGCCAGTTCGGGTAGAAAATGCGCCCTGGTGCTGGGCTCCGGCGCGCTCCTGGACGTACCCGTGGAGCAGCTGGCCCGGATGTTCGAACGCGTGGTGCTGGCCGACGTGGTCCACCCCCTGGCCGCGCGCTGGCGCGTGCGCCGCCTGTACAACGTGCGCTGTATGACCCTGGACGTGACCGGGACGCTTGCCGCCCTGGCACACGGGCCGGGCATCCCGGACTCTACGCCGCTGGCCCTGTGCGACCTGCTTAAGCGCGAGGCCCCGGACCTTATCGTTTCCGCCAACATCCTCTCCCAACTGCCGCTTCTACCCCTGCGGCGCCTGAAAGCCTCGGGCCTCCACGCGCCGCTTGAGCTGGAGGCCTTCGCGTCCCGCCTCCTGGCGGAGCACGTCAGCCTGCTGGAAGCCTGCCCCGGCACGGCCTGCCTCATTGCGGACATCCGCTGGCACGGGACCTCTGGCATCGAGAATCCCCTGCGTGGCGCCCTGCTGCCCCCGCCTGTGCGCACCTGGACCTGGAACGTGGCCCCGCGCCCGGAGATCAGCCGGGACCACGACGTCTACCACGAGGTGGGCTTTTTCCTTCCAGCGCGGCGCAACCCGGAAAACACCGCGTAATCAGAGGTCCCGCCTCTCATTATTTTCCGCTTTGTGCCCACATAGCGCTATGTGGGTATACGCCGGACTGTTTCTGGAGATAATCGCTCCTGCCCTGGCAAAGGAGCGTACATGGCGAAATCTTCAGTCAAGCAGCAAGGCGTCAACCAGGCGGCCATCGCCTTCGACGGCGGCCTCAACCTGGCGGACAACCCCGACGCCCTACCCGACAACCAGTTGGCCGACGTGGTCAACATGTTCTACGAGGAAGGCAGGACCGTCCTGACCACCCGGCCCGGACTGGTGCACGCCGCCGAGCCGCCTCCGGGCGGGGGAGCCGTCGTGGCCCTGCATTGGTTCGAGCGCGACGCGCTCGAAGGGATGCTGGTCGCGGCCACGTCCGACGGCAAGCTCTACCGGCTGGACCAGCCTGCGGGCTGGGTCCATCTGGCTGATCTCGCCCAGCCCGGCCTGTCGCCGAGCCTGGCCACCTTCCACGGGAAACTCATCATCGCCGACGGCGGGCCGCACCTGCGGGCCTGGGACGGAGAGGAACTCACCACGCTTGCCGGGTCTCCCTCGGCCACCGCCGTGGTGGAGATCGGCGGCCGTCTTGCGGCCAACTCCGCCCAGGACCTGGACGGCGTGGCCCTGTGCGGCCCCTACGACGAAACCGACTGGAACATCGACCAGGGGGGCGCGGTGTTTCTGCGCGCGGGCTACGGCGATGGACTGCGGGTCATCGGCTTCGGGGTCATCGGGCAGGACCTGGTGGTGTTCAAGGCCGGTGATTCGGGCAAGCGCATCATGCGCTTGCAGACAGCGGGCGCGAGTTCGTCCTGGTCGCTCTCGCAGCTCTCGCGCAACGTGACGGCCAACGGCCCGCGCGCCATGGAGTTCGTAGGCAACAACCTGCTCTTCGCTGGCCAGGGCGGCATCATGGATCTGGCCGGGGTGCAGCAGTACGGCGACATCCAGGTGGGCGGCGTCGGGCGTCCGGTCAACCCCGCCTTAAACGGCAAAAACGTGGCCGAGATGCGCTTTCTGCCCAGGCTCGGCGTGATGCTGGCCTTCGTGGAGGGCGACAGCCAGGTGCTGGTCTACCATCCGCACAACCAGGCCTGGACCCGCCTGGACTTCCAGGGGTTGTTCCTCTCCAGCGCCTGCCAGGCGGGGAACAGCGTCTATCTGGCCGGGCACAACGGGCATCTCTACCGGCTGGGCATGGGCGAATCGCGCGACGAGGTGGCTCCCGGCCAGTTCGCCGAGATTCGCGCCCTGGCCCGTTCCAAGGTGTTCACCGCCCAGGGCGAGATGGTGCTGCGCAAGACCCGCCTCAACTGCGAAGCCATCACTCCCGGCACGGGGAAACTCCAGGTGTTCGGCTCGGATCAGGTCAGCCCGGTGATGCTTAACTCCTGGAGCGCCAACCCGGGCCTTGGCAAGCTGGCCGAAGCCATCGGGCCGGTGAGCGACGCCTCCCAACCCCTGGGGGTGTCGGCGGAAACCCAGATGGTAAGCCGCACCCGCTTCCGGGACGCGGCCATGTCATTCCAGATCACAACCACCAGCGGACGCATCCGGCTGAGGCTCTGCCTGGCCGAGATCGCACAGGTTCGCGGATAAACCAAAACGGAGAACACACATGAGCTATGAAGGACCTTCCACATTCGGGCTGACGCAGTCCCACATGATCGCCAGCCAGAACGGCGTGGACCCGTACAAACCGGCGAAATTCCTGGACGACTCCCAGTGGTGGGGCAACAAGGCCCAGGCCCCGGCCAACACCCAGTGGAGCTCACCCAGTTACCAGAACTTCCAATACCAGAAGTACGGCTCCGGTTCCGACCCCAGCTACAAGACCTATGGGCAGGCCGCGCCCCAGTACAAGGGCATGAACGACGGCGACTACGACCGCTATGAGCTGTCCCTGCGAAACCCTGGCGAACAGGCCGCCAGCCGCGCCTATGAAACGGCCAGGCGCGACCTGACAGACGCCTATTCCTCGCGCGGCATGTACGGCTCCAGCCAGTTCACCCGGCAGATGGACGGTCAGGTGAACCGCTCCTACATGGACGCCGTGGCCGACAACGCGGCGGGCGCGGCGGCCAAGCGCTACGACTTCCAGGCCCAGGACCAGCAGTTCGCCCAGCAGCAGTCCATGGCCGAGTGGCAGGCGCGCCTCCAGGAGAACCAGGCCGCCAACCAGATGGGCTACAACGTCTGGAGCGCGCGCATGGACGAAAACCAGGCCATGAACAACCTGCTCTTCCAGAACAACGCGGCCAGCAACGCATGGAACTGGCAGGCCAGCACCGCCCAGCGGGACTGGAACGATTCGCAGGCCATGCGCCAGATCGACTACAACAACATGCTGGCCCAGAACCGCCAGGACTGGGACATGCAGGGCTTGCAGTGGAACACCGCCCAGAACGACGCGGCCTGGGACCGCACCTTCAACATCTGGGGCCGCGTGGACCCGGAGATCGAACACTACGAGAAGATGCTTCTCAAGGAGCAGGCCACCGCTGCGGATAAGAAGTCAGGCGCGGGTGGCATCGTCTCCTCGGTGGGAGGGCTGCTCGGCGGCGTGGTGGGCATGATTCCTGGCGGGCAGATCGCCGGAGGGCTCATCTCCGCAGGCAGCAAGGCGGTGAGTTCGTTCCTCTAGTTCGGGCTCCAACACAAAGCGCCCCGGCCAATGGCTGGGGCGCTCATAAATAACTTCAGCACACGTGGACATGGCGGCAATGGCCGCCTGTCCGGGCCGCTATTTTGCGGAAACGTTCAGCTTGTCCAGGCCCTCATCGATGGGGATGAAGAAGTTGAACCCCTGAGTGGCCGTCATTCCACTCTGGCAAATCCCCACCACCCGGCCCTGCGCGTCGACCAGCGGACCGCCGCTGTTGCCGCCGAAGACCGCCACGTCGCTTTGCAGCATCCTCTTCGAATTCACCGGCCGATAACTGCTCACGATGCCCTTGGTCACCGAACCCTGCATGCCCATCTCAATGGGAGCCCCGATGGCGAAAACGTCCGTTCCGACAGGCAGGTCGCCCAACCGGACGCCCAGCGGAACGCCTACCTGGGAATCCACCTTGACCAGGGCCACGTCGCGCTTCGCGTCCCTGGCCAGGACCCGGCCCTCGACTTTGGTTCTGTTCTGCAAGATCACGCGAACGGTCTCTTCGTCGTCCACCACATGCTGGTTCGTCAGAATATGCCCCTGGTTGTCGATGAAGAAACCAGAGCCATGCGCTCCGGGAGTCTGGATGACGACGACGCTCTTGGCGATATCGTTGAGGGGGGTGGTTTTGCTCTTGGAGACCGTCACGCCTCCCGCCGGGGAATCAGGAGCGGACGACGTGTTGCCACGGGAACTCATGTCCTGCGGCTCATCGATCAGGCCGCCCATGGGAGGGTCCGAGGGGCTGCCCTGCTTCTTCTCGTTCTTTTCACCCGAAACCAGGCTGTAGAACCCCTTGTCGGCCATGAGCCCGCGCACGGCGTGAGCCAGGGCCTGCTGGAACCCCTGGTCGGTATCCCTGGCGCTGAAATCCGCCTTGCCCTGGCCGTTGCTCATGCACTTGTAGACCGTCTTCTTGTCCAGAGCATTGTAGACCTGCCACTCCACATCAAGTTCGACATACGTCGAACCGGAGCTCCAGCCGTCGAGATAGCCGGCCAGGAAGCAGACGTCCCAGCGGATGTTGGTGATCACGGCGCCCACCCGATACATCGCCCGCCCACTCTTGTTGTCGAACAGGTTGTCCGGGTCGCCGATAACGTTGTAGTTGAAGCGCTTGAGCTCCTCCACGAAGATGGACTTTACTTCCTCGTCCGCCACGTTGGCACGACCGGATTTCCAGACCATCTTGCCTATGTAGATGCAGCCCCAGCCTTCTCCGATCTTGCCTATATGCGTTCCACGGGACACTCGTGAGGTAATCTTGAAAAGTTCGATGGTTTTGGTGTTCTTGCCGTCGGGAACCTCAATGGAATTGTGCTCCTTGATCGGCGGGGTGCTCATGCCGCACCCGAACAGAGAGAAAGACACGACAAGCACGGCCAGCAAACGAACCAACAACATCCCTTACCCCCTGAGTTCACCATTGTACGGCACGAATATCAAACACGGCGGACTGCATTTCATCTGGCATGCGAAGCACGTCTGCGCGATACAGAATGCATCAAGCCGGACTTCTACCAGACAAAGCCGACCACTTATCGGCTAGCGAACAGGCCGTCAAGCGGCCTTGAATTACGATTTCCCTCCATTTCACCCGAACAAACCCTGCGGCGTGAAACCAGCGCGCATGGTCCAGGCATTGGTGATACCCGCCCTCTCTTCCCTCCAGGTTCATCCAGGCGTATATCCCCTCACATGAGCAGGATGATCTCCCTGACGCTTGCAGCGTTCTTCCTGGCGGGTCTCGCCGTCTCCGCCCTGGCAGCCCCTTCGGGCAACAGCATCGAGGCCGCGTTCGAACCTGGGGCCAAGCGCCTGCGCGTAAGCGCCACGCTCAATCTCTCGGGCGCGCCTTCGCCGGAGGTGCTCGTCAGTCTTTCGCCGCGCGCCATGGGGCTCGCAGTCTCGAACGGGGGCAAGCCCGTGCGCTTCTCCCGCTCGGGGGAGACCGTGCGCGTGTCTCTCCCGGCAGGCGCAAGCAGCATATCCCTGGCCTATGCGCTGCCCCTGGACCCGCCGCCAGCATCGCTTCCCGCCACCCAGGACAACCCCGGCGCGCTGGCATCCGACGCGGCCTGCGGCCCGGACTGGGCCATGCTCATGCCCGGCAGCCTGTGGCACCCCGAAGTGCAAGGCGCGAAGGGCACCTATCGCCTGCGCGTATCCGCTCCACCGGGGGTGAAGGCCGTCACCCAGGGGGCGCTTGGCGGCTTCGAGGACACGCCCCAGGCTACGCTCAGCGCCTGGACCGTGGACAAGCCCGTGGGCAGGCTGGGGCTCTGCCTGGCCCGCTACCGGTTCGAGGAGTCGCGCCAGGGGCCAGTCCCGGTGCAGACCTTCCTGCTGGAAGGGTCTGCGAGGCTTGCGCCCACCTATCTGGAGGCATCCGCCAGCCATCTGCGTTTTTATCAAGAGCTGCACGGCCCCTATCCGCTGGAGAAGTTCGCCGTGGTGGAAAACCCGCTGCCCACGGGCTACGGGTTTCCGTCCTACACGCTGCTGGGTTCCCAGGTGATAGCCCTGCCCTTCATCCCGGCCACCAGCCTGCGCCACGAGATCGCGCACTCCTGGTGGGGCAACGGCGTGCTGGTGGACTACGCCCAGGGCAACTGGTGCGAGGGCCTGACCACCTACGTGGCCGACTATCTGGCCCAGGAGCGCGACTCCCCCCAGGCCGGGCGTGCCTACCGGCAGCGCGTGTTGCGCGGCTTTGCCGATCTGGTCCGCCAGGGCGGCGACATGACCCTGTCGGAGTTCGGCTCGCGCTTCTCCCCGGCCAGCCAGGCCGTGGGCTACGGCAAGACCTTGTTCGTATTTCACATGTTGCGGGAGTTCGTTGGGGATGAGGCCTTCTGGCAGGGGCTGCGCCGCCTGTACGCCGACAAGCTCTTCCAGAGCGCCTCCTGGGAGGACATCCGGCGGACCTTCGCCGGGCTGCCGGGCTTCGACGAGGCCCAAAGCCGCGCCTTTTTCGCCCAGTGGCTCACACACACGGGCGGGCCGCGCCTGCGGATCGCTGACGCTGCGGCCACGGCCAACCCCTCCGGGGGCTACAGCGTAAACATCAGCGTGGAGCAGGCCCAACCAGGACAACCCTACCTGCTGAAGCTGCCCCTCACTGTGGAGACGGACGGACAGAGCGCCGAATCCACCGTGATGCTGGACGGCGCGCGCACCGAGGTCACCCTGGAGGTGTCCGCCGCGCCCAGGCGCATCCTGCTGGACCCGCAGGCCGACAGCTTCAGGGTGCTGGAGCAGTCCGAGATTCCGCCCTCGGTCAACTCGGTGAAGGGCGCGGAGAAACTCACGGTGCTCCTGGCCGATGATGCGCCCGAGAGCCTGCGCGCCGCTCTGCCCCAGCTTCTGGCGGGGCTCGGGCAGGAGCGCGCCCGCATAGTTCGTGAGCGTGACCTGTCGCCGGACAAAATCGCGGACCTGGCCCGCCAGGAGGCGATACTGGTGGCCGGAAAGCCGCGCGCGGCCATCCCCGGCCACAAGGACATGCTGGCCCAGGCCCAGGGGGCGGACACCGTGTTCGCCGCGCTGCCCCGCCAGGGCGGCTTCACCGCCGTGTTCCAGGCCACGCCGGACGCCGCACCCAAGGACGTGGCAGCAACCGCAGCCAAGGTGACGCACTACGGATCGTTTAGTGTCGTGGGATTCAAGGAAGGGAGAAACGTGCTCAAAGAGACGCTGGACGCGCCAAATTCGCCCATGATCTGGACGTTTCGCTGAGGCCCGGCCGCGTTTTTGAAAAACATGAACATGTTTTTCAAAAATATAATCAATGGTTCTCTTGGGTTGAATCTAAAAGTCGCGTAAACGCATCGTGAGGGCGCTTCTCTAGCGCCTCTGAATGGCCCCCGGATATCCCATTTCCGCGAGCTTCTGCCGGAAGGCCTCGGGGCTTCCTGTGCCGCGCGCCAGCACGCGGTACACTTCCTTGCCATTCACCTCGGCCCGCTCGAAACCGGCCTCGATGCCCTTGCCGGAGAGCCTGTCGGCCACAGTCTCGGCCTGCACGAGGCTCGGCAGCGCGGCCACCTGCATGACCATCTCCCCGGTGGCCAGGGGCTGCATGACCCAGGACGCCGCAGGGGCCTGCTCCCCCGAGGCCGGGCCAGAAGCTGGGCCGGAGCGCTGGCCGGAAGCCGGAGCCTGCGCAGCCGGGCCGGGCGTGACCGCAGGAGCGGATGCCTGGGCGGGTGGGAACGTCCCCGACGGTTTCGCCGCCTGTGGAGCGACAGGCGCGGGGCCTGACGCAGGGAGTGACGCGGGGGCGTTGGTTTGCACGGCCTTAGGCTTTCCCTGACCGCTTGCGGCCACGTCCTCCTGCGGTTCAACAAGTTGATCCACCCCGAACTTGGCTGCCGCCTTGGGGTCGGCTCCTGCCATAGGCAACATGTCCGGCAGCTGCACGAAAGCGTACATCAGCTCGTATCCGGCCACTCCGGCCCCATCGGGGCGCACGCCCTCGCTCTCGGTCCCGCCGCACTTGAGCACGGCCAGCAGCGACCCCTCCTTCCTGGCCCGCATCACCATCTCGCGCAGCACCTTCATGAGCTTCAGGCGGCAGGTGGCGTCGTCGGGCGCGGTTTCGGAGAATCCCTCCCGGCAGACCAGGGCGGTGAAAATTTTGTCCTTGGGGATGGTCAGAATTTTGCGGGAGATGAAGGCGTAACGGATGGTATAGGCGGTGTCCGGGCAGTGCTTGGGATCGCGGCAGGGCGCTTCCCAGCTGGTTCCGGCCTTCTCCATATTGTCGGTGAACTCGGCCAGCACGGCCACGTTTCCCGGCCCTGCCTTCTCAGGGAGCAGCATCAGCACCTCAGCGGCCAACTGGAAACACTCCTCCCGGCGTCCGGTCCCGCCAGCGCCCTTGCGCAGGTCGCAGACTCCCCGGACCTGCCAGTCCTGTGGAGCCTGGGCCTGGGCCGGAGCACAGCCAGCCGACATCATGACGAAGAGAGCGGCGAGCATGCCCGCTGCGGCGATCTGTTTCTGGGCGAAAACCTTCATGGGCGAGTCCCTCCGCAGCCGCTCTACCCTTCTCCGGCCCACTCCACAAGGCTTGCCAGCGAGCCCTGCGCCGTGCATGCTGCCCCCATGTCACAACAGCTCGAACTGACCATTGAACAGCCCGCCTACGGCGGAGCTGGGCTTGCCCGCCATGAGGGGCGCATCGTCTTCGTAGAGGGCGGCCTGCCGGGATCGCGCGTCCTGGCCCGCGTACTGAAAGAAGAAAAAAGCTGCCTGCGCGCCGTGGCCGAGAAAGTGCTCGACCCGTCGCCCCAGGCCGCCGAGCCCTTCTGCGCCCACTTCGGAACCTGCGGCGGCTGCACCTGGCAGGACGCGGCCTATCCGGCCCAGCTCACCTGGAAGCGCGACATCGTGAGCGAACAGCTCAAGCGTCTGGGCGGCATCGAAACCCAGGTGGACGAGACAATGGCCTCGCCCCTGGAGCGCCTCTACCGCAACAAGATGGAGTTCGCCTTCGGGCCGGGACAGGGCCACGGCCTGCGCCTTGGCCTGCGTGAGCGCCTGAATCCGGGCCGGGTGCTGGAGGTGGAAACCTGCCATCTGATGCCGCCCCTGGCCATGGACATCCTGCGCACCGTGCGGCGCCTGACCCTGGCCACGCAGCTGCCGCCCTATTTCTCGCGCACCGGCACGGGCGCGTGGCGCCATCTCGTGCTGCGCCACTCCGAAAAGAGCGACTCCTGGCTGGCCCAGATCATCGTCGGCCCCAAGACGCCCTTCAAGCGGCTCTCCTCGCTGGTGGAAACGCTCATGGACGAATACGAGCAGCTCTCCGGCGTGGTGGTGGGCATCAGGCGCGACCGCGCGGATTTTGCCATCGCCGAGACGCGGGGCAAGCTGGTGGGCGAGGACTTCCTGGAGGAGGATCTGGACGGCCTCACGCTCCGCGTAAGCGCCGACGCCTTCTTCCAGACCAACACCCGTGCCGCGACGCTCCTCTACGCCAAGGCCGTGGAAGCCGCGAACCTCACCGGCGAGGAAACCGTGTGGGACTTGTACTGCGGGGCCGGGGGCCTGACCGCCTACATGGCGCGCGCCGCCAAGAAGGTCATCGGGTTCGAGATCTCCGAGCCCGCCGTGGAGGACGCACGTACAAACGCCGCCCAGAACGACCTGTACAACTGCGCCTTCGTGGCCGGAGACCTGAAGGACGCCGTGGCCCGGCAGAAATCCAAACCTGATGTGGTGATCATCGACCCGCCCAGGGCCGGGCTGCACCCGGACACCATCGAGATCCTGCACAAGATCGCCGCGCCGCGCCTGGTGTACGTGTCCTGCAACCCCTCCACCCTGGCCCGCGACCTGGGTCGCCTGAGCGACCAGTACTCCGTGAGCCGCGTCACCCCCGTGGACCTGTTCCCGCACACCTCGCACATCGAGTGCGTGGCCACGCTGGAACGCAGGGCCAGCCTGTAGATTCCGGCCCGGGCGACGGGAGACGCGCGAAGTCTCTCGTCGCCCGTGCCTCTTTTCAGAATCTGTACGCGATCGACAGCTGCCCGCTGATCCCGGAACTCCTTGCTCCATCCCCAAGGACGCCGTTGCCCCTGGCCTTGACGGTGAAGGCGTCACGCGTGGCGGTCAGGCCCAGACCGGCCTTCATGAGGTCGTGGCTGTCATAGGCGGACTTCTGGCTCACGGCGACGCCGTAAAGCGTTCCGAGGCTGTCGGACTGGGGATTTCCGAGCACCCGTTCATATCCGAGCGTGAGGGCGGGGGCGATGCTCCAGGAGCCGACGGTTTGCCGGTCAAGGCTTGCGTCCAGGTCGACCAGCAGGCTGGAGGACGTCTTGTTCAAGCCATGGACGTTCAGGGCCAGATCGCTGCCGCTCTCCTTGAAGCCGCCAAGGGACACGCCGCTGGCCCGAATCCCGGCTTGCAGCGTGAACGTGGCTGGAGCCAGGTAATACACGTCGCCAAGACCGAGCCGACCGCTGTACACGACGCCGTTGGTGTTGCCGGTGGCGGTTCCCAGGCCTGCGCCCAGTGAGCGCCTGCTCTGATAGTCGGTCCAACCGGCGTCTGCGCGTGCATCCATAAAGATACCCGATTCGAGGGCCGTAAACCCGTACCGCCCGCCAAGCGTGGCCAGGACGGTGTTCACCGTGGCCGTGGCGTCCGCGCTCCCCACCGACCCCCAATTGTAGCCTACGCCGAAATTGGCGCTGGCCTGTTTGTTCATGCGGTAGGTGACTCCCACCACCGAACCGGCGCTATACTCCGTGCTGTCTGCAACGCCGCTCTGGCCAGCGGACCGGAATTCACCTCCGGAACCGGCCAGCCAGGCTCGGGACTGCCCCTCTCCAAGATCGCTGCCGCTGGCATAGGGCGAGATGGCCTCTTCGGTCCGCAGGGGCTGGCGCAGCAGATACGAGGCGGCATCGGCATGAACCTGCCCGCCGACCTGGGTCTGGACGCCCCCGAGCGTGCCCTGGTCCACTGCCGACTGCAGGTAGAAGTTGTAGTTGGTATAGCGGCCCGACAGAGGGGAGTTCTGCAACGCGTTCAAGAGCGCGGCTCCCGAGGCGGCGTTGCCGGATGAGCCGATTTGTCCGGGCAGCGCGGGATAATACACCATCCGAGCGCGCAGAACGTAGATGTCCGCCTGGCTCAGGCCCAGTCCCTGGGTCAGATACCCATACATGGACCCGTAGGACGCGACCACCTGATCGAACGCGGCCTGGAGATAACTGGCGTCCACCCCGAGCAGCGGGGTGAGATTCACTCCGGAGAGCCCCGGAATCGCCGCCTGAAGGGCAGCCGCCTGGGAATTGATTCTCCCGGCCAGATAGGTGTTGGAAGCCAGGTAGTCCGTCATGATGGTAGCAGGCGACACACCGGCGATGCTTTGCAGCATGACCGCCGTCCACCCGGTGCGGTCCTTGCCCTCCGAACAGTGAAACAAATCAGGCCGGGAGTCATGAGCCAGGGTGACGAGGACCGCGCCGAACCCTGCCCGTTCGGTCGGGTTGGTGACGAATGTCCGGTATCCATTCTGCCCAATGCTCAGGAGGGACCCTTGCGGGTCTAAAAACGCGGTGACCGGAGGCATGGCCGGAGTGCCTATGACATTGATGTTGGTATATATGGTTCCAGTCGGCACTACGTCCGGCGTCTGGCTGATCTCGGTGGGGGTGCGCAAATCGATGTCCCGACCGATGCCTAGCCGCGAGATGGTCGCAAAGTCAGTATTGCTGAGAGTCAGGGTGTTGGAACGGTAGATGACACCGGCTCGCATCAGCCCGAAGTTGGCGGTGGGGTTGACGTACCCGGTTCCCCCGAAACTGGCTGGGATTCCCGCCAGATCTCTGAAATTGGTGACGGACGGCAGGATTGGCGTGGAAATCGCCAGTTGGGCCTTTGCTGGCGTGAACAAGCAGAGCACAGCCGCAATGGAGCAAAGCAACACTGTGCGCAACGATTTGAGATGCGGCTTGATGCGAAATCCTGCGGTGTTCGGCTGCATTCGCCACGCTCCGGTTTCTGATGAGTTTTATTGATATTTCCCTTAACATTCAGGCAATTAACATATCGACATATACTTGGTTCCGCAAATGGTTATTCGCTGGTGCGCAGATGCTGCCTGCTTAACCTCGCCTTTACCCCATCTCTCACTCCCGCCGCCCGTCCTCTGGACAGCCGCCGCGAATCCGTGCATGAAAATGCCATGGTCTTCTCAGACGATACCAGCCCAGAGCGTCTCAAACAGCGCGTGGACAGCCTGCGGCGCTGCTTCGAGTTGTGCGCCCTGATAAGCTCCTCCATCGACATCGACGACGTGCTGGAGCGCATCATGACCGCCTCGCGCCAGGCCCTGGACGCCGAGACGTGCAGCCTGCTGCTCACCGACCCGGAATCGGGCGATCTGGTGTTCACCGTGGCCCAGGGGCCGGTGGCGCATCTGTTGCCCAAAGGGCGCGTACTGCGCCGGGGCGAGGGCGTCGCGGGCTGGGTGCAGGTGAACGAAAAGCCTGTGCTGGTCCCCGACGCCTACACCGACCCCCGCTTCAACCGCGAGGTGGACCGCCAGACCGGCTACCGCACCAACACCATCATGAGCGTCCCCCTGGCCGTGAAGAACCGGCCCATCGGCGTGGCCTCGCTCATGAACAAGAACGGCGGCGGCCCCTTCAGCGAAGAAGACCTGGAACTCTTTACCATCATCGGCGCACAGGCCTCCATCGCCATCGACAACGCCCGGCTGCACACGGCCATGCTGGCCAAGCAGCGCATGGAGTTCGAGCTGGAGATCGCCGCCAGCATCCAGCGCGATTTCCTGCCCCACACCCCGCCCTGCGTGCCGGGGTTCGAGCTGGCCGGAGCGTCCATATCCTGCGACTCCACTGGCGGCGACTACTACGACTACCTGCCTCACCCAGACCCAGCATCCAGCGGCTTTTCCGTGGCCGTGGGCGACGTGAGCGGGCACGGCATCCCGGCGGCGCTGCTCATGGCCAGCGCCAGGGCCTTCATCCGCGCCAGGGCCAATATGCCCGGCATGCTCAGCGAGATGCTGAGCGACGTGAACCGCCTCATGAGCCGCGACACCGGCCAGTCCGGGCGCTTTATGACTCTCTTCTGGCTGGCCATCGATCCCGAACGCGGCCACCTGTCCTACGTGAAGGCCGGACACGACCCGGCCCTGGTCTACAATCCGCGCACCAACACCTTCCAGGAGCTGGACGTGAAGGGCATCCCCCTGGGCGTGGAAGGCTGCTGGGGGTTTGAGCAGGCCTCCCGGCGTGGCATCGAAGCGGGCGAGATCATCGCGATCGGCACCGACGGAATCTGGGAGTGCCGCAACAAGGCGGGCGAGATGTACGGCAAGACGCGCCTGCGCCAGGTGATCGCCGACCACTCCAGCCTGCACGTCCGCGACATCCTCCAGGCCGCCCTGGACGACGTGAATCATTTCCAGGGCCAGGCCCAGCGCCAGGACGACATGACCCTGGTGGTGCTCAAGGCGCTTCAGAACGGCGGGCTACCCATACAAAATTGTAGTACGTGACACTTTGCTACAATTTTGTATGATCCGGTATCAACCCGCTGCACAGACATCACCTGCGATTCAGGCCTATTAGCATCTGCACTGCGCTGGCATGGTTGTTGCCCTTATGGAGGCAAGGCGTGACAAGCGCCTGTGTCCCAAACGGGAGGTAATCGCCATGATTGATTGGCTGCTCGTCGCAACACTGTTGGCCATAGTCGCATTGCACTGGCTGTTCGAACTCCTTCCGGGGCGCGACCGCTCCATGTGGTGCTCCGAATTGTCCCTGGAGCCCGCACCCGCGCGCCGCTCCCCGCGCCGTCGCCACACCAGATGACCACAGGCCCGGTGCTCGTCCCCCTGGTCCTGACTCTCAAGGTGGCGCTCGTGGCCACCTTGGGGGCCTTGACGCTGGGAGTGCCCGCCGCCTACGCCTTAAGCCGCAAGGACTTCCCCGGTCGCGCCCTCCTGGACGCCCTGGCCACCCTGCCTATGGTGCTGCCGCCCACTGTCCTGGGCTATTATCTCCTGGTGCTGTTCGGCCGCCAGGGCGTCATCGGCAAGGTGCTGAACGAGTATTTCGGGGTGACCCTCATGTTCAGCTGGCAGGGCGCTGCCCTGGCCTCGTGCGTGGTGGCCTTCCCCCTGGTCTTCACCACGGCCCGCGCCGCCTTCGACGCCGTGGACCCCAATTTAGTGAACGCCGCCCGCACCCTGGGCGCGCCCGGCTTCTCCGTGTTCGCCCGCGTCAGCCTGCCCCTGGCCCGGCGCGGCATCCTGGCCGGGGCCATGCTGGCCTTCGCGCGCGGCATGGGTGAATTCGGCGCGACCCTCATGATCGCGGGCAACATCCCCGGCAAGACCCAGACCCTCTCCCTGGCCGTGTACGATGCGGTCATGGCCGGGCGCGACGATCAGGCCCTGTTCCTGGTCTGTGTGGTGTCCCTGGTCAGCCTGTCCATCCTGGTGGCTTCCGGCAAACTGCTGCGGGCGCGCGCATGAGAGTACGCGTAGACATCGAGGCAGTGCTCTCCTCGGGGGACCGCAGCTTCCATCTGCGCTCGGCCTTCGAGGCCTCCGGCGACGCCGTGGTGCTGTTCGGCCCATCCGGCTCCGGCAAGACTCTCACCCTTCAGGCCATGGCCGGACTCATGCGTCCCTCCGGCGGGCGCATCGAGTTGGATGGGCGCACGCTCTTCGACCACGCCGCAGGGATCGACCTGCCCCCCATGCGCCGGGGGCTCGGCTATCTTTTCCAGGATTATGCGCTCTTTCCCCATCTGAGTGTGGCCGGGAACGTCGGCTTCGGCCTGAATCCAGGCTGGCCCGGAAAACTCTCGCGCGAACAGAACGACCGGGTGCGCGCCATGCTGGACACCTTCGGGCTGGGCCAGCTTGCCGCCGAGCGCCCGGTGCGCCTGTCCGGCGGGCAGCGCCAGCGCGTGGCCCTGGCGCGGGCCATGATGGCCAGCCCCGCCGCACTGCTGCTGGACGAGCCCTTCTCCGCGCTGGACCCGCTGCTGCGCGTGCGCATGCGCCGCGAACTCGCTGGGACGCTGGAGAAGTTCGGCATCCCCGCCGTGCTCATCACCCACGACCCCGACGACGTGGCCGCTTTCGCCAAGACCCTGGTGGTCTACCGGAACGGATGCGTGGTGGAGCAGTTGGAGATGGAGAGCGAAGACGAGAGGAAGAGGCGCATGCCGGAAGTGATCGCGCTTCTGGAGGAACAGGACAGCAGAGACTAAGGCGAGAGTAAAAACATGAATATGTTTTTACTCTTATAATGGTTTTAGCTTGTTACGACTGGTTCCACCGGAAAACGCGAGGGGAGAAAGGCTGGAAGATGCCTCCGGCGGCCAGGGGGATGATCCCCCTGGACCCTCAGTGGGCTTCGCGACAAGATAAGTAGAAAAAACATGAACATGTTTTTTCTACAAAATAATACTGGTTCTCTTCGTCAGGCATTATATGCGCATGGACGCGCGCACGAAATGCAACAACTGGAGCGTATGCTTATAAATACATCCGGTTGGACTTCTTGCGGGCCGAGCGCCCCAACAGATACCCGAACACCCACCCCGCGAACAGCACCCCGGCCCCGGCCAGGAACCACTTCACGTCGGAGATGTCGCGCAAGGTCTCGTTCTCGCGCTTCAGGCGGTCCGTCTCCTGGCGCGCAGTCTCGGACGCGGTCTTCATTTCCTGAAAGCTCTTGGTCATCTCGGCCACGTTGGCGTTGGCCTTGGAGAGAGTCTCATATTCGGACTTGAGCTTGCCGTATTCGCCCTGAAGCCCGGCCAGGTTCTTCTGGAGGTTCTTGTTCTCCTCCTCGAACTTGCCCACGATGGCTTCCACCTGCCCGGCCTTTTCGATCATCTGGGCATTGCGGGTCTTGAACTCCTCGAACTGCACCTTCACAGGCGTGTCAGGAGAAAGATACCGCTTGAGCACCCAGCCTTCCTTGCCGGTGTCCGTGCGCACCATGGCCCACTCGCCCTCTTCCTTGATCTTGTCCATTTTGGCGCCGCTGCGGACCATCTGAATGATCTTGTTGTCGAGCGACGGCCCGGTACGCACGGTGATTTCCTGCACGTCGGAAACAAAAAACTGCTGCCCGGCAGCCAGCGAAGGGAGGCATAGCAAGGCCGAACATACGGCTATATATCGCAGGATACGCATGGTGTCCGCCAGATCGTTCTATACAGATGCAACTAACCGAAAAAACGCCACCCCAGCCGCTTCGGCATCGGGGGGTGAGACTATCCAAGAAAGACCACAAGTTCAAGAGCCTTACGCCAGCCCGCGCATTTGCTTCCAGACTGTTGCCAACCACCAGATTGTGGTGATAAATGCAGGTCATGGATGAACAGCAATCAGCCGCCTATTATAAGCGACTCATCGACCAGGCCGAGAGCTACCATGATCTGGTGATCCTGCGTTCGCGCTTCTTCGCCCTCATGGACCGCACCCTGCCCAAGGAAGACTGCCTTGCCGTGCGCGACCACTGGAACGCCAAGGCCAAACAGGACTCCCTGCCCGTCGCTCCGCCCAAACAGCAGGCCTGAGTCGGCGAGACACTCTTTCTTTGAGCCCCGGCTCTCATCGTGCCGCCTTCCTCTCGATAGAACTTGCCGGAACCACAGACCCTATATGGGTTTCCAAAGGGCGTAGCCCTTTGGCCGCCGGAGGCCTTCTTCCGTCCATATCCGTCCCCTAAACACCACACAAGGGGAGTAAACAGAGCCTCCTGCCCATCTTTCGTCAGTATCCGCCTCCCGACTCCCCCTTGTCACTTGCCAGCCAGCTTCAACACAGCCTCCAGCACCTCCTGAGCATGCCCGGCACTTGGGGCCTTTGGCCAGTGGCGGGCCACGGTGCCGTCCGGCGCGATGAGCACCGTGGAGCGGACCACGCCCTCGGACTCCTTGCCGTACAGCTTCTTCACGCCCCAGGCTCCCAGCGCCTTGATGGCCTCGGTGGAAGGGTCGCTCAGAAGCGGGACAGTCAGGCCTTTCTTGGCGATGAACCCGTGGTGAGACTTGAGCGAATCCTTGGACAGGCCGAACACCTGCGCCCCGGCCTGGGCGAACTCACGCGCGCGCTCTGAAAACTCCAGAGCCTCCACCGTTCAGCCCGAGGTGGAATCCTTGGGGTAGACGAACACCACAACCCAGCCGCCCGCGAGCCCGGACAGGCTGACCTGCGTCTCGGACCCGTCCGGCATGGCCGCCGCAAGGGTGAAATCCGGGGCCTTGGCCCCTGGTTCGAAAGCCGCCATTGCGCCCTCCTTAGCTCTTAAGTTGGTCAGGTGATTGCCGATAAGACTGACGAAATGCTTTAGTTTTGCTGTTTCCCGGAAAGCGCGAGACGACCGGGAACTTTCCATGCAACCCCGAACACGCTATGGACAGCCATGCTCTCCGAATTCAAGGACTTCGACCCGCAATACTACCTGGTGTTCGGGGTCATACTGACCCTGTCGCTGGCCGCGCCGGGCTTTCTTTACGCCCTGCGCCGCAAGACTCTGGCGCGTGGCGACGCTTCGCGAAAGCTCATCTCATCAGAAATTTTCTCACTCTTCGCTTCAGTCTATGCGTTTTTCCTTGGTTTCGCCATCGTCACGCTGTGGGGCGCGTACGGTTCGGCTAAGAGCCTGGTCAGCGCCGAAGCGGGCGCGGTGATGGTGGCCTACCGTTTGTCAGTGCCGCTTCCGGGCTCGGAGGGATTCCGGCAGGCCCTGACCGCCTACTCCAAGGCCGTGGTGGAGGACGAATGGCCCGCCATGGACCACGATCAGTCCATGAGCGTGAGGGCCTCCGACCGCCTGGGCGACATCTGGGAGGCCTTCTACGCAATGAAGCCCACAGGCGCGGATAACCAGTCCTACTATGCCGGGCTGGGCCAGGCCCTGGCGGACCTGAACCGCCAGCGGGTGGCCCGCTCCCAGACCTTGTCCGGCAACCTGTACCCGCCCGTGTGGATAATCCTGGGATTTGGCTTACTGGGGGTGTTCGTGGGGCTTTTGCTCACCAACCCGGAGCAGACGCGCCCGCAGGTGGCGCTGGAGATCATCGTGGCCTTCCTGATGTTCTCCTGCGTGTACTTCATCCTGGACATCGCCACGCCGTTTTCCGGGGTGCTGAACGTGTCGGCTGCGCCATTTACGGAAGTGCACGCCGGAATGCTCACCCTCCAGGGCGCGCCGCGCTGAGTCCGGAATATCCGCCATGAAAATCTGGGACCGCAACTTTTTACGTTACGCAGGGGCCGAACCGGCCAAGCAGATGCGCAAGGAGCAGCGTCTGGCCCACGACGCCTATTCACAGGGAATGGCGTACGAAAGGCCGTTGAACGATCCCGAACGGCCCAGCAACAGGGACCGGGCCTTCCTGGAGGGGGTGCTGAACAGCCTGCCGGACTCGGACAACCCCAGCAAGATCGCGGCGGCGATGAGCTCTTTCCAGGCTCCGGTGCCCGAAGGCCAGGAGCTCACCGTGGTCAAGGACGGGCCGGACAATCCCTCGACCATCGCTGCCAACGCGGCTGCCGCCGCGCCCGCGCGGAACCAGTCACTTCCACTGGGCCTGGACCTGCCTGCCGAAACGCGTCCGGTCGCCCCGGAAGCGAGCTCCGGGCGCATCGTCCAGGAGCAGGCCTGATCGCCGGAGTCTACCAGAACAGATCATCCGGCACGTCGCCGGGCCGTCCGGCCAGCCTGAAGGCCGCCTCGGCCAAGGCTTCTATGGCTCTGCGCCCTTCCTGCCCGATCTCCAGGCTGAACGGCGTCACGAAGGTCTCGATGTGCGACTGGCACACCTCGGGCGAAAGCTCCTGGGCATGCTCGGCGATGAAGGCCTTGCTGTCCTGCGGGTGCTTCCAGGCGTGTTGCAGACTTTCGCGGATGGCCTGCGCGGCGAACTGCGCGCCCGGCTCCCCCAGGTCACGGCGGGCGGCGATGACCCCCAACGGCAGCGGCAGGCCGTAGCGCCCCTCCCACCACACGCCGAAATCCTGAAGCAGGGCCAGACCCTGCGCCGCGTAGGTGAAGCGCCCCTCGTGGATGACCACGCCCGCGTCCACTTCGCCCCGGATCACGGCGGGCATCACCTCGTCGTAGCGCATCTGCACGCGCCTGCCAGGTATCCCGGAAAGCTCCGCCAGGAGCGACGCCGTGGTGCGCGCGCCGGGCAGGGCCAAGGTCTCGATGGGTGTGCCAGGTGTTCGATCAGCGCGGGTGACCAACAGCGGGCCGCACCCGCGCCCCAGCGCCCCGCCGCAGGGCAGAAGCCGATAATGCGGGGCGGCGTCAGCCATGGCGGCCATGGATATCTTCACCACGTCCAGCTCGCCGCGCGCGGCCAGGGAGTTCAGCTCCTCCACGTCGGCCATCACCAGCCGGGAGAGCGGAAATCCCGGTTCCCTGGGCGCGAGGCCGTGCAGCAGGGCGTGGAAGATGAACGTATCGTTGGGGCACGGCGAGATGCCCAAACTAAGCGGCCTCAGTTGACGGGGGGTGCTGGGGGGAGTATCGGTGACCACCCGGTCACTTTACGCATGAGGCCCCATGGACGCAAGCCCCACCTTCCAGAACATCCCCACAGACAAGCAGCAGCGCGTGCTTGGCGAGGCCCGGCGCGAGTTCGCCCAGCAGGGCTTCCTGGGGGCCAGCATGAACAGGCTGTCCGCGCGCCTGGGCATCGCCAAGGGGTCGCTGTTCAAGTATTTCGGCAGCAAGGAGGGGCTCTTCTCGCGCGTGTTCGACGGCGCGGTGGAGCACTTCGCGCTGTTTCTGCGCGAGGCCCGCGATGAGACAAAAGCCCGCCCCCTGGCCGAGCGCCTGGAGCGCCTTTTGCTGGTGGGCACGGAGTTCGTGCGCACCCACCCCGACATCTACGCCATTTATCTGAAAATGCTGGCCGGGGGCGACTTTCCCCTGCGCGAGCAATTCCTGGGCAAGGTTCGCGCCCTGTCCGCCCGGTTCCTGACCCCCATCATCGTTGAAGCCAAAGCCTCGGGTGAGCTGCCCGAAACTTTGGACGCCACCCTGGCCGTGTTCGTGCTGGACGCCGTGCTGGACCGCTTCGTCCAGGCCCAGGCCCAGCCCTGGATGGACATCGGCCTCGGCTTAAGCCTGGACGACCCTGAAAACTCACGGCAGGCCGCCAGAAAGCTGGCCGCCATGCTGGCTGGAGGATTCCACGTTGGATAGATCGCACATCGCCTCGCTTGGCCTGGAGCCCGTGCTGGATGCGGTGCTCTCCGGCAAGCGCCTGACCCTTGAGCAGGGCCAAGCCCTGTTCGACTGCCCGGACCCGCACGTCCCGGCGGCCCTGGCCGCCCACGCCCGCAAGCGCCTGCACGGCGACCGGGTGCACTATGTGGTCAACCGCCACGTGAACCCCACCAACGTCTGCGTGAACCGCTGCCGCTTCTGCGCCTACCGCCGCGACGAGGGGCAGGAGGGCGCCTACGTGCTCACCCCGGATCAGGCCCTGGCCAAGCTGCGCGAGGCCGGAGCCGTGGACGAGGTGCACATCGTGGGCGGATGCCACCCTAGCCTGGGCCTCGACTACTACGAAGACCTGGCCGCCAGGGTGCGCGCCGCGTACCCCAAGGCGTCCATCAAGGCCCTGACTGCCGTGGAGGTGGACCATCTGGCCAAGCTTTCGGGCGTAAGCATCCGCGAGGTGCTCATGCGTTTGAAAGCTTCCGGCGTGGACATGCTTCCCGGCGGCGGCGCGGAGATCTTTGCGGACGTCCCCCGCAAGGCGCTCTGCCCCGAGAAGATCGGCGGCGAGGCATGGCTGTCCGTGATGGCCGAGGCTCACGACGTGGGCCTTCGCACCAACGCCACCATGCTGTTCGGCCACCTGGAGACCACCCGCCACCGCCTGGAGCACATGGACGCCCTGCGCCGCCAGCAGGACGCAACAGGCGGATTCGTGTGCTTCATCCCCCTGCCCTACCTTCCCGGCAACAACCCGCTGGGCGAGGAGGCGCGCGGCCCCTCGGCCATGGACGTTTTGCGCACCATGGCCGTGTCGCGCCTGATGCTGGACAACATTGCGCACATCAAGGCCTACTGGGTGATGCTGGGGTTGAAACTTTCGCAGCTGTGTCTGTCCTGGGGAGCGGACGACCTGGACGGCACCGTGGTTGAGGAAAAGATCGGCCATGAGGCGGGCAGCGACTCGGCCCAGGCCCTGTCCATCGCCGACCTCGAGGACGCCATCCGCTCAAGCGGCTTCACGCCCGTGCGCCGCGACGGGCTTTTCCGGGAGGCTTAAGGAATGTCCGCGATATTCGATCACGCCCAGGTTCTCGCCGTGGCCCGCAAGGCCGACTCGGCCCTCATCCTGTCCGAGTCCGCAAGCCTGCCGCTTTTGGGCAGTCTGGCCCACCGCGCGCGCCTGCGCAAGCATCCGGCCCCGGTGGTCACCTACGTGGTGGATAGAAACGTCAATTCCACCAACATCTGCCAGTGCGGCTGCCGCTTCTGCGCCTTCTTCAAGGCGCCGGGACAGGCCGGGGGCTATTCGCTCACCCGCGAGGAGCTCGGCCAGAAGATAGAAGAGACCCTGGTCCTGGGCGGCAGGCAGATCCTGCTGCAAGGCGGCCATAACCCGGACATGGGCCTGGAATACTATGAGGCCCTGCTGCACTTCGTGCGCGAGACCTACCCGGACATCCACGTGCACGGCTTCTCGCCGCCTGAGATCGTCTATTTCGCCGAGCTCGCCGGTCTTGGCGTGGCCGAGGTGGTGGCGCGGCTCAAGGCCGCCGGGCTGGCCTCCATCCCTGGCGGCGGCGCGGAGATCCTGGTGGACCGCGTGCGCCAGGCCGTGGCCCCGGCCAAGTGCTCCTCGGCCGAGTGGCTGAATGTGATGCGTCAGGCGCACCTTCAGGGGCTTCGCACCACGGCCACCATGATGTTCGGCCACGTGGAGACCTGGGCCGAGCGCATCGAGCATCTGCTGGCGCTGCGCGACCTCCAGGACGAGACGCGCGGCTTCACCGCGTTCATCCCCTGGGGCTTCCAGCCCGACAACACCGCCCTGGGCGGGCGCAAGTGCTCCCCGCAGGAGTATCTGCGGGTGCTGACCATCTCCCGCCTGATGCTGGACAATTTCCTGAGCGTCCAGGCCTCCTGGGTGACCATGGGGCGCGAGATCGCCCAGGCGTCACTCTTTTACGGAGCCAACGACTTCGGCTCCACCATGATCGAGGAAAACGTGGTGGCCGCCGCCGGGGTCCGTTTCCGCATGGACGAGCCGGGCGTGCGCCAAGCCATCACCGACGCCGGATTCAGGCCCGTGCGCCGGGCCATGGACTATAGCCTGCTGGAGTCTCTGTAATGCCTGTGAACCTGCGCCTCGGGCGCATCAGCTATTTGAACGTCCTGCCCATCTACCATCCCCTGGAGGACGGCTGGGTCAAGCACGGCTTCGATATTGTGTCCGGCCCTCCGGCCACGCTGAACGACCTCATCCGCGCGGGCGGGCTGGACCTCTCGGCCTGCTCGTCCATCGAGTACGCCAGAAACCCCGAGCGCTATTACCTGTTGCCCGACTTGGCCATCGGCAGCCGGGGGCCGGTGAAAAGCGTGCTGCTCTTAAGCCGCGTCCCCCTGCACAAGCTCGCGGACGCCAGCATCCTGGTCACAGCCGAGACCCACACCTCTGCGGCGCTTCTGCGCATCGTGCTGGAGCGCGTCCACAACGTGAAGCCAGCCTTCGTCAAGTCCCCCGGTTCCGTGCGCCAGGCCTTGGCCCAGGGCGCACAGAACCCCGCCGTGCTGGCCATCGGCGACGAGGCCCTTGCCATGCGCACCGATCCAAGGTTTCCCTATCAGCTGGACCTGGGCGAGGTCTGGCGCGACTGGACCGGCCTGCCCTTCGTGTTCGGGGTGTGGGTGGCCCGGCGCGAGGCCGTGGAGGAGCGCCGCGAGGCCGTGGCCGCCGCTTCGCGCATCCTGTGTCAGTCCAAACGTGCCGGCGTTGCCGCCATCGAGGAAGTTGTCAGCCTGGCCTCGCTTACCAAGCCCAAGATGAGCCGCGCCGAAATACGGCGCTACTTCGGCCATCTGAGCTACGACCTTGGCCCCGAAGAGCAGCAGGGGTTGTCGCGCTTCTTCGAATGTCTGGCCGAGCACGGCTTCATAACCCAGGCTCCCCCCCTGGAAATCCTGGACAACTCGCCACAAGACAGTTGATTCGCGTGCCTAAGCACCGTACACAGGCCCGGTTCCGACCATAAACCGGCCCATCATACAGGAGGCATGCCCGCTCATGAAACGCTTCTCCGTCCTGGCGGCGCTCTTCGCGCTTCTCTTTGCATTCTCCGTCGTGGCCCAGGCCGCCACGGAAGTGGTCATGACCGGCGACGCCCGCGTCCACGGCACCTTCTGGTCCAAGCCCTATTTCACCGGCTGGAACGGAGCCGGAACCCGCACCGGCGATCCCTTCACCGTGTGGCAGCGCTTCCGCCTGCGCACCGACTTCATCGCCAACGAGGGTCTGAAGTTCCGCCTGGGCATCCGCGTGAACAACACAGCCTGGGGCAACGGCACCTACACCGTGGACAACCCCGCCGTGGTCATCGACGTCTACCAGGCCTATCTTCAGTTCTACTGGCCCGGCACGCAGATCGAGTTCAGCATCGGCCAGCAGGACATCAACCTGCCCATCTCCGGCGAGATTCTCTCCGCCAACCCGGTGCTGGGCGGCATTCGCGGCCCCGGCGCGTTCGTGACCGTCCCCGTGTGCGACAGTTTCAAGGCCGTCGCCGGCTTCCTGCGCTTCGTGGACGCCAACCGCGACTTCGACCCCACCACCACCCAGGTTCCCGACGAGTTTGACGCCTACTATCTGGCCCTGCCCATCACCATGGAAGGCTTCTCCGCCACCCCCTGGGGGCTCCTCGGCGTGGTGGGCCGCAACGCCAACCTCCCCGGCGTGAGCACCGGCGGCGCTGGCGCGAACCAGACCCTGGCCAGCAACCTCTATTCCGCCGGAAGCCGCCTCGCCCCTGTCGGGCAGCGCGACGCCCAGGACCTGTACTGGTGGGTGGGCGGCGCGTTCAGCCTCACCGCCCTGGACCCCTTCAAGTTCTACGCCGACGTGATCTACGGCGCGGGCGGAGCCACCGAGCGCTCCAAGAACCAGCGCGGCGGCCTGTTCTTCGACGTGGCCGCCGAATACGTGGGCCTGTCCTTCATGACCCCGCAGATCTCCTTCTGGTACGCCACCGGCGAGGACTCCTCCACCCGCAACGGCTCGGAGCGCATGCCTGTCATCACCAGCGCCTGGGGCGCGGGCAACTCCTTCCTGTTCGACTCCACCCAGGAATTCAGCCGGGGCTTCATCGGCGTGGACTACCTGGGCGCGTGGGGCTTCATCGCCACCCTGGACAAGATCTCGTTTATCGAGGACCTCACCAGCCGCATAAGCTTCACCTTCGCCAAGGGACTCAACTCCCCCCAGGCCCTGCGCGCGGGCGTCGCGCTCTGGGGCTACGGCAACTACTTCCAGATGGGACGCGAGCTGGCCACCACCGAGCATATTCTGGCTGTTAACATCGACAGCCAGTACAACATCTACAAGAACCTCGCCCTCATCATGGAAACCGGCTGGGCCCACGGAGAATTCGACAGCTCCGTCTGGGGACGCAGGCTGGTGAACGCCTCGCGTAGCGGCGACACCTGGAAGGCGTCGCTGGGCTTCAGGTACAAGTTCTAGCCGAGGCTGAGGCGTCCACCGGTTACACGGTGGACGGCGCGTTTTTTGTCGAAGCAGCCCCTTGACATTTGTTATAAGCATGACAATCAATGTCACATGAATAACAAGTGGTTCTTCTTTTCCTTCACGCTGCCCGCCAAGAACCAGACCGCCCGCATGCGCGTCTGGCGTCGCCTGAACGGGCTTGGCGCGGTGATCATAAAAGGCGCTCTCTACGCCCTGCCCGCACGGCCCGACCTGCACGAACAGCTCACCTGGCTGGCCAAGGAAGTGGACGAACTGGGCGGCGAGGCCCTGTTCCTGGAGACGGGAACACCCGCCAACATGACGTCCTCGGACCTTGCCGCCTGCTTCACCCAGGCCCGCGACGCCGACTGGCAGGCCATCGAGCAGGAAATCCTGCCTCTGCTGGACCAGGCCCGCCAGCCCGGCTTCGACGCAGACGCGCTTGAATCCGCTCGCCGCAAGCTCGCCAAGCGCGCTGACGCCCTCCAGGCCATCGACTACTTCCCCGGCGGGCGCGGCCCGCGCGTGGCCGCCCTGCTGGCCGAACTGGCCGCGTTGCTGGCCGGTGACGGCCCTGATGCTCCAAGCGGCCCGGCCGTCCCGAAGCTGGCCGCCTCAGACTACCTGGGCAAAATCTGGCTGACGCGCCAGCGCCCCTACATCGACCGCCTCGCGTCCTTCTGGCTGGTGCGCCGCTTCATCGACCCGAACGCGCGCCTCGAATTCGTCCAGCCAGACGCACAGCCCGCCGCCCGTGCCGATGCCGTGCGCTTCGACATGGCCAAGGCCGAGTTCACCCACGTCGGCCCGCTAACCACCTTCGAGGTGCTGTGCGCTGCGTTCTCGCTGGAGGCCCGTGTCCCGGCACGCCTGCGCGAGGTCATCCGGGCCATTGATTTGAACGACATCGAGGCCGGGCCGTCCGAGGCGCTGGGCGTCAAACAGGTGCTGGACGGCATGACCATCGCCCAGCCCGACGACATGCTCCTCACCGACAACGCCCTGGCCCTCTTCGACGCGCTGCTGGCGTCCTACTCCACCCCAACCAACGGAGAACACAAATGAAGGACATCGCAATACAGGTCGCGAACCTCATGGCCGCTTCCGCCCGCACCGCTCCCAAGGCCGGAGGCAAGGATTTCCTGGAGATCGCCGTTGTCTCCCAAGAGGACGACCTCAGGAAGATCGCCCAGGCCATGAAGGACTACGCGCCCAAAAGCACCAACGAGGCCTACTGGCTGCGCGACGCCGCCAACATCGAGAGCTGCCACGCCCTGGTGCTGGTGGGCCTCGGCAAGTCGCTGGCCGCAGGCTACGACTGCGGGGCCTGCGGCTACGCCACCTGCAAGGAGTTCGAAGCGGGGCGCGTCATGACCGACAAGAACATGGGCTACGACGGCCCGCACTGCATGATGCGCATGATGGACATCGGCGCGGCGCTGGTGTCAGCGGCCAAAACCGCCAGCATCCTGAACCTGGACAACCGCGTGCAGCAGCGCGTGGGCGCGGCGGCGCGGGCGCTGGGGTACATCGAAGCTGGCGTGGCCATGGGCATCCCGGTGGGATTCTACGGCAAGTCCATCTTCTATGACCGCGCCGTGCCGAAGCATTAAGACGAAGACAAAGACGAATATGCCTCCGGCGGCCAAAGGGCTCCGCCCTCTGGACACCCTGCACCGCTTCGCATTCCAGCGCGGTAGAACGACGATCAGCGGGGAAAGCATAAGAGGCCTATGACGGCTTCGCATTTCAGAGCGGTAGACTGGAGCTTCAAGGAGGCTGCGTGCTGGCAGCCCACGGGCCTCGTTCGGGGCCAGATAGCGTGTGGTTCACGCGGGTGCCGAAGGCTGTAGCGGTCGCGTCCTGCTCGGCGGGCGACGAATAGTCTTCAAATCGGTTCTAGCCCGCCGAGCAGGACGCGAACGGGACAGTCCTCGGCACCCGCCCGCCAGGACACGGACGGAACAGCACCCAGACTCCGCACAGCGCAATCTGTCCGCGCACGACGCGAAGCGGAAAGCCGGGTCCAGGGGGAGGCTTCTCCCCCTGGCGGGTGCAGGGCAGAGCCCGCCGGGTCTGGGCGGAGCCCAGTTCCTCTCCCCAACTTACTAAGGACACTATTCAATGGACGCATTCAAGAATCTCTGCACCGTAGGTTTCCTGGCCCGCTTCTCCTACGCGCTGGCCAGGAACCCGGTGCTGCCGCTTTTCGCCCTGTTCCTGGGCGCAGGCCCGGAGGCCATCGGCCTGGCTGTCGGCATCTCGACCGTCACGGGCATCTTCTTCAAGCTGCCCTCGGGTGCACTGTCGGACGTGGTGGGCCGCAGACGCACCATGCTGGCGGGGCTGGTGGTATTCGGGGTGATGCCCTTCGCGTACCTGTTCATCTCGTCGTACACGGCGCTGGTGGCCGTACGCTTCCTGCACGGCCTGGCCACGGCCATCTACGGCCCTGTTTCCATGGCGGTGGTGGCGGACGTGGCCGGAGCGCGCAAGGGCGAGATGCTGTCCTGGTTTTCGTCGGTGGGCATCATCGGAACGCTCCTGGGCGCTCCCATCGGCGGTTTCATCCTGGACGCGGGCCAGACGGGCGGGCCGGTGCTGTGGCAGTTCCGGCTGGTGTTCGCGGTGAGCGCCCTGGCTGGCGTGGCAGCACTGGTGCTGGGGCTTCGCACCCTGGGCGTCAAAGAGCGCGTGGAGCACGGCGTGGGGTTTGGCGAGCGGCTGCGCCGCTTCCGGGAGGGCATCCGAGAGGTGCTCTCGGACAGGCGCATCGTCACGGCCTCGTCCATGGAGGGCGTGCAGAACATGACCATGGGGGCGCTTGAGGCGTTTCTGCCGGTGTACGCTGTCACGGTGGTGGGCTTGTCGGAGTTCCAGGCGGGCCTGTTGTGGGGCGCGCAGATCGTGGTGACCATGCTGTCCAAACCACTGATGGGCCGTGTGTCCGACTCGCACGGGCGCAGGCCGCTGATCGTGGCGGGTCTTGTGCTGTGCGGGGTTTCCTTCGCGGCAGTGCCGTTCATGCAGGGGTTCTGGACGTTGCTGATGGCAAGCCTGGTTTTCGGCCTGGGCGAGGCGCTGGTCACATCGTCCTCGGCGGCCATGGTGGCGGATTTGTGCCGGGAGCGGCATTTCGGCTCGGCCATGGGGGCTTTCGGGACCATTTTCGACGTGGGACATGCATCAGGCCCCATTCTGGGTGGACTTCTGGTGGGATGGATGGGATATCAGATAAGCTTCCCCCTGATGGCGTCCGTGCTGTTCCTGGCTATCCCCATTTTTCTGAAATACGTGCCCCAAGACTTCGAGGAGACGCCCCATGCTTCATGACATCGACCCCACCGACGTGCAACTCCTGCGCTCCCAGGGCATGAACGACGAGGACATCGAGCACTCCATGGCCGTGGCCGGACTGGCCCTGGAGCTGGCCCATCGCGTCAACGTCCCCCTGGACATGGAACTGGTTGGACGAGGAGCCCTGTTCCATGACCTGGGCAAGGCCGCCACCCACGCCATCGAGCATGGGCTGATCGGCGCGAAAATGGGCGCGAAGCTCGGCCTGCCGCCTGAAGTGTGCGCGGTGATGGAGAAGCACATCCGGGGCGGGCTGACCAAGGCCGAGGCCATCGAATTCGGCCTGCCGGTCAAGGATTACGACCTGCACCGCCTGGAAGAACGCATCATCATCTACGCCGACCGGCTGGTGGACATCATCACCGAAGGCAAGGTGCCCCTGCGCGACGCGCGCGACGCCGAGGAGCGCTTCGAGGAAATCCTCAAGACCTACCCGAAATACGGCAAGAACGCGGTCACCATGGCCCGGTATTTCGGCTACCACCGGGAGATACAGGGCCTGATCGCGGCGGCGGGGAATGCGTCCCTCCCCGTTTAGGCTGCTGTGCGGTGCGGGATTCCTGGCCATCCTGTCCACCACCATGGCCAAGAACCCGGTGCTGCCGCTGTTTGCCGCGCACCTGGGGGCCGGCCCGGAAGGCGTGGGGCTTGTGTCCGCGCTCTCGCCCCTGGCCGGAGTGCTGGTGGGCATTCCCGGCGGCCTGTGCTCGGACCGCTTCGGCAGGCGGCGCATGCTGCTGGCCTCCTCGCTGATATTCGCCAGCGCGCCGTTCGCGTACCTGCTGGTGTCGGACGTGTGGGGGCTGGCCCTGGCCCGGTTTTACCACGGGCTGGCCACGGGCATCTTCATGCCGGTTGCCCAGGCGGCGGTTGCCGACGCCTTCGACGCGGCGCGCGGCGAGAAGCTGGGCACGTTCTCCTCGGCCACGCTGGCCGGGCGCTTCGTGGCTCCTATGCTTGGCGGCGCGGCCCTGTGGCTGGGATATTCCGGCGTGTACGTCCTGTGCGGGCTGGCCGGGATAGGCGCGATGCTGCTGGCCTGGAAGCTGCCGAATTTCGAGGGGCATCATGAGGGTGGGACGCCAACATGCCGCCCCCCGTTTCGGGACAGCTTACGCGAATTGCTGGCCAGCCGGGGCATCCTGGCCGGATGCCTTCTGGAGGCCGGGATACTGTTCGCCTACGGGAGCTTCGAGGCGTTTTTGCCCATCGTCTCGCAGGAGCGGGGACACCCGGCCTGGCTGACCGGGACGCTTTTTTCGGCCCAGGTGGTCACCGTGGCCCTGACCAAGCCCTTTTTCGGACGCTTTTCCGACCGCCACGGGCGCATGGGGCAGATGCTCGGCGGCGCGGCCCTGACCGCAGGGGCCTGCGCGGCCATCCCCTTCGCGCCGGGGCTTGGGTCGTTGTTTGCGCTGTCCGTGCTGCTGGGGCTGGCCTTGTCCGTGGCCACCTCGGCCACGTCCGCCTACGTGGCGGACTTGAGCCGCCGGGAGAACCGGGGCGGGGCCATGGGGCTCCTGGGGTCCATCATGGACGTGGGGCACAGCACCGGCCCGCTGGTCGCGGGTTTTGCCGCAGCGCTTTTCGGCAGCGCCGGAGCCTTCGCCACGGGCGCAGTCGTGCTGCTGGCCGTGTCCGCATGGGTCTGGGCCGGGCCTGGACGCATGAACACCTGACCGCATCAGGGAGAACATCATGAGCCTGTTCGGATTCCTCAAGAAGCAGAACGCCTGCCGCCTCCTGGCGGACCCTGACGACAAGGCCGCGCGCAAGTACCGCCATTTCCGAGACATGCTTGCCCACAACGACTCCGTGCTGGACGGACTGGCCGCGCTCGAACAGGCCTACTACGGCGGCGAGCCCTTCACCTCCGACGCCGCGCGGCGCACCTGCCTGAACATCGGCGAGGCCACGCACGGCATGGTCAATGCGCTGAACGAAATGTCGCGGCAACATCACCTGGGGCTGTATCCGGCCCTGGACCGGGTGCTGAAGCTGGCGCTTACGACGCTGGAGCCCGGGCAGACGGCGCAGGGCGGGCCGCTGGCGCTCGCGTTGCAGGACGTTGCCGTCGAGACGAGCCAATCTCTGGGCAAAACCGTCGATGTGGCCGCTTTGCTCGGCGGCAAGGCCGCCAATCTGGCCCGCGTGCGAAACGCTGCCGCCCTGCCGACGCCAGGCGGCTTCGTGCTGACCACCGCCGCCTTCCAGGCCTTCATGCTCGAGGGCTGGCTGGGGGAGCGCATCGCTGACGAGCTGGCCCCCATCTCGCCCCTGGACCTGCCGGACCTGGAAGCCCGCTCTCGACGCATCCGCGAGGCAGTTCAGGACGCGCCCATGCCACCCGACGTGAGCGACGCCCTGGCCGAGGCGCTAAAACAGCTCACCGCCGAACACGGACCGGGGCTCTCGCTGGCCGTGCGCTCCAGCGCCGTGGGCGAGGACGGCGCGGCCAGCTTCGCCGGACAGTACGAGTCCGTACTGAACGTGCCCCCGGCGGATCTGGAAGCGACTTGCCGCCGGGTGTTCGCCAGCAAGTATTCCCCGCGCGCCATCCTCTACCGCCTGCGCCACGGCCTGGACGACGCGGACGTGCCCATGGCCGTGCTGGTGCTGGCCATGGTCCAGAGCACGGCCAGCGGCGTGCTCTACACCCTGGACCCGGCCTCCCGGTCGCAAAGGGTCATGCGCCTGGACGCGGTCCTGGGGCTTGGCGAGAAGCTGGTGTCGGGGGAGGCGTTACCGTCGGTGTATGCGCTGGCGCGCGAGCCCCTCGGAATTTCTTCCCGTCCCGCCGCGCCCCTGCTGACAGACGCCCAGGTCCTGGAGCTTGGCCGTATGGGACTCGTGCTGGAGGAGCACTTCGGTGCGCCCCAGGATGTGGAATGGTGCCTGGATGAGGCCGGGCACGTGTTCGTGGTGCAGTCGCGCCCGCTCGGGCCAGATGATGCCGCAGCTGCCCCACCTGCACCTGCCGGGGACATCACCGGCCATCGCGTGCTGCTGTCCGGGGGCGTTGCCGCCAGCCCCGGCGCAACCAGCGGTGAGGTCCTGCGCGTGGAAGGGGCCATCCCAACGACGATACCGGACGGAGCCATCCTGGCAGCCAGGAACGCAGCCCCCGAGCTGGCGGCGCTCTTGGACCGGGCCGGGGGCATCGTCACGGCCATGGGCGGCGCGGCCAGCCATCTGGCCTCGGTGGCCCGCGAGATGGGCATCCCGGCCCTGTTCGGGGTTCCCGGCTGCCCGGAGACACTGGCCAACGGCCAGATCGTCACCCTGGACGCCACGGGAGGGCACATACTGGAAGGACGTGTGGAAGCCCTGCTCACGGCTGGCCGCACGCGCTCGCGCATGGTGGACAGCCCCATGCACCGCCGCCTGCGGGCCGCTCTGGACCACATCTCCCCCCTGACCCTCACCGACCCCCAGGCCGCCAATTTCGTGCCCGAGGGCTGCGAGACCCTGCACGACGTGGTGCGCTTCGCCCACGAGACGGGCATGCGCGAGATGTTCGGTCTGTCCGGGCACGCCGAGGAGGACGACGTGCTTGTGGCGCGGCTCAAGGCCAAGATTCCCTTGGTGCTCTACTGCGTGGACCTGGGCGGGGGCCTGCGCGAGAACCTGACCACCTGCGACGACATCACTCCGGACGACCTGCGAAGCGTACCCATGCTGGCGGTGTGGCGCGGCTTCACCCATCCGGGCATCACCTGGTCCGGCTCCGTGGCCTTCGACGCCCGAAGCTTCATGACCCTCATGGCCTCCTCGGCCACGGCGGACGTCGGCGGAGGCACGCCCGGCGGCGACTCCTACGCCATGCTGGGTCGCGACTACCTGAACCTCTCGGCCCGCTTCGGCTACCACTTCGCCAACGTGGACGCCTTCTGCGGCGATCAGGCCGGGCAGAACCACGTGAACCTGCGCTTCGCAGGCGGGGCGGGCGGCTTTTCCGGCAAGTGCCTGCGGGTGGCGTTTTTATCACAGGTACTGGCCCGCCTGGGCTTCACGGTGGAGGCAAACGGCGACGTGCTGGACGCCTCCTTCAAGGGCGCGCCCAGGGCCGAAACCGAGGCCGCCCTGGACCAGCTGGGACGCCTCCTGGCTTCGAGCAGACTCCTGGACATGGCCATAACCGGGCAGGCCGAGATCGATTCCATGGCCGAGGCCTTCCTGCGTGCCGACTACGACCTGCTCTCCAAGCGCGCCGAGAGCCCCCTGCCCGGCTTCCACCTGACCCAGGGCGACTGGGAACGGCTGGAGCCTTCCGACGGCCAAGGCGGCGCTATCGCTAGGCAGGACGGCTCCAAGTGGGCCACCGGACTCTCCAAAAGCTTCGCGGGCCTCATGGGCCGCGTGGCCGGGCAGCGTTACCAGCGTTTCCTGGACTCCATCGAGGCCTATTTCCACTTCCCCCTGGCCGTGGCCAAAGATTCGGATATGGGCGAGGGCCGCGTAAGCCTTAAGGTGCGCCCCGTGGCCGGGACCATCGACCAAGCCGCCGGGCTGGCCTTCGCGGTGCGCGCCGCCGGAACCTATCTGGCGCTGCGCATAAACGCCCTGGAGGATAACGTGATGCTCTTTTCGTTCACCGACGGCGTGCGCAAGGAGCTGTCCAGCGCCTTACTGCCCGTGGAGACCGGCGTGTGGCGCGAGCTGTCCGTGGAGGTGAAGGGCGGACGGGTGACCTGCTTCGTGGACGGCAAGCCGTACTTGGTGCACCACTTCGACGAGACGCCGCGAGGGCTCCTGGGCCTGTGGAGCAAGGCCGACTCGATCACCGAGTTCGCTGACCTGGCTTCGACAAGCGCGGACGGGCAGGCACGCCGGTTCCCGATTTAGGAGAAACATGTCCGACACTTCTGTCAGCTTCAGAACGGCCCTGCGCTACTGGTTCTCGCTGGGGTTCATAAACTTCGGCGGCCCTGCCGGGCAGATCGCCATGATGCACAAGGATCTGGTGGATCAGCGACGCTGGGTGGACGAGCGCACCTTCCTCCAGGCCCTGAACTTCTGCATGCTGCTGCCCGGCCCGGAGGCGCACCAACTGGCCGTGTATCTGGGCTGGCGCATGCACGGCTACGCTGGAGGGACAGTCGCGGGGGTGTTCTTCGTGCTGCCCTCGGTGGCCATCATGCTGGGGCTGTCCTGGCTGGCGGCGGCCAAGGGCAACGTGCCCGCCGTGGCCGCCATATTCCACGGCATCGCCGCCGCCGTGGTGGCCATCGTGTTCGAGGCGGTGTGGCGCATCGGGAAGAAATCCCTCAGGCATCCGGCCCTGTACGCCTTCGCGGGCATCGCCTTCGTGCTGGGGTATTTCCTGGGAGTGCCTTTCCCGCTCATCGTCCTGTGCGCCGGGCTTTCCGGGATGGTTCTGTCGCCCTCCCACCCGGAAATATTCTGCCACCGCGCCAGCGGTTCCAGGGAGTGCTCCATGGCCGAGCAGGAAGCCTCCGCCGCACTGCCCTCGGCCTGGCATCTGGTCCGGGTTACGGCGGTGTTCGCGGCCATCTGGGCCGCCGTGGCCCTGCCCGTGTTCGCGATATTCGGCTTCGACGACACGCTCTCGCGGATCATCCTGTTCTTCACCCAGGCGGCCTTCGTCACTTTCGGCGGAGCCTACGCCGTGCTGGCCTACATCGCCCAGTACGCCGTGGAGCTCTCCTGGCTGTCCCAGGCGCAGATGCTCCTGGGTCTGGGCCTGGCCGAGACTACGCCCGGCCCGCTGATCATGGTGACGCAGTTCGTGGGCTTCATGGCAGCCTGGAACGCGACTGGCGGGCTGGGCGGGCCGAGCCTGGGCTACGCCGTGGCCGGGGGCCTGTTGACCACCTTCGCCACCTTCCTGCCGAGTTTTCTGTTCATCTTCGCTGGCGCGCCCTTCATCATGGCCATAACCGCCAATCCCCGCCTGGGCGCGGCCCTCACCGGCATTACCGCCGCCGTGGTGGGCGTGGTGCTGCAACTGGCCGTGTTTTTTGCGCGCCACACCTTCTTTCCGGCAGCGTCCGCCCCGGACTGGTTTGCCATCGTGCTCGCAGGCGTTACGCTCGTGGCGCTGGTGCGGTTCAAGGTGTCCATGCACGTGCTTATCGTCGGGTGCGGCCTGCTGGGGTTCTTCTGGGGATTTAATTCCTGATCTGTGCGCGATGGCCTGCGAAAGCATCGCCAGCCTTTATTGTTACAGCCGGGTTTGCATTTCGCGCAGGCTTGCCTTAATGCCGCGCCATGACGAAACACATCTCGCTGGTGCGGCACGGACATGCCTCCCCGGCTGACTGCGCGTCCCCGGAACGCCTGGAATACCTCGACCTGCTGCGCTGCCTGGCCATCGTGGGCGTGGTGGTCATGCACAGCGCCTCTCCGCTTCTTGGCAGCCTCCAGATTTCGGCCATGGCCTCGGGCCTGTTCTATTCGTCGCTCAGCCTGTTCTGCGTCCCGGCCATGCTCATGATAAGCGGCGCGCTGATGCTCGGGGACCAGCGCCCCATGAGCCTCTCGAAATTCTACGGCAAGCGCTTCGTGAAGATCCTGCTGCCGCTTTTGGGCTGGTCGCTCATCTATTATCTGATCCTGTGCGCGCAGACCGAGTCCGCGCCCAACGTCATAAGCTTTGTGAAGCGTTTTTTGACCGGCATGTGGTCCGGACCGCTGTGGTTTCTGTACATGATTGCGGGCGTGTACCTGATGGTGCCCTTCCTGCGCCCGGCCTTCGCGGACCTGAACTCCGGGCGGGCCACGGTGTTCGTGGGCATCATATTCGGCTTGCAGGCGCTGAACTTCGTCACGCGCCTTCTCTGGGAGCAGGACCTGAACCGCTTCCTGTCCGGGGCGGTGATGCCCTACTATCTGGCCTATTTCGTACTGGGGCACCTGCTCAACCGAACGCCCGTGCGGATTCCTGGTGGCAAGGCTCTGCTGGCCGTGGTGTTCCTGGCCTGCGCCACGATCACTGCGGCGGGTGAGTTCGTGGCGTTTGGGGCCAACACCATGCTGCCCAACACCTTCTTCAGCTACCAGCAGCCCCTGACCGTGCTGATGACCGCGTCCATTTTCCTGTTCTTCAAGGGGTGGAAGCCCTCCGCCGCCAGAAAGCGCGCGAAGCTGGTGCATGAGGTCAGCGGCCTGAGCTATGGGGTGTTTTTATCGCACATCCTGGTGCTGTCCATCCTCACGGGGCAGCTACCCATCCTGTTCACCTACGGCCACGGGCTGGACTGGAACACGCTGCACCCCTGGATCGGCCCCGTGATAACGGGCCTTTCCACCTTCGTGCTGTCGGCGCTTCTGACCGCAGGGCTGAAGCGCGTCCCCTGGCTGAACAGGATAGTGCCGTAGAGGCGCGATAAGGGAGAGGGTGGTTGCGGACGGTAGTCGTTCATGAGGCTTGTCTCAGCGGGGAATGCCTCCGGCGGCCAAAGGGCTGCGCCCTCTGGACACCCATATAGTTTCCGAACTGCGGCGCATGTTCACGGCAACTTCTTGGGAGAACGCCGTAGAACAGCCTTAGCCGCCCGGCTTTGCCCCGGGCCTGGCGAATACCAGCTCCCCTTCTCCCGGCAGCACGACGCGGAGCGTCCCATCCTGAAGGATTCCCCGCAGGATGCCCCCGCTCTTGGAGTGCAGCCAGACCTCGCCGCCGCGAACCTCCCAGCGCACGGGCACCGAGTCCGTAGCTGTCTCCCACTCTCCGGTGAAGCCCGCCTTGAGCGTCAGCGTGACATTTTTCCCGTCCTGCCCCTGCGCCAGATACTTGCCTTCCACGCCGGGAGACCCCTCGCACCCCGCCAGAACGAGCAAAGCCGCCGCACACAGGAGGAGAACGCGCATCACAGCTCCTTCACCTTCACCAGGAACAGGTGTTCCAGGTGCAGTTTCCGGTCATAGAAATAGACGTGCAGGGTCATGCCCAGCCAGAGGATGTCCCTGAAAAAGGTCCGCCAGGTGATGGGATCTTCCATGGAATGAAAACAGCCGCAGCCGATAGGCACGCCGCGCAACAGGGTGATGACGATGGTCACGGTGAAGAGCGCCATCATGCCCGCCAGCACCAGGATTGCCGCCTTGGGCCGGATGCCCGTAACCACCAGAACCCCGCTGATGAGCTCAAGCCAGGGCATGACCATGGCCATGGCCCCGACAGCCCAGTAGGGAACCAGCTCGTAGCTGGCGATGGAACCCGCGAACTCAGCGGGATAGTTTATTTTATACACGCTGGCGTAGATGAACAGCCCGCCCATGTACAGGCGCAGGGCAAAGGCCAGCCAGGGGCTGGTGGCCAGTTCCTTCAGTCTGGCGGTCAGGCCGGGTTTCGTCTGCGTGGCCGTGGTCATGGCTGCACCGGGAATCCCGCCTGCTTCCAGGCCTGGAGGCCTCCAGAAAGAAGCATGACGTTTTTGTGGCCGCGCCTGACCAGAAGCCCGGCCACGTCCTCGTCGTAGAGCCTGCTGATCGTGCGGCCGTAGACCAGCACCGGCTTGTCTTTCGGCTGCTTGGCCAGGCGCATGCCGTAGAGAAAATCGAAGAGGTCCGGGGTCAGGTTGAGCGCGCCAGGGATGCGCGCCTGCTTGAAGGACTCCGGGGGCCGGGCATCCACCAGCACATACTGCCCCTTGTCCAGCATGCCCTTGGCCTTCAGGACTGGCACCGAGGCTGTGGCCGGGCGCGACCAGTGCGAGGGGATCAGGTTGACGCCCGACGGACTGGCCCAGTTAAACAAAAAACCCATGGCCACGGACACAGTCAGCAGGATGGCGAAATCCGCCCAGGACACTCGGGAGACGCGGTCCATTTCGCGCAGGACCAGCTCCTTGATGCGGGCCTTGGCCCGCTCCAGGCCGTCGATCTCGATGCGGTAGCCGGTGATCTGGTCCAGGGTCTGCTGCAGTTCCAGGTTCCTGGCCGCCAGTTCGCTGTTAAGGCTCCGCGTGGCCTCCAGCAGGCGCACCGTGCGCAGGCAGGTGAGGAACCCCCCGGCCACGGCCAGAAGCGTCTCGCGCTGTGCCTCGTCCAGTTGCGCCCCGTCCAGCCTGGAGCCCAGGCCAGCGAACCCGTAGACGTTCTCGTCTGCCAGGAACCAGATGCCGCAATACCCCGGCGGCAGGCCGATCTGGGCGAACTGTCCGGGGTCGTCCAGCCAGCCGACGCGGCGTCCGCCGCCCGAGAACAGGCCGCGCGTGGCGGTCTGGCGCAGGCGCACCGGGTCCAGGGCGCGCATCTGCCCCGCGTCCACGCCCTTGCCGCAGAACCCTGCCATCTGGCCGGCGGCGTCCAGCAGCAGGGCGAAGCCGTGGCCAGACCCGGCTGTTCCCATCAGGAAGAGAAGAAAACTTTCCAGAAGCTTGTCCGAATCGGTCAGGGAGTTCATCTCGCCAAGAGCCTGGATGAGGGTCTCCTGCTGGAACACGCGCCGGTCAAGCTCCGTGTTGCGCGAGGCCAGGTCCTGGCCCATGGCCGCCAGGCGCTGGGTGAGCATGGAGCGCGAAAGCGCGGTGACCAGGCAGTCCACCAGATTCAGGAGGAGGGAGGAGTCCTCCGGCCCATATCCGGGGCAGGAGTCCGGGATGCCGGGTCTTGCACTGCCGAGCTTCGGGCCAAGCCCCAGGATGCCGCAGCTGCCGCCGTCCAGGGTCCAGCGCGCCAGCAGTCGGCTGTCCCTGGGGAAGGGGGAATCCTCCGCCAGATTCGAAGCCGCGATGAGGTGCGGCAGCCTCGGAGGCCGCCCGCCGGGGCCGCAGGCCAGCCAGTCCAGCCGGACCGCCCCTGCGCCGTCGAGCAGGCGCTCGGCGCTGGCCTCGTCCAGGCCACGGTGCAGTACCAGCGGGTCCGTAGCCTCGCGCCCCCCATCCCGCTCGGGCGCTCCCGTCACCAGAATGAAGCCGGAGACCGCCCCGAGAGCGCCCATGGCTGTCAGCAGAAACGCCCTGGCGATCTGTTGCGGCGTGGACAGGCCGCTCAGCTCGCTCGCGGCGTCGTGCAGGAGCCCCAGGTCAAAAAGCCGCCTGTCCGGGCCGGTGCGGGGTGTGGAGCCGTCCATGGGGAACGATCCTCGGTTAGCGGGGCGCTGCCCTCGTGTGACGTTCTCGAAATACGTTCGTACAAAGTATGAAGCTGAACCAAGAGAACCATTCAATTTGTTTTTGAAAAACATTTCATGTTTTTCAAAAACGCGATGCTAGCGCGTCAGGGCCACTATCTGTTCGTAGAGCGCGTTCACGTCCTCCACGATGCCCAGGTGCGCGTAAAGCACCTTGCCCTTGGCGTCCAAAAGCATGGTGAAGGGGGTTTTGGGCTCGCCGAGGAGCTTGTGGGCCGCGTAATCAGGGTCGCTGGCCACCGGGAATGGGTAGACTCCCGTTTCGCGCAGGTATTCCATCTCCTCTTTGGTGGCCCCGGCGGCCATGCCCAGCATCTTCACCTTGCCGCCCAGATCCGGGTCCTGGCGCAGGCGGGCGAAGAGCTTGTCGAAAAGAGGAGCCTGGATGTGGCACTGGGGGCAATACACGCCCACCACTTCCAGGAGCACAAACCCGCCCTTGACCTCGGACAACTTGAAGGACTCGCCCGCGCCGATGCCCAGGTAGGACCGGTCCTCGGGGCTGAGCGGCCCGCGCAGCGTGAGCCCTGGGGGCACCGCGCCGCCCACCTTGGGCGGTTCCACGCATAAGCCCTGGTTGGCCAGGGCGGGCACGGTCAGCAGACAAAAGAGGACCAGGACCGAAAAACGGGGAAACGAGCGTGTCATGAGACTCTCCAGGTCAGGGTGCGGGCGAGGACAGCGACGAAAGCGCCTGGGCCTCGGCCTCGTGGATGGGTGCGGCTTGTGCGACGCCCGCCGCTTCCAGGACGTTTCTCTGGCTCTGCCGGGGAGCGCTGATCGCCACGCGAAGCCCCTTGCCCGCGCACTCCAGCAGAAGCTGCGTCACCAGGGCGATGCCCGCGCCGGTCAGCTCGACCGAGGCGTCCAGCGCCACCAGCACCGGTTTGCCTCCGTTCACGGCCTGGGCCGTCGCGGAGGTCACGGCCCCCTCCGAGGAGGCCGACAGCCGCCCGCGCACGCCGACCACGGAGGCCTGCTCGGCGTCTCGCACCACCACCTGCTCCCGGCATTCCCCGGACTGGCACAGGCGCTCCTCGGCGCGCGCCAGGGCCTGCGAGAGCGCCTCGGCGCGGATGGGCTTGTCGATGAAGTCGGCGGCGTCCAGGTTGAGGGAATTGAGCGCCAGCTCCACGTCTCCATGCCCGGTGACCACGATGACTTCGGCGGAAGGGTCCATGGCCTTGATGCGGGCCAGCACCACCAGGCCGTCCATGTCCGGCATCTTGATGTCGGTGAAGACGATGCGGGGGCGTTCGCGCTCGAAGATTTCAAGCCCGAGCGCGCCGCTGTCCGCAGTGAGCGCGCCATAACCCATGGCCTCCAGCAGCAGGCTGAACATGGAGAGGGTCGGCTTCTCGTCGTCGATGACCAGCACGGACCGCATGGGTGCCCCCTGCCTCCCTGAGTGGGTTCGTGAAGCAATAATCCATGGAAACCAGCGTTTTGCTTCGGAAGGCTTTCAATAATACCGCGCAGGGGACCGCCTGTCCACAAAATGGCCGGAAATTCGCCGGTATCGAGGCTACCTCACGTTTTGACATCACTTTCATCCGGAACGCATTATCCGGATGATTGAAGAATCCCGCTGCTCAGGCACGATGCGCCTCGCTGCCGACACACGTGCGCCCTATACGTTGCCACACCGCGCGTTGTCGCATATGAGTTCGCAGTCGAGCGCAGGCCCATTCGCAGCCCGCGCGGACAACCGGCAGTCTCCACGTTCAAACATTTCCCTGGCGGGTTGCAGCTGATGGCAAAAGGAACCGGAAATAGCGCCGCCGAAAAGGCCGCATGTCAGGTGACGCTCGAAGGCGGCGATCTTCTGGTCGCTTTCGCCGGGTCGTGGCGCGTGGGCAGCGAACTGCCCGACGCCGAGGCCGCGCGCCGCTCCATGCGTTCCTACCCGGCTGCCAAGGCGCTCCGGTTCGAATGCGCCCAGGTGACCGGCTGGGACAGCCTGTTTCTGAGCACCTGTCGGGCCATGCTGGCAGTGGCCGCCGAGATGAAGCTCACCGTGGACACCTCCGGGCTGCCTCCGGGGGTCGAGAGTCTTCTGGACCTGGCCGCCAAGGTTCCCGAGCGCAAAGGCGCGGCCCGTACCGCCTCTTCCGCGCCACTTCTGGAGCGTATCGGCGACTGGACCCTGACCGCGCGTGACAACTTCCTGTCGCTTCTGGAGTTCATTGGCGAGGTGGCCCTGGCCTGCGTGAGTCTCGCCAAGGGGCGCGCCGTATACCAGCGCTCCACGCTGTGGTCGCTCATCAAGCAGACCGGCATCGACGCCGTGCCCATCGTCTCGCTCATAAGCCTTCTGGTTGGCCTGATCCTGGCCTTCGTGGGGGCCATCCAGCTGCGCCAGTTCGGGGCGCAGATCTACGTGTCCACCATCGTGGGCATCGCCATGGTGCGCGTGATGGGGGCCATCATGACCGGCATCATCATGGCCGGACGCACCGGCGCGGCCTTCGCCGCAGAGCTTGGCACCATGCAGGTCAACGAGGAGATCGACGCGCTGCGCACCTTCGGCTTCTCCCCGGCGGAGTTCCTGGTGCTGCCGCGCGTTTTGGCCCTGGTGCTCATGATGCCGCTTCTGTGCATCTACGCCGACCTCATGGGCATCCTGGGGGGCTTCATCGTGGGTGTGGTCATGCTGGACATAAATCCGCTCCAGTACCTGCACAGCACCTGGAACTCGGTGCCCCTGGCCAACCTGTGGATAGGCCTCGTGCACAGCACGGTATTCGGCGTGCTGATCGCCCTGGCCGGCTGCTACCGGGGCATGCGCTGCGGCCGCAGCGCCCTGGCCGTGGGACAGGCCACCACCTCGGCGGTGGTCACCAGCATTTTGAGCATCATCATCGCCACGGCCATCATCACCGTGGTCTGCGAAATAATAGGCGTCTAAGTCCATGACTCTGCAACCGGAAGCCCAAGAACCCGCGCCGCGCCTGACCGTCGACCACCTGGACATCGCCTACGGCGATTTCGTCATCATGCGCGACCTCAACTTCACCATCAGGCGCGGGGACATCTTCATCATCATGGGCGGCAGCGGCTGCGGCAAGAGCACCCTGATGCGCGTGCTGGTGGGCCTTAAGTCCCCGTCCGGCGGCGAAGTGCTCTACGAAGAGGGCAGCCTGTGGCGCACCGACGAGGACACCCGCGCCGCGATCCTGCGCCGGGCCGGAGTGCTCTTCCAGAGCGGAGCCCTGTTCAGCTCCATGACCCTGGCCGAGAACATCGCCCTGCCCCTGCAACAGTACACGAGGCTAAGACCCCGCGACATCCGGGAGGTGGTGGCCTTGAAGCTCGCGCTGGTTGGCCTAGCCGGTTTCGAGGACTTCTACCCCTCGGAGATAAGCGGCGGCATGTGCAAGCGCGCCGGGCTGGCCAGAGCCATGGCCCTGGACCCGGACATCCTCTTTTTCGACGAGCCCTCCGCCGGGCTGGACCCTGTGAGCGCCAACCTCCTGGACGAGCTGATCCTTGAGTTGCGCGACAGCCTGAAGGCCACCTTCGTGGTGGTGACCCACGAACTGGCCAGCATCTTCGCCATCGGCAACAACTCGGTTTATCTGGACGTCGAGACCCGCACCATGACCGCCCACGGCGACCCGAAGAAGCTGTTGGAAGAATCCACCGACCCGGTCCTGCGGCATTTCCTCACCCGGGGCAAAGAGTAACCGCATTCCCATGCAAACCAGGGGATTTCTCTCGTGAGCACCAAAGTAAACAAGGGCATGATCGGCGCGTTCGTGCTGGGAGCGCTGGCCCTGGCCGTGGCTGGAGTGGTCGCACTGGGATCGGGCATGTTCTTCACCAAGAAGTTCAAGTTCATCATGTTCTTCGACAACTCGGTCAGCGGCTTGACCATCGGCGCGCCCGTGGTGTTTCGCGGCGTGCCCATCGGGCTGGTCACCGAGATCGGGGTCATCGCCGACCCGCACAACCTGCACTTCTACATCCCGGTAACCATCGAGCTTCAGAGCGGCCTGCTGAACATGAGCTCCGGCAAAGGTTCGCAGTCGAAGGAAACCCTGATGGATGCCCGCAAGGAAGGCATGGAGGAAGTCCTCAAGGATCTGGTGGAGAAAGGCCTGCGCGCCCAGCTGGTCACCCAGAGCTTCGTCACCGGCCAGTTGGCCGTGTCCCTGGACCTCATGCCCAACACGCAGGCCCGGCTGGTGGGCGCAAGCAAGCTGCCCGAGATTCCCACCGTGCCGTCCATGTTCGACGAACTGTCCCAGACCCTCAAGCACCTGCCCCTGGAGGAGTTGGTGAACCGGCTCATCGGTGCCGTGACCGGCATCGAGAAGTTCATCAACTCGCCCCAGATGGCCCAGGTGCCCGCCAACCTGGACGCGGCCCTGGTCGAGTTCCGGACGCTGACCCAGGACATCCGCACCAGGGTCGACCCCCTGTCCAAGAGCGTTGACGGAACCCTCAAGAGCTACAAGGATCTGGCCGACAACCTGGACCAGCGTGCATCCGGCCTCACAGGTTCCGTGAACAACACCCTCAAGGTGCTGGACGCAGCCCTCAAGGACGGACGCCAGACCCTTACCAAGATGGACAAGGTAGTCAGCCCGGATTCGCCCACCATCACGGACCTGAACAAGGCCCTTTCCGAGATCGCGGCGGCGGCCCGCTCCATCCGCACTCTGGCCGATTATCTTGAACGCCACCCGGAAGCCCTGATCCAGGGCAAGGGCACCAACAGGAGATAAGGCATGTTCACACGCGCCAACGCACTCGCCATGATGCTCGCCGCACTGGCCCTGACCGCGCCCCTTCTGGGCGGCTGCGGCAAGAGCGCCCCCACCCGCTTCTATACCCTGGCCCCGGACCCGGTTGTGCAGGACGCTCAGGCGGACAAAGCCGCCCCAGGCCAGCCCTGCCCCTCCCTGGGCATCGGCCCGGTGGACTTCCCTCCCTACCTGGACCGCAACCAGATCGTGACCCGCAACGGAAGCCACCAGATGATCGTGGCCGACTTCGACCAGTGGATCGAACCTCTGCACGACAACTTCAAGCGCACCCTCATCGCCGATCTGACCGGAGTGACCTGCACCAAGCCCCTGGTGCTGTTTCCCTGGCCAGCCGGAGTTCGGCCCGACTATCAGGTAACCATCCAGGTGCGCCGCTTCGACGGGACCCTGGGGGGCGAGGCCGTGCTCCAGGCCGACTGGTCGGTGATCGACGCATCCGGCCAGGCCGTTGCCTGGCAGACCTCCATGTTCAAGGAGAGCCCCGGCGGGGCGGACTACACCCACCTGGCCTCGGCCCAGAGCAGGCTGGTGGCGCGGCTGGCCCAGGACATCGCCGCCAAGGTCAGGACCTTGAAGCCCTAGCGGACTCCAAACTTTCGCTCCTGAACGCAAAAAGGGGTTGGACCGTAACGGTTCAACCCCTTTTCCTATTTCCGGTCCTCTCGCCGTTTCATCCGCGCCGTCCGGTTGACGGATTCTCACGACGAGGGACACATTGGGAAAGCAGACGTATCGCCTCGTACCTGCCAAACAAACGAAAGCCCCGCCTCTGCCCTCAAATGAGAAAGGGATTGAACCTCATGGTCCAATCCCTTCCCGGTATCTTCAGCGGCGCGCACGTTTTCGGCGCAACGTCCACGCAAGCAGCGCCAGACTAGAACTTGTAGGCCTTGTTGGCCTTGGAAAAATCGTTCTCGGTCAGCCCCACGTTCACCTTCAGGTCTTTGTAGCCATACTGCTCCTGCAACTGGCCCTTGTCGTCGTAGCAGGTGATGCCCACGGGGAGCATGTGCTCCTTGTCGATGTGGGCGATCATGTGGGAGGTGTAGTACTGCTGGCCGTCCTTGGGCGTGAATCTGGCCTCCACTCGCATGGTGGGCCTGCCATCGAAGGGCTGACGTCGATGATGAAGCCAAACCCGATGTCCGTGATGGGGTGGCGGTTGCCCTCCATCAGCCTGGGGTCGCGGGGGCTGAAGGACCAGGTCCACAGGCCGAGCAGGCCGTCGCAACGCGCCTGCACCTTGTCGCTGTAGGCTCCCTGCACGTAGAGCGCCTCCTTCACGGAAACCTCCAGCCACTTCATGTACACCTTGAACGGCTTCATGAACTTGATGGAGATGCGCTCCTGATCAAGCAGCTTGCCCTCCACCCGCTCCTGTTTCAGGAACGTGGCAGTGTAATCCTGGACCTTGGCGTATCCCGCCTCCACCTGATCCACGATCAGCAACAGCTCCCCGTTGTCACTTGCGGCCAGGGCAGGGCGCACGGTAACCACGGTCATCATGAGAATATATGCGAACAAAGGGAATGTGCAAAACTTCATCGGGTCCTCTTCAGGCTCTCCGTGAGAGATGTTGTTTCAGCGTCGGGAAGTTCGTCCGTACGCGGGTTCCGTCCGGCATGAGGCCACGTGGGTAGCCGCCGGTCGGGGTGTCCTCACTTCATTTTGCGGGATACGTCAACCGTTTCCACCATGAAAAAACAGTCATCTTCAGTAAAGACGGCCTGCAAAGCCTCTTCGTTACGGACAATGCAGCTGAAGAATCCTTTTGTGCCACAGCCCCACCGTGCCGTATCCAGCGCCCAGCCCATGGATTTCCGCCCACGCAGAAAGCGTCCTCTCCCTTATGGGCTCCACACGGAGGTGTCTTCGAGTATTAGAGATAAGATAAGCAGCCTGAGCGAAGAAGCAAGAATCCGGACTCCGGGGTCGCCAGGTCACGTCCGGCCCTACGGCATGTTTTGGCCGACATTACTCAAATGTAGGGAAACTCTATCTTGTCTCCATATATACGAGGGCATACCCTCTCATTGCAGGTACCATCCCCGGGACTGCGCGGCAAAGCACCCATAAACCGGAAAGACTGACCAGCATGATAGTCAAGATATACACCAAAGACCTGAAGCCCGGAATGCACATAGCCAACCCTGGCCTTTCAGGCGAGAACAACCCCCACATCTTTCTCGCTGAGACAGACATCACCAGCGAGAGTCAGATCATTGCCCTTCATCAGAAAAACTACGTGGAAGTATTCGTCGACACGGAGAAAGGCGAGTATTTTCAGGAGAACAGACAGGAAAAATTACGCCTTGAGACTCCGTTCACCGTCGTCTCCACGGACAACCCGTACGAGGTGAACACGAGATCGAACTTCGACGACATCGGCAACATCATAAACGAGGCGGACCAATATTACGGCGAACTGCTCGAATATGTAAGAACATTCACGCAGCGGCTTTTCGAGACGCGCAACATCAACCTCGAAGACAGCCAGGAATTCACACGGTCGATCATAAGCCATGCAGGCAGCCTGGGCAGCGCGCTTGTCTTTCTGTCAAAGCTCCAGAAATACGACGAGTATTCCTACACGCACAACCTCAACGTGGCCATGTTCTCCATCCTGTTCGGGCAATGCATCGGGCTTGGGCAAGACAACCTCATGGTGCTCGGCCTGTCCGGCCTGTTCCACGACATCGGCAAGATCCTCATCCCTGAGCGGATACTGAAGAAACCCCACAAGCTGTCCGCTGCGGAGTATGCGGAAGTGAAGCGCCACCCGATTCACAGCCGGGACATTCTCCTCAAGCAGAAGAACATCCCACAGGACGTGATCCGCGCAGTCCATGAGCATCATGAGCACTTTGCCGGCGGCGGCTACCCCCAGGGGTTGCAGTACGACCAGATCAGCCGGGCGTCCTCGCTGATAAGCATCGTGGACACCTTCGACGCTTTGACCACAGACCGCTGCTACAGCAAGGCCATGCATGCGCACAAGGCGCTCAGCATCATCTTCAACCTGCGCGCCAGTTCCTTCTCGCCTGCCCTGGTGGACCGCTTCGTGAAATTCATCGGGGTCTACCCGGTCGGGTCCATCGTGGTGCTGAACAACGGGAAAAGAGCCGTGGTCATAGAGCAGAACCCGGACAACCTGCTGCTGCCCAAAGTCCGCGTGGTGCTGGACAAGAACAACCGCTATTGCAAGCCCAAGGATATCGACCTCATGACGGCAGGCACCGGCTCGTTGCCGCTTAGCATTGTCGGGTGCATGAGTTACCAGGAATGCAGGATCAACATTGCGGAATTTGTTCCGCAACTCAAGAGTCCACGGCAGCAGGCGGTCAACGCCTGATGGCCTCCGTCCTCATCCGTGATGCGGCTGCTACCTGAAGACGACGACGAGGAGCGCGATCAGGACGAATGGAACCGATTTTCTGAACTTGGACGTAAAGAGCCTGTCAATGCGCTCTGAACAGCTCGATGCGGCGCAGGCCGCGATGCTGAAGCAGACATAAATGCCCGTAGTCACGAACAACAGGGGCATGACGACCGTAAAGAGATAGGTCAGTTCACTCTGCATGTTTCCTCTCCTGCCGAAAGAATGAAGCAACAGGAGGCCGTGCCCACCAGGAGCAGCCGTCCATTCCCCATTTGAGGGCGGCGGCGCCGGGCAGGTTACACAGCGTGCCATCGGGAAGTCTGGTGCGTAGCTGATTACGGCCCAGCCAGGCCTGGATTGACCGGGATCATTCATGATTTCTGGGGCGAAAAAAAGAGGGCTGCCCTGCCGGGCCGCCCTCTTCCGTGTCATCCTGTATGGAAACTCTCGGCACATGCCCGGCAACCCGTGCATGCGCCGCCTGAAATGCCGTTTCAGCCCAGGTGCCTCAAACTTTCTTCTCCCAGTTGCGCAGGGCAAGCCGGAACGCCGCGACAGCGTAGGTGTCGCAGTCCACGCAATCTTCCTCGTGCTCGGGCGGCGTGATGCTGCTGCGCAGGTCGTCGCCGGAGATTCCCCAGGCCGCGTCCACGTCCAACCCCTTGGCCTTCGAAATGAGCGCGCCAAGCCACTGTTTGCTGTACGGGCATTCAACCGTGCCGCCGATATCCGTGACGACCCCGTCTTCCACCAGTATCTGGAGCTCGATGGGCCGCTTGCAGAACGTGCTGCCGTACACGGCCTTCGCGGAGTATTTCTCAAGCGGCTTGACCAGGTGGTCATACTGTTTTTCATTCGTGGGCATACGATCTCCATTGGGTGAGTCCGGCCAGCCTGCACGGCACGGGCGGGCTCAATCCCTATTTGAACGGACAACCCGTGCGCAGGGGTCCCCCGCACGCTGTCCTGGGTTGCTACGACGCCTTGCCGTGCACTCCAAGGGCGATCAGGATGTCCCACATGGTGATGACGCCCACGAGCTTCTTGCCTTCAAAGACGGGCATGCCGGCGACGTTCTTTTCATCCATCATCTTCGCGGCGGCCTGGAGATCGTCGGACGGGGCGACCGCGAACAGGGTGGAGTTCATGATGGCGTCCACACGCACCTTTGCCGCGTCGAGCCCAGGAGCGATGACCTTGGAGATCATATCGCGCACGGTCACCGCGCCGTAAGAACCGGCGGACGCGTCTATATCCACCATGAGCCGACGCATGTTGTTCTCCGCCATGAGCTTCATGGCCTGGGCGGCGGTAGCGTCACTCTTCACGAACATGATCCTGGTCGACATTGCATCCTTGACCTTCATCTTCGCCTCCAATCGTAGAAGTGTTATTCACGGCAGCACGTGCTGAACATCCTTCTCCCCAGAACCGCAGAGCCTCACCACGTCACCCTGCCACACGCAGGGGTTTTCATCCAGTGAGCATAGTGTGTGCCAGCGCTAAAAGTTCGTAACACCAGAATATTCAAGAATTAAATATTACTGCGCCGAGCCAGCAGCCGCTCCAGGTGTCAGCTTTCTTTCCGGTATGGCAAGTATTCACACGCCCGCAGTGCCATGCCAAAGGCGTTGCTTCACAGCCCTAACAAACATACCCCACTTCATCCGGTCATTTACAATGACAGTGTCTTGTTATAACGACCCTATGGGCGCAGCCGGATTCAACGATCTCCCGTGTTTAAACAATCGATCACGCCGCAGGACGTCATTCAATTCCGGCTGCATTTACATTACGCGTATCGCCAGGAAGACACTACATGCCCGACTACCCCACCGTTCTTGGTGTTTTTTCACACCGCAAAAACATCATCGTCGGTTCCGGAACCACAAAGACAACCCACCAGAAACTCACATACTGGTTTGTGCGCCAGGTCGGGGACGACACGTTCGATATCCAGCCTCTCAACATTTACCACGTGCCTTCCGGCATGCGCGAATTCATCAAGGGCGAGGCGTTTCTCTCCCACTATACGCCGGAGCCGAACTACTACAACGTGAACACCGTCCCCGCGCTCCACTCGCTGTATGAAAAGATCTCCAAAGGCGAGGAACATCTCGCCGAGGGGAACCTGGACGCCGCAGAGTTGGAATTTCTCAAGGCGCTCATGATCGACGACATGAACATCGAAGCCAACTACGGCCTCGGAACCGTATACAGCGAGAAGAACGAATTCGACAAACTGGCAAAAATATTGAAAGTGCTGATGGGCCTGGGCGACGCCTTCAGTAATGAACACAAGGAGAGGCTCAACGCGTTCGGCGTGCGCCTACGACGCAACGGCCACCTGGACCAGGCCACCGCCTTCCTGGAGAAAGCTCACGAGACCAACCCAAACGACGACCACATTCTGTTCAACCTGGCGCGGGTATACTTCGACAAGAAGGAATTCGACAAATGCAGGACCGCGCTGGTCCAAGCGCTGGAAGTGAATCCTGCGTTCCCAGAGGCGAAAAAATTCCTGACATATTGCGACAAGATGGGCTCAGCATCCTAGCGCTCGGCCTTTGGATCAGTCTGCTACGGCCATGCACAGCCCCAGCCGCCTCTTTACGTTCGACTTCCTGGCCCTGTGCCTGATCATCTTCCTGACCTACTGCAACACGACGGTATTCTACAGTCTCGACGTCCACCTGGGGATGCTTGGCATCGACCAGCAGTGGAGGGGCTTTCTCATCGGCAGCTCCGCCCTGGCCACCATCGCGTCGTTCCTGCTGTACAGCCCGTTCATGTCCACCCGTAACGCCGTGCGAAACGCCTGCCTGGGTGCGGTCACGCTGATGCTCTGCGGAACCGGCTACCTGGAGGCCGCAGGCATCACTGCACTGCTGGCCGTGCGCGTGGCGACCGGCGTGGGCGTGTACCTGCTCAGCGCGTCCTGCATGACCTTGCTGGTGGACCGCATCCCACCGGAGCGGAGCGGGCAGGCCTTCGGCCTCTATTCCGTGGCCATCCTGCTGCCGTACTCCATCGTGCCCGCCGTGTTCGACGGATTCTTCAGCCATGTGGCGTTCACTCATGGGTATTTCGCCATGTCGCTCTTCCTGGCTCCGGCGCTGGGGCTGCTCCTCTATATCGGGGCGAAACGCCGCAGCGGACATGCGCCCCTGCCGCCTGCCTCTCCCGGCTATGGCGCGATGCTCCGCGACATGGCCACCCCCCCGGTGGGGCTGCTGCTCCTCTTGACCACGCTGTACATCACGGTGTTCGCCTCAGTGTTCTTCCTGGCCAAGGGTTTCTTCCAGGAGCGCGCCTTCCCGCACGTGGGGCTGTTCTTCGCCATCCAGATGGCCTGCATGATCGGCGTGCGGGTACTGGCCAGCCGCGTGTTCGACCGCGCCCGCAAGACCAGGCTCATTGCCCTGAGCTTCGCCCTGACCGCCGTCAGCTGCGCCATGACCGCCCTGGCCTTCGAGCAGTGGCAGGCGCTCATCTCCGCCGTGGTCATGGGAGTGGGCATGGGGCTTGGCACGCCAGCCATGAATTCGCTGATGTTTACCATCTCGGAGCCGCGCTTCAAGGGCATGAACACCAACCTGATGACCATGGCGCAGCAGATGGGCTACTTCGCCGGCCCCATGCTGGGCTCCCTGGCCGTACACCGCCTGGGCTACGCGGGATTTTTGGCGCTGGACGTGGCGCTGTGCTGCGCGGCGCTGGGCATATGCGCCGTTTACGCCAGACGCGGCCTGGACCAGTCGGGCACCCCCTCCTGACCCTGACGCAAGCCAACTTTGTCGACACGTTGCCGGACGACCTTCGCCGGACAGACTTGTCGAGAACGGCCCGACCTTCGCCACTCATCAGGTATATTGCGTTGCCATCGCCACTCCATGAATGTAAGCAAAATCATGCCGAATTAGATTCCCTACGACTTGCGAGGCATGGCGGTTGAAGAGACTTACACTCCCAGCACTTGCTGCATACATGAGGGGACGCATCCATGAACAACTGGCTTACTGTCGCCCTTTTCGCCGGGACTGTCTGTTTTTCAATTGTCGGGTTCCTGTACTGCTTTCTCTACGCCAAGTACCGCAGCATCTCGCTGATGTTATGGGGCATGGCGTGGCTGTCTCACGCGCTGCGCAACGTGACCATCCTCGTCAACACCACCTACGGCCCCATCGTCGGCCTGGCCATCATGGAACAGATGCTGGTGGCCTGCACTGGATCCCTGCTGCTCCTGGGATCGCTCTACTACGTCGGCAAGTCGCCACGGAGATGGTTCTTCGCCGTCGTGGGCGGGGCCGTGCTGTGGCCTCTTGCGGCAGTGGGCTTCGCCGTTCCCCAGCCGTGGTTCTTCATCCCCAACTACTTCTTCTTCGGAACAAGCCAAATATTCAACGGCCTGGTCCTCATCCGCAAGTCGCGTGGCGAGAGCATCGGCGGTCGTATTGCCGGATGCGCGATGATCCTGTGGGGCCTTCACCACTTTGACTACCCGTTCCTGCGACCGCTGGCTTGGTTCGCCCCCTGGGGTTTCCTGATCGGAGCGGTGCTTGGCCTTCTTGCCGCCGTATCAATAATCATGGCCTACATGGAAGCGCTCCAAGCCGAATTGTCGCGCAGCGAGAAACGGTTCCGGTCATTGTTTCAGGGAAACAAGGCCCCGTTCCTGCTCATTGAACCGCTCTCCGGGCAAATCATGGACGCCAGCACTGGCGCGGTCGATTTCTACGGATACAGCCTTGAGGAACTCAAGGGCATGAACATCCGCCAGATCAACATGCCCCCGCCGGAAGAGCTCGCATCCATGCGCACCCTGCCCATGTCGGGATTTCAGCAGCATTTCATCTTCCCCCACAAACTCAAGAACGGCGCCGTCAAAACCGTGGAGGTAATTTCCTCCCCCGTGGAGAGCGGGGGAAAGGAACTGTTGTTTTCCATTGTTCAGGACGTCACTGCGCGGCAACAGGCGTTGGAAGACCTTGGGGAAAACCGGGAGCGCCTGCGCGCCGTCGTGGAGAACGCCGCCGCCGCCATCTATCTTACAGATGAGGGCGGCCGGTTCGTGGAGGTCAACGCCGAGGCGGAGCGGCAGACCGGCTACGCGCGTGAAGAGCTCCTGGCAATGAGCATCCCGGATGTCGACGCGAATTCATCCAAGGACGACCCTGCTTTTTTCCAGGAAGTCATGCAGTCCGCAACCGGCATGACGTTTGAGTCACGCCACAGGCACAAAGACGGCACTATCTTTCCGGTCGAGGTCCGTGCGGCCAGGCTGGAACTGCACGGCGTCCCGCATGTGCTGGGGATCGTGTCGGACCTCACGCCCCGGAAAGATGCCGAACGCAAGCTGGCGGAAGTCAACAGGACCCTAGCCGCCGTCCTGGACGGAATCCCCGCCCTGGTAAACGTGGTGGATGTCTCCACGCGCGAAGTCTTGTTCATGAACCGGGCGCTGAAGGAGGCTCTGGGCAGGGATGGCGTCGGCGGAGTCTGTCATGACGTTTTCCGGGACAAGTCCTGTGCCTGCGAGAACTGCCCCATCGAACGGTTGAGCGCGAACACGGAAGGGGAGGCCAGCGTCACCGTGTGGGAGGATCGCAACCCCATCTCAGGCAAATGGCTGCTCAACCACGACCGCCTCATGCCGTGGTTCGACGGAAAAACGGTGCGCGTGCAGATCGCCCTGGACATCGGCCAGCGCAAACAGGCCGAAGAGGCCCTCAGGCAAAGCGAAGAGAACTACAGGCAACTGTTCGAGGCGGAATCAGACGCTGTTTTTCTAATCAACTGCTGCGACAAGCGCCTTATCAAGTTCAATTCTGCTGCCTGTTCTCTTTATGGATACAGCCATGATGAGCTTGAGGACATGGATGCTACAACTTTATCCGCAGATACTGAAGCGGCTGCGTTGGCCATTACAACCCAGCAAGCAGAAGACAATCAAGTACTGCAAATACCCATACGACACCATCGCAAAAAATCTGGTGAAATATTTCCAGTTGAATTAACAGGGCGCTACTTCAATCTGCGTGGCCAGCAGGTTCTTATTGTCGCTGTACGCGACATTTCCGAGAGGATCAAAGTCGATGAGGCGTTGCGCAATGCAAAAGATGAGGCTGAGTCCGCCAACAAGGCAAAGTCGGAATTTCTTGCAAACATGAGCCATGAGATACGCACACCACTGAACGGCATACTTGGCATGCTCCAGCTCTTGGAAACCACACATCCCAACGATGAACAACGCGAGTATCTTGTGGGAGCGCTTCAGTCGACAAACCGACTGACCAGACTCCTGTCCGACATCCTCGACATCTCAAAGATAGAATCCGGGAAAATGCAGATATTTGAAACAGAGTTCAGCATCGAGGAGATGCGCAACTCGATCAAGGACGTATTTGAAAGGGAAGCGAAGGGGAAAGGTCTTCGCCTGGAGTTCGGACGAGACGATGAACTTCCCCTGGTTTTGGTTGGGGACGAGGTGCGCCTGCGCCAAATTCTGTTCAACCTTGTGGGCAACGCCATCAAGTTCACCGACACGGGAGAGATCCGGGTCGAAGCGGCTCTGCTCCCGAGTTCGAACGATACCGTCGCCCGTGTGCTGGTCACTGTAAACGACACAGGCATCGGCATTCCCGATGAATGTTTCAAAGACATTTTTGAACCCTTCGTCCAGGCCGAGGGCTCCTACACGCGGCGCTACCAGGGGGCAGGCCTGGGACTATCCATCGTTCGCCGCCTGGTCAGGCTGCTTGGCGGGGAAATGGCCTTCGAAAGCACCACCGGAGAAGGGACTACAGTCTACCTCTCCCTGCCGTTCAAGATCCCCGTACGACGCAGCGGGTTCATCGAAAATGAGCCACGTATGCAGCCATCTCCCCCCGTAAATCCATTGCGAATCCTTTTCGCTGAAGACGACGCAGTGAGTTCAATGGCAGGCAAACGGATGCTCGAGCGGGCCGGGTTCGCGGTCGCAGCCGCCAGGGATGGACAGGAAGCGTTGCAACTTCTCGCTTCTCAGGATTTCGACCTGATCCTGATGGATATACAGATGCCGGTGATGGACGGCGTGGAGGCCACCAGGGCAATCCGGTCAGCGATCGACCTGGGCGCACAATCGAACATCCCGATCATAGCCATGACTGCGTACACCATGGCTGGAGACAGGGAGAAATTCCTTACGGCCGGGATGAACGACTACATCGCAAAGCCAGTCAACAAGGACGAACTCCTTGCGGTGATCAAAAGGGTCACGGAAGGAAACGACACGAGCATGGGCTGACGCAATCCGTTGCCTTCAATTCAATACGATGCGTGATCCTGCTGGATACGCCACTGCCACGGAAGGTCCCAGCCACAGGGGCGGTGAGCTCGGGCTCCGAACTCGCGCAGAGAGCCACATGTGTGCCTGCAACAGCCAATCCCAACGTTGGATCGAAACCCCGCCAGCCGGCACCCGGCAGGTAGATCTCGGCGCAGGCGTGCAGGTCCCGCTGGGTTTGGTCGGCGTCTCCAGCCTGATAGCAGGAGAGGAAGCGGGCGGGGATGCCCACCGACCGACATGCGGCCATGAAGACAAGCGTCGTGTCCCGGCAGGCTCCAGAGCCAAGCGTCAGGGTCAGGTCAGGGGATTGGATGCCGGGGTCAAAGCGTGAGACAACCGTGATGTTGCTGTAAAGCCAGGAGTTGAGTTCGTTCAGGAAGGACACGCTGTCCCTGCCGGTGCTTTCAGCTATTTCCCTTCCAAGCTCCACGGCCTTGCACGATTCGCCTACTGCGGCGAGGTACGGCGCCAGAACGTCCCGCTCCTTGTCCGGAATATGGGGTGGAAGCTGATGTGCGCCAGGGTTCAGGAGATAGTCATACGGGTTGGTGCGCAGGGTTCGCGCAGAAAAGCATGTGGTTATGGTCAACGACTCGTGCTGCCCCTCAAACCAAAGCCAGCAGGCCTGGTTCCCCTCGGCGTCCTCGATTTCGGACAGTCCTCTCGGCTCCGGAAGAACCCGCATGGAAAACGCTTCCAGCCGCTGGCTTCTGTCCTGCCGGGGGAAAAGGCGCACCAGATGCGGCTCTAAAAAAACCCCCCTGCTGAAATGCCACGTGGTTTCGTGTTCCCCGGTAAAGAGCAAATTTTCTACTCCTCCAGGCGGCATTGCAGCTTGCGGGTGACCGGCGAGAGCTTGGCCGCGATGGCGTCTATCCACTCCGACGGCAAACCGTGGACGCTCTCGCGCAGGCGTTCCTGCCACCAGGTGGAGATGTGTTCCAGGTCCTTTTTCTCGAAGCGATGCTCCACCAGGGAGAACGTCCCCTTGGTGTAGACCACGACATCCAACGGGAAATCCACCCCGGCCGCGCTTATGCGGGTGGAATCGAAGGCCAGGCATCCCACCTTGAGGGCAAAGTTGATGGAGTCCTCGTGCTTGAGGGTGCGGTCCAGCACGGGCTTGCCGTAACCGGTCTCCCCGATGATGTGGTAGGGAGTGCCGGCGCTGATCTCCACCCAGTTCCCCTGCGGATAGATGAGGTAAAGCCTGTGGCAGGAATCACCCGAGAACTGCCCGCCCATGATCACGTGGATGTTGAAGTTGAGCCCTGATTCGTCGAGGTATTCCTTGTCCTCTTTGGCCACGCGGCGGATTATTTCCGCCAGGGTGTTCACTGCCTTGTAGATCTTGTCCTGCGGGGGGCACGTTTCCAGTGCCTCTTCGAAGTATGTCACCACCTTGTCGCGCACGGAGCGCAGCCCCGAGGTCATGAAGAAGATGGCCCCGCTCTGGGTCTCATACGTGCTCATCTTTTGGGCGGTGGTCATTTCATTGCCTGCCGTGATCCGGGTGTCAGCGATGCCTACCAAGCCCTCGTCAACGGTAATGCCGAGACAAAAAGTCATTGTTCCACCTGTACCTGGGCCGCCCCATCAGGGCAGCCGAAAAATTCACGCCCGAGACAAGCGTCAACCGAGTTCATGCGAATTTGCATCCTGTCCGTGAAGCGGTGCAGACCTTGGTCGAAAACATCCTCTATGGTCAAGTACGACAAGTCTGCGCGAAGCTGCCCCAGCAGCCGCTCACTCTCGCTGGTAAAGTGCCCCATGGGAGTGCCCGTGATTGTGTACAAGGACGCCTGGGTCTGGATGAGGCCATGCAGCACGGAGCGGGGAAACTCCTGGTCGAGCATGAGAAATTCCACGACCTTTGCGGGGGAGATGCGTCCCCGGCACCGACGGAAGGCGTTGAGCGCGCTGGTGGCCCGCAGCAGGGCGGACCAATGGATGGAGTCGAAGACCAGGCTCTGGTCGCCTTCTTCCGGGAGCATGCGGTGGCAGTTCACGTCCAGGATGCGCGAGGTCTTGTCGCAGCGCTCCAGAAGCCTGCCCATGCGCGCGAAGTGCCACGCCTCGTCATTGATCATGGCGTCTGCTGATATTCCCCCTACGATGAAATCCCCCTGCTTGATTTTCTGGCACAATTCATAGGGGTTCTCCACCACATCCAGAGGCCTTCGGGAGGCTTCCTTCACGAAGTGGAACGTGGTGTTGATCTGTTCCCACATCTCGTAGGGGATCACCTCGCGTATGGCCCGGGCGTTTTCGCGGGCCAGCCACAGGCAGGAGGAGATGGAGTTCTGGTACTCGGCTTCGAAGCTGAGGAACGTGATCACCGACGCGGCGTCGTATTCAGCGTACCGTTCCTCGAACAGGGCTTGATCGCCGCTGGCGATGATGAGTGATTTCCAGGCGTCCTGGCCTGAGCCTGGGATATCGAGGGTCAGGTGCCAGTTCACGTCAACGAAACGGGCAAGGTTGCCTGCCCGCTCCAGATAACGGCTCATCCAGTATACGGCGTTCGCCACGCGCGAGAGCATAGCCCGTCCTTTCCGGTTAGTGTTTGAGGACCCAGGTATCCTTGCTGCCCCCGCCCTGGGAGGAATTGACCACAAGCGAACCCTTTTTGAGAGCCACCCGCGTGAGGCCTCCGGGGATCACCCGCACGTCGCCGTCGTGCAGGATGTATGGCCGCAGATCAACGTGACGGCCCTCGAAGTGGTCCCCCACGATTACCGGGGCGCGAGAGAGCATCAGGGCCGGCTGGGCGATGTAGTTTCGCGGATTGGCCTTGATGCGCACAGTGAAATCCTCGCGCTCCTGTTTCGTGGAACCCGGCCCCACCAGCATGCCGTAGCCGCCGGATTCATTGGCTGCCTTGACCACCATTGTCTCAAGATTCTTAAGGACGTGATCGCGCTCGTCGTCACGCCAGCAGAGGAAGGTTGGCACGTTGGGGATGAAGGCTTCCTCACCGAGGTAGTAGCGTATGATCTCGGGGACAAAGGCGTAGACGACCTTGTCGTCGGCCACCCCTGTCCCCGGCGCGTTCGCCAGGCTCACATTGCCCGCCCGGTAGGCGTCCATGATGCCCGGAACGCCGAGCACCGATTCCGGGCGGAAAACTTTCGGGTCCAGATAGTCGTCGTTGAGGCGGCGGTAGATCACGTCCACCCGCTTGAGCCCCTTGGTGGTGCGCATGAACACCTGCCTGTCCTGCACCACGAGGTCCTGACCCTGCACAAGCTCAATGCCGGTCTGCAATGCCAGGAAGGAGTGCTCATAATAGGCGGAATTGTAGATTCCCGGAGTGAGCAGCGCCACGCGTGGCCGGGTGACGCCCTTGGGGGCCATGCGCATGAGCAGGTCCAGAAGGCGGGCCGGGTAGTCGTCTACCGGACGCACACGGGAGGCAGCGAAGACTTCGGGGAGGGTGCGTTTCATGAGCCGGCGGTTGGCCAGCACGTAGGAAACACCCGAGGGGCAGCGCAGGTTGTCCTCCAGAACGTGAAAAACCCCTTTTTCGTCGCGTATCAGATCAGTTCCTGTGATGTGGCACCAGATTCCCCTGGGGGGACTTATGTTCATGCAGGCGGGAAGAAAACCTTCTGCCGTTTCTATGATCTCGCGGGGGATGACCTTGTCTTTGAGAATCTTCTGGTCGTGGTAGATGTCGTCAAGGAACAGGTTCAGGGCGTAGATGCGTTGTTTGAGCCCGATCTCGATCTTGTCCCAATCCTTTGCTTCCACAATGCGGGGGACCACATCAAACGGGAAGATCTTTTCCGTCCCCTCTTCATGGCCGTACACCGTAAAGGTGATGCCCAGGTCATAGAGGGCCTGTTCGGCCTTGTGCTGGCGACCGGCCAGCTCACCGGCGGGCAACGCCTCGATTTTCTCCATGAGCAGGCGGGCTCCCTCGCGTGGAACGGCGGGGGAGCTGAACATCTCATCGTAGAATGGACTTCATATTTTTCGACCTTGTATCTACAATATTGTCATTTTCACTAATCAATGGCCGAAGGTTTCCTTGCTGTCAACACATGGTTGGAAGCAAGATTATCTGAACAAACAAATCATCAGGCCAAAACCGGAGCCGCTCACGAACGGAGATTCGTTCTACGTCCTCATTGACAATGCCACCAAAAATAATACCATATTTCTATGAGCAACAAGCAACTCCGGACGCTCAAGCGGGTCTTCGACACCCCTACCCGGTCGGATGTGACCTGGGCCGAGGTCGAAAGTCTTCTGCGGGGGCGGGGAGCGACGTTTCGGGAGGGGCCGGGTTCGCAAATCCGGACCTCTCTGGGTCAATCCATCTTGAGCATCCATAAGCCGCATCCGCAGAAAGAGCTCAAGAAATACGCGGTGGAGCGTGTCCGCGACTTTCTGCGGGAGGTCGGCCTGACACCGGAAAATGCGGGAGGGAATCAGCAATGATGGACAGTGTTTTCAAGCACAAAGGATACCTTGGCTCTATCGAGTATGACGACCGGGATAAGATTCTGCACGGGCGAGTGCTTGGGATTTCGGACGTCATCTCCTATGAGGGCGACTCCGTGGCCGAACTTGAAGGAGGGTTCCGGGATGCCCTGGAAAGCTACTTCGAGGGCTGCAAGGAGGTCGGAAAGCAACCCGAGAAACCCTTCTCCGGGAAGTTTACGGTGCGGGTTCCCAGCGGTCTTCACGCGGAGATGGCCCTAAAGGCCAAGGATTCGGGCAAGAGTCTGAATGCCTGGGTTGTGGACGTTCTGGCCCAGGCCGCCGGACATGAGGCGAGGTAACACGACCTAGTCCCAATTCTGTCCCATTTTGACCTAGTTTGATTTGTCCGTCCTCCAAAATCACGAAAAAGGGCTTACGATCTCTCGTAAGCCCTTAAATCTCTGGCGCACCAGAGGGGCTCGCCCCCCCCCGACCGCCTGCTGAGAACGCCCCGCGAGAATCCCCACTCCACAGACAAAAAAAAAGGCCGCCCTGTCATCCGGCGGCCTTCCATCATTATTTGAAGGATAGTTCTAAAATGACGAATCACAGATCATTTAAAACTGTCCATCATCATACCCTTGCCTTCCAAAAGGGCGTACTTTCCGTCCGACATCATTTTCTCGATGTTCTTGTCAGCAGGATCAGAGCTGTTCATCATCATCTCAGCCGCCTTCAGCATGATACCTGCGCCGTGCAGCATCTTCAGGCTGCCTTTATCCTTCGCTCCGGCTGACCGCATCATCCGATCACCTTTGGCCATCATCTTCTGGCCATCGACCATCGACTGCTTGTCCTTTTTCATCATCATATCCGAACCCTCGATCATCAAATCAGCGCCATTGTTCATTCCATCGTATTTCGCCTTGAGTTCATTCATCTTCTTGGCGTCGGCCTTGGACGTGTCGCCAAAAGGCACAGGGCCAGCGGAGCTCGCGGAAAAGGCGGCCAACGGGGACGAAAGACACAGACACAATGCGAGAAGGGACAATACAAGGCAATTGCGTATCATAAACATGAGAGTCTCCTGATTAATGAGTCTTTTCGGGAAAGCTCAGGACTTCGGCATGAATCCTGGCCTGCTCTTGAAGGTATACCGTTCGAATATTTTGCCCGATGCATCAGGGGGATAGCTCGTGATGTCGTAGAGTTCCCAGCCATCAGTCACCTTGGAATTGAAGAGACTTTGCGATTCCATCGCGTGCCGGGGAGTGTCCATCTCCACTACCACACATGAGTACACCGGCACCCATTCTTGCTGCTCTTCCACAATCCGCCCTCCTGGTTCGGGTTCTGCTCAGGCCGCCACCTGATACCAGGGAGTTCTTGAAAAGGAAAAGCCCAGAATGGAGGTCGCATCCGGGGGGGCGACACGGAAATTTTGACGCCGCGCCGATCGAAGAAGAGGGACACACCTTCCCAGCTCCGTGAGGCGAGAGAACTCTTTCTGAGACGAGCCGGGATTGAACCTGTGACCGGGCATGTCAAACATAATCACCGCATGGCGAGAAACAACCTGAGAGGAGTGCTCGGCGACGCCATCAACCTGTTCATGGCCGCCACAGCCCTCAACTTCAGGAAGTGGATGCGCAGACTGGCGCAGCTATTTGACCTGCGCTGCGTTCCAGTTGCCTTTTTCTGTACCCCAGCCGTTGGCGACCCATTCCCCCGAAGCCTCCCCAGGCTTGATCAACCCCGTCACCGTGCCGGTGAATTTCACGATGGAAATGTTGCCCGCCAGCTGGCAGTTCATGGAGCCGGATGCGCAGTCCAGGGTTCCTGTGAACGTTCCGTGGAGTCCGTCGGCGTTCGCCACCTGTCCTTCCACCTTGTCGCCGCTGACAAGAAGAGTGATGTCACCCTTGGTCCCGCCCGCGAACTTTCCGGAGTAGACACCTTCGAAGCGGGCGGCGTAGGCCGCCGCTTTGCGCTCTTCATCCTTTTTCTTCTTGAATTCCTCGTATTGGGCGAGAATGTCTTTTTCCTTCCGGTCCGACTGTACCTTGGAAGCCCCGACGGGCACACTCGGAGCGGCGTTCATGGCGGCCTTGCCCTGGGAGTCGATGCGGGCCACGCACTGCTGGACCATCCTGAGGGTCACGGCGTCCAGGGGCAGGAGGTTGCTCTTCTGCTCGGTGGACCCGAGGAATCCCTTGAGCGTCCTTCGAACGTCCACGGTTTCATCGACTTCGCCCGTGGAAACAGCCACGCCGGTCGCGGCATCTATGACCGTGTAGCGCATTCCCATGACCCATACGCTGGTTTCCTCGTCGGACTTGATGGAAGCAATGGCGGTTCCCGTGGCAGTGCCGATCTCCGCGCTGTCGGTGACCCCCGCCAGAATTCCTCCCACGAGGGCCCCCGCGAGGGCTCCGTCGAAGGACTTCCGGGATTGCGACAGCCGCTCCGCCTTGATCACGTCAAAACGGACCAGAAACCGCGCGTTTGCGAATTTACCCTTGCGAAACAGCTTGAGCGCCTGGGGGTCGGCCATCTGGGCGGCAAGGGAAATCTCTTCCACGATGGCGTCGAGATTGGCCCGATCCAGGATGGGGAATCCGGCCTTTTCCATTTCCATCTCGCCAAAGTCCGCAATATTCCCATCCCCGATCTTCTGCCGGTAGAGAATATGCCCCGATTTCACCGAGCCGGGCAGGATGACCACCGCCGGTCCCGCCGTCTTGGCGTTAACGTACTCGATTGGTTGGTAGGCGACTTGGTCGGCCATCTCATTGGCGGTCTGGGAAGCCTTCTTGCACGACGAAATCAGAAGGGTGAGGACAAACAATAGGATGAAGCCTTGGCGCGGTTTCATGGACGATCCTTCTGCTTCGGGTTCAGGACTGATTCAACGCTACACGAAGAATGCTCCAGGTGTCCACGAATGGGTGCGGGGCGTCTTGCAAGGCGAAGCTTGTTGCTCTCAACCGGTAAATAGGCGGCAAATCAAAAAAGGCCCCTGGGATGTCAAAACCCAGGAGCCTTCACCATTCGTGGCGCGCCAGAAGGGATTCGAACCCCTGGCCGTCTGCTTAGAAGGCAGATTTTGCCCAATCGCATTAAAAAACAATACGCCGCAACTGGCCGAATAATCAAGTGCTTGCCACCTTCTTTCGGGGGTGTTACCCGCGTCAGACCGCGAGGGAATCCGTTCTGAGGTGGCAAATAGGTGGCAAAATTCCAGCCCGTGAAAAAGTATGTCGGCGTGGTCTATTACGAGTCCGCCGAGCGCAAGCACCTGGGGAAACCTGACCGCTGTTTCTACGCCGTGTTCAAGGTGCACGGGCGCAAGATGCGCGAGAAGGTGGGCTGGTTGTCCGAAGGATTCACAGCTGAGCTGGCGTCCCAGGTCCGGGGCGAAAAGATGCGCGACATGCGTCTGGGTAAAGACCTGGCCAAGAAGGACCCCACGCTAGGCGAGGTGTGGACGGAGTATTACACGTGGCTCCAGGCGAACCGCAAGCGGCCCGACAACCAGCGCTGGATGTATGAGAAATACGTGGAGCCAGCGCTTGGCCACAAGCCTTTGTCGGCCATCGCCCCGCTCGACCTGGAGCGCGTCCGCAGGACGATGCAGAAGGCCGACCTTTCCCCCCAGACTATCAGCCACGCACTTGCCCTGGTGCGCACGATATTCAACCGCGCGACGGCCTGGGGTATGTGGCAAGGTGGGAACCCGGCGAAGCAGATCACATTTCCGAAACTGGACAATCGGAGGGAGAGATTCCTATCCGTGGATGAGGCGCAGTCCCTACTCGCCGCGCTGCTCCCCAGGAGCCAGGACGTCCACGACATTGCCCTGCTCTCGCTGCATTGCGGGATGCGCCGGGGGGAGATTTACCGCCTACGCTGGACGGACGTAGACTTTGAGCAGGGTACGTTGCTGGTGCTGGTAACGGATGAGCACGGCAAAGGGCACACGCGCATGGCGTACATGACGGACGAGGTGCGTGGCGCCCTGCTCTCGCGCGCCCGTAATCCTGGGCTGATATTCCCATCCCGGGGGGGAGGGGTCTCCGAAGATATGAGCAAGACCTTCATGCGCGTGGTGGACGCTCTGGGCCTCAATGTGGGGGTTACGGACAGACGCCAGCGGGTGATGTTCCACACACTGCGGCATACATTCGCTTCCTGGCTGGCCATTGACGGGACTCCGATCCTGACCATCAAGGAGCTCCTGGGCCAGAAGACGCTGGCCATGGCCGAGCGGTACGCGAAGCTGTCCCCGGACCATAAGCGCGCAGCTATTTCCCGACTTCCGGGGCTGGTTGGTCAATCGTCCGAACGAGATAGCGGTCAAGGTACTTGACCAGCGTGGCGTGGGGGTAGACCACCAGCCGTTCGCTCAGGCGTGAGTATGCCGGGCCTTTCCCCTGCTCCCGCCACTCTTCCAGTGTCCGCTTGGACACTCCGATCATCTCAGCCGCAGCCTCTGTCTTGTATGCGATCTTGTTCATCACATGAGTCCTCTTTCAATCATCAGCATCGTCAGTCCGTAGGCCAGGAACATCCAGTCGGGCAGGGTCATCACGACTTGTCCTTCGCTCATCCGCGCCCGCCTCAGAACGAGACGGGCAGGGTCAGGGAAAGGACTAAGGCTGTTCTGCTTTCGATACTGGACTTGCTTCACTTTCCCCCTTCTTCAGCATCGGACCAATAAACCTATTGAACTCTTTCGTGATGTCCTCACGTTTTTTCCCACGGATGGCGTATACGTTTCCTGTCAGTTCAGAGAAGGCCAGCCTCAACGGTGTCTTCGGCGTGTAGTCCTGAAACATCCCCCGCTCCCTACGCCCGCGCCTGCGCGTCTGCGGCCTGTCCAAGCGGCAGGCTCTGAAAAAGCTCATCCGACTTGAGCAGGTTGCCCTTCTTATCGTGGTACAGCCTGCCGCCCGACACGAACGGCGGCGTGTCTTCCTTGACCTCGACCGAGTACGCCGCGCCCTGGTTGTCCGAAGGCTTGGCGTCGTAGCCGACCTTGAACACCAGCTTGACCGCGCCCTTGTACTTGGGCTCGTCGCGGTTGAAGGCGTCCACCATCAGCGTCTTGGCCTTGTCGTGGAAATCGCGCACAGGTCTGCCATGGTCCAGGTTGATAAGGAAAATGATGTCGTCCATGGTGGCCCGGTACTCGGGATCGCTGGTGATCGCCTTCAGCGGCCCAAGCACGGCGTCCATCTCTTCCTCTTTCAGCGCGAGCAGCGCGCGATAGCGGTCAGCTTCGGCGCGCCACTTCAGGCAGATTTCCCAGAGCGCGACCTCGCGGGCGTAGGGGGACACCCAGGACTCGCGGTCCAGGATGAATTCGTCCCGGAAGTATAGGGAGACGGCGGGGGCTGGACTCTCGGTGATCATCTGGACGGTGACGTGGCTGCCGCTCACCTCCATGGTGACCGCTTCCTGGAGGGTTTCCCCCAGGCTTTCGTCCAGTTCGTGGCAGGCATTGCACAGGGCCGAATCCTCATCGAAGTGCCGGGCGACCTCGCCACACGTGCACAGGATCACCCCGGCTATGTCGCGCCCGTATTTGGTCAGCTTCAAGCAGTTCTTGGGCGTCCAGACCTCGGGCTTGCCCCAGCCTTTGCGGCTGGCGTACTCCTTGACCTGCTCCAGCACGCCAAGCGCCTTCAGCTTCGCCACGGTGTCCGAGCGCAGCGCCTCGCGTTCCTCCGCCGTGGTCCGGTTCTTGGCGACCTTACCGCCCTCCATCACCGTGAGATGCTTCGCCGTGTTCATGCGGCCTCCTTTTTGATTGCGCCGCCGCAAACAGGGCAGCACGGGTTTTGCGTGAATTGGGAGCGCTTCGCCATGCGCTCGCGCCAGTCCGGCCCGAGGTAGCGGGCGCGGTCGGCGTCGCTAGCCCCCATCGCCTCCAGGATGTGGAACATGCGCAGCCAGCCGTCAGGGCCCAGCCACGACTTGAACGCGGTGGGAGCGTCGAACGGGATCATCAGCTCATTACCGCGCCAGTAGGGGATGCGCCGGGCGTCGGTGGGCTCGAGGGCATCCCAGCACGCTTGGACCATGGCCACGGCTTCGTCGCGGGACAGGTCGCAGAACGCCTTGCCCATGATGCCGAGTTCCTGGAGCCGGGTGGCGAGGGCGGGGAGGTTCACGAGGCTACCCTCGGTGCGTCGGCCATTATCCGCCTTCCAATCCATTTTGCATGGGGCTTGCCGACTCCATTACCGATCATCTTGTACTGAGGCCCGTCCGCCATCTCGACGCGGTTACCCTCGTCGTCGATGCCCCAGGCGCACCAGTCGTCCGGCCAGCCCATGAGGCGGTGACATTCGATGGGGGTCAGCCTGCGGACTTGCATGGCATGGGCAACATGGGGCTGCTGGTCGCTTAGCCCACGCCCGTTACCCGGCGAGGCAGAGAGCGTGGGGAACACTTCCTCACTGGGAGAAGCACCGCCTTGCCGCTTGAGGTTTCCCGGCTGGAAAGCCACCGCAGTCGGGTTCTTCGCCCCCATCGAGGGCGCGAGTTCTTCCGCGCTGGCGCACTGCGTGCCGGACAGGTTGGCGGGGAAGGCGATGGCCGGAGCGTGCGAGCTAGACGCCAGAGGGTGGCAGGCGTCACCGGGCTTCGGGTTTGAGTAGTTGGCCGCGCTCGTGATCTGGGTGGTGTCGAAGGCGCATACTTCCGGAGCAGGGCTGTTTTGCTGTAGCGAGGGAGCGTACTCCTCGTAAAACTTGCCAGCCTGGTTGCTCTTGGTATTGTGCAGCTTGGTCGAATAGGCCACCAGCATGCCCATCTCGGCGTCTTGTTGCGTAGCCGAGCCAGCAGCTTTGCCGCTCGCCATGAGGGGGCCGGAAACTAACCCTCCGTCGCAGTCGAAGTCAGTTCCGAGGCCACCGCCGCCAGTGCTGCGGCAAGGGATGGTGGGAGCTGCTTTCCCCGCTTCTCTGCGCGCCGGAGGATTCCAGCGCACGCCTTTTGGCTCAAAAAGTATTTCTGCGGCACGCTGCCAGCCTCCAGAATGTCCGACAACGAAGACACGCGAGCGTCGTTGGGGAGGTCCGAAGTATTGAAGGTCCAAAACTCGGTAAGCGACCCCGCCCCACCGCTTCCCCACTTCCGTGAGAACGGCCCCAAAGTCCCGTCCGTCGTTTGACGACAGGGCGCCGCGCACGTTCTCCCAGACGACGATTCGAGGAGGCGCAGCCATCTCGTCACAGATTCGCATCGCCTCGAAGAACAGTCCGCTACGGGCTCCCGATAGTCCGGCCCGCTTCCCAGCGACGGACAAATCCTGGCAGGGACTTCCGAAGAACAGTACGTCAACAGACTGGAGCGCATGGCCTTTCATCTCCTTCACGTCGTGATAAATTGGCACACCAGGGAAGTGGCGGCGGTAGACAGCCCTGGCCTTCTTGTCGATCTCGCAAGCCCAGGCCGGGGTCATGCCGGATGCAACTAGGCCCATGTCGGCCCCGCCGACGCCTGAGAAAAGGGAGCCGAAACTCATTACGCCGCCACCCCCAGGGCTTGTTCGATCAGCGCGCGCTGCACCTGGAACTCGAAGTGACAGGCGGCGCTGTATTTGGTGAAGTTGCTCGCGCCCAGAAGGTCCTGCTCGATGGTATAGCCGAACCGCGCCAGCATCTCGACCTGCTTGATGGTTGCGGGCTCATCCAGCCAGCGTTTGGTTTTCTTCGCCGCGCCGTCCGTCTCGTGCATGCGCAGGAAATCGTCTGCCGCCGCCATGGCCTGGATGCGCTCGGACGAAGCGATCCGGTGCAGCCTGCGTTCGGCTTTGGTCTTGCCCAGGGCGTGCCACGTGTCGCCGTCCGGGCTGAATATCCCGGCCCAGGCGTCGAACCCCTTGGCGATCATGGCGCGGCCCGATCCGAACAGATCCACGTAGCGGAATGGGCTGGCGTCCAAAATCTCCATCTCGGTCAGTTCCACCTGCGTGATGGTGACGTCGTCCCTGGCGTCCTTGCGCTCGAACTGGAAGCCGCACAGGGGGCAGGTCTTCACGTTCGCGGGGAGTTCTGCGCCGCATCCCTTGCGCCCCTGGGAGTCCGGCACGCGGTAGGTCTCGCTGGATTCCTCCGGGCAAATCTTCGTGATGGCCTCGTCGGGCTCGCGCTCTTCCTTCTCCTTGAGCATGGCCTCCATGTTCAGATCGCCATGCGTGAGCAGGCTGGTGCCGAAGTCCAGGATGATGCAGTCCTTCTTGACCAGGCCCGGATGCTCTTCGGGGTTGACCGTGCGCAGGCCCCGGCCCGCCATCTGGATCAGCGCGCCCTTCTCGGAGCACCGCCGCAGCAGGATCACGCAACTCGTGGGCGGATGATCAAACCCCTCGGTCAGCACCATGCAGTTGGTGAGCACCTGGATTTCGCCGCGCGCGAACCGGCGCAGGATGGCCTGGCGCTGCGAGTCGGCCAGGCCGCCGTGGACGCACTCGGAACTGACACCGGACACGCGGAACGCATTGGCCACGTCCATGGCGTGGTGGACCGTGGACGCGAACACGACCGTGCAGCGGTTCCCGGCCATCTCGCGCCAGTGGCGGACCACCTCTTCGTTGATGGCCACGGTGTTCAGGATGCTCTCGACCTCGGACTGCTCTGCCCAGTCGGACCCCGGCGAAAGTTGGCGCAGGCGCTCCTGCGTGCCGCCCACGTCCAGGACGAAGGCTTTCGGCGGAACCAAAAATCCAAGCTGCACCAGTTCGCGCAGCGAAATCTGGTCGCAGACGTTGTCGAACACCGTGCGCAGGCTCTTCTTGTCGCCGCGCTCCGGCGTGGCGGTGAACCCGGCCACGAGGCAGTTGGGGTTCTTGGCCAGCACCGCGTCCACGATCTTGCGCCAGGTGGGCGCGGCGGCGTGGTGGGCTTCATCCAGGAACAGCACGTCGAACTCGCTGATGTCGCCCAGGTTGCGCGTCAGCGTCTGGGCCATGGCGAACACGGCATCACCGCGCATGCTCTTAGCCTCGGCGGTGTAGAGGCTCACGCGCGCCTTCGGGTTGATCAGGCGGTACTTGCCCAGGTTCTGCGTCACGAGCTCTTGGCGGTGCTGAAGGAAAAGGTGGCGACCATGCCCGGCCTCGCGCAACTCGTGGCCCAGGAAGCCCATCATGCAGGTCTTGCCCGCGCCGGTGGGGGCCACGGCCAGGGTATTGCCCTTCAACTGCAGTGCCGTTTTGGCGCGGCCTACCAGCCTGTTCTGAAACGGTCTCGGGATCATGGTTTTGCCTTTCATGTGGTTGTCGCTTCCGAAATCAGGGCGCAAAAGTCCCCGCCTTCGGGCATGGCCTGGACGTTTTCCGGGCCATGCGTTGCTTGTTTCGCCCCTCGGGCTCGGACCTGAGGGGCTTAGTTAAAAGGGACTTGATCCATTCCGGACGCCTCGGTCGGGAACGCTCCGCCCTGTCCGGGCTGCGGCTGAGCCCAGGCCACGTTCGGCACGCCGTTGGCCGGTGGCTGCTGGTACTGCTGCTGCGCGGGGGGCGCGTACTGCTGCTGAACAGGCGGGGCCTGATTGGCGGCAGGCGCCTGGAAGGTGGCCGCGCCGGGTGCGGTCAGGTTGCCCTGGCGGGGCGCGACGGGCGCAGCGGGCGCTGCGTTGGGGGTCTGAGTGCCAGGAGCGGCCCAGGACGGGCTGGGACCGCCTGCGGCCTGGGGGATTTCGGGCACGGGCTTGTCGGAGATGAACTCGCCGCCTTGCATCACGGTCGCGTAGAACTCGTGGTCCGGGGTGATGACCTTCTTGATCTCGTTGTTGACGTAGCGGTCGCCGGGCTTGGGCTTCTGGACGCCGACCACGATGCCAAAAAACATCTGGTCCAGTTCGCGCCAGTCGGAAAGCTTACGGCTCTGAAGTGCGGCCGGACTCTGGTCTTTGGGGTTGATCCCGCGCGAGGCTTCGACCATGGCGCGAATCTTCCGCATGGCGATCTGCACGCCCTGCATGCCCTTGTCGGTGGCGGCCGCAACGCCCAGGTTCTCCCGGAACTTTTTCCCGATGAAGCTCCCGGACAGCACTTCAAGTTCAGCGGTCAAGAATTGATACCCGGAGTCGGACAGGCCGACGAAGTTGCTCTGGCCATTGTTGTTCTTCGGGCAGAGAAGGGTCACTCGCACCAGCACCATGGAGTCCGGGGGGATGGGGCCGAAGCTCTCTTTCTGCTCTTCGGCTTGGTTCAGATCGATTGTCATTGGCATCTCCCGCCTATGCGGCGTCTGGGGTTGAGGTCGGAGTCTGGGACAGAGCCGGGGGCAAAGCGTAGCGTCCGCTGGTGGCCGTGTGCAGCGCCTGGTGAAAAGCAGCCCAGGATTTGTCCTGGCCGATGTAGATTTCGTGGGGCAGGGACCAGCGGTTTTTCGCCATGTACGCCGGGCGCTCGTCGGTGAAGAGCACGCGCTCACCTTTTCCCGTGGCCCGGAACTTGTCCTGCCCCTTGCCCCCGTCCCTGGTCTTCTTCATCTCGCGGCGGTAGTTGGCGAACAGCACCATGTCGGCCCATTCCTGCCAGAGCGCCCAGGCGCGCTTGTGCAGCTTGATCTGGTAGCGGTCGTAAGGGTCGCCGTCGGGCGGCTCGTGGCGCTTGACCTCGGCGTGCGCTATCAGGACGATGTTCATGCCGCGCGCCAGCCGCAGGGCGTCGAGCCAGCCCATGATGTTGCGCCATTGAGCATCCGCCTCGACGTATCCCTTTCCGTACCCGGCCTGCTCGATGGAAGTGATGCCCAGGATGCCGCACGTGTGCGCCCAGACAAGCGGCTCCATCCAGTCCAGGGAGTCAATCACGACGGTCCTGAAGTCGTGCGGCTGCTCGTGCAGCGCGGAGAACGCGGCGCACAGTTCGTCGTAGCTCTTGAGCATGGGGAAGGACTGCACGTCGATGGCCATGGAGCCGTCTTCGGTGGGCAGCAGAATCGGCGCTTCAAAGGTGCAACCCAGCGAGGTCTTGCCCAGACCCTGGACGCCGTAGATCAGCGTGCGCTGCGGCTTCCAAACGGCGGATGCGCTGGTGATGGTGGAGAGGTCGAACATGGTCTAGGCCTCCTTGATCTGGCCGTCTTCGATGATCACGGAGCACTCGTCGCCCTCGCCAACGCGCTCGATCCAGACCTGCGCCCCGCTCTCGGCGGCCATGGACGCGATCACGGCCAGGCTGTTCTGGTCGAGCAGCGACCCGTCGCGGATGAGCACGACTTTCAACTGAGGATTCATGGCCAGCCCCATGGAAACGCTGACGCGGATCTTCTCGGCGTCCGAGGCCTGCGCAAAGGGGATTCCAGCCAACAGCACGCCGTCCTCGTTGAAGCTCATGCCGGGCACGGGGAACTTGGCGGCGGCCAGCTGCGCATTCTTCTGGGTGTCGATGGTTTCGATCTGGGCAGTGAGTTCGGCGGCCTTGGTTTGCAGGGCCTGCGCCTTCGTGGACAGTTCCCGGCGCTGCGCGTTGGCGGCCACCTTCCCGTTAAGGGCCTGGATGTCGTCCAACTGCGCCAGGATGGCGGCTTCATCTTCCTTGGTCATGGCAACTAGCTCGGCGTGCTCGTTCTCAGCCTGCTGCTCCAGCTTGGCCTTGAAAGTGCGCGAGTCGTCCAGCTGCTTCTGGAGTTGCGCGATCTGCGCTTCAAGCCCGGCGATATGATCGACGCCGCGCTGTATCTGAGCCAGCAGGTTGTTGTAAGCGGTGACGCGCCCGTCGATTCCCGCGTTCACTTCCTGACGGCGCTTGAGCTCGGCCATCAATTCAGATACCGACGTTTCCACTTCGGGAACGCCCTCGTAAAACGGCGTGCCCTCGACACCGGCCCAGGCCGCCTTGGCTTCGCGGTTGATCAGTGTGCGCTCGTCGTAGAGGGTCTGGCGCTGGGCATCGAGGGCGGAGAAGTCCAGGCCCACCAGCGCCTTGAGCGTGGCAAGCTGCGCCTTCGCGTCCATGCGGCTGAACTCCAGCGGGTCGAAGCTCAGCCTGCCGACCATGGCGTCCAGCATCTTCTGCGGAGAAGAGAACTTTTCCCCGTCTCCGTTGGTGACGGCCAGGGCTGTGCCTCCTGCCGCCGTGAACGTGCGCTGAATGACCAATCCGTTGTCGAGCGTGCAGACGATGCGGGCCTTGTCCTCTCCGAAGCGGACGGGCTGCTGGCAGTGCGTGGACGCGCCGCCAAGTGCGTAGAGAATGGAGTCCAGCACCGAGGATTTCCCCTGGCCGTTGTTGCCTCCGACGATGACCAGACCCTGCCCGTCCGGCGTGATCTGGACCGCCTTCAGGCGCTTCACGTTGCTGGTTTCAAGACTGACGATATTCATTGGCTTCCCCGGTGTTGTTCTGCTGCTGTCCGTTGTGCTGCGGCGCGCAGGCCGCGAAGTATTCGTCGCGCTTCTGCTCGGCCTCGGGGCCGTAGAATGTGGCGCTGTTTCTGTCGTCGCCCATGTAGACGACGTAGTTCCCGCGCCATGTGTCTTTGGTCCATTCAGGCACTCTACCTGCTCCCCCGGACGCTGTAGGACACGTAGCCCTGAGCAAGCGCGGCATAGAAGGTTTCTACCAAGTCGGACTTGGAGCACTCGCGGGAGTGCATTTCCACCCGGCCACCAGGAAGACGACGCGTAAAGAACATGCGGAAAATCACCTGAACGGCCCCATCATGTACTTGTCGCAGGCGAGAAGGATCAGCAAAGCGACGGTGCAAAGCACATAGAAGATTGTCAGCACGTTTTCCCAGTGAAAGGCGTTCATGAACTTTCGCATGGCGTCCTCCGTTCGTTTTGTTGCGGGCGGGGCGTTCCGCTTCAAGGTCCACCCCGCCCACACGCTGTCATCCGCCGCTACTGACCTGCTTTCGATCAAGCCCCCGACATACGAACCCTGCCGGGTAGGGGTTGGAGTTGATGTTCTGGGCATCTGCCGAAATCTGGCGGAAGGTGCAGGACTCGAACCTGCAAGCCTTTTACAGCGACGGGTTAGCAACCCGCTCCCTTACCTTTCGGGGCAACCTTCCGTTGGCGGAGGGCACAGGATTCGAACCTGTGCAGGTGTTACCCTGGCCTCGCCTTTCCAAGGCGGCGCATTACCGCTCTGCCAGCCCTCCGTGGCGGAAGATGGAGGAATCGAACCCCTACCCTTGCGGGCACCTCCGGCTTTCAAAACCGGCTGCCGGCCATTCGACGGCATCTTCCGAAATCTGTTCGCGGTCCCTGGTGGGAGGGGGAAGGTATCGCCCCGGTTCCCCCTCGATGGCGCTACTTCATGGCGCGCTCCTTGTTGCCGTTGGCGGTCACTCAAGAGCCACCAGGGGCCGCGATTCGCTCTTGAGTCCTGCGGTGGATGGCGGGCCGGACATCACCCCGGCGCGGGGTATTTGTCGGATCCCCCTGACGAAGCCTTTGGCACGAGCCTGGAAGCCAAAAGGACTGCTTCTTCCCCTGTTCGCATCTCAGGCGTGTTTCCAGTTTTGCGTGTCTATGCTTTCCACGCCGCCGCCATCCCCGCAGAACTCAAGGTGTCGTTCGAGGCTCGGGAGAGTGGCGGGCCGTTCGCCCGAACCGGCCAAGCCTTTTCCTGCCGTCCCGGATCGCTTTCGCGGTTCTCCTGGCATGGGGGGCTAGCCCGCGCTGTTCGCCACTCTCCGAAACCTCGAACTGTCAAAGGTCGTCTCTTCTCGTCTCCGCGCCCCCAGGTTTGTGGTGTTCCCTCTATCCCGCCTTGCCCCGCGTTATTGGGGTCTGGAGCCTTTCGGCCTGGGTCTGTCGGTACTTGCCTCGCCGGGAGGGGCGCGTCGTTGATGGCAATATGGGGCAACTCGACCCATTAGTCAACGAGAAAAATGGGGCGTATTGACCTATTGAAGGAGATCGGATAAAAAAAATCATCGCGGCCATGAGCCGCAAAGGAGGATGAGAAGATGGAAGACCGGGGGAAAAAATCAATGTGGGTTTGCGTGGAGACCAGGGACGGGATCAAGCGAATGCTCGTACCCACGGGTGGCGGGTATCGAGTTGAGGGTGGTACGATCAGCTTTTTGGGGGATGATGAAGGGAAGGATGTAGTTCTTCCGCTCTCTCGCCTAGTGTATGCGGTATCGAACAAGTATCACATTGACCCATCCATAGGGCCGTTCATTTCCAACGAAGAGGTAGAGAATCGTGTGGTTGCGGCTGAAATTAATGCGCACTATGCGCTTGAACTCACATCGATGCTGGTAAAGTTTGTTGCATTAGCGGTAGCCGGATACGTAGCGTGGAGTCTACTGGAGATGCTTATGAAATAATCAGGTCGTATAGCCCGATAGAGCTAAACAGTCTGGTAGCTTTTTTAAATGTTACCTTTGGCTTTCTTTTGAGGTCGTGTTTCAGGTAAAACACGACCTCTTCCATTTGTGATGGGTTTATCGTGCGATTAAGAGTGTGTTCTTCAACTGGCAAAAACTCCAATGGGTCTTGAAGAGCCAAGTTGAGGACCATCATTTGCCCCACGTCCGCAGTGGCTTTCCTCACCATCGCCGGCCTTTTTCCGCGCCCTGTAATTGTCAGTCTGATTTCAGTGATGCCACTGTCAGAGTCTGATATTTCGGCATGTGCCTCAGGAGGGAACGAAACAGATCCCAGGATGCACGCCAGCAAAGAAAGTGGATTGAGCTTCAGCCACGAAAAGTCCACGCGCCCTCACTTCTTTATCATGTCCTGTTCTGTTGGCATTCAATGGGCACCCTCAGCACTTGGAGCCTGGCCCGACATGCACTTCCGTCAGGATGAGACTTTCCACCTGTAAACACTGCGGGCTCTACGCCCCAAGGGTGCCCGAACGCTCCTGACTTCCCGTCTCCCTCATCGCCTTTCTCATAGTTCTATTCGCGTCGGATATCATCTCAGATAGTGGACGCCCGAGGACATCCGCCATTTTGGAGGCAATATCCAAAGTCAGACTGTGCGGCTGGGCTGCGATCCTTCGCCATGCCTTTTGTGTGCCAGGGCCAAAAACAAGTTCTGTGAATTTTGAAATATTAAAGGGCTCTATCTCGCTTTTCCTTCGGTTTGACTCTGGTGGGAAAAGCTCGGCAGCTTCTTCTCTTACTACGTCAAGGAAATATCTGGACATTTCTATCATTCCCTCCCGTTAACATCTTCAGGAGTGCGGTCAATTGACCAATTTGCCCCAAAACACCCATTGACTTTATAGGGCGGAATGCCCCATATTGCCGACATGAACACAGCGGAACAGCACTCAGACGACTTCGAGTTGCTCCTGACCAAATATGGAAGCCACTCTAAGGCGGCAAAAGCTCTCGGTATGAGCATCCGACACTACCGGAAAATAAGGTCTGGCCAGCATAGTGGTGGCATGGCCCTGAGGCTTGTTGCGGCTGTGCTCAACCCGCCTTCCAACCCTACCCCCGGCCAGCAGGCCGAAGGATAACGCCATGTCATGCGCACGCTGTTTCAACTGCCGTCCCGGCGTCCTTGTCCCGTCGTGCAGCCTGAACCTGAAGCCGTCCATGTTCTGCGACGAGTTCCGCGACCTGGAGGCGATGGCGAACCGCGCCGCCGGGCTCTTCCCTACGCCTCCCATGGCCAGCCCCAACGCGGGCAACGCTCGTCCTGCGGTAGGTGCGCCCAAATGAAAGCGAGCACGCCGTCCATCACCTGCTCGGGCGGGCCGGACAGCTCCATCGCCTTGTACGTGGTGAGCTGCCCCGGCTGCTTCACCCTGGCCAGGGCCGTGCTCGTCGTCATGGTCACTGTGATTTCCATGGTGCTGGTTTAACATCATGCCAAACAACGTGAAGGGGAATATGAAACCAGGAATCCCTTGCAGCTCATGGGAGTTCATGCAGATGGCCCGCAACGCGCTGGAGGTGTCCGGCCTGCATGCCATATTTGGTGTGGAGCGCTCCCAGGTGAGCCGATGGACAAAGAACCCCGAGATCTACGACGACGCGCAGCGCAACCCCATAGACAAGGTCAAGACGCTCTTCTCGCGCATGGTGGACGCCGGGGAGTCCGCAGCTGTCGCCGCCATGGTCGTAGACCTCTCAGAGCCCCTTGGCTGTCACGTTGAAATGCAATCCCCTGCCGTACCTGAGCACGAAAGTGTCCAAGACGAACTCCTCGACATTCACCCGGCGTGCGCAGAACACGCCCAGGCCATCCGGTCCGGTGGGGATATGCGCGCTGTTGAGCATTGGGAGCGCGAAGCCATCAAGCAGATCCAGCAAGCCACTGAGGCGTTCCGGCTCAAGTTCGGGGATGGAAAATGAAAGCCCTCCCGCCCGAACTCGACCTCTACACGGAGCTTTCCAGCACGCCCTTCCCCGGCGGATTCCCGTGTCAGGTCGTCAAGCCGCGCCAGGGCGTCAAGTACGTCTCGGACGAATACTGCGCGGACTTCCGCCGCCGGGCCGTGTGTTTCGATTGCGGGCGCGGCAAGCTCCAGGAACGCAAGAAGGCCGACGCATCGGGCATCCTGGCCCAGATCATCAAGAAGGAGAACGGGGACATGGTCACGAAACGGGGAACCTGTGAACACTGTGAGCGCGAGGACATGGCCATCGCGGCGCGCGGCCTGTGTGCGAACTGCTACGGCAAATACAACCGGGGCACGCTGCCGCCCAAGCCCGCCAAGGTGGAAGAGGTCGCTCCGGAGCCGCATCCCGAATGGACCGAAGGCGTCAAAGGTGAAACCGCAGAGCCCCGCCATCATGGCGAATGTCTTGGCGGCTTCATGCCCACTGAAGATGCTAAACCCCTCGAGCTCTCCTGGGACGACTTCGACGAGGTGAGCCGCCACACACCTGTCGGCGCCATCATGGCGAACGTTCAGAAAAACGACCGAATCACACTCTCCACGGCGCTCATATTGGCGCTCGGCTGGCCTGCCGGAACACCAGTCGAATGCCGCATATCTCAGGACAAGCAGCGCATTGCCATCCGCCGCGTGGACACCTACCGCCGTGGCAGCCAGTACAAGCTGACGTCGGGAAGCAGGGGGCGCGGCCTCGCCATCAATTGCAACGCCGTCCTTCGCGCCACGGAAACGCCCGGCGGGAGCTACAGTGTCGACATCACCTCTTGGGGCTGCGTCGTCCGCACGGACATGCCCCTGGCCGCGAGAGATTAAAACATGCCCTGGACACACGACGCCCTTGCGGAAGACCTCGCGCTCTCTCTCGGGCTGCTCCCGTATCTGAACGTCGTTCTCGGTTCTCCCTGGATGGCCTCAAGGCACGAACAGCCCCCCAGGGCCGACGTACTGGGGGTAAAGCCGAGCTACACCAAGTTTTGCGTATCGATCTATGAGGTCAAGGTGAGTCGGGCGGACTTCCTCTCGGACGTCCGGTCGGAGAAGTGGCGCTCATACCTTCCTCATTGCCATCGGCTCTACTTCGCCACGCTTCCCGACGTTTGCACACGAGCGGACATTCCTGCCGAGGCTGGCTGGATGGTACGAACCGAAAACTCCTGGACAACCCGCAAGGCCAGCCAGTCCCGCGACACGGCTATACCGGAGCAGACGCTCCAGGCCCTGGTGTTCGCGCGCCAACGTCCAGGAATCCGTGGGCATCGCCTTGATGACATTCGCCAGATGCTGAAGGGGAATGCCACGGATTGGTACACCGGGAGGCCCAAGGCCGCCCGCGTGTTCGGGCGCGAGGTGTCCAGGCTGATTGCCCGCGTGGCTGAGATGGGCGGACGTGGAGGCGTTATGCGCGGGCTAGAGATGGCCATGAAGCGGCTTGAGTCTGCACATTTGAGAGATAGGGCTTAGACCATGATCGACCTCAATTCCTCATCCGCCGTCGCGCTGTCCGGGCGCATCAATTGGCACATCGACACCGCCATTGACGCTGATGCCGCCCGGCAGCCCAGGCGCAATTACCTGGGCGCGTCGGTCATCGCCGACCCCTGCGAGCGCGCCGTCCAGTATTACGCCCTGGGCGCGGAGCAGGACCGCCCGGCGCTCGGGACCAAGCAGGACATTTTCGCGCGCGGTCACTGGATTGAGGAGCAGATGATCAAGCGGATGCGTGGCGCCGGGTTCATCCTGCTCGATCGCGATCCGCGCACCGGTGAGCAGTTCGAGGCCGAATGGTTTGACGGCAAGGTCAAGGGACACCCTGACGGGATGCTCCTGCACTGGATGGGGCGAGAAGAATGTCCAATACCCCTACCTGCTCTCTGGGAGTGCAAGGGGCTTGGCTCCAAGTGGTGGAAGAAGGTCGTCAAGGAAGGGCTGCGTGCCTGCTTCCCGCGCTACTATGGCCAGATGCAGCTGCTCATGGGCGGATTCAAGCTGAATCGCGGCCTCTTCACCGCCGTCAACGCCGACACCATGGAGCGCTATCACCAGGTGATCGAGTTTTCACCGAGCGCGTGCGAGGCGCTTCTCGCGCGTGCTGGCCGCATCTTCCTGGCGAACGACGCGGGAGAGCTCTTGCCGCGTCCCTATTTCAACTCGGCTGGAATGGAGTGCAGCATGTGCAACTACAAAGCGACATGCTGGCCCAAGCAATGAGCGAGGACAAGCCCGTGCCCCAGCCAAGAAAGATCATAGACCTCAATCAGGCGCAGCGCCAGGACGAAGGGCCGCAGAACCACGCGCGCCAGTCCTACGCCCAGACCGTAGAGGCATTCCGCGATGCGCTGAACGCCTCCGGCCTCGGGCGGCCTGACATCATCGCAGACGGGCACATCCACCGCTTTGATCTGCCCGACGAGAAGGGCGGCAAAAAGGGCGGCTGGTACATCTATTTTCCCGACAGCAATCCATGCCCGGCGGGAGCGTTCGGCGCATGGAAGCACGATTTTTCCGACTCTTGGAGCTCCAAGGCCAATTGGGAACTGTCCACGCAGGAACGGGACCAGCTCACCGAACACCTACGCCAGGCGAGGATCGTTCGGGATGAGGAACGCAGGCGCGAAGCTGACGAGGCGGCAAGCAAGGCTACCGCAATACTCGCAGCATCCCCTGACGCGTCCGATGGGCATCCTTATCTGAAGCGCAAACAGGTCCACGCCCTGGGCCTCAAGGTCGGAGACCGCAACACCCTGCTCGTGCCGATGTTCGACACATCCGGCCAGGTCAGAGGGTTGCAGCGGATAACGGAGAGCGGCGAGAAGCTGTTCCTGAAAGGCGTAGACCCCAAGGGGCACTTCGGATGGATCGAGGGCGACAAGGCCACGGTCTACATCGCTGAAGGCTACGCCACCGGAGCGTCAGTTCACATGGCGACCGGCCAGGCCGTGGCCCTGGCGTTCAACGCCGGGAACCTGGAACTTGTGGCCAAGGGAATCAAGGAGGTGTTCCCCAAGTCGAAGATCATCGTGGCCGGAGATAACGACCTGTGGACGAAGAAACAGGATGGGACTCCTTGGAACGTCGGGGCGGAAAAGGCCAGTCGTGCCGCAGAACTGGTTGGCGGTGAAGTCATCCTGCCCAGCTTCCGCGACCTGACCGGAAACCCGACCGACTTCAACGATCTACACGTCAATGAGGGCCTGGAGGCTGTACGCATCCAGACCGCAATGATCACAGGGCCGGTCATCTCCGACTGGCATTCATGCACGGCGTTCGTTGGCGATCCGCCAGAGCGCGAATGGCTTGTGCACGGCGTGTTTCCGCGTGGCCAGGTGTCCTTGGTCGCCGCAGCTGGAGGCGTTGGCAAGAGCTTCATGCTGTTGGCCCTGGCCCGTTGCACTGCCGACAACGACCTGATTAAGCCCAGCCACTTTGGAGGGCCTATCCAGGTCACCGGTGGCGTGGTCTACATGGCCGCCGAGGATGATGCCATCGAGATCCATTCCAGGCTTTTCAGCCTAGGAGGTCCTGTCCCTGGCCTGTATGCCGTCCCTCTGCCTACCGCAGGAGGATCTGAACACTTCTTCAGGGCCGGTCCAGACCGCTATCCAACCACAACCCCGGCCTGGGAATCATTTGTGCTCCAGGTTAAGCGCATCCGTGGCCTTGCGCTGCTGGTGATCGACCCTCTTCAACCCCTATGCGCCCTCGACCTCAACCTTCCTGAGGCGGCGCAGTTCGTTTGCTCCAAGCTCTCGCACCTTGCCGCAGAACTCAACGTCGCCGTGATCCTCAGCCACCACTTCCGCAAGACCGAGGTCAACAGCCCAGAAGAGGCCCGCCAGGCCATCAGGGGCACCGCTGGTCTCGTGGATGGTGTGCGCAGCGTCTACGCCCTCTGGCCAGTCTCTGACGACGGCCCTGGAGGCGGAAAGGAGATCTGCAAGAAGTTGGAGCGCGTGTTTGCTCACGACAGCGTTGTGAAGGGATGCGTGGTTAAGGGAAACGGCGTGAAGATGTCCGGGGAGCGCGTGTTCATCCGTGAATCAAACGGCGTGCTGGTGGACTGCACGAGCCTTCTGCCCATGTCCCCGTCCGGCCTACTGCCCAAGTTGAGGGACGCCATTGCCAAGGCGGCAGAGGCTGGCAGGCCCTACACCAAGTCGCGCGAGAACGGTGTGTTTGAACGTCGTCACGAGCTGTCCAGGGAGCTCCAGAGCATAACCAAGCGCTCCATGCCCGGGCTGATTGATGAACTTCTCCAGCGCGGAGAAATAGTCCTAGCCATGGCAGCAGGAGCGAAAACTGTCAAGTGGCTGGACATCCCCACCGGTGATTTTGCCGCCGGTGTTGGTCGCTTTGCACCCGGTTTTAACGAGGTGGAAAGTGATACTTGACTGTAAAGTAAAATCTTGATTTGTTCCCAGTTCCCATTGTTCCCGGGAACAGAGAAGGGTGGGAACAGTATTAAAGCATTGCAATGACTGGATAAAACCTGTTCCCAGTTCCCGCTGTTCCCAGGGCTTGGGAACATATGTAAACGGTTGAAATAATTGGTTGTTCCCATGTTCCCACGCTTACTCCCTAAAGGGAGAGGGGGGATGCTGGGAACAGCCCCCCTCCCCGGGTCCCGTTTGGGAGCGGCGAGGTGGAGAAGGAAGATAAAAAATGCCCGAGAAAAAAAATGCTGGCTGGTCGCTTTGGTTTCGTCCGGGATCGTCCGGATGGATAAAAGTTCTCGCCTTCAAACTGCCTGTCGGTAGGTCAGGCAAGTATGCTTTCCATCTCGACTGGTGCGAGAGCGAGAAGCGGTTTGCCGAGGGCAAAGAACTTAAGTTGCTCAAGCCTGCGGACAGGGTCGAGATAGAGTCCCATCTCGCCGAAGCCAGAAAGGCGGGATGGCTGTGATCGAACTCAGACTGCCCTGGCCGGTGAGCACGAACAAGGCCTGGAAGCCCATGGGCAAGAACCGCATGCGGCTCAACCCCAAGGCGCAACTCTTCCGCTTGGCGGTCAAGAGCTACGTCCTGGCGGCGAAGATACAAGGCCTGCCCCTGCAAGGACACCTGGAGGCGAAGATCACGCTGTGCCCGCCGAACAGGGCCAAGCGCGACCAGGACAACTTTGCGGGCAAGACGCTGCTCGATGCGCTGACCAAGGCCGGGCTGTGGGGTGATGACTCGCAGATCAAGCGCACGGTCATCGAGTGGGCAGACGTGGTCAAGGGCGGAGCAGTGGTGATCCATGTCAAGCCCTTCGTGCAGGAGGTCGCTGTGACCGAGGCAGTCCAACCGTTCGTGAGGATGCAGGCATGAGCAGCTACGGCGAAACGCTGCGAGAGAAACTCTTGCAAATGTTTGCGTACATGGAGCGGTACTGGGAGCAAGAAGGCGTCGAGTGCTTTCGACGTGCTGCATTTAATCGAAACATGCAATCTCCAAGGGCAATGAATGTGGTTCCAAACTCCCAACTAGAAGAACTGCACAGAAGTATTGCTCTTCAAATTGCACACATTGAAAGGATCAAGGCAGAGCGCAAAATGGATGAAGAGCACGCAACCTCTGGAGTTCAGCAGTGAACAGCTACGGCAAGGGCTTCACCCAATGCATCGAGTACACAGCCACGGCCATGGTGTTGGTCGGCGTGTGGTTCATCGGCAGCCAGAACATCCTGGGCCAATGGCTCATGCTGGCGGCACAGGTTTGCTGGATGGTCGTGTCCATATCCAGGGACGTGATGGCCTTGACCATCCAAAGCGTGGTGCTGGCCATCCTGACCGTTCGGGCCATCATCGAGTGGGGTGCGAGATGAGCATAGAAAGGAACACCGAATTGGCCCTGGACTCGCTTGCCAAGGAAATCAAGAGGGCTCGCGCCAAGTTTCCAGGGAATGCGATGCTGCTGGAGGCCCTTGGCGAAGAGGTTGGAGAACTGGCTCGCGCTTTTACCGGGGACGGGCATGTGCAGGCTGAGGCCATTCAGGTCGCCTGTGTGGCTATCCGCATCGCCACAGAGGGTACGACGATGCCGCGACCTTCTGTCCTTGCCCTGGCCCGGGAGTTGGAAGCATTGGCGCGAGAGGTGATGAAGTTCGAAGAATCAAATGCATATGTCGTGCCAAAACAACTAATTGTTGTCGAAAACTTTCGATGAGCATGGCAAAGTCGTGGCCGAAAAAATCCGAGCACAGGGGGAGGGGGGAGTGAAATCTTCAAGCATCTCAGCCCTTAGACCGAGTGCGCATATTCACGTGCAGTTTAGGGCAAATTCGGGGGGCATTTTCGGTGGATGATCCCAGGTACAAAACCGGGCGTTGGCGCAAGTTGCGGGCCTTGATGCTCAAGCGCAACCCGCTCTGCCATTACTGCGAGCAGGTTGGGCGCGTGACCCCTGCCAACACGGTGGACCACGCGACTCCTCCGGACCGTGGCGGCGACTTCTTCGGCTGGGACAACCTGCGTAGCGCGTGCAAGAATTGCAACTTTTCCAAGCAGGACAAGACCGAGGATGAATTCCTGGCGAAGGGCTGCGGGGCTGATGGCATCCCGCTTGCGCCGGGGCATCCTTGGAACATGGAGGCAGCCAGTGGATAACAAGTCAAAGGCAAAGCAACTCTTGAATATGGGGACATTCCCTTTCATTACCACAAAAAGCCTAGCGCAATGTGCTTTGATTTCAGAAATCACGATAAGGGCATGGCTTGATAGGGGGAGGTTTGCTCCTACGCAGAGTCAGCGTGTTGGGCATGGAAAACAGCAACTATACAGCTTGTATGACGCAATATGTCTGATCGTTGTTGCTGTAGCTTCGCGTATGGGTCTCGGGAAAAAGGCCTTTACCCAGGAAGATACCCTTCACGTCTCCAGCTGCGTCATGGAAACACTTCACTATGTTGGATCTGGGAACGAAAACAAAAGCCTTGTAGAAATTTCAAAGGGTAAGCGCATCACGATAAACTTTGAATGCACATCAATTGTGATAAACAATGTGTTGCCATTGTTCGATTCTTGTTTATCGGAGCGCGGCAATGGGTAAGCGCGGACCAAAACCGTCCGGGAGTAAGGTACATTCCCTCCCAAAGCCTGCCGAGCGCCCATCCCCTCCATCTGGGATGACTCCCAGGGCGCGGGCCATGTGGACATTCCAGGTCAAGAGCCACGAGGCGAAGCACTTTGGCCCTGGTGATAGGCCCCTGCTCAAGGCTTTTTGCGAAGCCTACGACGACATTTGCGAGGCGCGCCTAGCCTTGAAGGACGGACTTTTTATAACCGCTGGGACCGGCGCGAAAAAGACGCACCCGGCGGTGGACGTTATCCGCCGCGCTGAAAGCTCCATGTCCATGCTGGCCACGAAGCTGCGCATCTGCGCAAACTCCAGGATCACGGCCAAGAAGGCCGGGCATGAAAAACCGGAAATCCCTGTCACCCCTGGCCGCAAAACGTTTGGAGCATCATGAACATTGAGCGCGCCCAGGACGTGATCGATTTCATCGAGACCCTGCGTTGCCCTGATGGCGCGAACGCGGGGCAGCTGATCGTTTTGCGCGCCTGGCAGAAAGATTTCATCCGTTCCGTGTACGGCCCGGTCGGCCCTGGCGGCCTTCGGCGCATCCGCGAGGCCATCCTGTCCATCCCGCGCAAGAACGGCAAGACCGCCATTGTGGCGGGCCTGTGCCTGGCGCACCTGTGCGGCCCGGAGGCGATCCGCAACGGTCAGCTCTACAGCCTGTCGGTGGACCGGGAGCAGGCGGGCATCCTGTTCAACTACGCCGCGAAGATGGTTTACATGGACGACGAGCTCACCGAGCGGCTGAACGTGGTGGAGTCCAGCAAGAAGATCATCGATCCGGTCAGCGGCTCGATTTACACGGTCCTCTCCGGCGAGAAGAAGGGCAAGATGGGCAAGAGCTCGTCGCTGATCCTTTTCGACGAACTGGCGGAGTTTGGCCGGGACCGGACGCTCTACGACGCCCTGATGACCTCGCGCGGCGCTCACGCCGAACCGCTGGTGTTCGTGTTCAGCACCCAGGCTCCGGACGACAAGGCGCTTCTCTCGGAGCTGATCGACTACGGCCAGGCCGTTCAGCGCGGCGAGATCGAGGACCCGACCGTCTTCTGCTGCGTCTACGCCGCGCCCACGGACTCCGACCCTTGGGCCGAACAGACCTGGTTTGACTGCAACCCGGCCCTGGGCGACTTCTGCTCGCTCCAGACCATGCAAGAGGCTTCGGCCAAGGCTCAGCGTATGCCCAGCGCTGAGGCTGCATTCCGCAACCTGCACCTGAATCAGCGCATTGACGCCGCAGCCCACTTCATCACCCCGGCGGTCTGGAAGGCCAGCGGGGGCGAGGTGGACCACGAACTGTTCACCCGCGCCAAGGTCTGGGGCGGCCTGGACCTGTCCGGTAAAAACGACCTTTCCAGCCTGATCTACACGGCGGAAGACGAGGGCGCGAACTGGCACGTTCTGCCCAGGTTCTGGACGCCTGCGGACTCCCTGCGCGAGCGTGGCGACCGGGACAAAGTGCCTTACGCCCTCTGGGCCGAACAGGGACACCTGGTGGCCGTTCCGGGCAAGGTGATCGACTACGCCTACGTGGCCAGGGCTATCCAGGCGGACATGGCGGCCATGGACATCCAGGGCATCAAGTTCGACCGCTGGCGCGTGGGTGATCTCCAGCGCGAGCTGCAGGAAATCGGCGTGGACGCATGGGTCGAGGGACAGGACGACCCCATCTCTGGAGGGTTGAAGCTCATCCCGCACGGCCAGGGGTTCAAGGACATGAGCCCGGCGGTCGAGGTGGTCGAGGATCTTCTCGCCAGCGAGCGCGTCCGGCACGGCATGCACCCGGTTTTGACCATGTGCGCGGCCAACGTGCGCGTGCAGGCGGACCCGGCAGGCGGGCGCAAATTCGACAAGCTTAAATCCACGGGCCGCATCGACGGCATCGTGGCCATGTCCATGGCGCTGAATGGCGCGGCGACGGCGGTTGAGCAAGAAACTACCACCCCCGGCATATTCGACTGGAGCAAGATAACCGCAGCCCCCAAGGAGCAAGCATGATCTGTCCGAAATGCGGAAAGGGGATTCTTAAGGCCCTTCGTGACCCTATCGGGGAGACGCCGGGCGAGGTCATACGCCGTCGCGCATGTGGTGAGTGCGACGGCCTATTTGAATCCACGGAAGTGGTCACCGCCGAGCTCGAGCGCAAGCCGATGAGGGGGCGGCCTAAGAAGTTTGAAGCAATCGCCTAGTATTTCCGCAGAAATGTCAGTTCTGCCTTTTTCCCCGTCCAAGAATCGCGCACAGGCTGGTTATGAACAGCCTGGACGCCATGATCAACGAAGCAGCCAAGGCCCACGGCCTCCCGGCAGGCATCGTCGCCGCTATCGTCCAGGTCGAATCGACTGCAAATACATTCGCATCCCGCTACGAGCCTGATTACGCCTATCTCTGGCACGTCAAAACCGCCAAACCCTACCGCGTCCGCCTGGCTGACAGGTCGCTTGACCGCGCCCCCGCCGACTTCAGCGCCCCGCGCGGCGTATCCGTCCACACCGAATGGATTAGCCAGCAGACCTCCTACGGCCTGATGCAGGTCATGGGTGCTGTGGCGCGTGAGCTCGGATTTACCGGGCCGTTCCTGACTCAGCTTTGCGACCCGACCACCGGTCTGGACTTCGGCTGCCGCCTGCTGGCCAATCTGAAGCGTCGCTACCTCGCCAAATATGGCTGGGAAGGCGTCTTGCGTGGCTATAACGGGGGTTCCGGTGCTGTCGTGAACGCCACCAACCCCGAATATCCGGCCAAGATAAAGGCCGCGATGGGGGGCGCACCGTGGCCCGCGTAGTGCCCGAATACCCGCCCGCCGCCGTGCAGCACTGTTGCAACGCTGCCGCCCTGTACTGCCGCATGAGGGATCAGGGCATGAGTCACGATGACGCGCATGTCTGGTCTCGCAAGGTTGAATCCATCCTTCACCCGCACCTGTACCCGAACCGCCCGGCCTGCGAAGCCAAGGAGTAGTCACGATGCCAAAGACCAAATCAATACTCACGTCCAAGACGTTCTGGTTCAACTTCGCCTCCTTGGTGCTCATCGCCGCGCAGGCACTCCAGGGTGCCCCGTGGTTCAGTCCAGAAATTCAGGCCGGTATCATCGCCGTGGGCAACGCGGTCCTGCGCATGCTGACCGGCCAGCCCGTGACCTTCACCGGGAAGCCTCTGGCTGTGGCCCTGATTCTACCCCTGGCGCTGTCCCTGGCTGCGTGCGCTGGCGTTCAGCCCGGCGGGGGGTCCGGCCTCGATGCCAAGCAGGCCTTGAAACAGCTTCCCGGCATCGTGTCCTCCCTGGCCATCCTGGCGCAGGCTGCGCCGGTGGACGAAGCGACCAAGGCGCAGATCACCAAGTACGCCGACCTTGCCGCCGTAGCCGCCCAGGGGGCCGCCGAGTTGGGCAAGGTGGAAAAGCCCGCCGACCTCGCGGGCGCTTTCGATACCGTGGCCGCCCTGGCCGAGAAACTGCCGGTTGATTCCGGAACCGCCAGCCAGATTGGCGGCTATGTGGCCTGGGGCAAGTTCGCACTCAAGGCGTTGGGGGCAATCTCCGGGCAGACCTCGGACAGCGGGGGCATTCGGAATAAACGCCCTTTTGGTTGCGCATCGGGCTGCCATTCGGAGGCTGGTTCGCAGCCCACCAGGGCAAACGGGTAAGCGCCGTGGTCGTGGTTGTGCCTGACGGGAGCGCGCGTGGGGTTTCAGCCCCGGTTTTCGTGTTTGGCGGCATCGGGGTGAGCTTCTGATGGCCCCCGAGGAACTGCGCGCCGTCGTGAAGGCCGCCGTTACCGAGGCCATGGCCGAAAGCGGTTCATGCCGCCGCTGCTGCGACACCTGCACGCTGGAGCCCGGAGAGCACCGTGACGATCATCAGTTCGTGCAGGGATGCCGCAACGCCCTGGCCGAGGGCGGAAAGCAGGCAATCGGCGCGCTGGTAAAGGGATTCCTGGCCATAATCGGCCTCGGAATCTTGGCTTATCTGGGCGTAAAACTCGGGATTCACGGGAAATAAAGCATGTCCTGGTTTAACCCCCTGACGTGGTTCAGCCGCTCCCCGGAAGCCTCTTATTCCGGCGACCCGCTGTCCGACGAAAAGGTCCGCGAGTTGCTGTCTCGCGGCCTTGGAGTCCCCACGTCTTCCGGGGTTGTGGTGGACGAGCAGAACGCCATGCGCGTCAGCACGGTCTACCGCTGCATCTCTCTGCTTGCCGGGACCATCGCCAGCCTTCCCTGCGAGGTCTACCGCGCTGGCGGCAAGGGGCGCTCCGAAATGGCCCTGGACCACCCGGCGTACTGGCTGCTGCACGACGAACCCAGCCCCATGATGACGGCCAACACGTTCTGGAAGTCTTTCGTCTGGATGGCCTGCGCCAGGGGCAACGGCTACGGCCTGATCGGTCGCACCGCGCTCGGGGCTCCAACCAGCATCTCATGGGTTCACTCTTCCCGCGTGTCCCCTCGGCTGTCCCCGGACAAGACCCGCCTGCACTACGGCGTGAGCATCCAAGGCGGCGAATATCGCGTTTTCGACCAGGATGATGTGCTGCACTACCCGTTCATCGGGTTCGACGGTCTGGAGGGCCGCTCCCCCCTGGAGTGCGCCCGTGAGGCCGTGGGCCTGTCCTTTGCTGGACAGGAGTTCAACTCCCGCTTCTTCAGCCAGGGTAACGCCGCCGACCTGGCCATGATGTTCCCTGGGACCGTCTCCCCGGAGCAGGCCAAGCTGATTCTGGAGACCTACCAGCAGAACCGCACGGGCCTCGGCAAGATGCGCCTCCCGCTCATCGTGGAGGGAGGCTCCGACATCAAGCGCCTGGATTTCAGCGCCAACGACTCCCAATTGCTGGAGTCCCGGCAGTTCCAGGTCGAGGACGTGTGTCGCTTCTACGGCGTACCGCCGCACATGGTGGGTCACACTTCGAAAACATCATCCTGGGGCACCGGCATCGAAGAGCAGACCCTGGGGTTCGTCAAGTTCACTCTGCGCGACCTGCTCAAGGGCATCGAGCAGGAAGTAAACCGCAAGATTTTCCGCTCCGGGCGCTTCTTCTGCAAGTTCAACCTGGACGCGCTTCTGCGCGGCGACACCAAGGCCCGCACGGAGTTCTACAAGGCCGCCCTGGGCGGAACGCAGTCTCCGGGGTTCCTGAGTGTCAACGAGGTCCGGGACATCGAGGGCGGCTGGGCTCCCATCGAAGGAGACGACCACGACAAGCCCTATGTGCCGCAGCCTTCGGGCGGGTCCGAGGACAACAACGGGGGCAAGGAGGCCGGGTCCAGTGCTCAAGAATAAGAAATCCTTCCGGGATTTGATGGCCTGCGCCGAACAGGACGCCAAGAACCGGATCGCATCTGGACAGCCGCTGCGCCTCAGTCCGCAGGCCAAGGCTGATGGCGATGAGGCCACCATCTACCTCTACGACGCCATCGGCGGCTGGTTTGGTATCGCTGCCGCCGACTTCGTGCAGGAATTGAACGGCCTGAAGGCCAAAACCATTCATCTGCGCATCAACTCGCCCGGCGGGTCCGTTTTCGAGGCCGAGGCCATCCAAACGGCCATCCAGCAGCACACTGCCAAGGTCGTCGCACATGTCGATGGCATGGCGGCCAGCGCGGCCACCTACGTGGCCCTGGCCGCTGATGAGATCGAGATCAGCGACGGCGCAATGTTCATGATTCATCGCGCTTCCGGCTTATCCTGGGGCAACGCTGAAGACCTCCTGCACTTGGCTACCCTGCTGGAGAAAATCGACGCCAACATCGTGTCCGACTACCAGCGCAAGACCGGGAAGTCCCCGGAACAGCTCATGGATTGGATGAAGGCCGAAACGTGGTTCTCCGCCGCCGAGGCCCTGGAAAACGGCTTCGTGGATCGCATCTACACCAAGCCCAAGCCCACGGACGATGGCGGCGGCAAGGACAAACAGGACGACGGCAAGAAGGCCCAGGCCCAGACGGACGCCTTGAAGTTGGCCGCACAGCGCCGGGCCAACGCCATCCGCATGATTGGAATAGGCATTTAGCGGGTCTCCCGCAAACCACATACCCAGAGGAGAAAGACATGGCTCTTTCACTGCAAGCCCTGCGGGAGATGAAGGCCGAAAAGATCCAGGCCGCCCGCGCCCTTCACGACAAGGAAGGGTTCACCGACGAGGACCAGAAGACCTTCGACGCTTTCATGGTCGAGGCCGAGGCCATTGAGGCCAGGATTCAAAACGAGCTGAAGCTCAACGGACTGACCGACCCGGCCCAGGCGCAGCACATCGCTGGTCTGTCCGCCGGGGTCATCACGGTGGAACCCAAGGCGGTCTACAAGAACCTTGGTGAGCAGTTGCTCGACGTCCGGGCCATGGCCCTGGACACCGCTGAGGCTCCCCAGGCCCGCGACCGCTTTCAGAAGGTGGTCAACGCCGCCTCCGGGGCTTCTACCGGAATCGACTCCGAGGGCGGCTATCTGGTGGAGACGGACAAATCGTCCTCCATCATCACCAACGCCATCGAAACCGGCGTGTTGTCCAGCCGCTGCACCCGTCAGCCCATCGGCGCGAACGCGGATAGCTTCAGCTACATGGCCGCTGACGACCGCGACCGCTCCACCGGCAAGCGCAACGGCATCCAGGTCTACCGTAAGGCCGAAACCTCGACCATGGTGACCTCGGGCAAGGTCGGCCTCAAGGAACGCGAGTTGCGCGTGGAGGACATGTACGGCCTGATCTACGTCACCAACCGCATGATGCGCGACGCGGTGGCCCTGGCCGAATACGCCAAGCGCTGCCTGCGCGAACAGCTGGCCTTCAAGTTGGACCTGGAAATCTTCCAGGGTTCCGGCGCTGGCCAGTGCCTGGGCATCATGAGCTCGGACCTTCCCGTGACCGTATCCAAGGAAGGCAGCCAGACCGCCGACACCATTAACGCCAACAACGTGGTCAAGATGCTGGCCCGGTTCTACGGCGACATCACCAAGGCCGCTTGGTTCGTCAACCAGGACACCCTGGCGCAGTTCCCGCTGATGACCGTGGGGCAAATGCCCGTATTCATCCCCGGCGGCAGTTTCGCCAACGCGCCCTTCGGCCTGCTGTTCGGTCGGCCCATTGTGCCCATCGAGTTCTGCAAGACCCTTGGCGACAAGGGAGACATCATCCTCGCCGACTTCAGCCAGTACCTGCTGGTGGAAAAGGGCGGCGTGGAAGAGGCCGAGTCCATGCACGTGAAGTTCCTGACCGACGAAATGGCCTACCGCTTCATCGTGCGCAACAACGGCCAGCCCTTGCACGACTCCCCCATCACCCCGCTGAACGGCTCCAACACCCTGAGCCCGTTCGTCATGCTGGAAGCCCGCTAGGAGGTGGATGACATGAACCTGATCGAAAACACCCAGATCATTGAAGCCCTTCAGCCCCAGGTGAACACCGGGGCGCTGGTGGGCGACTACATCAGCCTGAAGAAGGCCGAGCATGTAACCGTGTTCGTGCATCTGCTCCAGGGGCACGCCACTCCTCCGGACATCACCCTGGAACAGGCCACTGCCGTTGCCGGAACCGGCTCCAAGGCCCTGGCCGTGGATGTGCCCATCTTCCTGGTGAACGATTGCGCCTCCTCCGACGCGTGGGTTCGCCAGACCGACGGGGTGGCCTTCACCCCGGATGCTGGCCTGAAGCACAAGCTGATCGCTTTCGAGGTCACCGCCGAGGCGCTAGACATCGCGGGCGGCTTCGACTGCCTGTGCGTCAAGATCGCCGCGTCGAACGTCGCCAACCTGGTGTCGGCCACCTACATCGCGTCCAAGCTGCGCTACGGCCCGGCTTCGCTGATCGTGGACTAGGCGGGTCATGACCATGCGCGTGCGACTTTTAACCCGCTGGGGTTCCAGGATGCAGGGCGACGTCGTTTCCGTTTCGGACGAGCGCGGCCAGTACCTGGAATCCGAGGGCATCGGCAAGATGCTGGACCCCCTGCCCGAGCCCGAGAAGGGCGTCGATCCGGAACCCGACCCCCTGCCCGAGCCCGAGAAGGGCAAGAACAAGAAATAGTGGACCGGCCCCGCTTCGGCGGGGCCGCCCAAGGAATTACATGGCCCTGAAGATCGTCACGCCCCCGGCTGTTGAGCCCGTCGAACTCTCCGACGCGAAGCTCCAACTGCGCATCAGCTCCAGCGTCGATGACGTGCTGGTGGAGTCGCGCATCATGCCCGCCCGCTTCTGGGCTGAGCACGCAGCGGGCCGCCAGTTCATCACCGCGACGTGGGAACTGCGCCTTGATGCCTGGCCGTGCGGGCGCGTGGTCGATCTGCCCAAGCCCCCGCTCCAGGAAGTGCTGTCCGTCAAGTGCCTCGACCAGGACGGCACGGAGCAAACATTTTCGTCCGCCAATTACGTGGTGGACACCGTTTCGACCAAGGGGCGCATCGTCCTGAAGTCCGAATTCTCCTGGCCGACCCTGGCCGACCAGCCCGGCGCGGTCCGCATCCAGTTCAAGGCCGGTTACGGCGATGCCGCTGCGGACGTTCCCGCCTGCGCGCGCCACGCGATCTTGCTGCACATCCAGGCCGCGCACCTTGGCGACCGGGAGACCTTCGGCGGCTACATGGAAGCGGCTGCACGGCTGCTGGACCCTATCCGGGTCGTGGAGATCGCATGATCCGCCCCGAACGCATGACCACCGCCCTGGATATCCAGGCGCGCACCGAGACCCCGGATGGCATGGGAGGCGTGTCCATCACCTGGGCCACCGTGGCGACCGTGCGCGCCGAGATGTGGACCGTGAAAGGCGAAGAGCGCGCCGCGTCCGCGTCCATTCAGGCCAGCATCACGCACCGCGCGCGCATCTGGGCCTACCCCGGCCTGACCACGGCGCACCGCATGAAGCTGGGCACGCGGTCCTTCGACATCCAGTTCGTGAACAACAAGGAAGAGCGCGGCGTCGAATACGTGGTGGACATGCTGGAGATCGTGGGGAGGGAAGCGCAGTGAGCTTCCGCATGGATTTCAACGCCGACAAGGTGATGAAGCAGATCACCGCCGCCACGTCGCAGGCCGTCGAGGCCGAAGTCTCCCGCGTGGCGGTTGAGGCGCGTCGGCTGTGTCCGGTGGGCTCCGTCACTAAGGGCGTTCGCAAGACCTTCATCGCCCGGCGCTCCATGAAGAGCTCGGACGGTTCGCGCATCCGCTACACGGTGCGCGTGGTGGCCAAGGAAGCCGTGTCCTGGACCGCACGCAACCCCGGAACGCTGCGCGACTCGATCTACACCAAAGTTCGCTGGAAGAACGGCGTCTGCCTGGGCTTCGTCAAGGCTGGCTACGACCGCAAGAGGAATGAGGGCGACCCGAACGCCTTTTACGCCCCGTTCGTGGAGTTCGGCACCAAGTCGATTCCGGCCAAGCCCTTCATGCGCCCGGCAGGGGCGAAGGCCAGCCCTGAACGCGTCGGCGCGGCCATGCGGGGGGTGATCCAGTGAGTATCGCTGCATTTCACACGGCGTTCCAGGCCCTGCTGACCCCGGCGAGCGAGTTCAAGACCGCCATCGGCGGGCATTTCTACTACGACGGGAATGTCCCGGCCGACTTGGCCCTGCCCTACGCGGCGTGGCTGACGGTCTACTGCGAGCCGGTGGGCGTGTTCGCCGCCGACGTGAGCGAGCGCATGGTGCAGGTGGACGTATACGCCGCGAAGATGGGCGACGCCGTGACCCTCGCCGACAAGGCGCTGGCTCTGTTCGATGGCAAGGAAGTCGCCGGTGCCGGGCTCACACCCTGGCGGTTTCAGCGGGAGTCCGTGCGCGGTCCGATGAAGGACGAAGCCTGCTGGCGCATGTCCCTGGAGTTCATCGTCACCTCGGAGGATGTATAAAATGGCTCACCCTGAACAGGCCCAGTTCGTCCAGGACTGCAAGGACGCCTTCCCGGAACACTTCCGGGGATGCCGCGTGCTGGAAATCGGATCGCTCTTCATCAACGGCACCGTGCGCCCGCTGTTCGAGAACTGCCATTACATCGGGATCGACGTGGTGAGCGGCCCCGGCGTGGACGTCATGGGGCCTGCGCACCTGTTCGAGGGCGGGGATGGATCGTTCGACACGGTCATTTCCTGCGAGTCTCTGGAGCACGACATGCATTGGCGCGAGACACTGGCCAGGGCCTTGGGGCTCCTGAAGACGGGCGGCCTGCTCATCATCACCTGCGCCAGCGGCCACCGCGCCGAGCACGGCACGCGCCGCACCAGCCCCATCGAGTCCGGGACTACAGCCCTGGGCGGCGAATGGGCCGACTACTACCGCAATCTGGAGCCCGAGGACGTTTCCGGCGCCCTCCAGGCGGACATCAACTTTCCAGGTCACATCCTGCGCAAGGTGCGCGGCGGTGAGGATCTGCAATTCGTCGGCATCAAAACGGGGAGCGTTTAAGGCATGAAAGTTTCCATCATCATCCCGGTGATCCGGCCCGAGAAGGCCAGGCGGTGTATCGAAGCCATCGCCCTCGGCAATGACACCACAGGTGCCGAGATCATCGCCATCGAGGACACGGACGGCATCGGCTGCCCGCGCATGGTCGCCAAGCTCACGGAGATGGCTCGGGGTGAGCACATCCTGTTCCTGGGAGACGACACCATCCCGCAGCCCGGATTCCTGCGCGCCGCGCTCGACGCCATGGCCACCCTGCCGGACGGCTGGGGCTTGGTCTGCCTGAACGACGGCGTGCACCACGGGAATTTCGCCACGCACTGGCTGGCGTCCAAGAAGCTGCTGGAACACCTGTCTGGCGGTGAGTTCTTCCACACGGGCTACCGGCACGGCTTCTGCGACCGGGAGCTGACCGACGTGGCCCGCGAGTTGGGCCGCTACGTGTACGCGCCCGAGGCGCGCATCATCCACGATCACCCGCAGCTCACCGGCGAGCAGCCTGACGAGCACTATCAGCGCGTCTACTCCCGCGAGAATTTCGGCCACGACCAGCGCCTGTACTGGGAGCGCAAGCGCCAGCGCATGGGCTTCAAGCTAGGCATCGGCTTCCCCGTGGTGGGCGACTCCGTGCCCACTTCGTTCTTTGCTTCAGCGCTGTGCATGGTGCCCACGGAATATACGCTGTTCATGCCCCGCATGGGCTGCGGCGCGTTCGCGGACTCCATCACCAGCGTGCGCAACGACCTGGTGGAACAGGCCCTTGAGGCCGGATGCACGCACCTGCTCATGGCAGACACCGATCAGGTCTACCCGGCGGACACCATCCAGAAGCTTCTGGACCACGAAAGGGACATCGTGGGCGTGGCCGTGCATCGCCGCTGGCCTCCCTACGATCTGGTGATGCTGCGCGGCCAGTTGGGAGCCTACGCGCACGTTCCCGAGGCTGAGTGCTACTCCGGGGCGCTTGTCCCGGTGGACGCCACGGGCACCGGCTGCCTGCTCTTCGACATGCGCGTGTTCCTGGACGTTCCGCGCCCCTGGTTCGAGTTCGGCACGAAGAACGGGCGCCCGGTCGGAGAGGACATCATGTTCTGCTCCAAGGCCAGGGAAGCCGGGTTTGAGATCTACGTGGACACCTCCATCCAGGTGGACCACTTGACCACGCTGCGCGTGGACCGGGGCACTCGCTCCCTCTACCGCAAGCTGAATCGACACGAGTTCGCCCCGCCCTTGGGCGCGGGTCAGTAGAAAATCACGGGGAAAACGGGAGAACGAGCATGAGCAAGAAGCCAGGCGCGAAATTCAAGGTGACCCTCGGTGCAAGCACCGTGGTCGGCATGGGCAGCGTTCAGCTGAACGGCATCGCCATCGAGCAGCTGGAAACCACCGCTTTCGGCGACGAGTGGAAACAGTTCATCATGGGCATGAAGGACGGCGGAGAACTCAACTTCTCCGGGTTCTTCGATCCGGACGACTCCACCGGTCAGGAGGTCCTGCGCGTGGCGAACCTGAACGCCACCGACATCACCAACCTGCGGGTCTACTACGACCAGACCAGCTACTACGAGCTGTGCCAGACCACGGGCTATTTCAGCCCCACGCTGACCAGCAACCAGAAGACCCAGAAGAGCTACCTGAACATCACCTCCTGGGACGTGAACGCCGACAAGTCGAGCGTGTCCACTTCCAGCTTCAAGGCGAAAATCTCGGGCTGCTTCGTGCGCGTTTAAGGTCGAATTTGTCTGGCCGGGGCGTCCATGGCGCAGTCGAGGATAAACCCCGGTCCTCTCCCGGCCAGACTTTATCAACGGGGAAAGGGGAAAGATTTATGCGGACGATGAAAACCACCACGGGAGCCTTCCCGATCCCGAACGACCCGGACAAGGGCGAGATCACCATCAAGCACCTTCTGCCGGGCGAGGTCACGGACATCCAGGAAGAACTGGCGGTCCTGGATATGCGCCTGAAGGAAGACGGCGACGGCTCCCTGCGCCGCGAAGGCGAGTTCAAGCCCGTGCGCGGCGACAAGCGCTATCTCTGGGTCACGCGCTCGGTAACCGGCTGGAAGAACATCCAGGACGCCGAAGGCAACGAGCGCCCGTGCGACGAGGCCAACATCATCGAGGTCTGCCGCGAAGGCACCGTCGTGGATGATGAGGGCGTGGAAATCTCCTTCGGTGAGTTCGTGGGCCGCTGCCGCGACAAGCTGACCGAACAGGTCAAGGCCGCCAAGGAGAAGGCCGCAAAAAACTCCTAGAGCACGTCGAGCGGCTGTTCGAGAAACCGCCGTGCGACGTGTGCCGAGAGTTGTTGGCCTTGCGGGGGAAGGAGCCGGAGAACTGCCGGGAGTGCCTGCCCCCGCTGATTGAAGAGAACCGGGACGCCGTGATGATCTACCTGCGCACAAGGCGGCAGTTGATCTTCGCGGGAATGGGCGAAGCGGTGGACATCAACCACCTGGCCGTCCATGAGGCGATGCGCCTGTACCGGGTGAGGGACAAGCAAGAGTGTTTCGAGAAGGTCCTGGCCGTGAACGACCACATGATGGAGTTGGCGGACCAGGAGCGGAAAGGGAAAGACGGGCTGGAGTTGGAATAGCCCTGGCTCTTTGACAACCGAATAGGCGTTATTCGCTGAAACTGCGGCCCGGTTTGGGCCGGGCCGCAGTTTTTGATGGGGTTATTTCAGGTGCGGCTTGATGATCCCGGAGATTTCAAGCCTGGAGGCCAGTTGGCCTGCCAGGATCATGGCCTGCTGTGATGCCTCGAAGAGCGTTTCCGCCAAGCTGATCTGCTTTTGCAGGTGATACTTGGCCCACTCGGAGTCCCGGCTTTCGCCCTCGGCGCGCCGCAGCCTGTGCAGCATGGCCTTGGTGGATTCGAGCGTCGAATGGCCGTAGTCCAGCGAGGCCCGATATTGCGTCTCGTGCTGGGTGTTCCAGAAGTCGCGCGCCGCGCGCCCCGAATTCGTCCCGGAGGGCGGCAACGCCGGAAGGTCCAACAGCCCGTATTCCAGGGAGTGCTTGGTCATGGTGTTGAAAGGGGCCGGGAGCAGATGGCGCATGGCGTACAGGCCGCGCTTGGAGCCTGTCTTGGTCAGGCCATGTTTGACCATGGCGGCCTTGACCGCCTCCGGGAAGGACGCTGGGATGGCTTGGCGCTGCCAGCCGCCGGAAGGGATGGCCCTGGCTGGGCGGTCCCGAAGCTCGGCTTCCATCCGGTTGAAGGCTTCGATGTACTTCAACTTCCACTCAAGGGCCTTCTTCCCGGTGAAGCCCATGACCACCAGCGTGAACCCGTCGCGGGTCATGAGGATGGCGGTTTCGGTGCGGGTTCCCCCGTTGGGCTGAGATACCTCCACAGATGTCTCCTCAAAATTGAGGAGACGCCAATCCTCGGGAACATCAAGGCTTTTGACGAGGCGCAACACGTTGTCATGGCGTTTCCCAAAATGATTGGAGATGGCGAGAGAAGAAGCGCGGGGATGGCCTTGAACGAGGGACAGGTCAGGGAGAACGAGTGCGGCGGACATGAAAAACCTCCTACGGTTTTCTTATCCAGCACCCCTCACATGAGGAAAAGTGCCGGGCGCTAAGAAACCGCGTAGGAGCGGCCCCATGGATTTCCCCGAAGGTGTTGTATGTCCATGGGACACCCGGCAATCGGGTGCATACGACAAAAGGCGCAAAAAATCCACGAATTTCGGTCGCGGCGTCCGTCCTACGAGGTGTTTCTTAGGCACCGATGGCAAGATACGGCGTGCAGAAAATGAAAGTCAAGAAAATTCTCTCCTGATGGACTCCAGGGTGACCTTCCCCAGTCCCTTGATCTTCAAAAGCTCCTTGTCGCTGGTGGTCTGCACCTTCTCCGGCGCATCTATCCCGGCCTCGAGGAGGGCCATAATTACCCTCTCCTGCACAAGTTGCCGTTCAAGTCGCTCTCGGAACGGGAGGTGCGGGGCTGGGGTGTTCGGATCGATCTCTTCAAGCTCGCTTCCGTCGTCACTGTGGATGTAAATCGAGACACGGACGCCGTAGTTCGGGCACCCGGCAGACGGGGGCATGACCTCCTCCACTTCGGCGTAGAGCTGCATCCCGTCCGGCCCGGCCTCCCACGCAACCATATCGTCAGCGAGGTCACTTTTCACCCAGCCGATCTGATCCTTAAGGGCAAGTGGTGGCTGGTCCTTGTAGCTTTCCGCGTCTGATCCGGAAAACAGGCCCAGGGCGTTTTCGTGGTGCTCGTTGTTCGTGTGGTGAGCGATGCGAATTTTTTGACCGACCTTGAGTCGCTTGATGGCGTTCTGCCTGCTGGACCCGTCGAAATTGTCATGGCTGACCCCCGCGACCTTTGCAGGGATTCTCCTCATTATCGAGTGGCGCGGGTAGTCGCTGACTATCTCCTGAAACCGGACGACGGTTTCTCGTGGCGGTGGCGTCGGCGTCGGTTTTTCAGCCCACTGGCGTGCCGGGGCGTCTTTTAGAAAGTCCAGCTTGCCGGGGGCGGGCTTCGCAGCAAAAAGGCTCAGCAGCCATTTGAACATTCCTCGCCTCACTATGTCATGGGTTTGTGGATGGTTTCTTGAAAACTACCTGCACTTTCGCCAGTACGCCCCGAGCTATAGCAGGCGGAACGTAGTCCTGGGGCTTTGGTGTGGACATGTCGCTGGAGAAGTACACGGGTGTAGAGCTGACATACTCCCATCCGTCCCTTGATGCCTTGTCCAGGGTGGTCTGCATGTTCGCATTAAGTTCGTCCGTGGATTTTCCACTCACAACTACGGTTTTATATTCAAGCCTCGCCATTTTCACCCCTTACGCAGTCACAAATTTCCCCAGCGAATAGCGCCTACTCGGTTGTCTGGCAACCAGAACCGAAGAGGTAGCAATGAAAGTAGGCAATCTCGAATTCTTGATGAGCGCTGACACCCGCTCTCTCGATACATCTCTCCGGAACTCGGAGGGTGTGACGGTCGCGTTTGCCGAAAAGACCTCGAAGCAGTTCAAGCGCGTTCAGTCGGACATCGAATCCGTAGGCAAGGCCATGGGGATGTCCGGCGCGGAAATGAAGCGCTGGGAAGATCAGGCCAAGAAGATGCTGGCCGAGTCCGCAGCATCCAAGGCTTTCGAGAGGGCCGCCAAGGCCGCTGGAGCGTCGGAAGAGGCGATCAGGAAGGCCGGGGCGGCCATGGGTCTCACCACGAAGCAGGCCCAATCCTCTTTAGGTGCGATGAGCAATTCCGCCGACCTGTTTAGAAACGCCATGTTAACCGCAGGCGCTGCCTTTGGCGCGCTCAAACTGGCCGACTTTGTCAGGGATTCCGCCCTGGCCGCTGCCCGTTTTGAAACGCTTGGTGTCGTCATGGAAGTCGTCGGGCGCAACGCCGGGATCGCTAAGGCAACCATGGATGCCACCGCCACAAGCCTTCAGAAGCAAGGCATCGCCATGGTGGAAAGCCGAGACGCCACCGTCAAGCTGACGCAGGCCGGAATCGACCTGGCCAGGGCCACGGAGCTGGGGCGCATCGCTCAGGACGCGGCGGTCATCGGCCAGATGAATTCGAGTCAGGCGTTCATGCACATGGTCACGGCCATCCAGTCCGCGCAGCCGGAGATGCTGCGCACAATCGGGATGAACGTCAGTTTCGAGGATTCCTACAAGCAGCTCGCCGCGCAGACAAACAAGAGCGCCGAAGCCCTGACCGAACAGGAAAAGATGGTCGCGCGCGTGGGGGCGGTCATGGAGTCCGGAAAGCGCATCGCCGGGACCTACGAGGCCGCCATGGGCACGGCTGGGAAGCAGATCAGCAGCTTCACCCGGTACATGGAAGACCTGAAGACCGTTGGCGGCGAAGCGCTCCAGGAAGGATTGTCGGACTCTGTCGTGATGGCGACCCAAAAGATCAAGGAGTTCACGGAATACCTCAAGACCGGAGAGGCGAAGGCTCAGATTGCAGCCATCGGAAAGACCGGCGAAGAGGCGTTCTCCAGTCTCGTGAGTGCCGGGCAAAAGGCCGGGGAGTTTTTGGGCACTGTCGCCAGCGGGTGGAACAGCCTCCCTTCGGTTGTCCAGGAGTTTGGCCTTGTGGCTGCCGTTGTTGGAGGCCCAAAGGCCCTTGTTGCCCTGGGGGTTCTTTCCGGGGCCGTGGGCGAGACCAGGAACTTATTTAATTCCATCGGGGATGCTTGGGGTACCTCCCCAGAGGCCAAGCTGCGTGACCTTGAAAACACCAAAAAGAGGATTGAGGGGTCCAGCCTCCTGAGTGAAAGCGGGAAAGCCCTGCGGGTGTTCCAGGTTGACAAGGAGATAGCGGCGATCAAGGCCGGTCGCGGGGAGCTTGATGCCGAGCGCCTGATGCTGAACGACTCTCTTGCAAAGCCGCTGAACACCAACGCCAACACCAACACCAAGCCCATAATCCCGGAAACCTGGGGAGATTTGTCCGCACAGGCCGCGAAGGTGCGTGGATCCGAATCAGGCCTGTCTGACCAGACACGCCGTGAGCAGGCTCAAAAGGAATTCAAGGCCAGATACGACCTGTCCCAGCGCATGTATGGCATGGCCCAGGGGGATTCCGCCAAGATGGCCGAAGCCGTCGCGGTCGAGCGTGACGCCTATCACTCGCTCGGCACGGAACTGGAGTCCATCAACAAGAAGCACAAGAAGGCTGGAGAGGACGCCCGCAAGTCCTCCTTCGAAATCTCCGAGGCCATGAACAAGGCGCTTGGCGCTTCCGAATCATGGAACGGTGACGCCTGGAGCGGGAAGTTCCGCACCCTGCTGGCCGACCTCGACAAGGACCTAAAGAACGCCAAGACGCCCCTGGAAGAATATTGGGCGCGCTGGGAGTATGGGGCCAAGAAGGCGCAGACAGAATTCGAGAAGTGGACCGACCTCATCAAGCGTTCCGGTGCGATCATGTCCGAACTTGGGCAGCTTTCGTTCGATCCGTCCATGCAGATGACCGGGGACAAAAAGCAACTCGCCGCCGAATGGCTGGACGCCGTCAAGCTGGCCGGGGGCAACCAAGAAGAGATTTCTCGCATCAATCAGCTCTACCAGCTGAAGGAAGTGGACCTCCGCGAAAAGACCCTGGGCGACGTGGCCCAGCTTGACGAAGCGTATTGGGCTCGCCGCAAGAACGGCCTCACCAAGCTGGACGCCTACCTTCAGCAGCAGGGCGTCAGCGAGCAGACCCGCGCCGCCGTCATGTCGCAGAAGATGTCCAAGATCGACGAGGACAGGCTGAAGGCCCGCCTCGGCTACGAGGACTCCTTCGGCGGCTACCTCTCCGACCGGCTGGCGCTGCAATACGGGCTCTACAAGGACGCCGCAGCGCAGCAGTTGGAGGTCTGGGAGAAGACCGCCGACGCCACCATCGAACTTTTCGACGGCGTGATGGAGTCTTTCACCTGGGCCATGGGCCAGGGCTTCGGCGACCTACTCACCGGGAAGCTCAAGACCATCGAAGACTACACCCAGCAGCTTTTGGCGCAACTCAAACAGGTGTTTGCCAACTGGCTGACCGAGATGGCGCGGATCGCGGCGAACAAGTACATCGTGGTCCCCATCATGGGCCAGATCATGGGCACGTCCGGAAGCCTTGGCGCAGGCGCGGGCGGATTCACTGGAGAGGTTACGTCCGGTTCGAATGGCTTCAGCCTGGAAGGGGCCATGAAATACGGCGGTTACGCCAAGGACGCATACGGCATGTTTTCAGGCCCCGGTGCTGCTGGAGCGGCTTCCCTGGCCTCCGAGGCGGCCCAGGGCGCGAACTTCGTTGGGCCTTCCGTGCAACTGGCGAACGCTGGCGTTCCGGGTAGCTCGTCCCTCACCACCTTGGGCGCGCTCGGTGCGGGTGCGGCGGCTGGCGGCATCGGCTACATGGCGGGCGGATTTATCCGGCCTGACAACCCGATGGCGTCCTACGTGGGCGCAGGGGCTGGCCTGATTGGCGGAACCGTCGCAGGTATGGCTAGCCTGGGCGCGCTTGCGGCTACAGGCGTAGGCGCGCTGGTGGCTATCCCGGCTGCCCTGGCCGTGGGGCTCACTCAGGGCAATACTGAAAAGTCAGAGTGGACCGTCCCCAACGCCAGCAAGTCCGCGATTATGATTGCTGGCGGCGAGAACACCAACGCCAGTTACGGCGTCATAAAGACCACATCGTCCGGCGCGTTCGGCTCCTCCTCCACTTCGCACAAGTCCATCTTCGGTCTGGCTTCCCCGGAGATGGCCGCGCAGCAGGACGCCGCCTGGGCAGCCGCCACCAAGGGGTTGGACGGCTTCACCAAGGCCGTGGGCGTGAGCGAATCCGAACTCACCAACGCCAAGTCTTCTTTCAACTTCCCGGCCATCCCGATCCCGGACGGCATGGACGCCGAGGTCTACCGCAACGTCGCTAACGCCGAAGCGGAACACACCCTCGCGCAGCTGGGCATGCTGGACGCCATCAAGGCGGTCACCAAGGACGGCGAGGCGTACATCGACACGCTCACCCGCCTGGACTCCACCTTCTCCACCATGGAGAATCTTGCCATCTCCACCGGATTCGGCCTGGAGCAGGTGGCGGCGGGCATGGACCGCATCGTGGCCGCAGACTACGCCTCGCGCCTCATGGAGGCCGCAGGCGGCGCGGATGCATTCGCGGCGGCGCTCTCCCGGCTGAACACCTACGGCTACAGCGCGCAGGAGCAGATGGAGCGCAGCCTCACCGGCACGGCCACGGCCACCGGACGGGCCATCGCCGAGATCGGGAACGCTGAAGTCACCATCGAGAACTTCTGGCCCAAGTTCCGGCAGGCGATGGAGTCCGGCATGGACCCCGACCGCATGGCCGCCTGGGTCACGGCGTCGGCGCGCATGGAGCAGTGGGAACAGGTCAAGGCCGCGTGGCAGCAGAAGGACATCGAGGCTCTGCAAACCCAGACCTCGACGCTCCAGGCGCAGATCAGCGTCATCCAGCAGGTGTCCAGCGCGTGGAAGGGCTTCGGCGATCAAATGGTGCGCCTGAAGCAATCCCTGCTGATGGATGCCAACCTGTCCACGCTCTCTCCTGAGCAGAAGATGTACGCGGCCAAGACCCGCCTGGACAGCCTGACCAGCGAGGCCAACAACAAGTCCACGGACCACCTAGCCGACATCGATCAGGCCACCAAGGACTACCTTTCCAGTTCCCTGGATTTCTTCGGGGCCACGGCGGACTATTACGCAATCTTCGATTCCACCAGCGCCACGATTGATCAGTTGACCTCCCTGGCTGGTTCGCAGGTTTCCGCAGCCGACCAGCAGGTGGCCAGCCTGAATTTCCAGATCGAACAGAACAATGCGCAGATTACGGCCCTGAACACCATCAACAGCGGCCTGGGCGACGTGGTCGCGGCGGTCAACAATGTCTCCCAGGCCATCGGCGGAGCCATCCAGAGCGCCAACGCGGCGCAACAGTCCGTGAGCATTCCCCAGTGGGCGGCCAGCGCGGTTGCGGCTGACAGCGCGGCTGCCTCGTCGCCGTATGCCGGTTCCGCGTCCTCCGACGGCCAGGGCTACGCCGACCTGATGCGCAACATGGGCTGGAGCGTCCCGGCGTTTGCCGAGGGCGGCACCACCAAGGGTGGATGGTTCGTGGCCGGGGATGACCCCCTGTCCTCGCGCTCCGGTGAACTGATGTACTCCGCCTCCCCGGTGAAGGTGTTCAACAACAAGCAGAGCCGGTCCATGCTGGCGGGTGGTGGTCAGGGTGGCGATACGTCGGCCTTGGAAGCCAAGATGGACGCTGTGGGCTCCGTGCTGGTGGACATCCTTAACGTGCTCCAGGACGGCGGCGGCACCGGCGCGGCGGTTGAAAAGCTGACGCGGGTGGTCAAAGTGAACGGATTCAAGGCGGCGGGCGCATGATCCACCTCATCAACATCACCGCCCTGCCGCCGGGCTCCACCACACCGACCACGCTGCGCTTCTGCTCGGGTGCTGGATTTGTTTCCTCTCCCACGGACACCCCGGCCAACGCCGTGTGGAAGCCGGGCGTGAACGTTGCCTATCATTTCACGCGGGAACTCTTCGGCGGAAACGACGCCGGGGCCTCGCGCGTGGGCGCTGGCGAGATCGAGCTCACCAACGATGATGGCCACCTGGATCTCTACGACTATCAGGATTGGGGCCTGGACGGCCAGGCCGTACAGGTGCTGGCCGGGGAGTCTGGACAAAGCCTCGCGCAGTTCGTGCCGGTGTTCCGAGGCGTGATCGAGTCCGTGGAGTTCTCCTGGAAGTCCATGACGCTGAACATCCGCGACCGCCAGAAGGAACTCGACCAGCCGCTGCCCATCCCCAAATACGCCGGAACCGATTCCGGAGCCACGGGCGTGGAAGGCAAGGACGACCTCAAGGGCAAGTTCAAGCCCCTTGCCCTGGGCGTCTGTCCCAACGTCTCGCCGGTCTTCGTGAACTCCTCCAGCGTCATCTATCAGGTGAGCTACCGCGCCGTGCAGGCCATTCCTGCGGTCTACTCCAACGGGGCCGCGCTCACCCTCGATGGTGACAACGTGGACGCCGCAGCCCTGGCCGCTGCATCTATCGCCAGCGGGCACTACCGCACCTGCCTCGCCCTGGGCCTATTCAGGGCGAACACCACCGCAGGCACCAAGATCACCGCCGACGTGCTGGGCGACTCGCAGGGTGGCTACGTGGACACCCTGGCCGGGATCATCGGGCGAGTGCTGACGATCCGAGGATGGTCCGCCGGTGCGGATTGGTCCGCCGCCTCCCTGAACGATCTTGCCACGGACACGCCAGCCGTCATCGGCAGCTACGACGACTCCGGGGCCAAGGTCCGCGCTATCCTGGACGCGCTCTGCGCGGGGCCCTGGGCTTGGTACTGCCCGGATCGCCTGGGCGTTATGCACTTCGGGCGCATCGTGGCCCCGTCCGGCACGCCCGTGCTCACCATCACCGACACCTACCACCAGGATCTGGAGCGCGTCACCGACGACATCACCGGCGCTCCCTGGGGTCTGGTGACCTGCAAATTCGGCAAGAACTGGACGCCCATGAAGGACAACGACGTGGCCGCCGTGGTCAGCGCAGACCGTCGTGCCTGGCTGGCTGAAGAGTACCGCACGGCCACCAGCACCACGGACGGACAGCCCGACGCCACCGTGACCGCCCGGCACCCGCTGGCCGAACAGGTGGAGTTCGAGAGCCTGTTCACCGTGCGCGCCGACGCCCTGGCTGAGGCGCAGCGCCGGGCCGCGTTCCGGGCCAGCCCGCGTCGGTCCTTCCGCTTCACGCTCGATCCGGCCTACGCGGCCGCGCTGGAACTTGGCGACGTTGTCGCGCTCACCTCCCGCCGTCAGGGGCTATCCGGAACGCCCTGCGTGGTGTCCGGCCTGGAAGAACTGCCCGCCAAGAGCCGCACGGAGGTCACCGTTTATGCTTAACGCGAAGATGCTTTTCACCCCCTACAACTATGGCTGGGGCGCCACGTTCGGCGGCGGGTCTTGGCTGTCTGAACTGCCAGCTTCGAACCTCGCCGGGCGCATCCTGGCCGAGGTGGCTCGGTCCACGGACGTGTCCCTGGCGTCCACCGTGATTGACGTGACTCTGGAGCGCGACGAGCAGGTGCAGTTTGTGGGCCTGATGGGCCACACGTGCAGCGCCAATGCCCTGGTGCGCATCACGGGATACTCCGACTCCGAGCGGACCACGCTCTATCCCGGAGCCGAGACGGCCTGGTTGGAGATGGTCCCGGCCTACGCCCCCACGGCTTCGCTCCCGCCCGAGGCCTCAAACTGGCTGAGCGGAAAGCCCACGGCGCGCAACCTGGACCGCTTCCCGCGCAACTTCTTCACGATTCTCCCTGCCCCGAAGTTCACCAAGTGGTGGCGCATCGAGATCAACGATGTGGACAACACGGACGGCCACATTGACGTGGGGCAGGCAATGCTTGCGCCGGTGGCGCAACTCACGGTCAACTTCCTCTATGGCTCCAACTTCGGGTGGGCGTCGGACACCACGTTCACCAAGTCCAAGGGCGGCGTGAAATTCTTCGACACGTCCGACCCCTTCCGGGTGGCTGGGCTCCAGATCCAGTACATGCCGCAGGATGAGGCTTACGCCGTGTTCCTGGAGGCCAAGCGACTCCTTGGGCTGGATCGGGAGTTCTTCGTGTCGCTCATGCCGCAGGACAATCAATATCGGCATTTGTTCAGCTTCCGCGCCAACTTCGCCGCGCTCTCGCGCATGACCTGGCAAACCTACCTGCGCCAGTCGTGGAACACCATCGAAATCCAGGAGGCCTTGTAATGGCTGACTCTTACCGCAACCTGACCGAGGCCCAGAAGGCCCTTACGCCGTTGGAGCGCGTCCTCGCCGGAACATACCAGATGGTCCCGTATGACGCTGCCACTAACCGGGGCCTTTATGAGGACGGCCACCGGCTGCTCTACGACGCCATGATGGCGGACGCGGCTGCGCTGACCGAGCAAATGGGCGCGACCGCTGCCGCCATTCTGATAGGGTCCTTGACCCCCCGCACCGTCGTGCGCCTCACTTCCGCGTCGTTCTACGAGACGGGCAACAAGGCCGCCGATTATCCGGCTAACCGCGCCGTGGTGCTGGCCCAGACGTCCAGTGGCGTCGGCTACGTGGCCAGCGCCACCTACAACAGTGGTGCGGACCGCACGGAAGTCACCGTCACGGGCATCACCGTGGACACCGGGCTCACCCAGGCCGTGCTTGGGCTCGACCCCAAGTACGCGCCGAAAATCCCCACGAGCTTGACGGCTGCCGCGAACTCTATCCCCATCGCCGGGGCGGGCGGAGCGCTAGACGAAAGCTGGGTTCCCCCTGCGGATTGGAAAGCCACCACCGCATTCTCGCGCACGGGCGCAGGCTCCGGCACCGTCACGAACAACACCGCCAACCAAGCCCTTTTCCGCCCTGGACGCCCCCTGCGCGCCCTGTCCGGCAGCACGTACACCTATCACATCGTCACGGCCTACAGCGCGGGAGCCGTGACCGTGGCAGGGCCTGCGCTCCCGGCCACCGTCGACGCACTAGCCTACGGGGACATGAGCCGCGTGATTCAGGAGACGTTCAGCTTCAACGGCTACTTCGCGGACGCAGCAGACTCCGCGCTCATCGAGCACGACCTCCTGGCCCGCTACCTCTGGAGTCACGGCAGGGCGTACTGTGTACACTTCTCCGTGCGCCCGCTGGTGGATGACTCCGGGGCGGCCCAGCCCCGCGTCAACGTGTCCTGTGCTGGGTCCGCAGTGTCAACCAGTAACAGCAACGCGGGCTTGGCCGTCAATGATTCCGCATGGGTGGAAACCGCCGTGGATATCTCGGCGGCCAACTACGACATTACATGGGGCGAGACCCTGGAAGTGGCTGTTGACGCCAACGGGACCAGCGACAACGCCCGCGACCTGACCGTGATCGCGGTCTTTGTGCTGGAGTAGGTATGCTGCTCCAATCGCAAGGACCAAAAAACAATTCGCAATGCCTCTTAAATATCCGCCCCTCGGGCGGGGTGGTGGACTCGTCTCCATACGCACGCACCATCTCCGGAACGGCTGCGTATGTGATGGGGCAGGGCAGCATTGGAGGGGAGGCCATAAACTTTACCGGAGCCGAGTACGGCAGCGTCCCTGCCTCCGCAGACTGGCTGTGGGGTACGAAGGACTGGACCATCGAGTGTGAATATTACCACCGCGCCAATGCTAGCGAGGCTGCTATTTTGGCCTGTTCATATGGCTCCGGGGCAGACAATTGGCATCTAACGGCGGGCGACGGCTATTTGAGGTTCAGGTCATACGCCTCCGGGGGGACGGGCCTCCAGTCCGTGAGCGCAAGCGCATCCCCTTTTGCCGCTACGACATGGCTGCATCTGGCCGCCGTCATGCGGTCCGGTGTGTTGACCCTCTACCACGCGGGAGTCCCCGTGGCATCCGGCAGCATTACCAACAGCGTAGGACGATCCGACGCCGCACTTACGTTTGGCTGGGACGGAGCCAACAGCAAATTAAACGGCATTGTCGCACACCTGCGCGTCCACGAACGTGCGGTCTGGACGCGTCCATTCACCCCGCCGACACGGCAGTTTTAGGAGGACTCATGCACGAATATAAAATCAGAGACGGCGCTGTTTTAGAGTTCCGCGAGGGCGTGGAATACCGAGAGGTGAGCCCGGAGCATCAGGGATATGTCGCGTGGCTGGACGTAGGGAACTCCCCCGAGGTGCTGCCGTCCACGCCTCAGCCTGTCCTGACGTTAATTGCAGCCCGCGCAGCCATCAACGCTAGGCGCGATGCGCTGGAATTCGGCATTTTCACAGACACTCACGGCCACCGCTACGACGTGGACGAACGGTCGCGCGCGCGTCTCACCGGGGCCGTGGTCATGTCCGCTGCGATCCCATCCGAGGGGATCGTGTGGACCGACGCGGACAATCTCCCCAGGACGCACACCCAGGCGTCGTTGCTCTCGCTGGCTGGAGAAATCCTCCTGTGGACCGACGCGCTGCACCAGCACGCCAGCTATCTGAAAGGCAAGCTGGAGCGCGGCGAAGAATACGATATCACAACCGGCTGGCCCGCCTAGCCATCAAAGGAGATACCAATGAACCTGTTCAAACGCCTCGCCTCGCTGCTGCTTATCCTGGCACTGCTGGCCAGCTTCACCCCTTCCCCGTCCAACGCCGCGCTGCTCATGCCCAACGAGGGCGAAGCGCAGGCGCTTTCCGTGGTACTGGGAAAGGCCAGCGCCGAAACGCTGACCCTTAAGCTTTTCACCAGCAACACCACGCCCGCCGAGGGGGACACCTCCGCGACCTACACCGAGGCGGCGGGCGGCGGCTATGCAGCCATCAACCTCACGGGCGCGAGCTGGACCGTCACGCCGGGCGCACCAACTGAGGCAGTCTATCCCCAGCAGTCCTGGACGTTCACGGGCGCGCTGACCTCCGGGGCCACGATTTACGGGTATTACGTGGTGGGAGCGACATCGGGCAAGGTCTACTGGGCCGAGCGGATCACCGCTTTCACCCCGGCGAACAACGGCGACGTGCAGCGCGTAACGCCGAAATTCACCCAGGAATAATGGACCGTCAGGCCGCCATAGATCGTGCTCGGGAGCTTTGGCCGCAGGTGTCTGCGGCCATCTCCCAGCGTCTGAGGCGCTCCCGGCCTGACGATCTGCGTGAGGGCGACACGGCGGCCACGCTGCTGGCCAGGACGATACGGGAAGCGCTCGCTATGTGCGGGCTGCGGAGGATGCCATGAACGAGATTTTACGAACAGAACTCACCACCGACCCGCTGGGGCTGGGCTACGCGGCCCATATCGCGTCCGGTGCGGATAGCGCCCTGGCGGACATGCTCAACGAGGTGCGCGAGTCCATTCAGATTGACCGCCTTGTGGAGCGTTCCACCATCAAGACCCTGTTTTTTGGCACGGGTGAGATGCTGGCTCTCAAGGCAGCGACCTCCCCGGAGGCGCAGTCCGCCGTCATGTACCTGTCCGACCCTGACTATGTGCACGTCGATCTGACGCTGCCCGTGGTGCAAGGGATGATGGCCGCGCTGCTCTTGCAGGGCGTGCTGTCGCAGAACACCGTGGACGCCATCCAGGCTATGGGCAAGCGCGGCGGTTCCCGTGCGGAGCAGTTAGGGCTTGGGGCTGTGTCGCACGAACAAATCGCCAAGGCGTTGAGGGGGTAATATGGCCGACATCAAAACCAAGTACGGGACCGAGGCCCAGGCCATCACCATCACTCTGGACAGCCTGACGAACAACTCCTCCCGGCAGTCCACGGTCATTGACAACACCACAGACCTGTACACCGATGCGCTTGTGCAAGTGTCCATCAACGTGCCTGCCGGGACAGCCCTGGCTACTGCTGTTTGTGAGGTCTACGCTTACGGCATGGTGGATTACACCACCACGCCAACGTACCCGGACTGGACTTCTGGAATCGGGTCCGACCCTATTGACGGCACAGACGGCGCGGTGGTCCTCCCCAGCACAACCAACTTGACCTTCCTTGGAACCGTGGCTTGCCCGACAAACGCCAGCAACGCCTACACCTACGTGTCCAGGCTCATGGCCGTGGCTCCCGCATTTGGCGGCATCCTGCCCGCCAAGTGGGGCATCGTTGTCACCAACAAGACGGGCCTGACGCTGGCGTCTGGGTGCTTTGCTCACTATCAGGGTGTTCTGCTTCAGGCCGTGTAAATGAGCGTTTTCTTACGCAAACCCTGGCGGCAGAAGC
>WSYE01000009.1 GCA_009773665.1 Desulfovibrionaceae bacterium | reverse complement strand
ACAGTGATGTCGATGCAGCAGCCGATGTACCCGGCGTATTCTCCCTGAGGGCCGCGAAGTGGCCTTCCCAGGTCCGTGACCCAGCGCCATTCGCCATCGGCGCGCAGCGTCCGGTAGGAAATTTCGAAGGGCTGGCGCGCGGTCACGCTTTCGCGGATGCGTTCCAGGCTGGCCGTGAGATCGTCGGGATGGATGTTGTCCAGCCATCCTCCCGAGAGTTCGTTAGTCAGGGACGAGCCGGAGAATTCCAGCCAGGTGCGGTTGAAGTAGTCGCGCGTGCCCGTCTTGTCCGCCCGCCAGGTCAGGGCGGGGAAGTCCTCCAGGATGGTCAGGTGATAATCAAGCAGATCCTGCGCCTGTTTGCGGCTTTGCTCCAGAAGCTTCTGGGCTTCGCGTCGATCTTCAATCTCGCGTTCCAGCAATTGGTTTGCCTGGAGAAGGTCCTTCTCGCGCTGCATCTGCTCACTGACCTCTTCAACCATGACCAGATAGGTTTCCCCGCCGACTGAGGCAAAGGGCAGCCGTGACAGTGTGAGATTCAGCCACAGGCCGCACTTGTCGGAGCCCGGAGTGCATTGCAGGACCACACTGCGGGACGAGCCCTCCGGGGCGCTGTCCAGCATGGCGGCCTCCATCGCGAAGAGAGGGGCTTCGCTTGGCAGGAGTATGTCGGTGAAGGGAAATCCCGCAAACACCGCAACAGGTGAGAAGAATTCCCTGAACTGGCGGTTGAGGTGGAGAATAGTTCTGGACCTGTCCAGGACGGCGTAGCCCAGCGGGGCATTCTCGAACACTGCGGTAAAGAGTGCCAGGTCGCTTTGAAGTTCACCGTTTTGTATCTTAAGTTCTTTCTTCATGCCCAATCCACGATTCCGGGTTCCGGTTGCGCCGTATTGATGCTCCGGCAAGAGGCGAGCTGGTAAAGAGAGGACATGTAAATATCCCTTCTAGGCCTGTTACTGTCAAGAAACCTTTCCTGCTGAACGCAAAGAACCGGCAAAAGCCGGTTCTTTGGTGAGCTCTTCATCAGGAAATCATAATGATGACAGGTGGTTACAATATCCTGGAGCAACGCCTGGGAACGACAGTCCTCCCGGATTAACAGGCGGTCTTCTGCTTCTTCTTGTCTTCCATCATGAGCTTGTAGTTCACGGATTCTTCCAGCGCCTGCCAGCTGGCCTGGATGATGTTGTGGGAAACGCCCACGGTGGTCCAGGTGTTCAGCTGATCGCCCGTGGTGAGCAGGACGCGCACGTGCGAGGCCGTTCCGGTGTCGTGCTTGGTTTTGGCGTTGAGCACGCGGACCTTGAAGTCCAGAAGGCGCATCTCCGCGATGCGCGGGTAGAAGCGCGAGAGAGCCTTGCGCAGGGCGTTGTCCAGGGCGTTGACCGGGCCGAGACCGACTGAGGCGGTATGCTCCACATGTCCGCCCACCTGGACCATGATGGTTGCCTCGGCCAGGGGTTCTTCGCAGTCGGCCTGTTTCCAGTCCAGCACACGGTACTTCACCAGCGAAAAATAGCGACGGGATAGGCCCAGAGCGCGGCGCATGAGGAGCTCGAACGAGGCTTCGGCGGCAGAGTACTCGAAGCCCTGGGCTTCCTTCTCCTTCACCTCGCGCAGGATCTCCAGCACCTCAGGAGAGCCCTTCTCCATGACGATGCCGTATTCCTTGGCCTTGAACAGGATGTTGGACTGCCCGGCCATGTCCGAGAGCACCACCTGGCGGACGTTGCCCACCTTCTCGGGCTGGGTGTGTTCGTAGAGCATGGAGTTCTTGGTCACGGCGGCCACGTGGACCCCGGCCTTGTGGGTGAAGGCGGACTCGCCCACGTAGGGCTGGCGCGCGAAGGGGACCTTGTTGGCCACCTCGTCAATAAAACGGGAGGCTTCGGTCAGCAGGGCGAGGTTGCCGGGGGGCAGCGCGCGCTTCTTGAGCTTGAGTTCCAGCGTGGGAATGATGGAGCAGAGGTTGGCGTTGCCGCAGCGTTCGCCGAAACCGTTCATGGTACCCTGTATCTGCACCGCGCCAGCCTGGATGGCCATGAGGGAGTTGGCCACGGCCATGTCCGTGTCGTTGTGGGCGTGTATGCCGATTTTGGCCAGCGGGATGGCCTTCATCACGGCGTCGCAGATCCTGCGGATGTCGCAGGGCAGGGTGCCACCGTTGGTGTCGCACAGGACCAGGACGTCGGCACCGCCCTGATGGGCGCGCCTGAGCGCCTCCAGGGAGTAGTCACGGTTGGCGCGGAAGCCGTCGAAGAAATGTTCCGCGTCGAAGAACAGCTCCTGGCAGTTGGGCTTGAGATAGGCCAGGGAGTTCTCGATCAGCTCCAGGTTTCGTGGCGGCTCGATGCGCAGGGCCTCGGTGACGTGAAGATCCCAGGCTTTGCCGAAGATGGTCAGCACCGAGCAGCGGCTGGCCACCAGCCCTTTCAGGTTGGGGTCGGTTTCCGGCGTGTTCTTGGCGTTGTGCGTGGAACCGAAGGCAGCGATGCGCGAGTGCTTGAGGGGATGGCCCTGGATGTCCTCGAAAAACCGCTTGTCTGTGGGGTTGGAGCCGGGCCAGCCGCCTTCGATGTAGTCAACGCCCAGTTCGTCGAGTTTGAGCGCGATGCGCATCTTGTCCTCGGCTGTGAGGTTGATGTCCACGGCCTGGGCTCCGTCGCGCAGAGTGGTGTCGTATATCTGTACCTTGTCCATATTCTTCCCGGCGTCGCCACGGTGAGGACGGACCAGCGATCCGGCAGGGGCGACGGCTTGCAAGCGGCGGGTTGACGGGGAGGATGCGCGGGCATCCTCCCCAAGCGTCGATTGTGACGGCGCGGCGCGCTAGCAGGCGGCCACGGCCTGCTTGTCCAGGCCAAAGGCGGTGTGCAGGGCGCGCACGGCCAGTTCCACGTACTTTTCGTCGATCAGGCAGGTGATCTTGATCTCCGAGGTGGCAATGAGCTTGATGTTGATGTTCTCGTCGTGCAGGGCCTGGAACATGGTGGAGGCAACGCCCGAATGGTTGCGCATGCCCACGCCCACCACGGACACTTTGGCCACGTTGGTGTCGTACTGCACGGACTCCGCCCCGATATCTTCCTTCACCCCGTCCAGGATGGACATGGTCTGATCCAGGTCGCCCTTGGACACGGTGAAGGTCATGTCGGTGTAGCCGTCCTGGCTGGTGTTCTGGATGATCATGTCCACAAGGATGCGCTTGGCGGCGATGGAGCCGAAGATGGCGGCGGCCACGCCGGGCTTGTCCTTAACCTTGTACACGGTGACCCGGCACTGATCGCGGTCAAAGGCGATGCCGGAAATCACGAGATCTTCCATCATAGCGTCCTCCTGGGTGACCAGGGTACCCGGGTCGTCGATAAAGGTGGAGCGCACCCGTACGGGCACGTTGAATTTCTTGGCGAATTCCACGCTCCTGATCTGGAGCACCTTGGAGCCCGAACTGGCTAGCTCCAGCATCTCATCGTAGGAGATATGGTCGAGCTTGCGGGCGGCGGAGCAGATCCGGGGATCGGTGGTGAACACGCCGTCCACGTCGGTGTAGATTTCGCAGACATCGGCCTTGATGGCCGCAGCCAGGGCCACGCCGGTGGTGTCGGAGCCGCCGCGTCCAAGGGTGGTGATGCGTCCCTTGCAATCCACGCCCTGGAATCCGGCGACCACCAGGAGGTCATTTTCCTCAAGCATCGCTTTAAGTCTTGCATCGTCGATGCTGATGATGCGGGCCTTCATGTAGGCGTCGGTGGTGTAAATGGGAATCTGCCAGCCTTGCAGGGACTTGGAGCGGATGCCCTCGGCTTTGGCCAGGATGGAGAAGAGCGCGATGGACACATTCTCGCCGTTGGCCACCAGGGAGTCCATCTCCTCAGAGTCAGGGCAGGCAGAGAACTCCTTGGCCAGCGCCAGGAGCTTGTTGGTCTCTCCGGACATTGCCGAGAGGACCACGATCATCTTGTAGCCCTCGCTAATGCCCTTCCTGACTCTCGACAGCACCTTCTGCATCCGTTCCAGTCCGGCAACGGAGGTGCCGCCGTACTTCTGAACCATGATTTTCATGACGTGTCGCTCTGTAAGTAGGTTGTAAGTATCCGTTCAAGCCACTGGGCCGCCTGCGGCCCGTGCGGGGTCAGGGTCGCATCGCGACCCTCACCGGATTCGGCCAGTTCCAGTTCCAGCCAGCTGGACGGGTGCAGCGTCTCGGGCAGATACTGCGCCCATTCAACAAGCATCACGCGTCGATCGGAAACATTTCCGGCATCAAGAAGCTCGTCCAGGTCGGCGTCCAGGAAGCCCTCGCCCAGGCGGTACAGATCGACGTGCACCACGGGGGGGCTGGTGGGGTAGACGTTGGCCAGATTGAAGCTCGGGCTCGCCACCTCGGCGTTCTGCGCGCCGGGCAGCACGGACACGAACCCGCGCGCCAGCGTGGTTTTGCCTGATCCCAGCGTCGCCCGCAAGAGCGCCACAGGGGCGTCCCAATCTTTCGGCAGGGCCATGGCCATGGCCCTGCCCAGAGCCATGGTGGCTGCCTCGTCCGGCAGGAAAATCCGCTGCACCGCCAAGTATTGGCCTCTTTTCGGCCTATTTCTGGCTGGTGAGCGTGCGCAGGACGTCTTCCATGCCGATAACGCCCGTCACCTTGCCGCCGTCCACCACGGGCAGGGTGTGGAAGCCGCGCTCAACCATCAGGGTCGCGATGTCCTCGATGGGGGTCTCGGAGTCCACGTACTCGGGGTCCTGGCTCATGGCCTGGGACACGGTGATGGCCGCGATTTTTTGCATCTCGCGGTCCAGGTCGTTCATGGAGGTCATGGGCACCAGGCCGTCCAGCAGGGTGAACACCGTGGGCAGCGAGAGCTTCTTCTGCTGTGCCACCAGGTCGGACTGGCACAGGATGCCCACCAGCGCGCCTTTTGCGTCCACCACGGGGCAGCCGTTGATGTGCTTCTCCAGGAGCGTCTTGGCGGCCTGGGAGATGGGTGTTTCCGGGGTGAAGGTGATGACCGAGGGGGTCATGATGTCTTTAGCTTTCAGCATCGAGCCACTCCGTGAGGGCGCGGGGCAGGGCCTGGACGATCTCGGACGCCAGGTTGCCCCGGTAGGGGAATTCACCGGACACGAGACGTCCGGCGAGTCCGTGCCAATACACTCCCAGGCACGCCGCTAGCAAGGGGGAAAGCGCACGTGCCATCAGGCTGCCGATCACGCCGGAGAGAACGTCGCCGGAACCGCCCACCGCCAGGTTGGGTTCCGCAAACGGGGAAACCATGACCGGGGCCGCGTCCGCCTCGGCATGGCAAATGAGAGAGCCCGGCCCCTTCAGGACTGCCGTGGCCCCGGTGCGTCGGGCAAGTTCGCGCACCACGCCCAGCCGGTCCGCGCCGATCTCCTGGATGGACAGGCCCATGATGCGCGCCGCTTCGCCCGGATGCGGTGTGATGACCGCGTTTTTCAGTTTTTGCGGAGCGTCCGCCAGCCAGAAGAGGGCGTCCGCGTCCCAGACGCAGGGCGGAAGGTCCGTGCCCAATTCCGAGAGGAATATTCCCGCACCGGGATCGCGCCCAAGGCCCGGCCCCAGCACCAGCGCGTCGAACTGGGGCAGGCGTTCGCGCAATGTGGCGGCCATCTCGGCTGTCCAGGCTTCGCCCTCGCCCAACGGCATAGTCATCACGTCCGGGTTGCCTGCCTTTATGGTGGGCTCCAGGCCGCGCGGACAGGCCACGGTCACGAGTCCGGCCCCGGCCCGCAGCGCCCCCATTGCGGCCAGTACCGGCGCTCCGGTAAGCCCCGGTGAGCCGCCCACGATAAGAAGCTTCCCGGCTGAGCCCTTGTGCATGGACGGGTCCAGCATGGGCAGCAGCAGCGCCAGTTCCGGGGTGAGCAGTCCGTGGGACGGGGGGAGCTGCTCGCGCACCGCCCTGGGGATGCCGATCTCGCGCACCACCAACTCACCAACGTAGGGCGAAGCCTTGGGCATGGCCAACCCCAGCTTGGCCGCCTCGAAGGTGATCGTCATGTCTGCAACCACGGTGGCGCTGGCAGGCTCACCGGTAAGCCCCGACAGGCCGGACGGGATGTCCAGCGAGAGCACGAAGGCCCGTTCGCCCAGGCGGTTGACGGCCTCGATGAAGCCTACGAAGTCCGGGCGAAGCTCTCCGGCAAGGCCCGTGCCGAGAAGACCGTCCACCACGATGTCGGGTGCGGCCTCCCAGAGCGGCAGGCGCTCGATATCTGCCTTGCTCAGCTGCCTTATGGTCACCCCGGCGCGTTTGGCGAGGCGCAGATGAAAACCCGGCGCTCCGGTGTGGGCCGAGGCGGGGCGGGTGAGCAGAATAGTGGTTTCGGCCCCGGCGTCGTGCAGGTGGCGGGCCAGGGCGATTGCGTCGCCGCCGTTGTTGCCGGGACCGGCAAAGCACAGGACTGTCTTGCCGCGCAGCTCCGGCTGCCGCACGCGCAGGGCGTGCAGAGCCTCACGGCTGGCGTTTTCCATGAGCATGACCGTGGTCAGGCCCATGTGGGCAGCGGCCTTGTCCCAGGCGTTCATTTCAGCCGGGGTCAGAAGCGGCGAGAAGAATAGGGACTCGATCATGGCGCCTCCAGCACAACCACGGCAGCGGCCACGTCGCGTCCGTGGGTGAGGCTTATGTGGGCGTGGGTGACGCCGAGCGCCTTCGCCCGTTCGTCGGCCTTGCCCGTGAAGCGGACCAGGGGCTTTCCCAGCCGATCCGAAAACACCTCTATATCCTTATACGATATTCCGTCGCGAAATCCGGTGCCCAGGGCTTTCACTGCGGCCTCTTTGGCCGCGAACCTGGCCGCCAGAAAGGGCAGAGGGAGCTTGGGCAGCTCTGCGCGCTCCGACGGAGTGAGCAGTTTGTTCAAAAAGCGCTCCCCGTGGTTGGCGTATACCTTGCCGATGCGGTCCAGTTCCGCCACGTCCATGCCGAGGCCAACGATCATGAAGACACCTGTTCGCCAGTATGGCGTTCTCGAAAAATGCTCATGTTTTTCTCAGACGCGGCACTAGTCCGGGAAGGTGCGGACGATGTCCGCCATGCGCGACACCGCCTCGGTCATGCCTGTCAGCACGGCGCGCGACACGATGCTGTGTCCGATAGAGTATTCACTGACTCCGGACACCTTGGAGAAGGCCCACACGTTCTCGTAGTTGAGCCCGTGCCCCAGGTTGACCTTGAGCCCCAGCTCGCGGCCCAGGCGGATGCCCTCCAGCACCTTGTCCAGCTCGCGCTGGCGGTCGGCGGGAGTGGGGGCGTCGGCGTAGGCACCGGTGTGGATCTCGATGTAGTGCGTTCCCGCATCGCTGGCGGCCTTGATCTGGGACGCGTCCGGGTCGATGAACAGGCTTGAGCCTATGCCTGCCTCGTGCAGGGGGGCCAGATACTCGGCCAGCTCTTGTTCGCGCCCGATGCAGTTCAGGCCGCCCTCGGTGGTCAGCTCCTGGCGTTTTTCGGGCACCAGGCAGACCATGTCCGGCTTTATGCCCAGGGCCAGGCGGTGCATCTCCTTGGTGGCGGCCATTTCAAGATGGAGGCGGGTCTTGATCAATTGGCGCAAAAGGGCCACGTCGCGGTCCTGGATGTGGCGGCGGTCTTCGCGCAGGTGCACGATTATGGCGCTGGCCCCGGCCAGTTCAGCCAGATGGGCGGCAGTGACGGGCTCCGGTTCCTGGCCCAGGCGGGCCTGGCGCAGGGTGGCGATATGGTCGACGTTGACTGCCAGAATGGGCATGGGCAATCTCCTTTTTCTCTGTCGGAAACGTAGCGTATATAGTTTGCGCTTGCCAGCTTCAAGAACTCTGTTGACAAACCTCAGCGTCCCTCGTATCGGGGGCTGCCTCTTGCGTGAGGCCTTAACCTCTACAGAAAATCATGGAGATGCGCGGATGAACCTGTGCATTGTTGGAACTGGCTATGTCGGTCTGGTGAGCGCCGCCTGTTTTGCGGAAATGGGCAACGATGTCTGCTGCGTGGACATCAACCCCAAGGTTGTGGAAAACCTGCGCAACGGAAAAGTTCACATCTACGAGCCCGGCCTTGACGAGATCGTCAAGCGCAATACCGAACAGGGCCGCCTGAAGTTCACCACTTCCATCAAGGAAGGCATGGAAGGCGCACTGTTCGTGTTCGTGTGCGTGGGCACCCCCTCCAAAGCTGACGGCTCCTGCGACCTGAGCTTCGTGTATCAGGTGGGCAAGGAAATCGGCCAGAACATGACCGATTATAAGATCGTAGTCGACAAATCCACCGTGCCCGTCGGCACCGCCGACAAGATGCGCGCCATCATCGGCGAAGAGCTGAAGGCCCGTGGACTGTCCATCGAATATGACGTTGTCTCCAACCCTGAGTTCCTGAAGGAAGGCGACGCGGTCAGCGACTTCCTTAAGCCCGACCGCGTGGTCGTCGGCACCGAGAACGTCCGCACCGCCGAGCTCCTGAAGGCCCTGTACGGACCCTTTGCCCGCAGCCGCGACAAGGTCATCGTCATGGGAGTGCGCTCCGCCGAGATGACCAAGTACGCCGCCAACTGCATGCTGGCCACCAAGATCTCCTTCATCAACGAGATCTCCAACATCTGTGAGCGCGTGGGTGCCGACGTGCGCGACGTGCGCATGGGCATCGGCTCCGACAGCCGCATTGGCTACCAGTTCATCTATCCTGGCATGGGCTACGGCGGCTCCTGCTTCCCCAAGGACGTGAAGGCCCTGATCGACACGTCCCGCCAGTACGAGTTCGAGCCGCAGCTCTTGGCCTCCGTCGATGAGGTCAACAACCGCCAGAAGCACGTGCTGTCCCGCAAAGTGCTGGAATACTTCGCCCCCCAGGGCGGCGTGAAGGGCAAGACCCTGGCCATCTGGGGCCTGGCGTTCAAGGCCAACACCGACGATGTGCGCGAGGCCGCCGCGTTCGAACTGATCCGCGACCTCACCGCCCAGGGCATGAAGATCCGCTGCTTCGACCCCGTTGCCGGACCCAACACCCGCAAGGAGTTCGAGGGCAACGCGCTGGTCGAGGTGGTCGAGGAGCAGTACGCTGCGCTGGAAGGCGCGAGCGCTCTGGCACTGGTCACCGAGTGGAACCAGTTCCGTAACCCGGACTTCGACCGCATTAAGAAGTCCCTGACCGCGCCTCTGATCTTCGACGGCCGCAACCTGTACTCGCCCTCCTTCATGGGCGAGATGGGCTTTGCCTACTTCTGCATCGGCCGCAAAGATCCCAAGTAATGCCTGAGCGCCGGGGCCGCGCCCCGGCCTGAGCATCGGTTCGCACTGAGCGGCCCGCCGGATATCCGGCGGGCCGTATTTTTTGTTGTACGCCGCATCACGATTTGCGAAACGCAGTGGAGGGAAACCCCCCTTTTTTCTAAAGTCGTTTGTGTTGATAGCTTTTGGATCAAACCTGTGCCAATAATGGCTTCTTCGTAAGAACGGAACTCTGGAGGATGAGCATGGCGCCCAACAAACGCAAACGCAGTCGTGTCAAAACTGAGATCGACGCCATGTTGTCCTGCGGGGGGATCACGAAGTATGCCGTCAAGGTGAAGAACTTGAGCCTTAAAGGCATGCTCTGCGAATACGAACCCCAGATTTGCTGCCTGAAGGAATGCTCCGTCACCATCGCGCTCAGCTCCGCCGTGAGTTTCCGCATCGAAGCCCGCATGATACGAAATGACGAGCGCGGCCTGGCCCTGGATTTCGAGGGCATGGACGAGAATGCCTTCTTCCATCTGCGCAATCTGGTACGGTTTCACTCCATGGACCCCGACGCCATCGACAAGGAACTCTCCATTCCGGCGTTCAATGCCAAGACGTGATGAAGCTCTGGGAAACAGGGTGTAATTTCGTATCAAAACTGACGCTTTGCCCCACACCGTGAAAGCAATTTTCTACTTTAGTACGTAACGCGGGTGTATAATGGACATGTCAAGATTGAGTTCTGCGCAGTTGCTTGCTCTCCATGCCGCTATTGCCGAAGAATTACGTGCGCGCAAGCTTGTACGAACTTCGAACAACCCCACAGGGGATATTGCGGAGCATATGTTTTGCAAGGCGTTTGGATGGAAAATGGAACGCAACTCTAAAGCCCATGTTGATGCCAGCGACGAGGACGGAACGCGTTATCAAATCAAAGCTCGTCGCATTACTCAGCATAATAATTCCCGCCAGATGTCTGCAATTCGGAATCTCTTGGGAGGCCACTTTGACTACTTGGCTTGCGTACTGTTTGGTGAAGATTACACAGTGTTGAGAGCTGCAATTATTCCATTGGAGACTGTTGTAGAAAGATCAAGATATGTCGAGCACACAAATAGTCATAAATTTATATTACATGACGATATTTGGAGTGTTGCCGGTGTAAGGGATGCCACTCAAGAACTAATAAATGTTCCGTTGGAATGTGCGCGTGTCGTGTAGCTATTTTGCTGTGAAAATGTCTCGATGATTGTCTTTATGGTGCTGGCTGAAATCGCGCTGAAGTAAAAATCACGCTCACTTCGGGGAAAGCCGGAGAGAAAGCCCCCCCGTAGCTGGTGAAGGACTTGTCCGCCGTGAATTCGTAGCGGGTGGTTTTCGTCGGAGCCAGAGTCATCCTGGTAGGCAACCCCGAAAACGACATCTTGCCGGAACTCTTTCCATCCACTGAAATCCGGACATCCAGCGGCACGAAGCTGACCCCTTCCAGGGTCAGGCTCTCGCCCGCGCGCAGAGTCAATGCGCCCGTGCGCGCCATCCAGAGCTCGTTGTTTCCCTGCTGCGAAAAACCCGATGCGCCTACTGCCCAGACCAGGGCTTCCTTCGCGCCCGACGTCGCGAACTGCGCCAGGAGTTCGGAGCGGGCCGCTTCCCGGTTCTGAGGCACGGGGAGGCAGACGCTGCCTGACAGGGACGCATCCGCCGAACCCGGCCCGGCCAGCACGAGTCCCGTGAACTGCGGCGCATCCGAAGCGCTTTGGCTGAGAAGCATCCAGCGGCGAAGCTCGGTGCAGCCGGAGTCCCAGTAGAAGCCGTAGCCGCGCGGAAACCAGCTGGAATAGGCGTTCACCACCGGGCGATGCAGGTCCTGCGCCGCCAGCATGGCTGCCACCGTGGTGCGGCAGTCGCCTTGCGCGTCCCGCCCGGCGGGCAGATAAGCAAGCGCCCCCTCCTGACCTGTGCGGGCAATGGCGTCCTGCATCTCGGCGCGCACATGTGCGACATCGTTTTGGCGCTCGGCCTTGTCGTAGCCGTAATGGGCCATCAGGGTGTTGTGCTGGTCCAGGACGGCCAGCAGGCAGAGGCACCCGAAAGCCGCGTTGCGGAGCCGGTCGGTGCGAATCCTGTCCAGCACGTACTTGGCTGCCCAGAGCAGCGCGAGAATCACCAGGAAAGATTCGATGAGCACCACACGGGTCAGCGCGCGCATGGACTGGAAGGCCGGAAGGACCTGGATGAACTTGAACAGGCTGAAATCGCCCACCCGAAGTGTCAGCGCCGCCAGCAGCAATGCCGTCAGCAGAACGGCGGCGATGCGCTTGTCCAGGCGACGGCGGATCAAGGCCACGCAGCAGACCGTCATGCCCAGCCAGGGCAGAAGCCCCAGGTGCATCACGTTGTTGAACGAACGCACCTGGAACGGGTCGCTGGTCCAGCCCCATAAGAGGTTTCCAGGGCTTGCCCGGAACAGGTCGGCCAGGGTGGGCAGTTGCTGGGCCACGTCAGTCCAGAACCGCTTCAGGCCGTTGGCCTGCGACGTTTCCAGATAGGGGAGCACCAGAGGGAGAAGCGCCAGGGCCGCGCCCGCCAGCCAGAAGCCCGCAACCAGCAGGTTGAAGCCTTTGCCTCCGCTGACGGCGCTCCCGAACCCGGCGATGCCCCTGTGCGTGGCCAGCCAGGACACGCCGAGCAGGAACAGGGCGAGCACCAGAAACGATCCCAGGTAGAACGCTCCGTAAAATTGCAGGACCACGGCGGCGCACATGCCCGCGAAGGCCCGCGTGGAGCCCGTTTCGGCCCAGAGGATAAAGCCGCACATCGCCAGTGGGATAGGGAACAGGTGGAGCAGGGCAGGATGAGTCACCTCTTCCAGCACGGGCGACAGGAATGCGAAGAGGTACGCTCCCAGCGCTGATAGTCCGGGAGGCTGCTTCAGGCGCACCAATGCCCATCTGGCGCACAGGAAATTCAGGACGAACAACGACAGGAACCAGAGCTGATAGGCTCCTTCCCGGTCGGCCCCGGCCAGCCGGAAGAGGGTGTAGACCGGCAGCGTGGACAGGAAATTGTCCGAGAGGGTGATGGACCTCTTGAAAGGATAAAGAAACGGCGCGTCCAGGTAGGACGGTTCCTGCCCGATGAGCCAGCGGAATCCGTGCTCGAGGACAACGCTGGAAAAACCTGAATCGCAGGCTTCACCGGGCATGCGTTCGAATCCCGGACCGAGAATCGTCAGCGGCGCAAGCCACAGCCCGAGCGCAAGAAAGCACGCCGGGACGAGCCATCGCCAGACTGGGAGAACACGGTCGAAAAGGGGAGGGGAGAAGGACATCAGGTGCGGGCGCGACTTAGCGGCCAATGAACTCCTGCATGGCGACGATGGTCTGTTCCAGTTCCGGGCCCATGGCTTTTATCTCGCGACCTGTAAGGTCAGCGTCGCCGGCCTTGGCCGCCTTTTCCACTTCGTAGGCCCTGTCCTTGAGGACCTCCGCGCCCATGGTGGCCGCGCCGCCTTTCAGCGTGTGCGCCATGAAGGCCACCTCCTTGAGGTCGCCTATTGCGATGGCCTCCTGCATTTCGCTTAACTTGCGGGGCTGCTGTTCCACGAAGACCGCAAAGAGTTTCTTGAGGAAATCCCTGTTGCCCCTTGCTTTTTCCAGCAGCCATCGTTCGTTGAGAATGCTCGAACCTTCCATTGTCACCCCATCTTTCGCACGTGAAAGTTTTTCGGAAAGCACCTGATGCAGGGCCGCCTGTATTTCCTCCGAGCCCACGGGCTTGGACAGATAGCCGTCCATGCCCGATTGCAGAAAGCGCTCCCGGTCGCCCTTGAGGGCGTGCGCGGTCATGGCGATGATGGGCAGGTCCGCCGGTATGTGTTCGTTTTCTCCTGCGCGGATGCGGCGCGTGGCCTCCAGGCCGTCCATCTCCGGCATCTGGATGTCCATGAGCACCACGTCAACAGCCTGCACCGCAAGCGTCTCCAGTGCCATCGCGCCGTTACCCACGGCGATCACCCTGTGCCCGTCCTGCTCCAGAATTTCCGTGGCGAACATCTGGTTGATGAGGTTGTCCTCGGCCAGCAGGATGGTCAGCGGCCCGATTTTCGGCTTGGGCGGCGGGGTGGGCTGCTCTGCGGGCGGTTCTTCGTCCACCACGGGCAGTCTCACCTCGAAAGAAAACTCGCTTCCCCGGCCTTCCTCGCTTTCGACCCTGATGACGCCGTTCATGCGCTCCACGAGATTCTTGCAGATGGCCAGGCCCAGGCCGGTGCCGTAGTACTTGCGCGTCGAGGAGTTGTCCGCCTGGGTAAAGCTTTCGAAGATCGTGTCCAGTTTGGATTGGTGGATGCCGGGGCCAGTGTCGGTTACACGGATTCGCACCGTGGCGAAGGAAGGGTCGTCCTGCACGCGGGGAAGCACGCATTCCGTCAGAAGGCGGACGGTTCCTTCGCTGGTGAACTTGACCGCATTGCCCACCAGGTTGACGATGACCTGGCGCAGCCGCCCTGAGTCGCCGCGCACGCGCTTGGGAACATCCTCGGCCACGGCGTAGGCCAGGCTCAGGCCCTTGTTCTGGGCCTGGGCCGTGAATATGCGCAAGGCGCTGCGGATGGTGGCGTGCAGGTCGAAAATCTGTTCTTCCAGATCAAGCTTGCCGGCCTCAATTTTGGAGAAATCCAGGATGTCGTTCAGGATCTCCATGAGCGAGGACGCGGACTGGCGCACCATGTCCAGGTGGTCGCGCTGCTTGCGGGTGAGTTCCGAGGCCAGCAGCAGCTCGGACATGCCCAGGATGCCATTCATGGGCGTGCGGATCTCGTGGCTCATGTTGGCCAGGAACTGGCTCTTGGCCCGGTTGGCGGACTCGGCGGCCTCTTTCATGGTGGTCAGGTCGCGTTCCAGGCGCTTGCGGGAGCTGATGTCGCGAAGTGACGCCAGAGAGATGTACTCGCCACTGTCCCAGCGGGACTGCACCACCCGCATCTCCACGGTCTTGAGGATGCCGTCGCGCGAAAGAACCTCGATCTCCATGTTGGTCCCAGGCATGAGAGCGTGCCCGAAAGGTTCTCCGGCCAGCTGCTCGGCGGTGGCGCCAAACAGGCGCTCGGCGCTCGGGTTGGCGAAGCGGATGCGTCCGTCCAGGTCCACCACCACGATGCCGTCGGCGTTGTTTATGATGATGTTCTGGAAGCGCTTCTCGGAGGACACCAGGGAGTCCTGGGCGGATTCCAGCTGGCGGCAGAGCTTGGACCGGTTGACGGCACAAAGGATGCCCTGTTCCAGGAGCTGCTTGTCCAGTTTGGCCTTGGGCAGCACCAGCACTACGTTATCAGCGAGGGATGGGTGCAGGAAGAGCCTCGATCCGGTGTCGCTCAGCCCCAGGACCGGCAGATGCGAAAAGACCGTGGCGATTTCGCCCGGTTCCGACCCCGTTGGGGAGGGCAGGGGAAGTCCGGCCAGGATGACGTCGAAGCTTTTCAGCGCCAGGATTTCCCATGCCTCGGCCACGCTGGCCGTCGTGGTCCAGTCTGCCTCGATATCATCAAGTCCCTGTAGGCGGTTGGCCAGGGAGAGGGTGAAATCCGCAGATGCGTCAATGATGAGCAGGCGGAGCGGAATTTTTGGGGGATGCATCTTTTTCATCACTGGCAGGGTCAGTATCAGCTTTGGGCGCTCTTGCAAACTTTTAACCTTTGACGCAAGCCAGGGGCAGCAGCCTGGCAACCCTGGAGGCGAGCCCGGCTCCCACTGCGGAGTCCACCACGGAGTCGATGTCCTTGTACGCGCCGGGAGCTTCCTCGCCCACGCCCTTCAGCCCGTGCGCCCGAACCAGTACGCCTTGGGCGGCCAGGGAATGCAAAACGTCGCGGCCCTTGAAGCGCTTCAGCGCCTGAATGCGCGAGAGGCTCCGGCCCGCCCCGTGGCAGGCCGACCCGAAGGACCGTTCCAGCGAAGCGTCCGTCCCGGCCAGAACGTAGGACGCAGTGCCCATGCTGCCGCCCACCAGCATGGGCTGGCCGGTTCCCGCGAGCCAGCCCGGCAGCTCCGGGTGGTTCGGTCCCCAGGCGCGCGTGGCACCCTTGCGGTGAACGTAAAGCGTGCGCGGTTTGCCATCAACTCTATGCTTCTCCTGCTTGCAGGTGTTGTGGGAGACGTCAAACAGCAGGCGCGCCCAGGCTCCGGGGAAAAATTCCGCCAGCACCTGCCGCACCAGATGCGTCAGCACCTGCCGGTTGGCCAGGGCGCAGTTCATACCCGCGCGCATGGCCGCCAGATATTCCCGGCCAAGGGACGAGTCGATGGGCGCGCAGGCCAGTTCCGGGTCGGACAGACTGAGCCCGTACTTGGAAGCTTCTCGCAGCATCCGGCCCAGGTAGTCCGTGGCGATCTGGTGGCCAAGCCCTCGTGAGCCGCAGTGGATGCTCACCACAACTTCGTCCACGGCGAGTCCGTAGACCTGGGCTGCGGCGTGATCGTAAACTTTTTCGACCCGCTGCACTTCCAGATAGTGGTTGCCGGACCCTAGCGTACCGGTCTGGTCCTTCTGGCGGGTTTTTGCCTTTTCCGACACCTGTTCCGGGTCGGCCCCGGCGATCCGTCCATTGTCCTCAATGCGTTCAAGGTCGACCGTTTCCCCGTATCCCTGCTTCACGGCCCACGCCGCGCCGCCCATGAGCATGGCGTCCATGGATTTTCCCGTGAGCCGAAGCGCCCCGGTTTCGCCCACCCCGGCGGGGATGGCCGAGAACAGCCTGTCCGCCAACTGTCCCAGCACTGGGCGAACTTCATCTATATGAAGGCGCGTGGTCAGGCTGCGCACCCCGCAGGAAATATCGTAACCGACGCCCCCGGCGGAAACGACCCCGCCCTGTGACGGGTCGAAGGCGGCCACTCCGCCGATGGGGAAACCGTACCCGTGGTGCGCGTCCGGCATGACACAGGCCGCGCGGACGATTCCCGGCAGGCAGGCCACGTTGGCGATCTGGCGCAACACGGCGTCGTCCATGACGCGAAGGAGGTCTCTGGAGCCCGTCAGCTCTGCCGGGACCAGCATGTCCCCACGCGCAGGAAGCCTCCAGCGCCAGGCGTCAATGGCTTCGAGCCGGTCGATATCCATGCCCGCAGCATACACGTTCCTGCGCCTCTTGACAAAAGGAGGCGGGCGGGCGCATTGGCCCTATCCCGAGGAGATTATCATGATGCGCACTCTCATAGCCGTTCTCACATGTCTGCTTCTCACCGCCTGCTCAGGCTCCATGCCCCTGGTGGGCAACGGCGGCGATACGCTTTCCGCGCCGGACGAGTCCTTCAATCTGAAGCTGCCCGCAGGCTGGACCGTCAAGCAGAAGGCTGCGGGAGAGGCGGGCGAGGGCGGACGGGTGTCCGTGCTGGCCCACAAGGATGCCGCCGCTACAGGCAAGGGGTATCCCACCGTCATGGTGCGCGAAATCTCGGAGCCGACCCCGCAGGGCGTGCTGGACCTCATGGCCAGGGACAAGGGGTTGGAATACTCCGAACTGTGGAACGTGAGCCCGGAGAAGTATCAGTTGAAGCATGCGCTGCTGGACAAGTCGTCCCAGGTGCTTTCCTACTGGCTGGTCCCGCGCGACGGCCAGGGCCTGGAATACTACGCGGCTGTGGTGCTCACTCGTTCAGGTCGGATGGAGATCATCGGGGTGGCCCAGGCAGGGACCGTCCCGACCTATATGAAGGATTTCAACGCCATATTCACCTCGCTGAACGTCGGCGAGAAGGCCCGCTTCAACCAGGGCGCTGCCGGGGACACCACGGCGTACCTGAAGAGGACCTATGTCCGCGCCCTGGCGCGCGAACGCGACGCCCTGGCCCGCCAGGCGGCTGAGACTGCGGCCTGGGCCAAGGCCGGGACCGGGCTCTCCGCCCAGGAGCAGGGATTTCTGGCCAACGCCTATGTGCGGGCCGTGAGTTCCGCGCAGCAGAACTGCGCTGAGCTCATTAAGACCGTGGAGGCGCATCGGGGCAGCGAAACCGTGGCCGCCATGCAGCGTCTGACGGAGCGCCTGGACGAGGCGGCCAACGCGCTGGATACCATTCAGCTGAACATCCGCGAGGTTCAGGCCAGAAGCTCGGTGGACAAGAGCGCGGTGAGGGTGCACCGCATGGCAACGCTTGGACGCGAGGCGCTGAAATTGTCGCTTTAGCCACGGCACTGCCGAAATAAATTAGGCCCCGGAATGCTTTCGCATCCGGGGCCTAGTTTATTGTCCGGTCGGGAGACTCACAGGGCCAGGATAACGCGCTGTGGCCCTTCAATCAACTTTTTCACGAACGCGACACTAGGCCGCCTTGCGGTTCTTTCGAGCTCTGCGGCTCATGAAGGCCAGCCCGGCTGCGCCCAATCCCATCAGCAGCATGGTTCCCGGCTCGGGGTTCGCCACATGGGGCATGTCTCCCTCAAAAGGTTTGTCGTTCACCTGTACGGAGCTGTACCAGTTGCCCACCACGACCTGACCGTTGATGACCCCCCACTGGTGCTGAACCGATGCCAGCGGAGCCAGGAGCGAACCGTATATTCCGGAACTCAGGGTTATGCTGGTCGCATCCGGGAGGTTGAACAGGATGCGGTTCGCTGCGGCGCTGAAATTGGTGTAGCCGTGGAAACCGAAGTCCACGATCTCGCCGCTGATGTTGATGATGACCGTAGCTGATTCGGAGAGGCCGGAAAGCAGCAGGTTCTTCGCGGCGTCGGCTGCGGTGATGTCGAAGATGGCCAGTTCCAGGCCCGTGGCGTCCAGCTTGATGGTTCCGTAAACGTCCGAGACTGTCCCGGTATTTTCCTCAAGGCCCAGTGCGTCGGACAGAGCGGTCAGGCGGACAGATTCGGCGGCGAAATCAAAACCGATGTCGAAGGGCGTCGGGTCCATGACGATGGGCACGTTCAAGTAGGGGATTGAGGCAACGGAGCCGGTCACCACTGCTTGCTTGCCGTAAGCTGCCGAAAGCCCGTGAGAGGCGTCGAGATTGCCCCCCACAGCGACATTGCCTTGAAACGTGCCGCTGTAATTGGCGATGAGGTTGCCTCCGACCCTGGTGTCGCCCCAAATGGTTCCACTCGAGAACTTTAAGTCACCGCCGACGGTGAGGCCGGGGGCGGAGCTGCTGCTGTTGCGGAGAAGGTTGACCGAATAGCCCTGGAGGGTGGCGTTACCGCCCACCGCGACCCGGCCTTGAACGTCGGAAGAGTAGGAGTTGAAGTCGCCCAGGGCCAACAGGTTGAGGCTGGGGTCCAGACCCATGGCGTTGAGTATGTCTGCTTTTGCCGGACTTGCGGGCAAAAGTGCTGAAAAAATAAACAATACCAATACGATATGCCGGATTGTCAGCAGATTGCGTGTGTTCATAAGACTCCCTCGCTACGTCGTGTGTTCAGGAATACAAAAAATATGCCCAGAAATATATGCTTGATATTATGCTGTTTTTGCCAAGTTGACGTACAGGGTTGAGGTCCTTTCTTCATGAACAAGTATGCCAGGAAGCGAGGCAAACGCAATGGCGTATGTTTTAGCGTGTTATTATAGCTATTTGTGGCATGGTTAGGTCGTCTGGTTTTTTAAGACAATCTTTGAAGGTCTGAAATTTTTCAGACAGAATTGCAGAAAATAGTGCCATGATGTCAGATTGTTAGCGTCGTGAACTAAGCGGATGGGGTGGGAGGGTGGAAAGTTGACGCATGGTTCGCGATATCGGGGGAGGCAGCATGATGGAAAGCTTCATCTTCAATCATGATTTAAGAGCAGGTGGAACCTCGAAGGGTGATCGGCTTGAGTGTACCAGGGTTGCTGAAGGAGGAGATTCAAGTAGCATTTGGGGGCCGTGCGCGATGTTCGATTTCTGGGTGCAGATGGACAGTGTCTGCTCACAGATGCCGGTAATAATGAATCATGCGGCAGTCTCATGGGGAGCCAATCAGGAGATACGGCAACTGCCAACTGAAGAGTTCCGCACAGTGAAATCGATTTGGGTCTGGTGGGCATGAGAAACTGACCGCAATGCGTCTGGTCGGAAGGATGATTGCCACGCTGAAATCAAAAGGCAACCAAAGGGTGAACACAGCGCCAGACGAGATGAACCCCAAAGGGATTGGGCAATCTGAGAGTTACTCAGAGAGGTAGCCGCCTGATGAAATGGCCAGGGGAGACACAAGTCCGGGAGCCATGCGTCATATTTCAGAAACTTTTAACCGACCGAGATCATTGGGGAACGCCCTCTCCGTGCGTCCGTCTTATTGTCTCATAATGTAAATTATGTAAACTTTAAAAATGGGCAAGGGGCACCGGCGGGGCGGCCCAAGGCGGATAACAGCAGATAAAAAAGGACGCTGCCAGACGCGTTCTCTGTGCGTCGGACAGCGTCCTGTTTGTTTCTGAGGCCAGAAACCTGTAGCTAGGCCTGGAGTCAAAGCTCATGATCCAAGGCGGAAAGATGTCAGGTTCCGGACATGCTCATACCCACAGGCTGACCATCTCGAATCTGCCAACATCGACCAAACCCTTGTCGGTCAACTTGAGTTCGGGAATCACAGCCAGTGAGGAAAACGATATGGCCATGAATGGATGCGTGTATTCATCCGGGTTGATGGCCACGGCCCTGAAAGCCTTGCGCAAGGCCGCGTACTCCGCTGCCACGGTTTCGGCTGGCTTCAGACTCATGAGTCCGGCCAGGGGCAACTCCAGGAGCGCCAGCACCTCGCCATCCGCCACCACGCAGTACCCGCCGCCCGTCTCAGCCAGGACGTTTCCTGCCAGGGCCATGTCAGAGTCGGAGACTCCGGCAATGATCAGGTTGTGCGAGTCGTGCGCCACGGTCCCGGCCAATGCGCCACGTTTGATTCCCAGGCCGTGCGCGAAACCCAGGCCGACGTTGCCATTCTTCCCGTGGCGTTCGATCACGGCCAGCTTGGCCAGGTTTCGGGCGGGATCTCCCTGGGCGTGTCCGTTCACAATCGCGGGGTGCACAACCATGGCCTTGGTGATGATCTGGCCGGTCACCACGCCGATGCAACGAACCTCATCCGTCACTTGAGGTATTGCAAAGGTCTCTTGAGTCAACTTGCCCGATGAACAGCTTAATTTTACAGTGTTTTCTGAATGAACCTCACCGGACGGCAAGAAGACAGTTTCTGCCAATTCCTGGCCATTGAGCAGGACGGAATGCACCGAGAACGATTTCAGATCGTCGAGAATGACGATGTCCGCCCGGTAGCCGGGAGCCACTGCCCCCCTGCCTCGCATGCCGAAATGGCGCGCGGTGTTGATGCTGGCCATCTGGATGGCCCGGATGGGGTCCATGCCCAGGCTCACCGCCATGCGCACGTTGTGGTCCATGTGGCCGTGGGTGGTCAGGTCCAGGGGGTCGCGGTCGTCGCAAACCAGGGAAATGTTCTGGGAGTTGAACCCGTTGGCGGCAGCGATCAGGTCCTTGAGGTTCTTCTCGTCGCTGCCCTCGCGCATGAAGAGGTGCATGCCCTTGCGCAGCTTTTCCAGGGCCTCGTCCAGGTCGGTGCATTCGTGGTCGGAGCTTGGCCCGGCGATGATGTAGGCGTTCAGGTCCTTGCCGTGGACCAGCGGGGCGTGCCCGTCGATCACGGCGCATCCGCAGGCCGCGATCTTGCCCAGAACGTCCGGGTCCTTGCCCAGCACGCCGGGATAATTCATGAGCTCGGCCAGGCCGAGCACCCGGCCCGCATGCTCGCGGACCAGTTTGGCCACGTCGCCCGGCGTCACGCGGGCTCCGGAGGTTTCCATGTCTGTGGCCGGAACGCAACTGGAGGCCATGAAGTAGAAGGTCAGCGGACAGCCGTCCGTCAGTTCCAGCATGGATTCGACGCCTTCGCGCCCAAGGACGTTGGCGATCTCGTGCGGGTCCCAGACCACGGCGCAGGTGCCGCGCGGCGCGGCTGCCCTGGCGAATTCCCAGGGCGTGAGCAGCGTGGATTCGATGTGGATATGTCCGTCAATGAGCCCTGGGCAGACGAAACGACCCTCACAATCGATGACCTTTCGGGCTTCGTAGTCGCCAAAGCCAATGACAATGCCGTCGGCAACGGCTATGTCCGCATCGTGGATGTCGCCAGAGAGCACGTTGACCAAACGGGCGTTTTTCAGCAAAACATCTGCCGGGGCGTCGCCCAGCGCCAGGGATATCTTTCGGGCGATGCCCGCGACGGGAGAGCTCAGGTCCATTCATTACTCCGGTATTTGTCGCCTCCCTACGGGCTGGCGGCTGGTATCCGCTTATACTATTTGACCCTCGCAGCCATGTCCATGGTAAGCCGACGCAAAAAGGACGGATTCATGAAAGAGAAGATCATCGATTGCCATGGTATGACCTGCCCCCAGCCCCTGATGGCCTGTCGCAAGTGCATCGAGGCGGAAGCCCCGGACAGCCTGAAAGTCCTGGTTGACGACGCCGCGGCCCTGGAGAACGTCACCCGCTACCTCAAGGCGGCGCAGATGCCGCCAAAACGCCCGCTCCGGCAGTTGCGGACTACCCCTGCCCTGTTCCGGACCAGGGTCAGCGTCGGCGCATAGCGGTTTTTCTGAGTGCCGACGTCATCGGTCGCGGCGACGACGTCCTGGGCGGCAAGCTCATGCTCAACTTCCTGAAAACCCTGCCTGAGCTTGGCCCGGAGCTGTGGCGCATCGTCATGGTAAACGGCGCGGTGAAGATGAGCGCTAAGGACAATCCCTGCCTGGAGCCCCTGCTCGCCCTGGAAGCCCAGGGAGTGTCCATTCTGGTGTGCGGCACCTGCCTGGAGTTCTTTAACCTACTGGACAAGCGCGCCGTGGGGCAGACCACCAATATGCTGGACGTGGTCACCAGCCTGCAACTGGCCGACAAGGTGATCGACCTCTAGCGTTGCGGGTTTGAAAAACATGACATGTTTTTCAAAAACAAAAACTTGTATGAACGTATTTTGAGAACGCCACACGAGATGACACAGAAAACGCCTTCTTCCTCTGTTTCCGGCACACCGGACGACGCCATGCGTCTGAACAAGGCCCTGGCCCAGGCCGGAGTCTGCTCCCGCCGCTCCGCCGACGATCTCATCCGTTCCGGGCGCGTGTTCGTGAACGGCAATCCCGCCGACCTGGGAACGCCCGTGCGCCCCGGCGTGGACGACATCCGGGTGGACGGCAAGCCTCTGGGCGGCCCGGCGGCTGGAAGCCCCCAGCTGTATTACATCCTCAACAAACCCATCGAGGTGGTGACCACGGTCAAGGACCCCGAGGGAAGGCGCACCGTTCTGGATCTCATGGGGGAGGTGGGCCGCAGGCGCAGGCTGTTCCCAGTGGGCAGGCTGGACTACTTCTCCGAGGGGCTGCTCATTCTGACCACGGACGGCGAACTGGCCAACAGGCTCATGCACCCGCGCTGGCACATGCCCAAGCTCTACCGCGTGGCCGTTCGCGGCGACGTGTCCGAGCGGGCCTTGGGGACCATGCGCTCCGGAATGACCCTGGCCGAGGGCGAGAGGCTGGCTCCGGTGAAAGTCCATGTGCTCCAGAAGGACGAACGGGACACCGTGCTGGAGATGGAACTGGTGCAGGGCGTGAACCGTCAGATCAGGCGCATGTGTCGCGACCTTGGACTGACCATCCTGCAACTGGTCCGGGTGAGCCAGGGACCGCTGGCCCTCGCCGATCTGCCGACGGGCCGCTCCAGGCCGCTCACCCCCGACGAGGTCGCGGCGCTCAAGAAGGCCGTCGGGCTGTAGTCGTCAGAGGGTATCAACTATAAAGGGCAGCTCCGGTATCCGGGGCTGCCCTTTTCTGCATTGCATGACGGGAAAATGCGGCTCACAAGCCGTAGGAAAGGACCTTGAGGGCGCTGCACGGTGCGGCGTCCAGGAAGTTCACTACTCGCTGCCGGAAGAGGTCTGGAGCTTCCAGATAGCACATGTGCCCGCAGTCGGGGAGGTCGTCGAAGCGGGCGTCCGGCAGGCATTTCGCCATGGCACGGGTTCTGACGGGTGGTATCAGCACGTCCTGGTCGCCTGAGATGCACAGCGTGGGCGCGGTGATGTGTGGGAGAAGATGTTGGCCGTCGTGTGCGCCCAACGCTTCGCACTGGGCGGAAAATCCTGCCAGCGTGGGCAAGTACTTACGCCGCGACAGGCTGTCGACCACGCTCTCCTGCTTCAGGCCACGTTCGCCAAGCAGCCAGGGCAGCATGGCCGCCCCCGAGTGGGCCATGCAGTGGCGGGAGGCGAAGAGCTTCACCACCAGGCGCATGGCCAGCATGCCAGCCGTTCCCATGGAGGCCGCCGAGGAGGCCAGCACGAGTCGGTCGATACGTTCGGGGTGTTTCGCCGCGAGCACCTGGGCCGTCATGCCGCCCATGGAGAACCCCAGCACGTGCGCTCGTTCGATGCCGAGGCGGTCCATGACTGCCAGGGCGTCATCGGCCATGACGCCGGTGCTCAGATTTTCGAAGTCGGCCTTTGTGCGGCCCGAGCCTCTGGGGTCGTGGATGATTACCTGGAAGTTTCGGGCAAGGCCGGGAACGAGATCGTACCAGAGGGTCACGTCCATGGCCAGGCCTGCAAGCAGCAGGAGCGGACGCCCGGTTCCATGCACCTCGATGTGCAAATCGTCTGACATGCTGGAATTGTTTCCTATTGTGGAGAGCTGGAATGATTAAGCGCAGCAAGCTCGAAAACATGCTGTCTCAAAAAAAGGTCCAAGGGCATCATTTTGTGACGCACGAGTGCCACCATTCAAAAGAGAATGGAACTGTTATTTCATTACGAGCCCAATGGTTCTCTTTGAATCTGCACCAAGACCTTACGGACGGATTTTGAAGGCTCGGCGCTAGAACGTGACCACCTGGAATCCATTGCGCAGGTAAGGGGCCATTGCGGCGTGGCCGTGCATGTCTTCCAGCAAGGGCAACCCCTCGTTGGCCACCGAGTCCAGGGTGCCCATGGCGTGCGCGCAGGCCTTGCAGACACCGGCGAACAGGCCGAGGGATTTTGTTTTCTCGAACAGGGCATGCATGGGATGCGACCCGCGAGAAAGTTCGGCCAGCACCTTGCTGGATTCTCCTTCAAGTATCACTTTAACTTCCATACCCTTTTCACGCATGTCGATGGCGTTCAACATCACGTGAATGAAGCAGGGAATATCGCCTTTGAACACGAAAAGAGCTATCTTTTCCATATATTACCTCATTTGGTTGGCGATACAGACCAGCCTGAAACGGTTTGCGGATGGTGCTGCCTTCTGCGGGAAACAGAAGATATTCAGACCATGATCCAGACGTGGTGCCGCCGGATGTCCGCCCTTCTCTGCTCCGCCAAGTCATCCGAGGCAGTGTGCAAAGAAGTGCACGTAGCGGGAACCTTCGTTCTGCCGGAAACTACAGATCGTTCTTGGATCCTCCGGATTTTCCACGACCGAGGCGCCCCCCTCAGGCGTAGCCTTCCAGAATGTCGGCCAGCGCGGCCATGTCGGGTTTCGAGGTGGCCAGCGGCCTGCGCACCGAGGACACTATGCGTTGCTCGTACGGTTGGCGCGAGCCCTTGTAGATCACGCCAATGGGAATCCGGTCGCCGAACTCTTGGGCTTTGTGCATGGCCTGCTGCCAGTCAGAGGGGTCGTGATCCTGCCCCAGCTTGTAGCAGCGCTCTTTGTACCACGCATACGTGTTCACCTTGTTGAAGGACACGCACGGCTGAAGAATGTCCACCAGGGCGAATCCCGGATGCCGGGCGGCCTGGACGATGATGTCCGCCAGATGATCAACTTCGGCGGCATAGGCGCGGGCCACGAAGGGCACGTCCATGGTGACGGCCACGGCCACCGGGTTGAAGGGCATTGAGGGCGTCCCCCAGGGCTGGAACTTGGTGGCCTGCCCCTGCGCGGTGGTGGGGCTGGCCTGGCCTTTAGTCAGCCCGTAGACTTGGTTGTCGTGCACCAGATAGCTCATGGTCACGTTGCGGCGCATGGCGGCCAGGAAGTGGTTGCCGCCCTCTCCGTAGCTACACCCGTCGCCGCTTTCTGCGAACACGGTCACCTCGGTGTTGGCCAGGGCAGCGCCCTGGGCCGGGGGCAGGCTTCGCCCGTGCAGGCCGTTGAAGCAGTTGCAGCGCAGGTAGTGCGGCGACTTGGCGGCCTGGCCTATGCCCGAACAGATCAGCACCTTGTGCGGGGGCAGATCCAGAATGGACAGTGCCTTCTTGAGGGCCTTGTTGATGGAGATGTTGCCGCAGCCGGGGCACCAGGCCGTCTCGAAAGTCCCGTATTGCTCGATGGGAATCATGAAAGCTCCTTGACCGGACATCCCGGAAGTCGTCCGCGTCTTAATTCGCCTTTTCCAGCTGTCTCAGGATGTGGCGGGCCGTGACAGGCAGGCCGTCGTAGCGCGAGACCGTCGCGCCGAAGACGTAGCCCGTCTCCTGGCGGATGAGCGCGGCCAGCTGGCAGGAATAGTTCCCTTCCACCATCACCGTTCGCCCGGCGGATGCCAAAAGTGGCAGGAACTGGTCCGGATTCAGGGGATACACCTGCCCAAAGTGCAGGACGGCAGTCTTTTTTCCCTGTTGGCGCAATACTTGCGCGGTCTCCAAAGCGGGGCCGAACGTGGAGCCCCAGCAGGCCAGCAGCAGGTCCGGCGCATCGTCTCCAGTGAAGATCGGAGGCAGGACGTCTTCTTTCAGGCCCAACCCCTTGCGCATGCGCTTGTCCACCATGCGCACGCGCACGTCGAGATCCTCGGTGATGTGTCCGTCCGGGGTGTGTTCATCGCTGTCGAGCACCACCAGATGTTCCCCGAAGCCGGGAACGAGCCTGGGTGACACCCCGCTTTCGGTGACGGCGTAGCGTTCGTACCCGGCGGGCTTGTCCGTGGTCAGGTCCGGAGCGGAAACCGGAGGCAGGGCGGAAAGATCGAAAGGAGTCACCGCCCGGTAGGAGTCGGCCAGATATTGGTCCGTGAGCACGAACACCGGACTCTGCCACTTCTCGGCCTGATCCATGGCCCGGTAGGTCATCTCGAAGCATTGTTCCGGCGTGCCGGGAGCGAAAACGGCCCTGGGGAAATCTCCATGTCCGGCGTACAGCACCAGATTCAGGTCGCCCTGCTCCGTGCGCGTGGGCAGCCCTGTGGCCGGACCGGGCCGCTGGGCCAGAACCACCACCACCGGGGTTTCCGTCATGCCTGCGAGGCTTATGCCCTCCACCATCAGGGCGAACCCGCCGCCCGAGGTGGGCACAACCACCCTCGCCCCGGCGTAGGACGCGCCGAGCGCCATGTTGATGGCCGCGATCTCGTCCTCGGCCTGCTCCACAAGCATGCCCATGCGTTGGGCATGCTCGATGAGTGTCGAGGCTACGGAACTGGATGGGGTCATGGGGTAATAGGAACAGAAATTCGCACCGGCGGCCAAGGCTCCCAGTGCGATGGCGTCGTTGCCGTGCAGGAACAGGCGTTTCTCCGTGCGCTCTGGCGCGGGCATGCAGGAAAATCCGGCCTGCTGCGTCTCGGCCCAGGCCAAGGCTTCCGCGAAGACCTTCAGGTTCGCGGAGACGATCTCGTCGCCCTTCTTGTGGAACGTTTCGGCGATCAGGTCCTCGAACCATTTGCGGTCCAGGCACAGCATCCGGGCCAGGACGCCCAGCGCGGCGATGTTTTCGAACATCGGCTTAGGGCACAACGCCTTGAAAGGGATTGAAAGGCCGGGATGCCCCAAGCGGTCGATGGATTCATCCGCCAGCACCATGGCCCGCCCGGTCAGGTCCGACCTGTGCATGAGCACGGTCTGCGCATCGAGGGCCACGAGCAGGTCGATGGATTCGCGTGGGCCGTGCACTTGTTCATGGCTGACCCGGATGGCGTAGGTGTTGTGCCCGCCCCGGATTCGCGAAAGGTAATCCTGGGTGACGACGATTTCGTAGCCTGCCCGAACCAGGGCCTTGGCCAGAAAGTCCCCAACGGTTACCAGCCCCTGCCCGGCTTCTCCGCCGATGACGATGTTCACGCAAGTGTCTGGCATGTCCTACTCCGGGCTTTGGAGCCCAATGAAAAGACGGCCGCCGGAATGGTCCGGCGGCCGCTTGGTGAACTACTTTTTAGCCGCAGATTCAGCGAACCGTTCGAAGTAGTAGCGCATGTCGGAGAGCAAGACAAAATGTCCACGCTCCTCCTCCATGGCTAGTTCCAGGAAGAAGCGGACGTCCTTGTCCCTGGCCTCGCGCAGCTGGTCTTCCAGATGCTTGAGGCAGGCCTGCTCCACCTCCATGGCCAGCAGGAGCACGTCCAGTTCAGCCCGGCATTCGCCGGGAACGCCCGTGTAACCGGCTTTGAGTTCGGCAAACACACCGGGGCTCTGTGTCTCTTCCTCGGTCAGCCTGCACGCGCTGACCAGGGAAATTCCCTGGTTCAGGGCCGCATGGATTTCCGCCAGACGTCTGGCAACGCGCAGCTTGTCCTCGGCCAGGACGCCGAACACTTTCCGGGCCAGCTCACTCGGGCAGCGCGCCTGGGCGTCGGTGTAAAAGTCCAGGGCCTTGCGCTCCAGGTCCAGAGCCTTGCAGAGCATGTCCCCGGTGCTGTCGGCCATGGTCAGGCCGTTGCCGCCGGGGGCGTGAAGACCCGAGTCGCCAGTTCCTTGTCCAGCATGTACAGGGCGGACGGGTTGCCCTCCACCAGCTTGAGCTTGTTGATCACGTCCTGCACGCTGGCCTCTTCCTCGACCTGCTCGTCGATGAACCACTTCAGGTAGGATGCTGTGGCGTGGTCCTTTTCGGAAATGGCCAGGTCCATCAGGGCGTTGATGCGGGCGGTGACGCCCTGCTCATGCTTGAGGGTGTCCTGGAAAGCGGCCATGGGGCTCTTCCAGCTGTTCTCGGGGGCTTCGAGGGTCTGGAGCTTGATGCGTCCGCCGCGCTCGAAGGTGTAGCCGTAGAACTTGGTGGCGTGGAACTTCTCTTCCTGCTCCTGCACTTTCATCCAACTGGCGAAGCCCATCAGGCCCATGTCCTCGAAATAGCTAGCCATGGAGAGATACAGATAGGAAGACCACAGCTCCCATTTCACCTGCTCGTTCAAGGCCTGTTCCATCTTCTCGCTGAGCATCGGTTACTCCGCCTTCCAGAGGCCGTGAATGTTGCAGTACTCGCGGGCCACGATCTTCTCGGCGGCGATACAGAATTCAGCTTCGGGCTTCTGGCCGGGCTGGAGGTCCTGGCGGTACACCTTGCCGTCCGCGATCACCTCGATGAACTCGATGAAGTGTTTCTCTTCCATGGGATGGGCGACGCTGCCCACCATGACCTTGAAGCCGTTGGCGGTCTTCTCGATCACGGGGACGTGCTTCTCTTTGGCCGCGTCCACGGTGTTTTCCTGGAAGTACTTCATGGGCTGGCCGCAGCATACCAGATCGCCGCCGCCGGTGTGCAGGACTTCAACGATATTGCCGCAGATATCGCACTTGTAGATACCATTCTTTTCGGTCATTTCAGCTCCTTTGTGGTTTCATGGAAGTACGGGCCGCACATTCAAGGAACAGCCCGACATTCTGATGAGATAAACCACTTTTGAGGCGTTTGCGCAAGAGCTTTCAAACCGGATCAGGAGAAGGCCTCCAGGATGTATTTCACGGCCAAAAACAGGATGCAGGCCGCCAGGAAGGATTTGATATACTTGGCCGGAACGTATTTCTGGCAGCGCGCCCCCGCGTACATGCCCGCGAAGCCTCCCAGGCCAAAAAGCGCGCCCAGGGTCCAGTCTGGGGCCACGGCCATCTGGGGGTAGTACGGGGCGATGGCCTGGTAGAAAAGGACGCCGCAGATGGACGTGAGGAACGTCCCCATGAGGGCCGCGCCCGCCACGGTGTAGACGGGCAGTCCGAAGAAGGCCACGAAGAACGGGGCGATGATGGCTCCTCCGCCGATGCCATACACGCCGCCCACAATTCCCACCACGAAGCTCATGAGCAGCACGCCGCCCGTGGAGAACGAGTAGGTTTCCCCCTGGAAGGTGAACTCCACCCGCTTGAAACTGTAGCTGGCCTTGGACACGGCCAGATTGTCCACCAGGGAGCCTTGCGGGCCGCAACGCGGACCTGTTGTCCCGGCCTGAGCCTCCAACGGCTTTCCGGAACACCCCACCTGGACCGCCTGCCCCGCGCTTGCGGCATTCTGGCCTCCCAGGGATTTTTCGGCGCAACTGGCCTGTTTCGGTGCGTCGCGCATGGCGCAGCCAGGTCCTGCCCCCGGCGCTCCCTTGGCCGACGCCGCCTTCTTGAAGATGTCGCGCGCCAGACGCAGGCCGATGTAGCCGAGCACGCTGGCCGCGAACAATTTGAAGCTTGTGGGGTCGGGAAGGTACTTTACCCGAATGAAGGCTCCCAGGAAGACGCCCGGCAGCGTGCCGATGGCCGTGGCATAGGTCAGCGGCCAGACCATGCGCCGTTCCTTGATGTAGCGGTACACGCCGCTTGGGATGGCAACGATGTTGTAGACTTGGTTGGTGGCGCTCACCGACGGGGAGGTGTATCCTAGTACGGAAAGCTGGAACGGCAGCAGCAGAAAGGCCCCGGACACGCCGCCCATGGACGTGCAGAAGGATACGCAAAAGGCGACCACCGGTGGAATCCACGGTGAAACCTCAATCCCTGCGACTGGAAAATACATGGCTCCATGCCTCCTGGTTGCGGCCCCCCCGCATTGTCGGCATCCAAGCCGGGCTCTCTGGGCGCGTTCGCGCGTCCACGAGAGCCTCAACCTTGTTGATAGTCACGAATTTCACAAAACCCGTGACCATTCAATAACCAGATCACATCCGGTTGTCCACAATCACGGCATGGACTTTGCCTAAAAGCTGGAGAGGCGGTATACATAGGAAAATTCGTCCGCCCTGGCGAGTCTAAAGGGTTTTCGCCCTGCCGCCGATAAAGGGATAAACCCTTGGAGGATACAATCATGCGCGCGTTTGCCCTCACCGCCGCGCTGCTGTGCGCCCCGGCGTTGGCCGCCGAGGCCTCGGCGCAGACCATCGGCCCGATGGACCCCGGCGCGCAGGTGGACGTTTCCGCCTCGAAAAGTACCACCATAAATGGTGTTTCGGGAGTGAGTGTGCGTTCCACCCCAGGAGCGTCCCAAGGGTATATGGTACCAGACGCCTCGGGCGGCTACGTCTATTATGCGCCTGGCGGACCTCCCGCGCCCCAGGCCCCCTCGCGTGCCGACGCCGAGGAGATACGCCTCTACGTGCGCGAACTTGCCTCCCAGATCACCCGTGGGCTTGGCGGAGACACTCCTTTGACAGGCGTCGTCAGCATGCCGTCGGCCTTCGTGGATCAGGATAACAGGTCCACGTCTTCTTTCGGGAGGCTGGTGGGTGAGCAGATGATTTACGAACTCAACAGCCGTGGTTTCCCCGTGCGCGAGGCGCGCGGAGCCGCACCTGTCCGCGCCAAAGGCAGGAAGGTCCCCGTCGAGCCCCTGGCCGTGCTGGCCGGGTCCTACTACGTGGATCGCGAAAATCTGTTCGTCAACGCGAGGCTGGTGGAAGGCTCCGGGCGCGTGCTGCGGAGCGGATCGGTACTCATCCCCATGACCCCGACCCTGCGGCGCATGCTGGGCCTGCCGGACTACAACGGCCTGCGCCCCACTCCGCCCACCATGATCGGCGCGCGCGACGTGAACGATCCTCCCGGCTCCGGCTCCAGGGCGCCGACGCCCTATACGCCGTCCGTAAAGAAAAAATACACGGCCAAACCGAGCGCGAAACCCAAGGCCAAGGCTCCCTGCCCGCCCGGCTGTGAGCCGGTGGACACCGCCGCCAAAACGCCCGCCAAACCGGCAGCCCCGCCGCAGCAATAGGAAACGGACATGTTGCGATCCATCGCCGTCATCCTGACGCTTCTGCTGGCCGGATGTTCGCAAGGCAAGGGACTCACCGTCATTCCGCAGGACGCGCACAGTCTGGATCATTACGCCCTGGGCCTGCGCGACATGCGCGAAGGGCGCTACCTGCTGGCCAGGGAACACTTTGTGCTTGCCAAGGCCACGGCGCGCGATATGGACATGACCCGGCGCTGCGACGCGGAAATCGCTGCGACGGACCGGGCTATCCATGGCCTGCGCTAAAGGCCGCTTTCAGACGGCCAATGCCGCCCGAGGAGTACGATCATGAAACGATTCGCCTGGCTGCTGCTTTTTGCCGCCTCGGCCTGCGCCCCCTACGCCAACGGTGAGATGGCCTCGCTGTTTCACGAGGTGGGAGCGTCCATGCCCTGGGGCGGCAACAAGCCCGACACCAATGAATATTACCCCCAGTACGCGCGCATCATGGCGGATGAACTGGACACGCAGCTGGCCGGACGCCTGGGATTCAACCACACCACCACGCGCGGCCTGCAATGGCTGATCGTCACCACGCCGACCGACCTCAACAACATGGGGCAGGCCGCTCCCCTGGCCAGGGCCATGGCTGAGCAGCTCGGTTCGGCCATGAACGGCAAGGGATACTACGTCCAGGAGATCAGGAAGACCTCCGAGGTTATATTCGACAAGTCCCAGGGCGAGTTCATGCTGAGCCGCGACGTGCGCGCGCTGGCTACGAAACAATTTCAGGGGACCCTGGTCATGGCCGGAACCTACGTGGCCACACCCCAGGGCGTGCGCTTCAACGTGGAGGTCATGGACGCCCGCAACAACGACGTGCTGGCCAAGACCAGCAGCGTGATGCCCATGAGCCTGCCTGTGGCCTATCTGATGGAATCGTCCTCGGGCGGCAGGGGCACCATCCGACCCACGGTGGCCACCGTCCCCGGCGTTCCCGATCCCGGCCCGACGTACCTGCCTCCAGGCGACTGGCGCACAAGTCGGCAGAAGACGCCCAACTTCCTGCTACCCTAGAGAGTGAGTGTGTTAGGGGGTGAGGGGATGACAGGCGAAGGACAGCCTCCGGCGGCCAAAGGGCTGCGCCCTTGTGGAATCCCCTTTAGGGACGGTCGTTCTTTCCTTACTGGCGGGGTGAAGCTGGATTGGCCTGGAGCCATGCAGTTGGTGCTGCGTCTGACAGTTATTTAAGCTACTGAGATTTATATGGAGCGCTTACAGCGTTCCATGAAGCAGGTGCGTGAAAAGGCTCGACAGCACGCATAAGCGCAAACAGGCGGACCAAATGGTCCGCCTGTTTTTTTACGAGTACGCGAGAGATGCCTGCTCCATGCTCGACTAGCCGCGCTGCGAGGTGGACATCAGGTATATCTCGTGGGGATCTAGGATCAGCACCACGGAGCCGTCGCCCATGATGGTCGCGCCGGACAGGCCGCGCATGTCGAAATCGGAGAGGTAGCTGCCCAGCGGCTTGATGACCACTTCCTGGCGCTCCAGAAGTTTGTCCACGATCACGCCCAGGCGGCGGTCGTTGTCCTGGAGGATGACCATTGACACGATCTCCTTCTGTTCCTCTTCGGGCTCGGATGGAATCTCCAGAATCTCGCGCAGTTCAATGATGCCCAGCACCTCGCCACGAAGCGTCACGGCCTTGCGCTTGTTGACCTCAGTCATGCGCTTGACCTCTATCTTGGTGGTCTCGGACACCGCGTCCAGAGGGATGGCGTAGGTCTGGTTGCCCACCACGACCATCAGTGCGTCGATGATGGCCAGGGTCAGCGGCAGGGCCATGGTGAACTTGGTCCCCTTGCCCACTTCGCTGGTGACGCTCACCGTGCCCTTGAGGTTCTTGATGTTGGTACGAACCACGTCCATGCCCACACCGCGCCCGGAAATGTCGGTAATGGTCTCCGCCGAGGAAAATCCCGGCATGAAGATCATCTCCAGGGCGTCGCGGTCGTCCATCGCCTTGGCCTCTTCCGGCGTGACCAGCCCCTTGCGGATGCCTACCTCGCGCATCTTAGCCGGGTCGATGCCCTTGCCTTCGTCCTCGACTTCAATGGCCACGGAGTTTCCACGGTGGTAGGCGCGCAGGAAGACCTTGCCGATGGGGCTCTTGCCCGCAGCCAAGCGCGCTTCCTCGGTCTCCAGACCATGGTCCACGCTGTTTCGGATCAGGTGCACCAGCGGATCGCCGATGACCTCCACCACGGATTTGTCCAGCTCGGTCTCTTCACCTTCCATGATCAGTTCGACTTCCTTGCCCGACTTGCGGGACAAGTCGCGCACCAGACGCGGGAAGCGCGAGAACACCGAGGACACCGGCACCATGCGGACCTTCATGATGGTGTCTTGAAGGTCGTCGGACAATCGGGCCATGGCGTAAGTGGTTTCGGTGAGCTGCTGTGCAATTTCCTGGACGTCGATCTTGCCCTCCTCCAGGGATCTGGCAAGCAGGGCGTACCGGTTGCGGTTGATGATGAGCTCACCGATGAGGTTCATCAGGTGGTCCAGCTTTTCATGGTCCACGCGGATGGTGGAGGAGACTTTCGGCCCGCCCGCAGGCTGTCCCTGCCCTGCCGGGGCTGCGGGAGCCGGAGCCGGTGCGGGTTTGGCCTCGGGCTTGGGAGCAGGCTTGGCTTCCGGCTTGGGAGCCGGAGCCTGGGCGGGAGCTGGTTTCGGCGCAACCGGGGGGGCGGCTTTCGGCTCCGGCTTGGCGGGAGCGGGCTCGGGGGCCTTTTCCGGCTTGGCGGGTTCGGTTTTTGGCGCTGGAGCCGCTGCGGGCTTGGGCTCTTCCACCACGGCTTCAGCCTTGGGCTGTGGGGCCGAAGCGGGCTTCGCCGGTGCAGGCTGTGCCGCAGCGGTTTTCGCGCCGCCGCCTTTGAGGCTCGCCAAGGCTTTCTTCAACATGTCCTCGAGGATGCCGCATTCCTGGCCCAGAATGTCCAGCATCAGCTCGAAGTCCAGGCCGGTCTTGCGGGCCTGGTCCACCATGCCCGCCGTGCGCTCCGCGTAGACCTTCAGGTCGTCAAAGCCCATGTAGCCGGTGGAATTGCGCAGGGTGTCTAGCGAACGGTACAGGCCGTCGATGTATTCCTTGTTGGTGCCGTCCTTGGCGAGTTCCTTCAGGGCCAGATGAATGTTGTCCATCTGCTGGGCGGTAGTCTGCTCGAAAATCTCGATGTCTTCGGCGTCCAGTCCGGAATCGCCAGCAGGCGCATCGGCCTCCTGAGGGGTCTGTTTCGGCGCTGGCGGCACTTTGACCGCAGGTTCCGCCGGAGCCTCGACCTTCGGCTCAGTCTGGGCTTGCGGCTCAGCGGGCACAGGCTCGGGCTCGGCAGACTGAGCAGCCTCTTCCGTCACGGGCGCGACCATGTCGCTGAAATCCACATCTCCGGTGGCCACGGCCTGTTGCAGTTTTTCCACCAGGAAGGAGATATCCACCGGGATGGCATTGTTCTGCTTGGCGTCGATCTTGCCGACCAGGGTCTCCATCATGTCTACCGTGCCGAGCAGCAGGTCGATCATGCGGGGGGTGGAAACCATTTCCCCTTTGCGCACTTTGTTGAGGAGGGTTTCCGCCTCGTGCGTCAGGGCGTTCAGTTCCTTGTGGCCGATGATGCCGGAGTTGCCCTTGAGGTTGTGGAAGTAACGGAAAATGTCGTTGACCAGATCGCCACCGGTTTCCGGGTCTTTCTCAAGCTCCAGCAAACCGGCGTTCAAGCTTTCGATAAGCTCCTGCGCTTCCTCCAGAAAATCTGTCAGATGCCCTTCGCCGATGGCCTGCAACCCGTAGGCTGGCCCTGTCTCGACCACGGGAGGCATGATGAACGCGCGATTTTCGCCCGTCGGGGTCGTTTTCTTCGCGGCCACGGATTCCTCCTCGGCAGAAGTGGCGGAAGGTGCGGGAGCTTCGTAATCTGGCTCCACGATGGCTTCGACCTTCTCCATGTCGGGAACCGTTTCCACAGCAGGGGGGGAGGCTGTCACCGGTTCGGACATGTCCTCGCCGGCCAGGATGGCCTCAATGCGGTGGATGATGGAGGCGGTTTCGACTTCACCCTCGTAGCCCTGGGTTTCCAGGTTGTCGATCATGGTGCGCAAGGCGTCGGTGGCGGAGAGGATGACGTCCATGATGGCCGCCGTGACCGCGATTTTTCCCTTGCGCAACTCGTCAAGTATGTTTTCGGCCCTGTGGGCCAGACCATTGATATTATTCAGGCCGAGAAATCCCGATGCTCCCTTGAGCGAGTGCATGGGGCGGAAAATCTCGTTCAACAGGCCGAGATTGTCCGGGTTCTTTTCGAGCTCCAACAGGTTGGGCTCAATTGTTTCCAGATGTTCCTTCGCTTCGACGATAAAATCGGCGAAGAGTTCGGGATCCATGAAATCCTGACTCATGCGCACCTCTGCAAGGCGTGTCGTTTGCTATTAACCAAGGAGCATCTTGATGTTCTTGACCATCTTGTCCGGCTGCGCCGGTTTGACCATATACAAATTGGCTCCGATGGACATGCCTGCCTGTATATCCTTTTCCTGACCCTCGGTGGAGAGAACCACGATGGGGATGTCTCGGTAGGCGTCCTGCTCACGTACACTCTTGATGAACGTGAATCCGTCCATCCGAGGCATGTTTATATCGGAGACTATCAGGTCGATCTTCTCGGCGGAATACAGTTTTTCCAGGCCGTCCAGGCCGTCTTCAGCCGTGACAACCTTGAAGCCTTCCTTCTTCATGATGAAGGCCACGAGGTTGCGGACCGTTTTGGAATCGTCAACGATCAGAATCGTCTTTGACATGGCGGCTCCTAGCTCTTGAGCACTTTCTGGAACAGACGGTTGACTGAGAGTATCTTTATCAACCGATCGTCGGCCTTCAAAAGACCTGCCATGAGGTCGGCGCTCACTCCGACCTGGGCTTCGATGTTCCACTCGATGTCCCCACGCGGGGCTTTGTACATTGTGTCGATGGCCCGCACCAGCAGGCCTATCTGCATATCGTGAACCCGGCAGACGATAAGGAACTTGTCCTCGTGATCCTGGCCGACGGGTATGCCCAGCAAGCGTGCCAGATCAACCAGGGGCGTCACCCTGCCCCGAAGGTTGGTCACTCCGGCAAGAAACGGCGGCGCGGCTGGCAGTTTGGTGGCGGGAACGGCCCGCAGCACCTCCTGCACCAGCATGATGGGCACCGCAAACACCTGATCGGAAATATGAAAACTGACCAGGCGCAACTCTTCTTCAGCCATGAGCGAGGCTTCCAGCGCATCTCCGGACAATACGACGGGAGCGGCGTCGGTTTGGGCCTGAGCTGACGGGGCGACGTCCGGCGCAGCGGATTCGAGGCCTCCTCCGAGCACCTGTTCTGCCCTCACCGGGCGCTCCAGGGCCTTGCCTGCCGGGGTGTTCTCCCAGCCCGCGCCCACGTACTTCTCCAGGAAGGCCCGCTCCGAGCCTGTGAGGTCCTTGGCGGAAGCTCCCGTTTCCGGCAGAGCCACGTCCTGCTGGAAATAATTTTCAAGATTCTTCATGCAGCCAGTATTTCCTTTGCGAGAGCCATATACTCCCTGGCCCCGCGCGAGTCGGGAGCGACATCGTAAATAACAAGTCCCCGCGCGCTGGCTTCACGAAACTGGGTATCCATGCCGACCACGGTGTCGAACATTTTGCCTCCCAGTTTATTCCTGAGCAGTTCCAGCACCCGTCGGCAAGCTCCGGCCCTTCGGTCGAACATTGTGGCCAGCGCTTTCCATGCAACGGGCTTCGCCAGTACCTTGTTGAGCAGCCGGATGGAATCAAAGATCAGCCGCAGGCCGTGCAGAGCCAGGAAGTCCGTCTGGATGGGGATGATGAGCAGGTCCGAGGCCACCATCGCATTCACCAGAAGCACTCCCATGTTGGGCGGGCAGTCCAGGATGACGTAGTCGTAGTCTCCCGTTGCCTGCTCCAGAAGCTCCTTCAGCAGCACGCCTTTGTTTTCGCGCGCCTTCAGGTCAATATCCAGCTCCGTCAGCCTGACGTTGCTGGCCACCACATCCATTTTGCCTTCAAGGGCCGGAAAGACGGCCTGTTTCCAGAGTGTCGCGTCGAAAGTGCCTTTCAGCAGCAGATCGTACGCGGAAACCGTCACGTTTTCCGGAAAATATCCCAGATGCACCGAGGCGCATCCATGGGGGTCCAGATCCATCAGCAGCACACGCTTGCCGAGTATGGCCAGAGCCGCGCCAAGCGATAGCGCAGTGGTCGTCTTGCCCACGCCGCCCTTTTGGTTGGCGATGGCCACAACTCTTACAGACACGTCCTCTCCCGTCTTTTAAGGCAACATGCAAGGAATCGCCAGTCGTCATATTCGGACAAAAAGGTGATTTCTTTAACCTTCCTTGAGGTAGACGATGGCTCCCGGGTAGTGCTTGGGCTTGAACGCACGGGAAATGTTGTGCAACGACTCGGAATGGCCGATCAGCATGAAGCCGCCGGGCATGAGGTTGTCGTAGAAGGAACCGATGACGTTCTTCTTCATCTCGTCGTCAAAGTAGATGATGACGTTTCGGCAGAAAACGATCTGTGAACGATCGACGCGTTTGAGCATCGTCTTGTCGCTCAGGTTTATCTGGCCGAAATTCACCAGACGTTTCACTTCCGGCTTCACCTTGAATTTGTCTTCTTCCTGGGTGAAGTACTTGGCGACGATTTCCTTGGGAGTGGTCCGTAAGGTGTAGTCGTTGTAGACGCCGCGTCTCGCCGAGGCCAGCACCGCTTCGGACAAATCGTTGGCGGTGATCTTTATGTCCCAGGAAGCGATCTCGGACTTGAGAACCTCATGCAGGATGATGGCGATGGTATAGGGTTCCTCGCCCGTAGAACACCCCGCTGACCAGATGCGCAGTTTCCTGGCACCCAGCTTGCGCTGCTTCTCAATCACCTCGCTCACGACGTTGTTCTGGAATACGGCCAGCTGGGGCGGGTTACGGTAGAAGCTGGTCTCGTTGGTAGTGACCACTTCGAAGAGGCGGTTCAGCTCCAGGCGCTTGCTCGGGTCGTACTGTAGAAAATGGTAGTACTCGGCGAAGCTCTTGAGGTTCAGTTCCTTGAGTCGGTTGGCCAGCCTATTCTCCAACAGGTACTTGCGGTTGTCCGCGATGTAAATGCCAGATTGCTGGTAGATATAGTCCCGCAACTGCACGAACTCGGAATCCGCGATCTTGAGTTCCTTGCGCAGGGATATGGTCTTTGAAAAAAGCGAGGACATTTAGTTATCCTCTCCGTGCTCTTCTTGAATTTTGGAAATGGCTGCCTCAGCCGCTTCCGCAAGCTCCTGATCCTCGGCATTGAGGATTTCCAGGAGCGCCCGGAAGGAGACTTTGCCGCCAATGTCGCCCATGGTCTCAATGACCTTCAGGGCGACAAGCTTGTTTGGGCTGTCCAACAGGCCCACAAGTTCCGGGATGGCCTCTTTCGCGCTGCGTATGGCCAAAGCTTCCATGGCGCGGATTTTGACCCAGTCGTCGGAATCGTTCAAAGCCTGGATAAGATATTTGGTGCCTTCCCCGAGGGAGCAGTGCTGCCCGATCTGCTCCACCACCGCCAGCCGGACCTCGCGGGATTCGTCGGAAAGCCTCGAAACCAGCAGGTCCATGCCGTCACCTCCGGGGGCGCATAAGATGGCCACGGCCTCCAGGGCGACCTTGCGGATGTCTGGGATTTCGTCTTCCAGCGCGGCCTTGAGCACTTCGAGGTTGCCATCAGGATCGATCCTACCAAGCGCGTACACAGCCATGAGCCGGTCCAGCGGTTCGCCGGACTGGGACATGGCGCGGAAGCGGTCGTTCATGACCGCGTCCCCCAAGGCGATGCAGGCGTCCAGCGCAGCCTCTTTCACGTCGTCATAGGGATGTTGGAGAAGTGCGAAGATGGCATCCGCAGCCTTGCCCACCCGCATTTTCTGGCCCAGGAAGGCGAGCGCGCCCTTGATGACGGTGCCGTCGTCGTGTCTGGCCAGGACGTCCAGGAAAAAGTCGATGGATTCCGCCCCCCCGACCTTCAGGAGCGCGCGGGCGATAATTTCGCGCTGCACGTCCCGGTCGCAGTTCCAGAAGGCGTTTCGAAGAATCTCGGACACCTCGCTCCCGCCGATGCGCGCCATGGCCTCCACGGCCACCATGGCCCGGGCGTGGTCGCCGACGGTCAGGGCGTTCGGCAAGGCTGGGTCGAGTCCCATGGCGCTCAGCGAATGGATGGCCAGTTCCAGGCGGTCCTGGTCTCGGTCGGGGTCCAGGGTGGCCGCCAGATCCAGAATGGCCCGACTCGCATGCTCGACTCCCACGAAGGCTAGCCCGTGCATGGCTGCGTCCTGGATCTCAACATCCTCGTCGTTCAGCGCGGCCAGCAGGTACTCGCCGAACTGTTCCCGCTGTTTCTCGGAGAGAAGTGCGAGGGATTTTCCGCCCAGAATGCGAACGACTGCCTTGCAAATCTTGTTGCGCAGCGCCGTGGGCGATTCGTCCAGGCGCTTGATGAGCATGGAAACTGCTTTGATGTTGCCGATTTCGCCCAGAGCGTCCACGATCATGGAGGCGACCAGGTCGGTGGACTTGCCCAGGGCGCCCACCAAGGCGCTCACAGAGGATTCGTCGCGTATCTTGGCCAGGGATTCGATCACCGCGAACTGCACCCATTCGTCGTCCGCGAGCGCATGGTTGAGGCATGTGGCCGCCTCGGGCTTACCAAGTGCTCCCAAGCTCACGGCGGCCTGGTAGCGGACGTTGACCTCGGGGTCCTTGAGCAATGCGTCGCACAGGGGGCCAACCGCCTGGAGCGTGTCTGAGGAGCCCAGTATGTCGGAGGCGAAAATGCGCATGTCCGGGTCCTGGTCGTGCAGAAGCGCCACCAGGGTGGGGAAATCCTGATGGCCCACCTCGCGCATGACGTCCATGGCGATATTGCGGGCCGGAGGGTCGTCCGATCGCAGGAGCGGCGCGACGGCACGCACCACGGAGGCACCGCCGATCTGGCGCAAGGCCCGGTCTGCGGCTTCCTGGACGCCCAGGTTCTGGCTCTGCACCAGCTTGGCCAGGAGTGGCACGGCATCTTCCACCCTGGCAGCACCGGCAGCAAATGCCGCTTCGCGCTCTAGTTCCACATCACCGGACTGAAGCTGGCTCAACAGTTCGTCGTGCTCACCCATAAGCTCCCCGGCTGCCGTCCACACCATCTGGGCGGCCCGTTGATCATTTGTACAGATTGGCCATGATGGCCTGCGCCATCTCTTCTATGTCCACTATCTCATCTGCCAGCCCTGCGTCCACGATTGCCTTCGGCATGCCGTACACAACGCAGGAGGCGTCCGATTGGGCCAGCGCCCGCCCGCCCTTCTGCTTGAGTACCTTCATGCCTTCCAGGCCATCGGAGCCCATGCCGGTCAGAATGACGCCGAGAGCCCGCCTGCCCACGGCTTCCGCCGCCGAGCCCACCAGCACGTTTGCCGAGGGCTTGTAGAGAGCCTCCACCGGATCAGTGGTGATCTCAATCTCCACGCGGCTTACTTTCTGGTGCAGCTTCAGGTGTTTGCCGCCAGGGGCGATGAACACGTGTCCTGGCATGAGCCGGTCACCGGTTTCGGCCTCCTTGACGCTCACCTGGCAGACGCCGTCCAGCCGCTTGGCGAAAGGCCCGGTGAATGCGGCGGGCATGTGCTGGGCGATGACGATGGCGGCAGGGAAATCCTTGGGAAGGCCGGACAGGACCTTCTGGACGGCCGGAGGGCCGCCCGTGGAAACGCCGATTGCCACCAGATCGCGCACCAGGGTGCCGGAAGGCCGGACGATCTCGCGCCTGGCTTCGGTTTCTCCGGGAGGGCACGGGGAGGAAGACGAAGGGATGCAAGGCTTGCGGGCGAGAATAGGAGGCCTGAATTTGCGCCTCGCGATCTGTTTGACCTTGGCCTGGAGATCCAGCTCGATCTTGACGATGTCCAGCGACACCTTGGAAAGCTGTTTGGGGATGAAGTCCACCGCGCCAAGCTCCATGGCCTTCAGCGTGGCTTCCGCTCCTTCTACGGTGAGGGAGCTGACCATGAGCACGGGCTTGGGCATCTCCATCATGATATGCTTGAGGGCGGTCAGGCCGTCCATCCGGGGCATTTCGATATCCAGGGTGATCACGTCTGGATTATGCTTGCGGATAAGGTCCAGGCCCTCCTGGCCGTCTCTGGCCGTGGCCACGACCTTGATCTCCGGGTCCTTCTCGAGCATGGACGAGAGCGCCTTGCGCATGAAGGCCGAATCGTCAACGACAACAACACTGATCACTATGGCGTCCTTTGGGTTTTGCGTGTCGGTCGGACAACCGACCAGATGAAGTTAGCAGCCATACATCTCGGGAACATGGCAGAACAGCATAAAATGTACTTGAAAAGACCTTCGCATGACAACAAAAATTCCTGCTTGCCAAACCCTCGTAAGTTGTCTAGAAGCTCTTTCTCGCATCGGGATGTAGCTCAGCATGGCTAGAGCGCTGCGTTCGGGACGCAGAGGCCGGAGGTTCGAATCCTCTCATCCCGACCAAGTACAACGGGGGCTTACGACACAGTCGTAAGCCCCCGATTTTTTATTATGGATAATGGAATTGCCCCCCCTGCCCCCCCCCGGCTTCCAGGGCAACGCCTAGCCGTACGCCTGAATGCATTTCCATTTCGCATCCCTCGTACCCAGCCTGTAACGCAAAAACCCCCGCCATGCGATGGCGGGGGCTAGCGAATCGTCAGCTGCGATTGGGGCTGAAGCCAAAGCGCCCTACCTCATTGTCTCGTCCACGTTGCGCTTCACCTCTATGACCTCGGGGAGCTTCTGCAAGTGCTCGATGGTGCGGTAGAGATGCCCGGAGTCCTTCACTTCGACCGTGAAAACGATCTCCGTGCGTCCGTCCACGCTGGAATTAAAGGTGCCGGAGTCGATGTTCACGCCGTCATCGGAGAGAATGGCGGATATCTTGGCCAGCACGCCCTTCTTGTTGCGGGCCAGGATGGCGATCTTGGCCGGATAGGGCTTGTCCTCCTGGCCTTCCCAGGAGACTTGCAGCAGCCGCTCCGGCTCGAGGTTCGAGAGGTTCGGACAATCGTGCGTGTGCACGATCACGCCTCGCCCCCGGCTGATGTAGCCGATGACCGGTTCGCCCGGCAAAGGCGTGCAGCAGCCAGCGAAATTGACCAGCACGTTGTCCACGCCCTTGATGCGGATGGATTCGCCCACCTTGCCCTTGGCCGCTTCCGCCGCCTGGGCGGCGTGGGCCGCCTGCGCCTCGGCGCTCTGCCCCTCGGTCTTGGCGGAAGCCTCCGGCTTGGGCAGGAAGGCCCGCAACACGCGCCTCGGGGTCAGCTTGGAGTAACCGATGGCCACCAGCAGTTCGTCCATGCCGGTAAAATTGTACTCGGCCAGCACCGGGGCGAAGGCGTCCTCCTTGGTCAGGCGCGCCACGCTGAGTCCGTGCTTGCGGCCCTCCTTTTCCAGGAGCTCCTTGCCCAGGGCGATGGCCTCCTCGCGCTCCTGAGTCTTCACCCAGTGCTTGATGCGGGTGCGCGCCTTGGCGGTCTTGACGAACTTGAGCCAGTCCTTGCTGGGCTTGCGGTTCTTGTCAGTGATGATCTCCACGGCGTCGCCGTTTTTCAGCGGAGTGGAGAGCGGCACCAGCTTGCCGTTGATTTTGGCCCCGGTGCAGTGGCTGCCCACCTCCGTATGGATGGCGTAGGCGAAGTCCACGGGGGTGGCCCCCTCGGGCATCTCCTTCACGTCGCCCTTGGGGGTGAAGACGTAGACCTCCTCCTGGAACAGATCGTAGCGTAGCGAGTGCATGAACTCCTTGGAGTCCGTGGCCTCACGCTGCCAGTCCATGATCTGCCTGAGCCAGGTGAAACGCTCGGCGTCGCGGGCGGCCATCTTCCCGGCCTTGCTGCGCTCCTTGTAGGCCCAGTGGGCGGCCACGCCGTACTCGGCCAGCTGGTTCATCTCCTCGGTGCGAATCTGTATCTCGATGCGCTCGCCGTCCGGGCCTATCACCGTGGTGTGCAGGCTCTGGTACATGTTGGCCTTGGGCATGGAGATGTAGTCCTTGAAGCGCCCGTGCACCGGCTTCCAGACCGAGTGCGCCAGCCCCAACACCGCGTAGCAGTCCTTGAGGCTGCCAACGATAATTCGGAAGGCCACGATGTCGTGCACCTGGTCCAGGGCCAGCCCCTGGGCCTTCATCTTATTGTGCACGCTCCACAGGTGCTTCTTGCGCCCGAGCACCCTGCCCTTGATGCCGTGCTCGTCCATGAGGTTCCGGATGATCTCGATGACCTTCTCAATGTAGGTCTCGTCCAGAACCTCGTGTTCGTCCACGCCCTGGCGCAGCTGGTCGTAGATGTCCGGCTTCAGGTGCTTGAAGGACAAATCCTCAAGTTCTACTTTAAGCCTGTGCAGGCCCAGGCGGTTGGCCAGGGGCGCATAGATGTCCATGGTCTCCTGGCTGATGAGCTGACGCTTCATGGGCTTTTGGAAGTCCATGGTGCGCATGTTGTGCAGCCTGTCCGCCAGCTTGACCAGGATGACCCGGATGTCCTCGGCCATGGCCAGCACCATCTTGCGGATGTTCTCGGCCTGAGCCTCCTCCTTGGACTCGAAGGACATGAGGCTTATCTTGGTGACGCCGTCAACGACGTCGGCCACTTCCTCGCTGAACTGCTCCTCGATCTCGTCGATGGTGGCGATGGTGTCTTCCACGGTGTCGTGGAGCAACCCCGCCGCGATGCTGGGAGCGTCCAGGCGCATTTCCGCCAGGATGTTGGCCACCTCCAGCGGGTGCGAGAGATAGGGTTCGCCCGAAAGGCGCACCTGTCCGGCGTGCGCGGCCGCAGAATACACGTAGGCCTTGGTGATGAGGTCCTGTCCGGCCTGGTCCATGTAGGGCGAGACCTTGTCCATGATTTCGTTGATGCGGATCATTTGGCGTAGGTATTTCTTTGCTGGGACGTCGGAATCCACCAGCGGACGAAGTTCCAGGAGATGCCCGCCGGAGCCGGTTCCACGCCGTGGACGCGCTCCGTCAGGATGGGCAGTGCATAGGGAGTATACAGGAAACAGTACGGCTGGTCCTCATGGAGGATTTCCTGAAAGCGGTCGTATATGGGCTTTCGGCTGGCCGGGTCCACCAGATTTCGCCCCTGCTCCAGCAGCGCGTCGGCCTCGGGGTTGGCGTAGCCCACGAAGTTGAGGCCGGGTTTGGCGATCTTGGAGGAGTGCCACACATCGAAGGCGTCCGGGTCCTGCGGGATGGACCAGGCCAGCAGCACGGTTTCGTAGCGGCGCTGGTCCACGAATTCCTTGATGAACGTGGCCCACTCGATGGTGCGCACCTTCACCTGGATGCCGATGCGCGCCATCTGCGCCTGGATGATGGCGCAGGCCTTGATCCGCTGCTCGTTGCCCTGGTTGGTGATGATGGAGAAGGCGAAGGGCTTGCCGTCCTTCATGAGAGGCCCGGTGGGGCTTTCGCGCTTCCAGCCCAGCCGCGCCAGGAGCATCTGGGCCTTGGCGGGATCGTACTCGTAGTCGGCGATGGCGTGGTTGTAGGCCCAGGAGTCCGGCTTGTAATGGCCGATGGTCGGCACGCCCAGGCCCATCAGCGCTCCCTTGATGATCTCCTCCTTGCCGATGGCGTGGGCCAGGGCCTGGCGCACGGCCTTGTCCTTGAACAGGGGGTGTTCCAGGTTGTAGGCGAGGTAGGCGTAGGACGAGGCCAGGTACTTGTATTTTCGGAAGTCCCGCTCCCACTGCTTGCCGCTGGTGAGGAACAGATACTGCGGCGGCGTGAGCCCGATGTAGTCCAGGTTTCCGGCCTTGAGCTCCATGAACTGGGTGGTCTGGTCCGGCACAATGCGGTAGACCACCTCGTCGATGTTGGGCCTTCCTTCAAAATAATCCGGGTTGGCTTCCAGGATCACACGCTGGTTCTCCACCCACTGTTTCAGTTTGTACGGCCCGGCTCCCATGGGCTGGCGCGAGTATTTGGTGTTGGTCAGGTCCTCATTCTCCAGGGCGTGCTTGGGCAGGATGTCCTGGGCCCAGGTGGACACGGCCCTGGCGAAGGGCTTTTCGTAGAATACCTCGAAGGTGAATTTCCCGGTCAGCCTGAATTCCTTGATGGCCATGAAGTCACCGGCATAGGCCGTGGGCGTGTTGGGGTTCACCATGACCTTGTAGGTGAATTCCACGTCCTCGGCGGTGAGGGGCGTGCCGTCAAACCAGCGGATGTCCTCGCGCATCTTGAAGGTCAGGTGCCGCCCGCCGTCGAGAACCTGGAAGGATTCGGCGGCGTAGGGCTCGATGGTGATGTTCTTGTCGTAACGTAAGGGTGATACGTAGATGAGCGAGGCCACCTCATGGGAAGCCGAGTCCGTGGAGAGCACCGAAATGAGGTTGGACGGCTCGCCCAGCGTGGCCATGGTGATGCGCCCACCCTGCTCCGGCTTTACGTCCTTGAGGGGTGCCTGGGCGGGAGTGGCTGGGCCGCCCGAGGGTGATTCGACGGACGTGGGAGAGTCGCAGCCGACCGCTAAAAGGGCAAAAAGACACAACAAGACCATTGGAAGTGTGAAATTCCGCCCAAGGCGGGAGAAATGCTTGCTTTGCTGTTGAAAATGCATAGAGTGTGTGGTTAGGCAATGGGTACAGGGTTTTTCACATTTTTGCGCTGCAACGGAGTATCGAGCGACATGGCCCTCACCAACGAGGACGGTAAAGCCAAACAACTCCTCCAGGAGTTTGTCCGGGAGACGATCCCTGAGTATATCATTGAGGGCTCGCATTCAATCGTCGCGCAGGACGGCGTCCAGAAAATCGACGTCAAGAAGCGGGAACATTACTGGGATTTGGAGGGACAAGTCCAGGGGGATGATTTCCAGGTTTACACCTCCGAACTGGGGTTGAACCTTGAGGAAGAGACCGTAACATTCTTCTGCAACTGCCCGGATTCCTTCTCCGGAGTGTGCCGCCACGTAGGCGCCACCGCGCTCAAGTTCCTGAAATCTCTCGACGGCAAGAAGAGCCAGGAGAACGACGCCCAGGCCAAGCAGAACGTGGAATGGCGACAGAGCTTCCGCCACTTTTTCTCCACCGCCTTCGAACCGGAGGCCGGGAAGCACTACATAATTTACAGGTTCTACCCTGAACCGGGACGCTTGCAGGTCGCCTTTTTCCGGGGACGCCAGAATAAATCCGGCCTCTCCCAGGTGCACACCGAAATAACGCTCGACCAGATCATCCAGAATCCCGACTGGTGCGAGACTGTGCCCAGCCTGCCCTTGCTGGCCGAGCAGATCGGACATTTCCTGGACTATCGCGGCCACCGGGTGGACATCCCCGCAGGGCTCATTTCCTGGTTTTTGTGGTCCATCGGCAAGGAATACTATCTCTACTGGCAGGACAGCGAGAATCCGGTGCGCATTGAGCGCTCCACCATGCGCCTGCAACTTCGCCCCATCATGGACGATGAACAGGGCCTGCGCTTCGACATCTACCTGGCCCGCCCCGGCAAGGCCCCCTTCTCCATCCAGGGCCAGGAGACGTATTTCTATGGCCAGCTGCCCCTGTGGGTGTGCTGGAACAAGAGCTTCTACCCCGTGCAGACCGGCCTGCCCGCGCCCTTCATCCGGGAGATGGTGGAGAATCCGCCTGCTATTCCCGGAGCGGACGTGTCGGAGTTCCTGGACCGCGTCTGGACCAAGTTCCCCACCTCGGACCTCCACGGCCAGCAGGAATTCCTGGAGCGCATGAAGCCCAATTTCCTGCCCGCCAACTACAATCCCAAGCTCTACCTGGACGAAGAGGGAAGCCTGCTGACCCTCCAGGTGCAGAACATCTACGAGACCGAGCACGGCGAAATTTTCCAGGAAGGCCCCAACCCCGAGCTTCAGACCGGCTCCTATGCCCAGGAAGGCAAGAGCTTCCTCCTGGCGCGCGACCAGGACGCCGAGGCGGCCCTCATCGCCCAGCTTCAGGAGATGGAGTTCCAGCCGCGAAACAACGCCAACTGGTTCCTGGAGCCGGAAGAGGCCATCGTCTTCCTGCTGGATGCCTATCCCAAGCTTGTGGAGAAGTACCGCGTCTACGGCGAGAAGAACCTCACCCGCTACAAGGTGCGCCTCTCCCAGCCGGTCATCGTGGCTGAAGTCGAATCTGACGAGAAGGAAAAGTGGTTCGATCTGGAGCTGTCCGTTCAGTACGACGACCAGCGCGTGCCCATCGACAAGATCTGGAAGGCCTGGACTCAGGGCAAGCGCTATGTACAGCTGAAAGACGGCTCCTACACCAGCCTGCCCGAGAGCTGGCTCAAGCGCATCGGCCACAAGCTGCGTGCTCTGGGCTATGACCCGGACAAGCCGCCCCAGAAGCGCTTCAAGCAGTTCGAGGCCCCTGTGCTGGACAAGATCCTTGAGGATCTGCCCGAGGCGCACACGGACTCATTCTGGAACAGCCTGCGTGAGAAGATCCATAGTTTCGAGGAGATAAAGCCCATCAAGCAGCCTGCGGAACTGAACGCGCAGCTGCGTCCCTATCAGCTCCAGGGTCTGGCTTACCTGAACTTCCTGCGGGAGTACGGTTTCGGCGGCATCCTGGCCGACGAAATGGGCCTGGGCAAGACCGTGCAGACACTGTCCTTCATCCAGCATCTGTCTGACCGGGGAACCAAGGCCCCCAACCTGATCGTGGTGCCTACCTCGGTGCTGCCCAACTGGGACCGCGAGGCCGAGAAGTTCGTGCCGAACCTCAAGCGGGTCATCGTGTATGGGGCCAAGCGCGAGGGGATGTTCAAGAAGATCGCCGAGTCGCAGTTGGTGGTAACCACCTATGCGCTGCTGCGGCGCGATTTGGACGAGCTGTTGAACTTCGAGTTCAACTCCATCATCCTGGACGAAGCCCAGAACATCAAGAATCCCAATACCATAACCGCGCGCTCCGTGCGGCGGCTCAACGGTAAGATGCGGCTGTGCCTCTCGGGTACGCCCATCGAGAACAACCTCTTCGAGCTGTGGAGCCTTTTCGAGTTCCTCATGCCCGGCTTCCTGGGCAGCCAGAACTCCTTCCAGCGCGGCATAGTGAAGCCCATCAAGGACGGCGACGAGGAAACCCTCGACTACCTGCGCGGCCGCGTGAAGCCCTTCATCCTGCGCCGCACCAAGGCCGAGGTGGCCAAGGACCTGCCGCCCAAGGTGGAGAACGTCCAGTACTGCGCGCTCATCGACGAGCAGGCCGAGCTGTACTCACAGCTGGCCAAGAAGCTGCGCGACCAGGTGCTGCGCGACGTGGACGAAAAGGGTATGGCCAAGTCCCAGATGTCCATCCTGGATGCGCTCCTTAAGCTGCGCCAGATCTGCTGCCACCCCAGGCTCCTCAAGCTGGACATGCCCGGCGTGAACACCAACCTGCCCTCCGGCAAGTTCGACACCTTCAAGGACCTGGTCACGGACGTGGTGGAGGAAGGCCACAAGGTGCTGGTGTTCTCGCAGTTCGTGCAGATGCTGCACATCATCCGCAGCTGGCTGCAAATCAACCAGACGCCCTTCTGCTACCTGGACGGCTCCAGCAAGGACCGCTTCGAGCAGGTGGACCGCTTCAACAACACCCCGGAAATCCCGATCTTCCTGATCTCGCTGAAGGCGGGCGGCACGGGCATCAACCTGACCAGCGCGGACTACGTCATCCACTACGACCCGTGGTGGAACCCCGCCGTGGAAAACCAAGCCACCGACCGTACGCACCGCATCGGCCAGAAGCGGCAGGTGTTCTCGTACAAGCTGATCTGCTCGAACACGGTTGAAGAGAAGATCCTGAAGCTTCAGGACATGAAGAAGGGAATCGCGGATGCGATTATCCCTGGGCAGGACGCCTGGAAGAGCTTGACCAGGAATGATTTGGAGATGTTGTTTGAGGTGTAGAGCGACCAATCCCGACGCATAAATTCGGCCGGTCCGCAACACGCGGACCGGCCTTTCAAATTTCAGAGCAGGACTGCGCAGATCACAGTCCCAATTCATGCAGCGTCTCCGAGACTCCTAACCAGCAGACATCTGGAACTTCCGGTTGATGCTCACCACCGGGCACAGCGCCCGAAACGCCACGTGGACCACGGTCGATCTCTCGAACGCGCATTCCAGGTCCGCCTCGCGGGTGTGGTGGGCCATCACGATCACGTCCGCGCCGCGTTGTCTGGCGACCTTAAGAATCTCCACCGCTGTCTGGCCTTCCTGGCATTTGTATTCAACCTTGCCCACGCCCTTCGCCATCTCGCCGTAGTCTGCGGCCATGCGTGCCAAGCGTTCCTCGACGACGCGCCCGATCTCTTCCTGGGCAAGATAGGCGGCTCCGGCGTCGGTATCCAGGACGCTGAACACTGTAAGCTTCGCTCCGCACTTCCTGGCCAGTTGGGCGGCGTACTCCACACAGGAGCCGTCCTTTCCCGAGAGCCCAGTGGCGGCCAGTACGTGCCGAAAGACATGCCCATCCGCAGGAACGGGCTGGTTTACCATCATCACCGGGCAATGAGCGTTCTGGATGACGCGCTCCAGGGTGTGTCCGACACGGGTCCACAGCAGGTCCTTCGTCTGCGGAAGTTCCTTCCGGTAGGGACACATGAGGATGAGGTCGGCGGAGGAGTCGCGCGCCATGCGCAGAATCTCTACGTGGGGAACCCCCTGGGCCACGACGATCTTGTACTTGGCCACTCCTTCGAGCTTCCTCGCGAAGTGCTTGTCCATGCCCTCTTCGATCCTCTTGAGTTCTTCCGGCCTTTCCAGCAGTTCCGCCTCGCCCCACGTGTGCTCGAACCCATGGACAGTCATGAGCACGAGATTCGATTCAAAACGCCGGGCGAATGCTATTGCGGCATCGGCTGCCTGTTCGCACAGCAGTGAGGATGTGACAGGGACCAGGATGTTCTTGAACATGGGACACCTCCATAGGGGGTGAATATCGTTTCGGATTATTTGAAAGTGATCAACATTTCCTTGAAGGATAGCATGGCCGGATGTGTATGGGAATGCCAATAGGATTATTGAGCGCAAATGTTGAGTATATGCTCCACTACGCCAGACTGTGTCACGTTCACGAAAACAATAAAACAAAAGACCGCGCATGCTTGCAGGCATGCGCGGTCTACGGACCAAATGCGCTGGGATGAAACTCTCCCAGTTGGCAGGTTCCGTTACAACCCCTTCAGCTCGAACACCGTCTCGGCCTCGCTGTCCCAGCCGTCCCACAGGAAGTCGTCGGCCTTGCCGTCGGCTATGAGGCGCAGTGCATAGCGCGTCTGGTCCTCGTAGAAGCCGCAGAACGCTCCCATGCGGTTCATGGCTCCGTTCATTTCGATGGCTTCAGCCGGGCATGGAGAACCGCAGAAGTGGCGGATGGCGCAGCGGTTGCACGGCTCGATATCTTCCACCTTACGGCCTGTCACCTGGGCGAAGGGCGCGCTTTGCAGCACGTCGTCGATGGCGTCCGTGAACAGGTTGCCGCCTTTGAAGTGCGGCAGGCCGATGAACTCGCTGCACGGGAACATGTCCCCGTTGGGGGCCAGTGCGAAGAAGCAGCGCCCGCCGCCGCAGGGCGAGATGTCACACATCAGCCGCCGGGCCGTAGGAGCCATGATGGCCAGCAGGATGTTGGCGAAGTTGGCCACCACAAGCTTACGCCCGGTCTCGCGGTACAACTCGTGGCTGCGCTCCAGGGCCGCGATGAACATTCGCCCGGCGTCCTGGTCGCCTGGCATGATCTCGCGCGCTCCGGGCAGGGTGCAGCGCACGATGTTCAGCAAGCAGGTCTCCACTTCGTTTTTGTGGAAATATTCCACCACCTCGGGCAGCGTGGCGATGTTTTTCGAGGTCACGGTGCAAATCACGTTGAACGCGGAGTAGCCGCGCAGCATGTCCATGGCCCGGCGCACCAGGTGTGACACGCCCTCCCCGCTCCAGGTCTTGCGGGTACTGTCCGCGATTGCGGCGTCCACGCCGTCCAGGGAGATGCCCACGCCCACGTTACGCTCGGTCAGGAACTCCACGGCCTGCTCGTCCAGCAGGGTGGCGTTGGTCTGTACGCCGAAACGGAAATCGTCCTTGAAGGCGTCGATGCCCTGGAACACGGCTTCGCGGTTCATCAGGGGCTCCGCCCCGTGGAAGATGATCTGCGGCTTGCGGCCCTCGGGCAGCGTGGCGGCAAAATGAGCTTTCAGCCTGGAGAGCGCGTCCAGCAGCGTATCGGGGCTCATGTGGACGCCCTTGGAGCGCATGTCGCCGGGGATGTAGCAGTAGGCGCAGTTCAGGTTGCAGCGCTCGGTGGGGTTGAAGTAGACCGCCGAGGGCGTGAGTCCGAAACGCAACCCATCCATTTCCTTGCGGAACTGGCCAGCCTTGGCACGGTAGGCGTCCAGGAAGGATGAATCCGTCAGGGCGTGCCCGAGCTTGTCCTTTTTCACCAGGGACCAGAAGGCGCTGTCCGACTCGATAAGTGCCAGATACTCCGGGTGACCGATGTCCACGGGCTGGAAGGTGGGGCCGTGGCCGGTGTTGATGAAACGCGGCGGAGCCTCCGATGCTGAACCATGGACGGTATCAATGAAGCGGCCCCCAGAGGAGGCCGCTTCCGAGGCGGTGCGGTCAGGATTCATTTCGCTTTCTTGTCCATGAGGATGTAGTGCGACAGGCCAGTTCCGTCGGCGTTGCAGGCCTTGCGGACAGCGATGACGTCCTTGTTTTCCTTGGCTTCCTTCTTCTTTTCCATGTGCTCCTCCTGTGGTTGGCAACAAAAAAAGGGTTCTGACAGGCCAAGCCCGTCAGAACCCTTTGCCTTCGGATTCTGAAACAAATGATGCGCGACAGGTCTTCTGGCTCACGGATCGTCCGCTGGAGGGCAAGCCTTCCCAGCGGAGAGTATCCGCCAGTGGCCGGCAGAGCGCCATGCCCTCCCGCGTCCCCGTTTACAGTGGTGGGTCCGCCACGGATTTGCACCGTGTTCCGAGATGTCGTCCAATAAATCTAGCCAGATCGGGGGATGCTGTCAATGCGCGCCTGCCCTCTCAGGCGGCCCGAGATCAATCCGGCTTCCCAGGGAAAGACAGCCCTACTCCATGTCCCTGTCCCGGAAGCCCAGCAGATAGAGCACGGCGTCCAGCCCAAGGGTCGAGATGGCGTGCCCCGCCCCTTCCTTGACCACGGGTTTGGCCCGGAAGGCGATGCCAAGCCCTGCCAGGTTCAGCATGGGCAGGTCGTTGGCTCCGTCACCCACGGCGATGGTCTGCATGAGCGAGATGTTCTCGTTGCGGGCGATGCTCTGCAACAGCTCCGCCTTGCGCTGGGCGTCCACGATCTCGCCGTCCACCTCCCCGGTGAGTTTGCCGTCGACGATGCGCAGCTTGTTGGCGTGAACATAGTCGATCCCGAGCTTGGCTTGCAGTTTCTCGCCGAAATAGGTGAAGCCGCCGGAAATCACCGCCGTCTTGTACCCGAAGCGCTTAAGGTTTCGCACCAGCTTCTCGGCGCCGTCGTTCAGCGGGATGTGCTCCGCAACTTTCTCGAGCATTTCCGAGGGCATGCCTTTCAAGAGGCTCAGGCGCTTTGCCAGACTCTGGCGGAAATCGAGCTCTCCGCGCATGGCCGATTCGGTGATGGCCGAGACCTGCTCGCCCACACCCCAGGCCTTGGCCAGCTCGTCGATGACCTCAACACGGATGAGCGTGGAGTCCATGTCGAAGGCCACCAGCCTGCGGTTGCGCCGGAAGGCGTTGTCCTCCTGAAGGGCGATGTCCACGCCCATGTCGGCGGCGATGGCCAGGAAGGCCATGCGCATGGCGCGCACGTCGCCGGGGTTACCGCGTACCGAGAACTCAATGCAGGCCGGGCGTTGCGCGTCGGCGTCGTCCAGGGGCGGGCGGCCAGTGAGGCGGTTGACCGACTGGATATTCAGGCCGTTGGCAGTAAGCACCTGGGCCACGGCGGCCACCTGTCCGGCGCTTATAGTGCGCCCCAGCAGGGTGACTATCCAGCGGGGCTTTCCGGCGGCGTCCACCCAGTGGCTGTACCCCTCGGAGCTGACCGGAGTGAACTTGCAGCTTATGCCCATCTCGTGGGCCTGATAGAGCAAATCCTTGACCACGGCTGCTGCCTCGCCTCCCTCCGGGATGCGGATCAGCATGCCAAGCGACAGAGCGTCATGGATGACGGCCTGTCCCATGTCCAGTATATCCACGCCGTATTGCGCCAGGAGGCTCGAGACGGCCGAGGTGATGCCGGGGCGGTCCGCCCCGAAGATGTGTACGAGCATGAGGTCTTTCATGAATGATCCTTGCGTCCGGAAAGTCGGGGGATGTTTCCACAAAACGCGCCTGCGGTAAATGGCGGAGTGCGGGCTTTGCCTGGAGAGGCGCACCATTGCATACCGTCGCGTTCCGGGCGGCGGCACGCAAAATTTTCCATGACGGAACTCCGCCGACACACGCCGGGCGTTAGTGAAAGGTGCGTCCATAAACCTCGAACCGACCAAACAACCGGGAGACACCATGCGATTTCTTCAGTATTGTCTGGCCTTCCTCGCCCTTATGACGCCCATGTTGGAGGAAGCAGCCATGGCGGCATCCAAGGCCCCCCTCGTCATCGGCCATCGCGGAGCCTGCGGCTACCGCCCGGAACACACCCTGGCATCGTATGAACTCGCCATCGAGATGGGGGCCGACTTCATCGAGCCCGACCTCGTCTCCACCAAGGACGGCGTCCTGGTGGCCCGCCACGAGAATGAAATTTCGGGCACCACGGACGTGGCCGAGAAGTTCCCGGCCCGCAAAGCGACCAAGACCATCGACGGCCAGAAAGTCGAAGGCTGGTTCACCGAGGACTTCACCCTGGCCGAACTGAAGACCCTGCGCGCCAAGGAACGCCTGGAGTTCCGGGACCACTCCCACGACGGGAAATACGAAGTGCCTACCTTCCAGGAAGTCATCGATCTGGCCAAGAAGCAGAGCCTGGCAAAGGGCCGCACCATAGGCATCTACCCCGAAACCAAACACCCGACCTACTTCCGGTCCATCGGGCTGGGGCTCGAAGCACCGCTGGTCAAGGCACTCAAGGCCGCCGGATGGGACAAAGCCGATTCGCCGGTGTTCATCCAGTCCTTCGAGATCCAGAACCTCAAGGACATGCACGCGATGATCGACGTTCCCCTGGTCTTTCTCTACGACGAACCCGACATGCGCCCCTACGACTTCGTCGTGGCCAACGACAAGCGCACCTACGCGGACCTCACGAAGCCTGAGGAACTCAAGGCTATAGCGGCCTTCGCCAAGGGCATCGGCCCCTGGAAGCGCCTCATCGTGGGTGAGAACCCGGACAAGACCCTGAAAGCCCCCAACAGCCTGATCGAAGACGCCCACAAGGCCGGGCTGGTGGTCCACCCCTACACCTTCAGAAACGAGGCGCGCTATCTCGCCCCCGAATATAAGGGCGACCCGGAAGCCGAATATATCCAGTTCTTCAAGCTCGGCGTGGACGGCGTGTTTTCGGACTTCTCCGACACGGCGGTCAAGGCGCGCGACAAATTCCTGAAAAAATAACGGCTGCGGGGGCGTGTCCTTGCCCTGGCTTGGCCTCGTGAGCCGAGTGCGCTAAGAACACTCCATCCTGACTGATTGGAGACCATCCATGTGCGCAAAACAAATCGTTGAAACAGCGAATGCTCCCGCCGCCATCGGCCCGTATTCCCAGGCCGTGTGGGCAGGCGACCTGCTGTTCTGTTCCGGCCAGATACCCATTGACCCAGCCACGGGGCAGCTTGTGGAAGGCGACGCGGCCACCCAGGCCCGCCAGGTTCTCACCAATGTGAAGGCCGTGCTGGAGGCCGCCGGGCTGACCATGGCCGACGTGGTGAAGGCCACTGTGTTCTTCAAGAGTATGAACGATTTCCAGGCGGTGAACGAAGTATACGCCTCGTTCTTCCCTGCGCCCTGCCCGGCGCGCTCTGGAGTTGAAGTCGCCCGGCTGCCGCGCGACGTGCTTGTGGAGATCGAGGTGATCGCCAAGAGATAGCAAAACGCCCCCGTCCGCGAGGACGGGGGCGTTAAAAGACCGTTTATAGAAACGGTTCTAGTTCTTGGCGAAAACGCGCCTGACGGTGGCATCCACCTCGTCAAGCCACAAGGCGCGCTCCTCTGGCGTGGACGTGACCACCACGGAAAACGTGCGGCGGTGGAAATCGTTCACACCGCACAGCCCGAACACGCAGTCCTTCCAGATGCGCTCCAAAGGATCGCCGAACACCTGTGCCTCCCGCTCGAAGCTGGTATTGGCGGTGTTGAACACCAGCGCGCTCGATGCTTTCAGAAGCCCTTGCGGAACTCCTTCGCCGCTGTCGCCTTCCAGAAACTCGTAAGCGAGTCCAGGGCGCATCACCCTGTCCACCCAGCCAGTGAGCACCGCCGGGGGCATGCCCCACCAGTTGGGGTGCACCACCACGATTCCCGAGGCCTCGGCTATCTCGTTGCAGTGCCGTGCCACGAAATCCGGGACGAACCCGTCACGGGCGACCTCGATGCCGGGCAGCACCGGGGCGAAACGTTCGGCGTACAGGTCGTGGAAGGCAACCTCGTGCCCCGTGGCCTCAAGTGCCGTCCTGGCCCGATCCGCAATGGCGTGGTTGAAGCTGCCCGGCGTGGGATGGCACAGAATGAGGGAGATCACTTGCCGCCTCCTGCCAGCGTTTGCACCGCTGTCTTGATCCCTTGTTTATGGATGCCCAGCATCTCGCGCAGGGCCTTCTGCGGGCCGTGCTCCACGAAGTGGTCGGGGATACCCAGGCGTTTCACGGTCTGGCCTTTCAACGCTCCGGCATCGCTCAAGAATTCCAGAACTGCTGATCCGAATCCGCCCTGCAACGCATTTTCCTCGACGGTGAGGATTTTGGCGAAGCGTCCGGCCAGCTCCAGCAGATCAACCTCGGGCAGGGGCTTCACGAAGCGGGCGTTGTACACGGCCACGGACAGCCCTGTTTCGGCCTCCAGTTCTGTGGCCGCCTGGAGGGCAGGCAATACCCGGCTGCCGATGGCGATGATCACGGCGTCCTTGCCGTCGCGCAGCAATTCGCCGTTGCCGATGGGCACGGGGGTCGGATTCTCGGACAATTCCGCGCCGATGCCCACGCCTCGCAGGTAGCGGATGGCCACCGGGCCTTCGTGGGTCATGGCTGTTGCCAGCATGCGCTGCAATTCGGCCTCGTCCTTGGGAGCCATGACCACAAGGTTCGGAATATGGCGCAGGAAGGAGATGTCGAAAACGCCGTGGTGCGTGGCTCCGTCCTCTCCCACCAGTCCGCCCCGATCCAGGCACAGGGTGACGGGCAAGTTCTGCAGGCAGACGTCGTGGACGATCTGATCGTAGGAGCGTTGCAGGAACGTGGAGTAGATGGCTACCAGGGGTTTCAGCCCCTGGGTGGCCAGACCTGCCGCGAAAGTGACGGCGTGCTGCTCACAGATGCCCACGTCCACAAAGCGGTCCGGGAAAAGCTGCGAGAAGCAGGACAGCCCGGTCCCCTCGGGCATGGCGGCGGTGATGGCCACGATGCGCGGGTCCTTGGCGGCCATCTTGCACAGGGTGTCGCCAAACACGTCGGTGTAGGTGGGCAGCTTGGAGGGAGAGAGCTTGATGATCTCCCCGGTTTCCGGCTCGAAGGAGCCGACCCCGTGGTAGTAGGTGGGGTTTTCTTCCGCCGGGGTGTAGCCACGTCCCTTCTGGGTGAGCACGTGCACCAGCACCGGGCCGCTCATCTCGCGCACTTCCTTGAAAACGGAAATGAGCTTGGGCAGGTCATGGCCGTCGATGGGGCCGACGTAATTAAAATGGAAGGCCTCGAAGAGCATGCCCGGCGTAAAGAAGCCTTTGAAGGACTCTTCCCCGCGCTTTATTATCTCCACCATTTCCTGGCCGAAGGGCATGAGCTTGGCCACGGACTCGAACTCCCGCTTGGCGCGGGTAATCCAGCGGTTGGAGAGCTTACGCGACAGAAACAGCGACAACGCTCCCACATTCTTGGAGATGGACATCTTGTTGTCGTTCAAGACCACGACAAGGTCGCGCTCGTCCCCTCCGGCCTGGTTAAGGCCCTCGTAGGCCAGTCCGGCGGTCATGGAGCCGTCGCCGATGATGGCCAGCACCTTGTTGGACCTGCCCAGCACGTCGCGGGCCATGGCCATGCCCGAGGCCGCCGAGATGGAGGTGCTGGAATGCCCGGTGCCGAAGTGGTCGTAGGGGCTCTCGGCCATGCGCGGAAAACCGCTGACCCCGTTCTGGGTGCGCAGGGTGTGGAAGGTGTCGCGCCGTCCGGTGAGGATCTTGTAGGCGTAGGCCTGATGCCCCACGTCCCACACGTACTTGTCAGTGGCGGGGTCGAACACCTTGAGCATGGCCAGGGTGAGTTCCACCACGCCGAGCGACGGGGCCAGATGTCCCCCGTTCTCGGAGACCGTGCCGATGATGAGTTCGCGTACGTCGGCAGCCAGCAGGGAGAGTTCCTCGGCGGAAAGTCCGGCAAGGTCCGAAGGTGAATTCACGCGCGAGAGCATGGTCAGGGGATGTCCGTCGAGCAGAGACATGCGTTGGCTTTCTCCCTGGTGCGTTTCAGGAGCCGGATTCCGGCCGCCGGAAAGGCTGGCATTGTTTCGGCACGACAAAAAACTGCGTGCCGGGAGCAAAATTACCGAAATCAGGCGTCAGCTGACGCGGTCTATCATGTACTTGGCCAGATCGCGCAGGAACTGGGCCTCCTCGCCCTCGAAAGGCGAGAGGCTCTCCACGGCCTGGGCCACATGGCGCCGGGCCAGATCCATGCTCCGGTCCACGCCGATAAGCGCCGGATAGGTGGTCTTGCCCTGCTCCTCATCGGAACCGACGGGCTTGCCCAGCGTTTTTTCATCGCCTATCACGTCCAGCACGTCGTCCACTATCTGGAAGGCCGCCCCCATGGACTGGCCGTAGCTCCTGGCGCGCAGGAGCTGGTCGTCGCCTGCTCCGGCAAGCTCGGCCCCACAGACGCAGGCCGCTGTGATGAGCGCCCCGGTTTTCAACGCCTGCATCTCGCGCAGCTCTTCCAGGCTCACGCCCGCCTTAGCGGTATAGGCCATGTCCAGGGCCTGTCCGCCCACCATTCCGGCGGCTCCGGCCGCGTGGGCCAGGACGCCAATGGCCCGGACAACCCGCTCCGGCGGCAAGCCGCAGGCCGCCTGGGCCATCAGGCCGAATGCTTCTGTAAGAAGTCCGTCGCCCGCCAGAATGGCCATGGCCTCCCCGAAGACCTTGTGGTTGGAGGGTCGTCCCCTGCGCAGGTCGTCGTCGTCCATAGCCGGGAGGTCGTCGTGGATGAGCGAATAGGTGTGGATGAACTCGAAGGAGGCCGCGAAGCCCATCACTGATTTGGACTCTGCTCCGAGCATCCTGGCGAAACACAGGCAGAGCACCGGGCGAAGGCGCTTGCCGCCCGCAAGCAGGCTGTATTCCATGGATTCAAGAAGGCCGGGGGGGATGCATCGCCCCTTGAGGGAACCGCGAAGGAACGACTCGACCTCACCAGCGTAATTCATCAGACGTTGTTTGACCGGCACTTCAGTTCTCCTCGATCGAATCCGCATTGAAAGGCGACAGGCCGTCCGGCGTCACCTGGCTCACCACCTGCCGCGCCTCGCTGAGCTGTTTGCGGCAGGCTCCGGCCAGGGTCTGTCCTTCCTTGTACAGGGCAACGCCTTTCTCAAGGGGCAGCTCGCCCGACTCCAACTGATCGACTATCTGCTGCAACCTGTCCATATTCTTTTCGAAACTGTCTTTCCGAGCGCTCATGAGCCCCCCTTGGCCTGCCGGTCGAACGCTCCTCCTGCCGTGAAAAGGGGCATGGGGTCAACAGACTGGCCCAGAATCTTCATGCCGAAATGCAGGTGCGGCCCGGTGGAGCGGCCCGTGGAGCCCGCAAGGCCCACCAGATGCCCCCGCTCCACGTGCTGTCCGGGCGTCACGTCGATGCGCGAGAGATGGAAATACATGGTGTACACGCCCTGCCCGTGGTCCAGGAACACCGACTTGCCGTTGAAATAGAAATCACCGGTGAGCGCCACGCGGCCCTGGTTGGCGGCCAGCACCGGGTCCGCCATCATGGCGTCGAGGTCGATGCCGGAATGGGGGCTCCTGGGCTGGCCGTTCAGGATGCGGCGTAGGCCGAAGGCGCTGGTCACTTCGCCGGGAACGGGGCGCAGGAAGGGGAAATTCCAGAATTTCCTCGGGCTGGCCACGGCCAGGACAGCATTGACCTGCTCCTGCTCACGCTTGATGCGGGCCAGATTTTCCTTGGACGGCGTGACCATTGACGGCGGCAGGCTCAGGCGCTGTTCAGGAAAGGCCACGGCGGTCACGGCGATCTTGCCGAGCACCATCTCGCGCCTGTTGGGGCGTAGCGCCTCCACCAGGATGGTCTGGGGCGCGTGTTTGGTTCCAAGGCCCGCGCCGAGGAGCAGCTCACCTTTGAAGGCGTTGCCGCGCTTGGTCATGGTCACTTCGGTGGCGCGGCCCATCCACTCCACCAGGACGGTCTCCACCTGGTTGGTCAGGCTTATCTCCACCAGGAATATCTGCCCTTCGCCCACGGACTCCGGCACGGTGACGGACAACGGACCTTCCGTCAGCACGGCGGCCTGGGCCGTCGCGGTCAGGACCAGAAGCAGAAGGGCAAGCAGCGCGCGAAGAATCATGATGAATGTCGCTCCACTGAGGTGACGCCGGTTTTCACCGTGCCGTCCTGGACAACGATGTCCAATTGGTCGCCGGGCCGGACCTCGTCCACCCGGCGCAGAAATGTTCCGTCGGCCTTGCGAGCCAGGGCGTAGCCGCGCTCCAGGGGCTTTCGCGGGTCCAGGCCCGCAAGGCGCGCTTCCAGAAGCGCAAGGCGCGCCTGCGTCCGTTCTCCAGCCAGCGCACCGGCAGCGTCCAGACGGCGCGAGGCTTCGCCCAGCCGGGACTCCAGGCCGTCCAGCCAGCCGGGGCCGAAAGCGCCCAGGCGATGCGTGAGCCCATCCAGGCGCATGCCCGCTTTCTCCGGAATCACGCGCCCGGCACGCAACAGCCTGGCAGAGGCGTCGGACAAGGCGCGCTCCGGCTGCTGCGTCATGGCTTGGCCCGTCCGCGCAAGCCGCGAAACGGCCTGCTCCAGACGCTCTTCCAGGCGGCGCACCTGCCCGGCGGGAGAAAGCCAGCCAAGCGCCTTGTCCAGGCGCGAAAGAGCCTGCTCCCTGGCGGCCAGAAATCTCGCGAACACCCGCGTAAGGGCCATCTCGGCCTCGTCGGCGCGCTGCGCCAGCACGGTACGCTCCGGCCACAGCAGCTGGGCCGCGTGGCTGGGCGTGGCCGCGCGCACGTCGGCCACCATGTCCGCGATGGTGGTGTCCACCTCATGGCCCACGCCGCACAGCACCGGAACCGGACAGCGCTCTATGGCACCGGCCACGGCCTCGGTGTTGAAGGCCCACAGGTCCTCGATGGAGCCGCCGCCGCGAATGAGCACCACCACCTCGGGCCAGCCGTCCGCGCAGGCCGCGTCCAGAGCCTGGGTGATCTCACGCGGGGCGGCCTCGCCCTGCACCAGGGCCGGGAAAATGCGTATTTCGCTGCCCGTGCCGCGTGCGCTGCCCACACGCAAAAAATCCCTGATGGCCGCACCCGTGGGGGCCGTGATCACGGCCACGCGCGTGGGATGCGGCGGCAGAGCGCGCTTTCGCTCCTGGGCGAACCAGCCGCGCGCGGCCAGCGTGCGCTTCAGGGCCTCGAACTCCTGGTAGAGCTTGCCCAGGCCCATGTCCTGAACCATCTCGGCCACCATCTGGTAGGCCCCGCGCGGTGCGTACACCGTGAGCCGCCCGGCGCAGAGAACCTCCAGGCCGTCCGCCAGCCAGGCCGAGCCGCCCTCCCCTTCCTGCAAGACTTCGCCGGTCAGGGGATCGTAGCGCTCGGTCTGGTTCAGGGAGACGCCGGACTGGCTGCCCTTGAACCAGACCACGTTCAGGAGCGCCTCTTCGTCCTTCAGCGAGAAGTACACGTGCCCCGAAGCGGGACGCGCCAGGTTGGACACCTGCCCGCGCACCTGCACAAAGGGGAACTGCCCTTCCACCACGTCCTTCAGGGCGCGGGTTATCTCGCCGACGCGGAAGATATGCGGCATCGTCAGGCTGCTCGGAAGCTGTTCAAGGTGTCGGACATCGTCGTGGGTGACGCCTCCGGCGGCCAAAAGGCTTCACCCTTTGGAATCCCGCATAGTGGTTCAGGCGTTTCCCAGGCCGCATGCCCGGGAAACGCCACTTCGTATCCAGACAGACAGCTAGCCGGGGCTAGCGGGCGTTCCACCCGGCCTGCACCGCTTCGCGCCATGTCTTGAAGGCTTCCTGGAAGCCCTCCACGGGAAGCTCGGACTTCTCGCCCGTGCGCCGGTCCTTCACTTCCACCACGCCGCGCGCCAGTCCCTTGCCGCCGATGACGATCTGCATGGGCATGCCCATCAGGTCCACGTCCTTGAACTTGACGCCGGGGCGCTCGTCGCGGTCGTCCAGCAGGGCGTCCATACCCTGGTCCTGGAGCCAGCCGTAGATTTCCTTGGCCTTGCCCATGGGCTCACCCTTGGGGTCCAGACAGAGCACGGCCACTTCGTACGGGGCCAGGGCGGGCGGGAAGGCGATGCCATTGGCGTCGTGGTTCTGCTCGATGCAGGCCGCCACCACGCGCGACACGCCGATGCCGTAACAGCCCATGTACAGAAGCCTGTCCTTGCCCTGCTCGTCCAGGAATGAGGCCTTCATGGACTCAGAATACTTGTAGCCCAGCTTGAACACATGGCCGACCTCGATGCCTCGGGGCAGCGTCAGCCCTGCCCCGCACTTGGGGCAGGGGTCTCCGATGCAAACGGAGCGCAGGTCGGCGTAGCTGGTGATTGTTGCGTCGCGGTCCAGATCCACGTGCTTGAGGTGCGCGTCCGCTGCGTTGGCTCCCACGACCCAGTCGGTGCCCAGCGACAGCTCACGGTCAGCCAGAATAGTCTCTACGGACAGTCCCACCGGCCCGGCGAAGCCCACGGGGGCCTTGGTCCAGGCCTGGACCTGCTCCGGCGTGGCCAGTGCGACATTTTGGGCGTTCAGGGCGTTCTTGAGCTTCACGTCGTTCAGCTCGCGGTCGCCGCGCACCAGAGCGGCCACGGGCTTTCCGTCCACGTCGAACAGCAGCGTCTTCACCACGGCGAGGGGCTCCACGGACAAAAAGGCGGCGACCTCCTCAACCGTGTGCTGGCCGGGAGTAGCCACCAGCTCATAAGCCTGGCAGACCGGGGGCTTCGTGGCGTCAGGCAGCACGGCCTCGGCCTTTTCCAGGTTTGCGCCATATTCGCAGGCCGGGCAGGCGGCGATGGTGTCCTCGCCGGTGTCGGCCAGCACCATGAACTCGTGGGAGTAGTTGCCGCCGATGGAGCCGGTGTCGGCCTCCACGGCCCTAAAATTGAGCCCCAGGCGGGTGAAGATGCGGCAGTAGGCCTCGTACATGTTCTTGTAGCTGGCCATGGCGCCTTCCTCGTCCTTGTCGAAGGAATAGGCGTCCTTCATCAGGAACTCGCGCCCGCGCATGAGGCCGAAGCGGGGCCTGATCTCGTCGCGGAACTTGAACTGCACCTGATACAGGTTCAGGGGCAGCTGGCGGTAGGAGCGCACCTCGTTGCGCACCAGGTCGGTGACGACCTCCTCGTGGGTAGGCCCGAGGCAGTAGGCGCGCCCGTGGCGATCCTCGAAGCGCAGGAGCTCCTTACCGTAGAACTCCCAGCGGCCCGTCTCCTGCCACAGGTCGGCGGGCTGGACGCCGGGCATGAGGATTTCCAGCGCCCCGGCGCGGTCCATTTCCTCGCGCACAATGCGGGCGGCCTTGTTCAGCGACCGAAGCCCCAGTGGGAGAAAAGTGTAGATGCCCGAGGTGAGCTTGCGGATCATGCCCGCGCGCAGCATCAGTTTGTGGCTGACGACTTCGGCGTCCGCGGGGTCTTCCTTGAGGGTGGGGGCGTAGTATTTGCTCAGGCGCATCTGTCTTCAAACTCCCTGATTGTCTGATCGAGTTCTTTCATGAATTCCGTCAACACGTTGGCCTCGCCGCGCACCTTGCGCACCACCTCTCCCTTGCGGAAGATGACGGCGCAGTCGCGGCCACCAGCCAGGCCGATGTCGGCCTCGCGGGCCTCTCCCGGCCCATTCACCACACAGCCCATCACGGCGACCTTGATGGGCGTCTTCACGTCGCGAAGTTTCTTTTCCACGGCCTCGGCAAGCCCGGCCAGATCGATCTCCGTTCTGCCGCAAGTGGGGCAGGAGACGATCTCCGGCCCGCGTTCGCGGATTCCCAGGCAGCGCAGGATCTCCCAGGCAGCGACCATCTCCGTCAGCGGATCGCCGGTCAGCGAGACGCGCAGCGTGTCGCCAAGGCCCATCCACAAGAGCACACCCAGCCCCACACCGGACTTGGTCGCGCCGCGAAGAGGCGTCCCGGCCTCGGTGACGCCGATGTGCAGGGGGTAGTCCACCTCCTTGGCCAGCAGCGAATAGGCCGCGATGGTGGCCGGAACCGAGGAGGACTTGAGCGAAATCTTTATCTGGTCGAAATTCTCGTCCTCGAGCATGCGTACGTGCTCCAGGGCGCTCTCCACCATGGCGGCAGGGGTCGGCCCGCCGAACTTCTCCAGCAGGTGCTTCTCCACCGAACCGGAGTTGACCCCGATGCGGATCGGCGCGCCGTGATCCTTGGCGGCGCGCACCACCGTTGCCACCTTGTCCTGGCCGCCGATGTTGCCGGGGTTGATGCGCAGGCCGTCAACACCGGCCTCCAGCGACTTGAGGGCCAGCCGGTAGTCGAAGTGGATGTCCGCGATGATGGGCACGGGCGAAGCGGCCTTGATGGCCTTGAGCGCCACAGCAGCCTGTTCGTCGGGGACGGCCAGCCGGACGATCTCGCACCCGGCGGCGGCCAGGGCCAGAACCTGCGCGGTGGACGCGGCCACGTCGCGGGTGTCGGTGTTGGTCATGGACTGGACGCGGATGGGGTTGTCGCCGCCCAGGAACATGTCCCCGAGGCGGATGACCCGTGTGGCGTGCCGGACGATGTGCGAGGCGGCGTTTGTGGTATGGTGTTGGTGGCTCATGGGAGGCAGGAATTCTAGCGGATTTCCCCGCCAAAGCCAATCAGAAGTAGCCGAGCGCCCTGAGTTCGGCCATGCGGGCCTCTTTCTCCTGGTCGCGCCCGTCGCGCTCGCCCTGTCCCGCCCCGGCGACCCTGGCCGTGCAGGGCACGCAACCGAGTGACCGGTACCCCTGGTCGTAGAGCGTGCAGTATGGCAGACCGTGAGCAGTGGTATGCGCCCAGACGTCCATCTCGGTCCAGTCCAGGATGGGGTTTGCCTGCGTGTAGCCTTGCCGGTCCTCCAGGTGGGAAAGATCGGTACGGCTGGGGTTCTCGTCGGCCCGTATTCCTGTAAGGAGAACCTTAAGACCGAGTTCCGCCATGATCCGCCTCAAAGGCCGGACTTTCAGCGCGCCGCAGCAGGCCAGCTTGTCGGCGGCGATCACGGAGGGGATATCCTCAGGCAGAGGCCTGGCCACGTGGAGGGTTACGCCCCACTCTCCCGCCAGTCTGTCGCGCAGCGCGAGTATCTCGGGGAATTTGCACCCGGTGTCCAGGTTGATGGCCGTGACCGGGCCGCCTAGAACCTCGCGCCAGAGGTCCAGGACCACAGTGGAGTCCTTCCCGGCGGTCCAGGCCACGGCTATGCGTGCGGGGTCGTGTTTGGCTGCGAGCGAAGTCAGGAACTGCCGCGATGCGGCAAGCTTTTCTTGTAGACTGTGCATGGTTTCTGGTAAAATCAGTTTGAATCGTTACGAATATTCACGGAGGACTGCATGCCCATCCCCGAAGAGATGGCCCGGATGATCCGCGAGCTCGACCTGTGCGTGCTGGCAACCAGCGCGGACGACGTGCCGCACGCCTCTCTCATGAGCTATGCCGTGGAGCCGGACCTGCAATACATCCATATGGCCACGCCCGCAAACTCGCGCAAGTGGGCCAACCTGAAGAGAAACCCCAACATGGCCCTGCTGATCGACGAGCGGGAGAAGGCCATGGCCCGAAATACTCCCCAAACCAGGACCCAAACCAGGGCCCTGACCGTGGGCTGTGAGCTGTCCCCTGTTGAAGGTGAGCAGGAGAAGGCAAGAATCCTGACATTTCTCGCCGCCAGACACCCCCACCTGCGGGACTTTCTCGCAGCGCCGCAAATCGAGGTGATCCGCTGTAAGCCGCTCTGGCTCTTGCTTCTGAAGGGAGCAGAACATTCAGAGTTCATAAAATTATAAAAAAAACAAAAGAATGCTTGACGCGGGGGCCTGAAATCCCTAGAACGCCTTTCTCGACGACGCGCCCGTAGCTCAGTGGATAGAGCGCCGGACTACGAATCCGTAGGCCGCAGGTTCAAATCCTGCCGGGCGCACCAAGAAATCCAAGGGGTTAGGTCATAAAGACCTAGCCCCTTGTTCCGTTGTAGGCCATTTGGCCCCGCTATAGCCCCGCCCAGATTGATTCTACCCACCCACAAGCCCAGGCAAGCCTGGGCTTTTTTGCGTCCACGATCCTACCCCGGCAAGCACGGGTCATTCCACGTGACCGCCCACGATCCACCCCGACCACGAAGACGCAGGATTGCACTGCAACTGTAGTGCCGCGCATGATGGCATACCCTTGGCTATAGCAATGCTCGTACCAGCCCCCTCCCCCGACCTCTATCTGAAGCATGGGGGGAGGGTGCGTTGTGGGTGGTACCCCGCTGCAATTGCGGCTGGAATTTTGAATAATTTAGACCACCCATGAGTTTTCAATAAAAAAGCCCGCCAATGCTTCCAAGTACACTGGCGGGCCTCACTCAGGAGAAAATGCATGATGTGACCGAAGCACCATGCACAAGGCAACAATGCCCTTCTTCAATTGCTGTAGCAAGAACCTTACACGGGTTTCTTGATTGATATAAAATATGTGTCAAAGTCTAGTCCGAATCGAATCAATCAGTTCACCATTGCGAAGGAATTGCAAGGAAGACATTCTCACTGACAATGCAACTTTCAACGCGCACAACTGCTTTGAACATAAAACAAAGTTACCCGGTGCGTATGCCTACCGGTCATGGAGGAAGGAAATGGGAAGGGTACAGCGTTCAACACGAGCGGCAGAGACATCCAACAATGTTCATAACGTAGTAGCGCAGCTGTCGGAAATGCTGGGCCGAATGATACCGAAGCAAAAGGCTCCATGCGAGAAGAAGTTGAAGCGAATAACCACGACAGCCAATTCTATTTCTCGTCTTGTTCGGGCAATCAATGACGCACCGGAAGCGGAAGACGCTGAAGCTATGTCTTGGATCGAATCCTTGCACGACTCGACTCAATACAAGAAGCATAGAACAAAGCCATCCGTCGAGGAGGAATAGACAATGCACGCCACAGAAAAGAAAGTTGAAGACATCAAATCTCGTATTGAAGAGGCAAACACCGGCCTCGCAACCACACGCGCCGCGATAAAGGAAAAATCCGCTGCCCTGGCCGCATTGCGCGAAGACCTTAAGCGGCAGCTCAAGCCGCACGTCGGAAGCAACAAGCTCCCCTCCGGCGTTCGCGTTGGGCAAGAAAAAGTGGGCGTGCTGACCGGCGACATAGACCTGCTGAACGACCTTGCCGACGAGTATGTGGGCACCATCAAGGAACTTCAAGCCGACCTGGCCGATGCCATACGGGCGCATGGACAATTCCTGGCACGGCAGCGCACCGATGGTTTGCGGGCCGTCCACGGCGAGCTTGTCAACGCGCTGGCGGACATTCACGCCACCGTTGCGGCGCGGGTTCAGGATGAGCTTCTGCCGATCTTCGAGCGCCTTCGGGCGTGCCACCCGGACACCGTAGCCCGTGACCTCGGGTGTCCGACCATGCTCCAGGCGTACACACAGCACCGGGAAGTCATGTCCGCACTGGCCGCGACATACCACGCCTTGCCGTTCTTGAAGTGCGATATTGGAACGCTTGAAGACCTGATGAAGTCGGCAAACAACTTCGCAAATACATGCGATAACATGCTGATGCTGGCGTCATCTACTTCCCGTAACACCGTATTTTATGGATGAGTTCGGATACAACATGCACACAACACACGAACACAAGTCAGAAATGCCACAGCACGGCCTTGATGAACGGTCATGTTCCGCCTGCCGTGAACGTCGAGGCGCCGTCTATGGCGAAGCACCGCGCCAGGATGAACCCAAGAACACGAACAACGCCCAAGGAGACCAGTATGCCCCTGCCAAATAATTTTGATGCCCGTGTAGCGAAGCTGACCCGCGACCTTGCCCGGATGGAGCTTGACGCCCGCTTGGAAGAGCGCGCCGACGTTGAGTCGGACTTCTATTTCGCCCAGGCCAGGAATGATCGTGCCGCCCTAGACGCCCTGCGGCCCAAGCTGGCCGAGTTCTCCGCCTTGGAGGCGCGGGCCTATGGGCCGGAACCAGCGGCTGAGTTCACCGCCCAAGACGCCGAGAAGGCCGCTGACGAAATTTTGCGCGAGCACGGCTTGATCGACCCCCAATGTCATACCCCCCCTCTGGGGGGGTATGGTGCGCTTCGTGAGCCTGATCACGGAACACCCCATAGCCGCACCGTGGCCGTCAACGCTGGCGATGCGGCCCAGGTTGTCCCGTCCGGGTTTTCGCAGGCGGACGCCGACGCGGAAGCGGAACGGCTGTTGCTCGAGTTCGGAATCACGCCGAAGCCGTCTGCGGGCTTCTAGCGGCCACGGGCCACCCGGATTACCGGGCGCGGCCTAGAAGCATTCCTCGGGGCGGTTCTGCGCAACAGACCGCCCTTTTTTGGGTCCTTCAGGGTTTTCCGTGGGTAGTCCACAATTCACGACGGATCGGGTAGAGGTCCGATACTCCCTCACGCATCCCCGATTTCAATGGATGGGATCGGAAAGCGTTGATTACCAAAAGTGCCTACCGGGTTGGCCGTAGCAACAAGTTCAGGATCTCAAGCGACCGTCTTTGAGTCCATCACTCTGGCGATAATTTCTTTAAGCGCGGCAATCTCTACCGGCTTGGAGATGTAGTCATTCATCCCTGCGTCTAGGAACTTTTCCTTGTCTCCGGTCATAGCGAAAGCTGTCATGGCGATAATCGGGATACTGGATTTCGCCCCTAGGGTTGTAGACCTCCTAATCGCCTTGGTAGCTTCGACGCCGTCCATCACAGGCATTTGGACATCCATAAGGATCAAGTCAAACTCCTGTTTTTCCAAAAGCTGAAGCGCCTCCTGCCCATCCTTGGCAGTGGTGACCGTGAACCCGGACTTCTCAAGCATCCGCTTGGCAATGATGAGGCTGACGGAATCGTCCTCAGCAATGAGTACATTCAAGGGCATTCGTGCAGGTGATGTGGCTTCATTAACGCCAATCTCCACAGCTTTCCTTCCGGAAGCAGGAAGCTTGAACGGCAGAGAGAGGTAGACGGTCGTCCCTTCATCTGGGGTGCTATCTATCGCGATTTCGCCTCCAAGGAGATTCACCAGTCGCCGAACGATGGAAAGCCCTAAGCCTGCTCCTTGGAAACGTCGGGTATACGAAGCCTCGGCCTGAACAAAAGGTTCGAAAACGTCCTTGAGGTGCTCCTCGGGAATACCAATGCCTGTGTCGCTCACTGTGACTAAAACTCGTACGGAAGAGTCGCTTGAGGTCGGCAGCAACGAAGCTTCCACACGGACTTTTCCCTTCTCCGTGAATTTGATGGCATTCCCGACAAGGTTGAAGAGAATTTGCCGTAGTCGAGCCTCATCACCAATCAATACCAGGGGGAGGTCTTCATCGCGTCCGAACTCCAAGCTGAGGCCTTTCCTTATCGACTCCGATTCAAAAAGCTCTTTGAGGGAATCCCGCGTCTTCTTGATGTTGAACTCTGCCTCAACCAATTCCATCCTGCCTGCTTCGATCCTTGAAATGTCAAGAATATCAGAAAGCAGCCTAGTCAGACGTTTTGTGGATTGAATCGCTCCTGATACGTAATCTTTTTGCTCATCAGTCACGTCGGTAGTCTCAAGCAGCTGCAGCATGCCGAGCACTCCGTTAACCGGGGTGCGGATTTCGTGGCTCATGTTGGCCAGGAAATCGTTCTTCGCCCTATTCGCAGCTTCCGCCTGATCCCGTGCCAGGCGCAGGACTGCTTCGGCCTGCTTGCGCTCTGTGATGTCGCGGATGATGGCCCACATGCTATCGGGTTCTTCATCCTTGCCTCGAAGCAAAAACGTCCTCAATTCCACCGGGAAAACAGTGCCGTCTTTGTGTCTGTATTCTTTTTCATAAACAACTGAATTTCCGGAGGGAATAACCTGCTCGCGAATGATCCCGGTTTCGAACTCGTGCCATTTCTCCGGAGTGATCTGAGCATATGTAAGATTATGTAGTTCCCCTTCTGAATACCCGAGCATCTGGATGAAGGCTTTGTTGCAGTCAACAATTCGGCCGCTCATGTCCACGAGTGCGTAGGCGTCCACCAGGCTCTCGTGAAGCTGACGGTAACGGTCCACGCTCACGCACAGAGACTCCGCGGTCTGTTTGCGCTCGGTTATGTCGTTCATTGCAAGGCGGCACGCGTATGAACCGTCAGTGTCCTGGCCCCAGCCTGCCTTGAAGTTCGCCCAGATAACGGTTTGGTCGTCGCGTACCAAGCGCAGATCACAATCCAGTGATGTCCTGTTCTCACGAAACTGTTTGAACTGAAGATGAAAACTATCCGAGTCATCTTTGAAGATGAATCGCTGTATCGGCTTATTGATAAGTATGCTTTTCGTCACGCCAAGCATGGATGTAGCAGTGCCGTTGGCTTTGAGTATGAGTCCCAGTTCGTCGAGGGTGACATACCCAACAGGGGCGAATTCATAGAGGTCGGAATACTCTTTCTGCTTTGCTTCTAGTTCATTCTGGAGCCGGCGCAGTTCTTCATTCTGCATTTTCAGTTCGATCTGGTGGACTTCCAGTTCGTGGAGCTTGGACTGGATTTCTTCAGGCGACAGGAGGGGTGCGGCCATGGCTTTGTTAGCCTTGACGCGTTGTTCTGATTGTTGGCGTAGTTTGTCCTTCATAGCCCACCCACCGCTTAGCCCATTCCTACTGTGACAGGAAGAAGCTGAGGCCAAACGCATCGCTCAGGGGATAGTGGACGAACCTACCCCATTACCTTGATCAATTCCCACACACCACCGGTAGCGTCAATCGAAAAGCCGGTGCGATCTGCCAGTGTGCGTAGGTTCCGCCGTAGCGGCCTGAAGGCGGCTAGCTAATCAGCTACCCACGGAAAAACCTGAAGGACCCTTTTTTGCGGCCCATGGTCCACCCCCTTGCCCGTAGGGCGGCAGGGTTCCACCGTTGGCGGGGTGGATTGGTGTTGGAGAATTCTTCTCCGGGAAGGCTTGGCCGTAGGCCCGGCCTCTGCGGGTGCAACTCGTTTGTTGCCCAACTCAAAACAAAGTATCCGACCAGCGAAGCGAAGCGAAGCGTAGCTAATCAGTGATGCATTCCGAAGGAATGCATAATGTCTTTTTTTTTGCAGCATGACACGGGAATGAGGGGATATGTGAATGCAATGAACATTCCGCTCTGACTCATGCTAAAGCAAAAAAAAGGACATTGTTCTTATGGAACATAAGGCAATCCCTCCGAAAGATTTCTTCTTTATATGGTCGTTCATTTCGACACAAATTCAATTATTTTAGTAGATTACAAATTCACGGGTTATTTTTGACACCTTCAATAAATCGCCTAACTAACTAAAAAAGCATGAGATATTTTTCCAGCTCGTTGCGTCGAAACGAATCTATGGCGTTTGTCAAAACGAACGTTCGTTTTGACGACAAAACGCGGTTTATATGGCGTTTTGACGGTTCCACCATCCGCAGCGGCCTCTTCCGGGCCATGGGGCGAAGGGTCATTCATCACGGACCCACGCTTGCCGGGGCTTTACCCGGTAGTCCCGCAGCGCGGCCAGTTGGTCTTTATCCTCCCGTTGAAGGGTTATGAGTTTTGGAACACGTAAGCCTTTATTGATCGTAATCCAGTTCCAATACCCTACAGCGATTCGTTGTCGTCCATGGCTTCCGTCCTTCGGGAACTTTTTCAGAATGCCGCAACGGGTTAGCTCGTTTATGTGCTTATTTAGCATATCAATACTCATACCGTGCTTTTTAGCGATGGCTTCTTTGCCTTCTACATTGATGAACGCCCATATGCGTTTCTCACCTTTATTGGATACGTAGTATGGAGAATCAACCTTCTTCCCGACCATCTTTTCACACATGCCCTCGCATTCTATTGCTGAATATGTGTGCTTGTTGAAGTAATCTATCAGGTCAAATACCTTTACCTTGTGTTTCGTTAGCTTTTCAACAAGCTGCTTGTCTTTGCCGATGTATCTCTTATCCTGTATGGATTTCTTCTTTAGCACCTCGGCAAAGTCGGCTTCCGTCTGCTGAACGAATAGCTTTGTTTCGCGGAGGTTCGCCTTCACAATATCCTTGACCATCGGCAGCGTTGTGGGGTGCAGCGTCTTGTCTTCGATGCCGCGCATGAGCACGCGCACGGCATCATCGGGATCGCAACGCTCACCCGTGCGCGATTGCAAGAGGTCGCAAATGTCCTTCATCATGCGGTCCCGGCCCGTTTCCACCCATTCGGTGGCCGCACGTTCGGCCTCCTCGCGGCAGGTCCGGTCATAGGTCGTGGACAGGGCAAGTTTCCTTTCGGCCTCGTCCGCCGGGTCGTCTTCAAGGGCCGATTTCTTGGGTGCCCGGATAGTGATAGGCTCGCCCATGACGCCCCCTTATGCGCCCATACGCGAACGCAGCCACGTAAGATAGGCGTCTCGCGGGTATGCAACACGGCCACCGACAAGCATGGATTCCGGCCCTTGGCCAGTGCAATCGAGGTTCTGCATTCGTCCAAGCGACAAGGGCAGGCCGTACTTTTCGGAAAGCTCGGCCCAACGGTGACGCATCAGCAGGGGCGGAAGTTCCGTTTCAAGGTGAGCGATAAGGTTTTCAATTGCAGAAGGCTGTGACTTGGTGACTTTGCGACGCATTGTGGTTCTCCTGATATTGCGTTTGTTGTGTTCGCTTCCAGTTTTGCATCAAACTGGCCCTAAAGCGCGTTCACACGATGCGACTATAGACCACAAGCGCGACGAAATGTCAAATAATATAATATTCAATGAAAAACATGTAGTAGAAAATCGACTCAAAACTTGTTTTCTGCAGTTTTGTGCGTCAAGACATGTTAATTATTGATGATTTCTTTCCTTTCCCGGTTTCTTGGGGAATTGCGGCCTCCAACAAATCAACCGCCCGGCGCAAATTTTCCGGTGCCAGGTGGGAATAGCGTTCCGTCATGGCCAGGGTGGCATGACCCATGAGTTCCTTGACCGTGTAGAGGTCCACGCCTTCCGCCACCAGCCACGAGGCGAAGGTGTGCCGCAGCGTGTGGAAGACTACTTTCTGCCGCGAGTCGGCAATACCGTCATTCAGGCCAAGATCGGCCACGGCCCGGTTGAACGATTCCGAGATTTGCCCCGCCCTGACCCCACCCCGGCCCGGAAACACCAGCGCCCCTTCGCGTGGACGTTGTTCGAGCATCGCTTGAACTGCGCGGGTCATTGGGACTTGCCGGGTTTTACCGCTCTTCGTGTCGCGCAGGGTCAGGATGCCACGCACGAAGTCCACGTCCGGCCACGTCAAGGTGAACACCTCCCCGGCCCGTAACCCGCAATGCAGGGAAATCAAGGCCCGGTCACGCAGGCCAGGACTTCTAGCCGCAAGGGCATCCAGAAGCCGCTGGGCTTCGTCATGGGTCAGGAAGCGCAAGCGCCGATTGTCGGAGGTCGGCTTCTTGACTTTGCTGGTCGGATTGTCACCCTCGAAAAGCCCGTGCCGCTTGGCGAAGTTGAAAATCTGCCGGACCACGGCCAAAGTGTAGGCGGCGGAACGTGGGGCGCGGCCTGCGTCGGCCATGGCCTTCTTGATGCGTTCAAGGTGAAAGGGGGCCACGTCCTTGAGAGGCTTGTCCCCAATGACCGGGGCAATCCAAAGTCGGAAGCACTGCTCCTCCTTTTCGCAAGATTTCGGTGACTTATCCGCTTGGGCCTGGGTGAAGTACCGGGGCCAAAGCTGGCCGAACGTGAGCATTGCCCGTGTAGCTTCTTCCCGTTCCAGGCGCTCGGCTTCCTCCCGTTCGCGCTGGGCTTCGCGCTTCGCCGCTAGGGTCCGGTGGCCTTGCCCCGTGCGCTGGGCTTCCTTGAGTTCGGACAAACGGGCGGATGCTTTGGCTTCGGTCACACCCTCGGAAGCCCATCCAAGACCCTCCTCGCGGTCTTTGCCGTCCAGCTTGTACCGGATGAGGAAATACTTGTCGGGCTTGACCCCGTGTTTCCGGGTCGGATGCTCACGGTAGCGCACCCCGATGGACTTGCATTTAATAATGGTTCTTGCTGGCTTTTCTGCTGGCATCTTCCGCCCCTTTCAAGTTGGCCCCGCCCTGGCCCCGCTTTTTCGGGTGAAGGATGGGGGTTTTGCAAGGTACAACGTGAAGGCAGAATAGCCAGAAAGTCCTTGATTTGCAAGGAGAATGACATGTTCCCGTGATTCGATGGGAAGGCTATGATAACGAACTACGAATCCGTAGGCCGCAGGTTCAAATCCTGCCGGGCGCACCAAGAAATCAGGGACTTAGGCAATAGCCTAAGTCCCTTTTTCTTTGGCGCGTTTTCGAGCGGGCGCATTCTGATAATGTTCATGCCCTGCCTTATGGCATTTTTGATGTCGTGCAGACGGACCTGGCCGCCGTCCGATTCACAGGTTTGAGACTCATCCTGAACGGCCCCTTCAGCGCACTCAGACAGTTGGTCTTTCCCCAAATTCCATCGCAACGCGGAAGCGGAAGCGGTGATTCCCGCCCTGGCACTTCCGCATGTTGACTCACATGACCTCCGTACAGCTCCAAACGAGGGGCGAACTCGACTTTCCCGTACGCCTCCACGGACTACGACAGCAGACTCTTTGCGCATCGGCTGCTCGTTGCGATTGCACTCTTTTGCCGTTGTAGCTACTGCTG